>NZ_FOKQ01000096.1 GCF_900112155.1 Hominimerdicola alba | reverse complement strand
CTGTCTAGATAGTCTTTTTCGGGCAAAAGCTGCCAGTCATCACCGCTGTTCCAGAAGCTGACATTTATTTCGCCTGCATCGGTCTTGAGATATTTTTGTTCTAAACTCTCACCCCAGCCGTCACTCAGCTGTCCAGAACAGTATTTTATGAACCTTGCCATTGCATCCTCTGAAAGTTCTCCGATCACCTTTATCGTTATAACTCCTGTCAGTTCTCCGCCTATTACCTCCACGGAGCAATGTGCTGAAAAAACTTTGTTGTCCAGCTCATCATCAATACTTTCGGGATGATACCAGTGCATCAATCCTCGCTCACATTCTTCAGGCAGATCATTCTCCCGAATGCCTATATTGATATCATCTGCATACTTTGCCATCTCTGCGTTATCCGCAATGCAAAATTCGCGTGGATAATCGCTGATATTATGATAGATTTCCAGTGGACAGCAAAGTCTGATCTCATGAGCATGGTTCTTTGCAAACTGCTCCCATATCAGCTTTGCCTGCGGAACATACTGTGCATATCTCGCATATTCATAACCCTCGCTTTCGACCAGAAGTCCATCGCCGTTCTCTTTATCGTATATCAGCAAACAATGGTACTGTAAGCCGTCGTAGTACATACTGTCAAGGTTGTCACGAATTTCCTTATGATCTTTCATCGGACTTTCCGTTATCTGTCTGAACCTGTAATTACTTACAGGCAGAGCCTTTTCAATGATGTATTCATGAGTAGTGAAACTTTCAGCCTTTCTTTCAAGATAGGGTAGATTGATCGTTAACTTTTCCTCATTCATAATGCTGTACCTCCCATCGTTATATCCTGCTGATTGTTGTGAAAAGCCTTATCCTCACATGAAACCACGTCCTTAGCAAACTGTTCGGCTTCTTCTATGCTGTCGGTCAGTATCTCAAACCCAACAGCCGCTGAGAACTCATCGAACTTTTCTGTACGCTCTTCATCAGTGTACACCGAAAACAAAAACCCCCGACAGACCACATTATTTCCGTCGCTGTCGCTTCGGATAATGTGATCGTCGGGGGATATGTCGATATAAAATCCTTTGTATTTCATTTCTGCCTCCTTAAAGTTTGAAACTCATCTGTATATCATCATCAAGACTGCTATCATCGATAATGTCAAAGTCCTCATATTCCTCTTCATCAAGATCCTGTGAATACTTGATATTAATATCCGAAGCAAAATCATAAGACCTTGATGCGGCTTCTATCAGATAGCTTGTATCCATACCGTTCGCCTTATAGCCGTCCCATATCGTCTGTAAATACCCTTGTGTCGGAGGAGATATCTGTCCTCTGTTCATAAGGTACGCCATGCCAATGACCTGCTTTCCGTCAAGTTCAAGAGGTATATCTTCCTGTCTGTACAGATGAGGAAATCCCTCATAGCGGTTGAGTGCAGGAATATCTCTCGGATCAAGTTCCCACAGCAGTACCGGAACTTCTGTATTCGGCTTTGGGACAATAGTTGCGACACCACGGAATTCCAACTCCCAGCCTTTGACCATTGCTGAACCTATGACCTTTGAATGCGGACACCTGAATGCCATTTGCGTAAGGTTGATGTTCGAGCCGTAAGCGATGTACAGCATAGACTTATCTGACGGTTTGTATTCGTTTTTCTTTTTCATTTTCTCACCTCTACATATTCATTGTGACTGCCGATTCTTCTTCCTCAAAACTGCTCGACAATTCGCTTACTGCGCAGTTTTGGTTTTCATCGGG
>NZ_FOKQ01000095.1 GCF_900112155.1 Hominimerdicola alba | reverse complement strand
TCTCTTGTTAATGTAAAGTCAGTTTTGATGCGATGCTAATAAAAACCGCCTTGTAATGGCTGACTTTACATTAACTGCCTCTTAACATTAAATCTAAAGACAGGTGTGACTGCGAATACTCGCTATGAGACGCAGCTGAATGAAAGCTACCGTGAACTTGCTGAATACTACGGCACTGCCATTGTTCCAGCTCGTGTACGCAAGCCGCAGGATAAAGGGCTCGTTGAACGCTCCGTTGGTTTCTCAACGACTTGGATAACCGCTGTTTTGCGTGAACGCAAATTTTACTCTTTTGCAGAAGTCAAAGATGCTGTTGCAGAACGCCTTGAAGTCATCAATACCAAGCCTTTTCAGAAGCGTCCCGGCAGCCGCAGAGAAGCTTATCTATCTGAGGAAAAGGAAGGCAGTAATGAGTTTGATTGTGACGATAATCACGTTCATATTCAGCGATAATATCTCCGTCGCATATCATTCTAACTTTGTTGCCGCTGCCTTTGACAGTTATCGTTTTTGAGCTGTACCGATACGGGACGGAATACTTGTTGTGATCAAACTTCACAAGCGAAAAGTCATCGGCTTTTACCTGAATGGTATTGGATGTATCGAACCGATAAGGCGGCAGAGGTATCCAATGCCCACCGCAGTTTTCAGACATTTCTCCGACGGTCATGCTTTTTCCGGAAATCCTATGGTTCCTGTACTTATGACAGTATTCAAGCAGCTGAGCATTAAGATTTTCGACGGAAGATATCTTCGGTATCGGCACAAAGAAATTTCTTCTTACCAATCCTACCAGACCTTCCACAAGACCTTTTTCATGTCCCTGCGCAGGATTGCAGAACACCGGTCTGAACGAATAGTGAGCCGACAATGCCAGGTACTTATCTGTTGCCTTAGCGTGATGACCGAAGCCTTCCTTTACCGCAACTCTTGCATTGTCAAAGATGATCTTTCGGGGAGTTCCACCAAAATATTCAAGACCCTTTACAATGCCTTCTAAAAAGCTCTCCTCATTCTGACGATAAAAGGCGGTGACGAAAATATCTCCGCTGAAACACTCGCGCATACACCATATCTGTATCTTCTGCTTTACCCCGGCAAGTACGATCGTCGCCTCGCCCCAGTCTACCTGTATAGCCTCAGCAGGCTCATAGGAGAGAGGAACAAATACGTTGCTTATCCTTCCTCTAAGCTCGACTACAGCACGTCTCACAGACGCTTCACAGCCTTCAAATCCAAGCTCGGATACGAGTCTCTCATATATCCTGCGTGCAGTATGACGCTGCTTTTTAGGTGCCGTTTTGTCCGCTTCAAGGCAGCTTATTATGAATATCCTGACCTCATTAGTAATGACATCATTTTTTCTGCCGCTTCCGGGCTTACGATCCCAAGGAACAGTTTGTCCTTCCCAATACTTCTTGACGGTATTTCGGGATACACCCAGCATCTGTGCCACCTTACGCTGACTGTAATCAGTATGTTCATGATAATATCTGATCTTTTCATAGATCTCCATTGCTATTGCCACTCCTTGTTCCTCCTGTACATAAGCTTCTCTTATTATACAGGATTTTTGTTTTGGTGGCTCACTTTTTTATTATCATTTTGCGCCAAAGTGGCTCAGTTTTATTTTAGCATATATATGCAGAAAAATATATTGATGCCGTGAAAGAAAACGATGAACAATTTGAATCAGACTATGATGAAATGGAGCTTCCTGTAACCAAACAAATCAAGGGGTTGCAAAAAAGAACACCTCAGTGTAGAATGTAAATACTGACGATGCGAAAGTTAGTAAT
>NZ_FOKQ01000092.1 GCF_900112155.1 Hominimerdicola alba | reverse complement strand
CCATAACTTGGTTCATTTCTTGAACATAACTTTATGAAATACTGAGATTTCGCGAGTATTTACGAGATTTTACAAGATATTTTGAGGAGGTATTATCAATGAATTCGATAAAAAAACTTAGTTGTACAGTTTTGGCAACAGCACTTGCTTTATTAGCTGCGGCTTCGCCCGTCATCACAGAGACCGGTGTTATGACTTCAAGTTATGTCATAACTGCACAGGCAACACAGCTGCTCAACAGTAACTTCAATACTAACTACAAGCTGTCAAGAAACTACCGTCTTGATATCGCTGCAGTTGCCCAGGCACAGAAAGGCAAGACCGGTGCTCAGCTGGGAGCGAAAGAACAATGGTGTGCTGATTTTGTCAGCTCTTGCGCACGCGAAGCCGGCATACCTACGAGTGTTCTGCCGACCAATGGAAGCTGTCAGAGCCTTTATAACTCTCTTGTCAAGGAAAAAGGCGCGTTTTTAGTAAAGAAAGTTGATGATTTGAAACAGGGCGATATCATTTTCTTCGATTTTGATCATCAGAAAACCACACACCATGTAGCCATATATTTGAAGAGAGACGGTAATAAAATAAGCTATATCGGCGGAAATCAGGGCAGTGGTAATAGTTTATCAACAAGAAAGGTCACCATATCCACAGTGACATGGGGCAGCAAGGACATATATGCCGTTGTCAGACCAAATTACCTGAAAAAGAAAAGCAAAACAGGGAAGACCGCTTACGGCGAAGACAATGTAACTTTCTACTATGACGATAATACATACAACAAGTATACCGGCGTAAAGTATTTCAAGAAAAACAATGTTAAGGCAAAAACCCTTGCAAAAGCACTTAAAGAGATCGGCGCAAAGGATTACAGCGAGGACTACTGTGCGACAATAGCGCTGAGAAATGAACTGACTGTATCAGAAGAGGACTATAAGGCTAATAAGTCAAAGTATGATGAAAAGCTCATCAAACTCCTGAAAAAAGGACACCTGATCAAAACAAGAGAATTTTCAAAAGGTGGAAAATGGAGTATAGCTATCAAGACTGGAAAATGTGAGTGAGACAAATATACGAAATTCATTTAACTAGTATCGATGGCTATTGCACGACAAGAAAAAGATCCTGACACTGACATAAAGGCAGTGCCAGGATCTTCTTTTGAGACGGGCATCGGCAAGCAACTTTCTCCGTTCGTTGGTACGCTCCTCACTCCAAAAGTTGCTTTCCATAAAGTTTCATATGGTATCACTTTGTTTCTCTTTGAATTATCTTTTGTTTTTGGAAAGAGTATTTCAAGTATTAGAGAAATATCTGGTGTTTGATTTTGAAATGAGGTGAAAATGTAGCGAAGTTATGATGAAACGACAGGTTTTATTACTGTCTAAATTTTAGACACCTTAAATAGAAGCCAATGATTGGTCAATACCAATATCTGCATGATAATAAACATGAGATATAATACATATAAAAAGCAATACACAGCATATTTATAAAATACAATATATAATATTTTATATCTAAATATCAAAGTTAATAAATAACATATTGTATTTTATATATAAACGCAGTATAATGATATCAACAAGCATATAAGAGGAGCGTTCGTTATGAAAATAAACAAAGAGCTGCAAAATAAAGCCATTGCTGCAGAGCTTGCTTCAAGATTCAAGCAATATCGCATAGATTTTCCGATGACAAGAACAGAACTTGCAGAAAAGTCAATGGTATCGGTAGGTACTATTGCGCGTTTTGAAAATGGCAGCGATATCGGTCTGATAAACCTTATAAAGCTGCTCAAAGCACTGGAACTTGAGGAAAAACTGGATTTGTTGATACCCGATCCTCAGGAACGTCCTTCCTACTATGTTGAAAACAACACTCCTAAAAAGCGTGCAAGAAAACGCAAACAAAACGATGATGACTGGAAATGGGGCGATGAAAAATGATAGAAACGGCAGAAGTGTACCTTTTGGGAACTCGCATAGGGTTTGTTCATCAGGGTGCAGATGATGTTTCGGCTAGCTTTGAATATGACAAAAAGTTTCTGACCAGCGGAATAGAACTTTCACCGTTTAAAATGCCTTTATCCAATAGGGTATATTCATTCCCCGAGCTCAGCCATGTTGAAGCATTTCACGGTATTCCCGGTCTTCTGGCTGATTCTCTTCCTGACAAATTCGGTAATGCTGTCATTGACAAATGACTTGCAGGTCAAGGGCGTTCTCCCGAGTCTTTTACTCCTATTGAAAGGTTGTGTTATACAGGCAAACGCGGCATGGGAGCGCTTGAATATGTTCCGTCTGCCGGACCTATGCAGATAACGGGTGAAGTCGATGTTACCGATATGACAAAACTTGTTTTCGCAAGTGCTTTCCGAAAAAGTAGCACAGTTTTGTCCGATGCGGAAGCAGGCAAAAATGCAGTTGATGGTGATAGGTTCTATGGCAGGCGGTGCAAGAGCAAAAGCTACAGTTGCCTGGAATGAAAAAACAGGCGAGGTCAGATCGGGACAGATAGATGCATGAAAAGGTTTTGACTACTGGCTCATAAATATTGACGGAGTATCAGGCAACAGTATGTCAACACATCGTCTGAAGAGCTTTTCTTCCATAGGATCAATAAGTTCGGACATATCAAGTTGGTTCTTTTTCATGTTGATAGACCTCCTCAAAATATCTTGTAAAATCTCGTAAATACTCGCGAAATCTCAGTATTTCATAAAGTTATGTTCAAGAAATGAACCAAGTTATGGAT
>NZ_FOKQ01000091.1 GCF_900112155.1 Hominimerdicola alba | reverse complement strand
TATCATATTAATGTAAAGTTGAAAAACAATTATCGTTATATTTGTGGACTTTAGATACTCCACTTTACATTAACTGCCTCTTAACATTAAATCTCAAGACGGGCGTGACTTCCAACACACGCTATGAAACACAGCTGAATGAAAGCTACCGCGAGCTTGCCGAATATTACGGTACCGCTATAGTTCCGACTCGTGTTCGTAAGCCGCAGGATAAAGGTCTTGTCGAACGTTCCGTAGGATTTTCTACAACATGGATAACCGCTGCTTTGCGTGAGCGTAAATTCTTCTCTTTTGCTGAGGTCAGAGATGCTGTTGCCGAAAGACTTGAGTTCATAAATACAAAGTCATTCCAGAAACGTCCCGGCAGCCGCAGAGAAGCATATATTTCCGAAGAAAAGGAATTCATGCTGCCGCTGCCTAAGCACCCTTATGAGCCCTCTGTATGGAAGCAGCAGACGGTCGGGAATGATTATCTCATAAGCGATGGACTCAACAAATATTCTGTGCCTTTCGACCTTATCGGTGAACGTGTACAAATCAGGCTGACCAAAGATCTTGTCGAGGTTTACTTCAAGGGCAGCCGTATGACTTCGCACAAAAGGCTTGAAAAGTACAGTGTTCAGCCTGTTGTAAAGCCCGAGCACATGCCATCAAATCATCGTGAATATCTGAGCTGCAATGCCGATGAATTCAAAGCATGGGCAGAAACTGTCGGAAATTCCACCGAAGAAGTCGTCAAGCATTTTCTGACCTCCGGCAGCATCCCCGAACAGGGCTACAAGGCTTGTGTGAGCCTTATAAAACTCGGCAAGCGCTACGGCAAGAAGAAGCTTGAAACCGCCTGTGAACGTGTGCTGGCTTTCTCATCAACTCCGTCAATACGTACGATAACAACGCTTCTAAAGAACAGCAAGGAGTCCGAAAAGACTGTCGCAGACAGTGACAACAGCAATAAATACGGCATCACCCGAGGCGCTGCCTACTGGAAGAAAGGCGGTGCCGGCAAATGATAAATGGTACAATTGAACGCCTGAGAACCATGAAAATGAATGCTCTTGCAAGTGAATTAGAACGTCAGGTCGAGGATGCCGACAGCTACAAGCAGCTTGGTTTTGAAGACCGTCTGACATTATTGGTCGATGCCGAATGGAATCGCAGGCAGAACAACAAGCTCGACAGGTACATAAGAAACGCCAGGTTTTCAGATGCGAACGCCACGATAGAAGGCATCGAATACATTGAGGATCGACATATTGATAAGGGTAAAATGCTTCGTTTTGCGACCTGCAACTATGTTGATGAGGGGCGGCATATTATTCTCAAAGGCGCGTCCGGAAATGGCAAGACTTACATCGCCTGCGCTCTCGGGAACGCCGCTTGCCGAAGATTCAAGACTGTTCGTTACATAAGACTGCCTGATCTTCTGGACGAGCTTACGATAGCAAGAGCCAACAATGAATTTGGAAAAGTCATCAAGGCATACAGAAAGGTAGATCTGCTTATCCTTGATGAATGGCTTATTCGCAAGCTCACGCCCACCGAGAGCTATGACTTGCTGGAGATCATTGAGGCAAGGATCGAGCGATCTATGATATTCTGCACACAGTATCACTCCGAAGGTTGGTACGATCGTATCAATCCGGATCCTGAGAATGACAGCCCCATATCCGATGCAATAATCGACAGGATCATCAACAATGCCTATGACATCATGATCGACGGCGAGGTCTCCATGAGAAAGCGTCACGGTTTGCCGGAAGGAGCCGAGCCATGATGGATAATTATTGTGCTTTCAGCGAAGATCATAAGTGCCTTAAATGGGCGGATTATGAGCTTACACGCCACGAACTTGAAGAAGCAGACAACCTTTGTCAAAGCAACTGGATCGAGATACAGCGGCTGCGGGATTACATTGAAGTTCTTAAGGAGAATCTTGATAAGAAGGGTATTGAATATCCGGAGATGTAATTGACTCCATTGAACCTGTTTCGGCAAGAGCCTGTCTGATTCTGTGTCAGGCAGGCTCGCTTTTTGCCGGGCAGTGCCCGTGGGCAGTCAGCGGCAAAAGTGGGCAAAATGTCCGTGCAGCTGTGGCAGTCGGAGCGGTATATACAGCTTTTTTAATTTTTTTGCATTATACAACGTAAAAAACAATATGTCAAGCTTTTTGGCATAAGGTGCAGTTTTCTGACATAAAAAAACAGCTCATAAAAAAATGAGCTGTTTTGAGTCATATATCGATCCCTCAGAGCCACCTTAGAACATTTTAAGAGATGTATTACGAAATAATAGAATCACTTGAGTAATAGTGAAAGAATATCAAAATCACACCATCTGATGTGGGACCGTTTTTTGCAAGCAAAGTCCGAGGAACTGTTAGCGTCGAGGTGTGGTAAATGCTCAGTGATGGTGGCTGTTGAAGTTCAGAAATGTGGTGCTGAAAGTAGTTCATTGCTCTGAGTGGACGGTGTATACATTTGAGGCTAAGTTTCTAAAATTACTGAACTACAAAACACATTATCAATCTCATAATAATCATAACGTCCATTATATTTCCAAGTGATATCCTTAATAATTGATATGCCTAAGCCATGATTATCCTTATTATTTTTAGTTGTTTTTAATTTCGGATTATTCTTTACAACAGATTGATGAATAGAATTTTTTATGAGAAATGAGTATATATTATTTTCCTTTCTTATTTCTAAATTTATGAATTTATTGCTATCAACCGGCATATCTTTGCATGCGGTTATAGCATTTTCCAAGATATTGCTCAATAAATCACACAGATCTACTTCATTTATACCATCAAATGAGGATACGGTTATACATGATATTTTTATACCTAATGTAGAAGCAACTGTAAGCTTGGCATTTACAATAGCATTTACAATAGCATTATCTGTTTTTATATATGGTTCAGAATGATCTATTAAATCAAAATTATCCATAATAAAATCTTCCGCTTCGCTGTATTTCTTATCTTTAACTAACCCATAGATCGTTGTATATTTATCTTTTATGTCATGTCGAATTTTTCTTATGGAATCATATTGTGACTCAGCATTTTCAATAAACTGCTCAAGATATTGTTCTCTTAGTTTTAATATTTCAATTTCTTTTAGCTTTTGATTTTTAATGAAAATGGAGCTTCCTGTAACCAAACAAATCAAGGGGTTGCAAAAAAGAACACCTCAGTGTAGAATGTAAATACTGACGATGCGAAAGTTAGTAATA
>NZ_FOKQ01000088.1 GCF_900112155.1 Hominimerdicola alba | reverse complement strand
GAGGGCTTATCCGCAGGTTTTGGTTATCCGAACATTTATTAGAGATAAGGCGTGTTCCTGCTGTTTAAGATAAATTCCGAAAAAAAATGTGCGGATAACAATATTTGGGTGTATCATTATCTCAGGAGGTGATACACAATGAACGAATATCGCAAAAATGTTACTATTGTTTTAAACTTTCTGAAAGGAAGGGGGTATGCGCAATCCACAGTTAAAAATCATGAACGGTTTTACACTCTGCTGGCTGACGATCTTGCGGCTAAGGATATAACCTATTCACCAGAATACGGAAAAGCTCTGTTATCCACATTACCGGGGCCTGCATGGCTCCCTAAAAGCCGTATAGAAAATGCGGCTTGCATTTCAAAACTTGATGATGCATATATCCACGGATGCATCATCAATGCCCAGGCATCACCCAGGAAGAGTTACTCCAAGCTATCGCTTAACAGCAACTTTGAAAACCACATCACAAGATTCCTGCGTTCTCGTGAAAATGTTTTTACGGAATCGCAAATAGCAAATGTCAAACGAAGGTGCTCATTGTTCTTGAAGTGTATGCAATCCAAGGGAAGGATGGATCCATCTGAGATAACCTACGGTGACATAGATTCATACCATGAGGAGCTTGCGCACTTGAAAAGGATTTCCCGAGTTATTGAAGAGTCAACTTTGCACCAGTTCCTGAAATTCCTGGCCGAATCGGGAAAGGCTCCTTACGGTCTATATCTGCGAATATATGCATTGGAGACGGAATGTTCCGTCAACCTGGACGATTTTCCACCTGATGAACAATCCAGGCTTATAAAGAATAGCTCTGAGGGACAAGTCCGGTTGTCGCCTGAAAGGTTTTTGTCTGAGGGCCTGGAACTTATCAGGCTCCATCAAGAGGCAGGCTATGTCCAGAAATATACAGAAGCATCTAAAATGGCAATTCTTCAGCTATACCTGTTCCTTGATTACCACAATCTGTGGTATGACCCAGACATGGCAGACATATGGCTTCATTCGGACTGCGTAAAAAAACGTCTGTTCAAAGGCTGTTCGTGGAATACAGCGCGGCGCATAATGTTCATGTTTTCCGATTATGTTACATCTGGGTCAGTCCATTTCGGGAAGAAGTTGCCGAGGGGAATCAACGGCATAAATAACATTCCAGAATGGTGCTTGACACCACTGCTTGACTTTGCCGAGAGCCGCCGCAAGATGAAACTGGATGAGAACACCGTTAAAAACGATATTTACTCCATACTCAGATTTTGCCGGTTTATAATCGGTGAGGGCCTGTCATCGTATGGCGATGTTAACGGAAGTCATCTTGCTGATTTCAACCTTGCAGACCACCATGGAACCCCAGAGGGCAAAAATGCATGCAACAACCGGGTGAAGCGGTTTCTTAAGTACCTGTATCGTAAAGGTCTCAACGCAAACCCATCGCTGTATATGGCTCTTGGCTGCTCGGCGGCACCAGTGGAGACCGTTGTGGTAGTACTCACTTCCAGTGAGATCGAGGAGATCAAAACTTTTGTTCGCAATGCTTCTACGGATCTTGAGATCCGCGACAGTGCAGTCATAATGCTCGGACTTGAAATGGGAATGCGCAGCAGCGATATTGCAAGCCTGAAGCTGGAGAACATTGATTGGAAAAACCGTTCCATTCTGTACAGGCAGAACAAGACAGATGCTGATGTATGGGTACCGATGCCAGTGGCGGTAGGCAATGCCATCTTCAGATACCTGAAGCAGTCACGTCCAAGAATGGCGGTATGCAGAAATGTATTCGTTGATTTCAAGGCTCCGTTTAGCGGCATGAGCCGAAACATATGCTACAGTGCGTTAAAGCGAGCTTTGCCTGACCGCGATGTAAGGGGATCAGGTTTTCACGTCACCCGAAAAACATTTTCGACAAACAGGCTTAGAAACGGAGTTCGTCCTGAAAGCATTGCAGATGTAATCGGGCACAGGGACACGGAAAGCCTGAAGCATTACCTTTCCCTTGACGATGAACGCATGGCGGTATGTCCGCTCTCCCTTGCGGATCTTCGCCTTGAAATGGAAGGGAGCGATGTGTTATGATGAATATCGCTTTCAAGAGCGTCCTGGCCCCATATATACAAGGGTTACTGGATCAAAAAAGGGCACTTGGCTTTAAGTATGACAACGAGGCTTATATACTCGCACGCTTTGACAAGTATTGGCTGGAGACCAATGGGGATTCGGATGACGTGACAATGGAATCTCTTGAAGGATGGACGCGACTGCTTCCGACAGAGGGAAAGTCATCCCAGGCTGGGCGGATATCTGTGATACGGCAGCTGACTCTGTACATGAATGGCCTCGGCAAGATTTCATATGTTCCTATAGATGTTATACGTTACAGCCGCCCTGTTGTCCACGTTCTGTCACCAGAAGAGGTTGCCGATCTCTTCCGTGTGATTGACGGGTATGTTCCCAAAAAGCAATCCACGGAAGTGACAAGGATGGCGTATGGTTACAGGGTGATTTTTCGACTGATTCTTGCAACGGGTCTGCGCAGAAGCGAGGCGGTGTGCCTCCGGCTTGATGACATCAACTGGAAGAACGGTTCCATTACCATTTATAATGCAAAGGGTCATAAGGACAGGGTGGTTTTCATGTCTGGGGATCTTACGAAAGTCATGAGAAAATACACCAGTGACAATCTACGCCTAATGGACACTGAGTGGGTTTTCCCGTCCTTTGATCCCGCCAGGCATTTTTCCGGTGGTGCACTTTCCATACGCTTTAGGCAATTTTGGAAAGAAACCGTATATGCGCCGAGTTGCGCAAAGCCCCCGACAATCCACTCACTGCGGCACACTTATGTTGTTATGCGCATGAATGCATGGATATCCGAGGGAATCGACCTGAATGTCATGCTACCTTACCTCAGCAGAGCGTTGGGACACAAATCGTCCAATGAGACCTTCTATTATTACCACCAGGTCAAAGAGACGTTCCGTATTATACGTGAAAAAGACTGCCTCGCGTATGAGATTTTTCCGGAGGTGAGGGTCAGATGAATAATACGGTTAAAAAGAAGCTCTTCTTTTCCATGACGTTGGACTTCCTTGAAACCTACATACCCCAGGACAGTCCAAGCCTGAAAACGGTAAAAACATATAGGGACGGACTTAGCATTTTCAGGAGGTATGTCTCAGACGAAAAAGGGATATCCATGAAACGATTCCTTTTTGAGGATTGCACTTTTGACTTTCTCCTTGACTACCGAAACTGGTTGCTCGACTACAAGAAACACACCAGAAGCACAGTCAACAACAGGCTTGCGGCAATAAAGTCATATGTCCGGTACGCTTCATCACGCGATGTTTCTCTCCAGCAGGTATATTTGAGCATTACCGATGTTCCATTTTTGCGCGTGGAAAAGAAGATGCGGCCCATAATCGAGGAACGTTCAACGCTCAAAGCTTTTTTAGATGCTCCGCCCAATACAAGGACAGGATGCAGGGACACGATGATGCTTTCCGTTCTGTTTGACACGATGATACGCGCGGACGAACTCATAAATATCCGGTTGAAAGATGTTAATCTGAAGGTTGCTGCACCCTATATTCTAATTAAGGGTAAGGGCAACAAGGAACGAACAGTCCCTATTTCTGAAAATGTAGTGTCTCTCATTGAAGCGTACATGGCAGAATACCATGATGGGGAGTCAGTTGGGTCTTCCGTCCCATTTATCTACACAGTGTCCCATGGTGAGATACATTCTATGTCGGAAAGGAATGTGGAGCGCATAGTGAAAAAATATGCGGACATTGTCCGAAAGGATCATCCAGACCTGCCCAATCCAGTTTATCCCCATATGCTTCGAAGAACACGGGGAACATACCTTTATCGTGATGGAGTGGCAATAGAGACGATTGCTGTGGCAATGGGGCATTCGAGCATCCAGACCACGAAGGACCATTACGCATTTCCATCTTTGGAACAAAAACGCAAGGCCATGGAAATAGGGAACCCTGTAATATCTTCTGGCAATGAGGTACCAGAATGGCCCGATGACGAGGATGAATTTGCACGGCTTTGCGGCTTGAGGTAAATTTTTATCCGCATATTTTTTTGAAGGAACAAGGCTTGATCATCAGCATCAAGCCTTGTTCCACAAAAATGTTCGGATAACAAAAACCTGCGGATAAGCCCTC
>NZ_FOKQ01000087.1 GCF_900112155.1 Hominimerdicola alba | reverse complement strand
ACGGTACATGGGCTTGGGAGGATCCTGCGACAACTTCTGTAGGCAATGCAGGTGAGCAGACATTCAAGGCTGTATTCACACCTACTAATACAAACTATAATACAGTAGAACAAGACGTTACTGTTAATGTTGCAAAAGCTGACCCCACACCCGATGAAGTAACAGATCTGACAGCCGTTACCCGCAATACACTTGCAGATGTTAAACTCCCCGCAGGCTGGACTTGGAACGATGATACACTCAGCGTAGGCGATGTTGGAAATAATACTTTTGCAGCTACCTACACTCCCGAGGATACAGACAATTACAATACCCTCAGGCGGGATCTGACAGTGACAGTTACACTACTCGGTGACGTAAACTTTGACGGTAAGATCAATGTTACCGACATAGTTAAGGTAGCAGCTCATGTTAAGGGTAAAAAATTACTTGATAAAACCGCAGCCAGGGCCGCTGATGTTAACAATGACGGTAAGATCAATATCACTGATATTATAATAATCGCAGCTCACGTCAAAGGTAAAGAATTATTAAAATAAATTTACATGTTATTTCTAATAAATACGCCCACATCGTTTATTACGGTGTGGGCGTATTTTTTGCAGAAGCAGAGAGACAGACGCTCCCCGCAAAAAACTTGGTTCAGAATGGGAAAGGGTCATTAAGGCATGAAGAGCAGATATAGCCGTCACTGTAATGCAGTTCATGTCGATCAAGAATATCAAGGATCTCCATAGTGATATCATGCCGGCTTATTTTTTTGCCATCATCCTGCTCGGTGAGCATATGAAAATACTCAAATACCTCTTGCCTTGCTTTTGAAAGATCCAGTCGTCGCAGCAGCCAGATTGAATATGTCGCCCTAAAATGAACACTTCGGCCGCGCAGGTTGAACAGTGCCGTCGGCGAGAATGAACATTAACGTCGCATAAAGTGAACAGTTGGGAAAAAATCTTGAATCTTGATTATTCTCACGGTAAAATGGTATTACACGCTTCGGCGTGAATACATTAAAAGGAGGTCATTTCAATGACCAATTATCGTGAGATTCTGAGACTCAGTAGTCTCGGACTGAACAAAGCGCAGATTGCAGGCGCCTGCGGATGTTCAAGAACAACTGTGATTAAAATTCTGAACATCTCTGCTGAAAGAGGATTGAGCTATCCACTGCCTGACGGAATGACAGACAAACAGCTTGCCGATGCACTTTTTCCTGCAAGTGCAACAAAACCGGAGTACAAGATGCCGGACTATGAGTATGTTGCACATGAAATGCAGAAAAGCGGAGTTACGCTCAATCTTCTCTGGCTTGAATACTGTGAGCAGTGCCGCAATAACGGAGAACTTCCTTATCAGCTTACACAATTCAAAAAGTATTACCGTGACTACACTGCCAAAAACAGTGCAACAATGCACCTTGAACATAAGCCGGGAGAAATAATGCAGGTAGACTGGGCCGGTGATACAGCGTACATTGTCGATACAGATACAGGCGATCATATTCCCGTATATGTATTTGTTGCCACTCTCCCTTACAGTGGATATTCCTACGTTGAAGGTTTTTTCTCTATGGATCAGGAGTGCTGGACTCTGGCTCACGTAAATGCCTTCAGATATTTCGGCGGTGTTGCTAAAATCATTCAGTGCGATAATCTGAAAACAGGTGTGGATAAACACAGAAGGAACGAAATAAAGCTCAACCGTGCATACAGTGAACTTGCTGAGCATTACAACACAGCGATACTTCCATGCAGAGTGCGCTCACCAAAGGATAAGGCAATGGTAGAAGGCACGGTAGGCGTCATATCTACATTTATTCTTGCAGCACTGCGAAACAGAAGATTTCTTTCACTTGCAGAGTTGAATGAAGCCATATTTGAAAAACTTTATGAATTCAACCATAAGCCTTTTCAAAAGCGTGAAGGCAGCCGTTCAATAGCATTTGAAGAAGAACGAGCTTTTCTTATGCCGCTGCCGCCAAGACCATATGAGCTTGCGATGTGGAAGATAGCTACTGTTGCTCCGAATTACCATATTTCTATTGATAAGATGAACTATTCCGTTCCATATGAATATATCAAAAAGAAAGTTGACGTCCGTCTTACAAAAATGACCGTTGAAGTCTTCTATGACGGAAATCGTATATGCTCACACCGTAGACTTTACGGAAGAGCAAACCAGTACAGCACAAATGAAGAGCATATGCCTGACGACCATCAGAAATACATTCAATGGAACGGCGAACGCTTTATCAAATGGGCTTCAAAGATAGGAAACAATACAAGAATGGTTGTGTCAGCGATACTGAGTGGATACAAGGTGGAACAGCAAGGATACAAGTCTTGTATGGGGCTATTAAAGCTTGCCGACAAGTATACTCCCGACAGGCTTGAAAATGCCTGTAAAAGAGCTCTCAGCTTCACACCACGGCCTTCATACAAGAATATTCAGGTTATACTTTCTTCCGGGCAGGATAGACAGGAAGAAATCAGTGCAGAGATGCCTGAAAATACTGAACAGTACGGCTTCACAAGAGGCGGTTCCTACTATGGAGGTGTGAAGTAATGTTGACAGAAAACACTATCACCAAGCTTCAGGAAATGCGACTGAGCACTATGGCTAACGCATTCAGAGAACAGCTTTCAGATCCGAATATTTCCGAACTATCGTTTGAAGACAGATTCGGACTTCTTGTGGATAAAGAATGGGTGACCCGTAAAAACAATCATCTCACCAAGCTTATTAAAAAAGCTGATTTTGCAGATACAGGTGCCTGCGTAGAGAATATCGCTTATGACAAAACACGAAAACTTGACAAGGCTCAAATAGCCCGCCTTGCAGGCTGTAATTACATATTTGAGCATCATAACCTTATGCTTCTTGGAGCAACTGGCAGCGGAAAGACGTATATCGCATGTGCTCTTGGAATGTCAGCTGTAAGACAGTTTCTTCCCGTCAGATATGTCAGACTTCCCGAGTTGCTTACTGAGCTTGCAATAGCAAGAACTACAGGTACTTACAGCAAGGTCATAGAGCAGTACAAAAAGCCGGCGCTGCTGATAATTGACGAATGGCTGCTGTATCAGCTCAAAGAAACAGAGGCAAGAGATCTTCTCGAAATAGCAGAAGCACGTTACAAAAAAGGCTCAATGATATTCTGCTCGCAGTTTGACGTGCCGGGCTGGCGTGACAAGATCGGTTCACCTATCATTGCAGATGCCATATGTGACCGTATCGTTCATGATTCATATCGCATCATAATTGAATGCGAAGAATCTATGAGAAAGATATTCGGCGTAGATCAATCAGAAGCATAAAGAGCCTTCGGCTCGTCGGGCTCTGCCCGAACCCGAGGTTTATCGCTCTTGTTTCCAAGTAATGAAAAAGGCGATGCCACATATTGCTGACATCGCCCATTACTTGTAAACCTCACAGGACGCTCGGGTCGCTCCTCAGCGTTGCCCTATCCTCCCTGTGAGTAAAGCATAATTATTGTATCATACAAATTTTACGATGTCAATGTACAACTGCTCCGACGACGCTGTTCATTTTCAGCGACGGCACTGTTCAACTTTGACGGCCGTGGGTGTTCATCTGGAGCGCTATATTCACCAGATCAGTACAGCATCATGGAGCAGTTCTTCTGTCATTAACTTTTCACCCCCGTGACCTCGTTTTTAATGAATGGAGAGAAAGATGCAGAAAATACTCAGAAAGTAAAAATTCTGATACTAATCCCTCAAAACTACCGATAGGCACAAGGATTCGCTTTAAAGGTCCTGACGGAGAATACATAACGCTGGAAAAGCGCTCTCCGGCTTATCAGTTCAAGACGCCATGGTGGTATGACGAAAATAATAATGTCTACTGCAGCAAGAAACGTTTGCCTAAAGAATTTGAAATACTGACATAAAAACGGAGGAAAATAAAATGTTTAAAGTAAAACTGATTTTTAATAACGGATTCGCCGAATATTACGGAAAATACGATAGTTACAAAGATGCATGTAATGCAGCATATAACCTTTTTGCAGAAAATCTGTACAGAGGAGCTTATGATTTTAAAGTGATTTAATAATTTGAGGCTGTTACAAGCCCCAACAAAGAAAAACGAGCCTGACACATGAAATGACCCGCCCCCTGTCAAGTAGACAGCGCAAAAAACAAAAATAATCTATGTAGTAACCAAAAGCAGTCTGTGCAATTTGTGCAGGCTGCTTTGTCGTTGGCAG
>NZ_FOKQ01000052.1 GCF_900112155.1 Hominimerdicola alba | reverse complement strand
TATACTGCTCCCGAACTTTTCTTAAGCGGTTGTAATACGTGTTAGGCTTGATCCCGTTTTCTTTGCACCATTCCCGGATCGTCAGACCGCTTGCCTGTTGCGCTTCGATCTGTGCAGTCCATTCTTGCAGACGTACTTCCTGCTTTATTGTTGTGATGCTTGTCGTATTTGACTGCATATATTTCACCAACTCCTATCTGTCTAATATACTCCAATTAACTCCATGGACCAATTTGGATTTTCCAATTTACTTCATGGTGTTCCTTGGAGTTTATTATACTTCATTAGACTCCGGTGGGGTAGGTGCGGAGGGTTATACGCTTACAAAACACCTATTCAGACTCAATGCCTTGAATAGGTGTTTTTGGATATACTTACTGGAGCAATTTCTTACCCTTAACGTGAGCTGCGATTTTAGTTATGTCAGAGATGTTTATTTTGCCGTCATTATTAACATCGGCAAATTTCTGAGCGTTTTCATCAAGAAGTTTTTTACCCTTAACGTGTGCTGCAACTTTAGTTATGTCAGTAATGTTTATTATACCATCAATATTTACATCTCCAATAAGAAGTGGCTTGAATACACGCGCATCGGTGTCTTCTTTTAGAAAGTTATATGGGTTGATCTTTGCATATTTATTTGAATATGCTTCTGCTGTGCTACCTTTATATCCCATAATATACTTGAAATCCAGCGCATATTGATTTGCGTACACATTTGGATATTCTATTTGTTCGATTTCACAATTCTTAGAGTATACAATAACTGTTGATTTTTGGCTATGATTAACTAAACCTGAAAATGCACCATCTCCTATAAATTCAACGCTTTCAGGAATCTCTACTTTAATCAAACCTTTACAGTTTTTAAAGGCTTTTGAGCCGATATATTTTAATCCATTCGGAAATTTTATTTTTTTTAGCTCAGAATTTTCAAATGCATTTGCGTAGATAGCTTCAAGGTTTGCAGGAAGAATTATCTCATTTTTTTTCTGCCCGGCAAAAACACTTGCGCCAATGTATTTCAGTGTAGAAGGAAGCTTAAATTCAGCTGTTACAGGTATACCGGGAGAATCAGCTATACCAAGTGTTCCCTCACGAATATCTATATAAGATGGATTGTTACCATTTACTTTGTATAGCCAATTACCAAGGTAAAGAGTCTTTTCTGTTGATGAGTCGAATTCTTTTTCAAAAGGAGTGTTTTGGAATGCTTCAACACCAAGTCGTTCAAGGGAATCGGGAATACTAACAGGTTCTGAGAACGAACATCCGTCAAAAGCATTATTAGATAATGTAACGAGTCCTTCATTTAAATTAACGCCCTGTAATCTCTTATTGCCTGAAAAAGCATAAGATCCAATTTCTTTTACATTTCCTGGAATATCAATATCTAATGCATTAACAGCATCATTAACATTATCGATAAATGCATCGCTGAATGCATAGCTGCCTATATACAAATCGTTTTCGGTTGGCAGTTCCAGACTCTTGAGTTTCATCTCTGCACCATTAAATGCACCATAATTAATATATTTGAGAGTATCAGGAAAAACTATTTTTTCTACATTTCCAAGTCTGTAAACATATCTGGCATTTACTGAAAATTTCTTGAAAGATTCAGTACCTATTCCGACACATCCATCAGGGATGACGAGTTCAGAAACGTCTTCACCTTTCTTTGAATAATCAACTATCCAGTCATCGACCATTATTAATACATTAGCATTATCTTTTATCTGTTCGTTGTATAGTTCAGTACCTACGAATGCATTTCTTCCGATAAATTCAAGGCTATCAGGGAAATCTACTTCCTTTAGATTTGTGCAGCCATAAAAAGCGTTCTGGCAAAGTGATGTTATGCCCTCACCGATAACAACTTTTTCAATAAACGTATCTCCTTTAAAAGGTGAATCGTAATTTCCTGCAGCATCAGTGTTTAAAAGTTTTCCATGTCCGGTTATAGTAACTGTTGCTGTATCATAGTCAATAACATAACTTGCGTTATTTCCCCACTGTTTCGTTTCTGAAATATCGGCATAAGTCGTTATGTTCATTAAATTTGCGCTCAGCATCAATGCTGAAGCAAGTCCTGAAATCACTTTTTGTATTTTCATTATATCCCAACCTTTCAAGTATTGTATAAATAGAGTGAAATAATATTTTCATTAGTAGCCATTATGCTTTACTCCTGTTTTCAGTTCACTTACGCTTTGGTAAACCGTAAGTTGTTCATATATAATTATACCATGTTTTGGTTAAAAGCACAAGAGAAATTTGATAATTATTTATATGCGAGTGTGTCTATAGACACATTCTAATTACGCTTGTAAGGCTTGACAATCTGTTAAAGTTTTGGTATAATATAATAAGCTGAGTTTATCAGTTTTACTCAAGAGTCTATCGTAGTGGTCACTGCGGTGGGCTCTCTTTCTATCTTTATAGTGTGTCTATAGACACACACTGCTGTAAAGTAAGCGTAAAATAAAACCGTGTCCCATAAAAAACTCACCCCTGCCCGTGATTTTTCCGAGTAGGGGTTTGATCATTCCTCGCATTTAAACTTGAGGTTTTTATCAACATACTTCCCTGATCGTCAGCCCGCTTGCCTACTGCGCTTCGATCTGTGCTGCCCATTCCTGAAGCTGCATTTCTTTTTTGACTGTTGTGATGGATGTTGTTGTGTCCATACCTGTTACCTCTATATCCATGATATTAGTAATGGAGAACACAGCTACCGAGATACAGAGAACACACTGAGCAGATAAATTTATATACTTTGCCTTCTTATTCACTTTATTCATTTGCTTGCACCTCCAGCGCCGCCAGTAATGCTTTTTTGGGAGCGGCGAACTTGTCGCCTTTTTTCCACCAGATGTTTTGAAGTGCAAGAATAAAAGCGATCGCAATGATATTACCGCATACGGCAAAAATGACCGCTGTTGTCAGATGTTGTCCCAGAAGTATGTGTGTGAATGATGTATGTTTGACAGCGATCGGGAAAATAATAAAAGCAATATACGCAAATAATTGTATCACTGCAATGAACTTTACACTGTTCTTACCGTAACAACCGCCTGCAATGATTATCAGCATACTGCTTATCGTGTTGAAAATGATGGTATCGGAAAGCCCTGTGACCCCAAGATTGACATATGCCGACACAGCAAGCACTGTGTTGTATAAAATATTAACAGCTGTTACCACAGCCAGCGGACCTACTGTAAACAGTTCTTTTGCACAGTTGCATGAACTGTAGAATTTGTTCTGCTGTAGTTTTGTACTTGCTATTATCACCATGATGAGCGTTCCCATATTGCCCATCTGTATAGATCCGAGCATGGATAAATAATCTTTACTGCCAACAGGGGCGGGATCTATGATAAAAGCCAATGTCATTCCGATCATCATAAACAGCCCGAAGCCGATCGTGAATGGATGTGCTGCCGCTTGGGTATATAACTTTATACCACTTGCAACTTTATTCATTGCTGTACATCTCCTTTATTTATACCATTTGTTCTTTTTATAGTTATTCAGCATTATCTTTTGCGAGATAATTATGAACGGTACTGCTGTCACCGCAACTGCAAGAGCAAAATAGATATTTCCGTCCGTAATGTCAGGAGATATCACACCTGCCAGCCCTGCCACAAGGACGATCGATGTTGATAATCCTTTGACAGCAGGATTTTTGATAAGATCAATAAGATTAACAAGCCCGATGTTTAACAGGAGAAATGCTCCGATATAGATAACACCACTTGTGCCGAATGCGAGTTTTAGGATACCCAGACGGTCAAAGAGCGCCCCGAAGAGCATGATCGATATAAGCGATATAACGCGGGCGATAAGCGAGGCATTTTTCATTTTTCTGTAAGTGTCAAAACCGCCGTTTACCGTTCGGAAATACTTGCCGCCCGGCAAGTGCCTGTCATACTGTATAAGCCCTGTTATCATCAGGATAATGCCTGCATCTATGGTCAGGAACGTGTTTGTCAGCGTACTGCCGCTCATTTCATTAAGAGCGGCTGATACATTTCCCTTAGACAGAAGCATTATGATAAAAAAGGTGAGAATGGTGGCCGAATACATTAATATCCCGCCGATGCTGAGTTTCAGCGCATACAGCCCCATGCTGTCGCCTGTATATATCTTGTGTGCCTGAGATAGCGTGAGTGTATTACTTGTCATCTTCCTCCGCCTTTCTGAGTATGCCGATACTGAGTTGCTGTAATGTGGGCGTTTCGACAGCAGTATCGTATGTTCTCAGTATGTCGGCATTTTCTGCAAGGGCTATGCCTTCAAAGCCTGTTCTTCCGCCTGAGAAAGATATCATAAATGGTCTTGCCCTGTCAGCATTTTCCGCATCGCCGTGAACGAGTATGTATTTTTCTTTCAGGTCTTCAACAAAACCCTGTTCAATTACTTTGCCGTTTGACATGAAGATAGCATAGTCGGTGGCAAACTCCATATCAGCTATATTATGAGTGGAGAAAAGCACCGAGCGTTCGCCGTCACGTTCACTGAGATACTCTCTGAACAGGTCACACAGCATATCGCGGGCAAGCGGGTCAAGTGTTGATGCAGGTTCATCAAGCACAAGCAGTTCGGTATCTCTTGCAAGTACCGCCGCAAGGTAGGTACGCATCTTGTTGCCGTCTGAGAGCTTCATGAGCTTCTTCTGCTTCTTTTCAGTCGGATCACCGAGCTTGAAGCGCCTGCAAAGCTCTGCAAAACGCTGCCTGTCAAAGTTATCAAAGCCAAGTTCCATAGAATCAGCGATCTTTTTAAGCGTCCAATCCATCGGGAAGAAGTTAGCCGAAGAACAATAGCTGATACGGTTGCGGAGCTTGTCATCGTCAATGTCGGTCATATCACCGAAATAGACGGCTTTACCGCCTGTTTTGCCTGTAACACCGCAGAGAATATCGATCAGTGTGGTTTTTCCGGCACCGTTCGCACCGATAAGAGCCGTTGCAAATCCGCAGGGCACGACCGCCTGGACTCCACCGAGCGTAAAATCCTTGTATTTCTTGGTAATGCCGTTGATCTCAATTGCGTTATTCATTTTCAATTCTCCTTATTCAGTAAACAGCCCGACCATGGACTTTCTCTTTCCGTTTTTCTTACGGGGGTATTCCTGCACAACGGAAACATACTCAAGATTAACGGTCTTTATACCGGACTTTGTTTCAAGCTGTGCCCAATTATCCTCGACCTTTACGAGCGTTCCGTCTACAGAGGTGAACCCTGTGGAGATAATTACATCCTTGCCGATATATGCCTTGATAAGCTCGTTCATATTGCTTACTCCTTTTCTTTTATTCATCATATGCTTGTGTAAGATCTGCCTCATTCGTCTCCTGCGCTGATAATACGAAGCGAAAAGAACAATAAACAGCAGATACCATATTGCCCAATTCATATCATCACACCTCGTCAATGCTCCATAGCATTTCAAGCGTTTGTTCTACTTCTTCAAGTCCAACTCCTGCTATCCTTGCGGAGTATATCGCATCTGACAGGTGCTTTTCAAGCTGCCGCATATGCTGTTCTTTCAGCATCCGCTCGTCCTGGGCATTTACATAGTAGCCCTTGCCCTTTGAAGCAGTCACCAGTCCTTCCGAAGAAAGCTCCTCATAAGCCTTCATCGTTGTGATAACGCTGATCTTCAGATCCTGAGCCAAACCTCGGATCGATGGCAGCGGATCACCTGCTTTGAGTTTGCCCATCAGAATTTGCTCCCTGAGCTGGGCTGCGATCTGTTTATAGATCGGTTCGGTTGAATTCTGATAGATTTTCAAATGATCCTCTCCTTTCGGCTTTACTGTTTATGTGGTATATATACAGTATATAACACATAAACAGTTTTGTCAAGATTTTACTGTTACAAATATCGACAGGCATATTGTCATGATGTTGGTTATTTTGAACAAGGTGAAGGGTTTTACATATAAAAAGCTTGACCCTACTTATTGCGTAGGATCAAGCTCTTTTTGTTATTTCATAGCCTGCCTATTTTTCTGTTTAGGAGATACTTCTTTATGGAGCATCACCGAAAAGTGAGGTCAGATAAGTTGGATCATGCGGGAGTAAAAGCGCAGCCGGCTCTTTCACAAGCAGCTTTCATTTCTTCGATCTCTTTTTCTCTTCTTTTTCTTCTCCAGTATTCCTCATAATGTTTAGTACCGGGTTCAAAAACCGTTTTGACATAATCATAATGAGAATTTTCAGGAGGAAGAGCAGTCATCGGCAGTTTTTCTTTAAGTTCTACTTGTTCAGATTCAATAACCGACTAATCATTTGATAATTTAACAGAATAATTATCACGTTAATATGATTAATAATTTGCATCCGTTTCCTTATTAAGTGGATTATATAAAAAGTCACAATTTCCCAAATATAATTATATTAAACTGTTGACATCAAAAACAAAATTGTGTATAATTAATTATAGAATAAGCGCTGCAGCTGTTTTATTCGATAATTTTATATAATTAAAAGGAGTTTAATTATGAAAAAGTTGAATGAATCAGAGATGAAAACGTTTAATGGCGGCTACGGCTATGGTTGGGCAGAGGCAGGAGATGAGTATCTACCAGTCAAAGATTATCGAGCTGGTGATGAACGTGACCACAGCGGAAGCTATAAAGAACATTGGTGGAGTGGATATATTTCTTATATAGTTTATCATCATGCTGGTGGGAATGGAGAAGCAAGCTACAACTATAGAACAGCATAAAATGCAGTTTTAATAAAGTTGTCTAACTACGGATAGTATATAGTTTAAATTCATAAATATCCGATCGACACAGCGATGATGTATGGACTGCTGTCAGATATTTTTTCTGACAGCAGTCCATCATATTAAAAATATATAATTAGTGTTCTTTGAAAGTGAGCAATTAGAATGAAATATCCCCATATAAAGCAACATGATGAAAAAGATTGCGGCGCGGCCTGTCTTTGTATGATATCTGAATATCATGGATTAAAGATTCCGATTGCAAAAGCAAGGTCGCTTATCAAAGTTGACAATATAGGAGCAAACGTATATGGATTGGTTGATGGAGCCCAAAAGATAGGCTTGAATGGAGAAGGACTCGGAGGCAGTTTTGAAGAACTTAATGACGGTATAATATCAGGCGAAGTGAAATTTCCTTTTGTAGCGAGAATAATCAATGAATATGGATATGAACACTATGTTGTAGTCTGGAAAATCAAAAAGAATTCTTATTTGATCAGCGATCCTGGATGTCAAAGAAAAAGCACTGTAACGTTAGAATTGTTTAAACAATGTTGGCTCGGTCAAATCGTTACATTTGAAAAAACTGAAAAGTTTCATACAGGTAATGAAAGAAAAGGATCGTTCAGAAAGTTCTTTAAATATATTATAAAACAAAAAAAGCTTGTTACCTGTGTATGTGTTTTATCTTTGATAATGTCAATAATAAACGTGACCGGTTCTTTTGTATTCAATTATGTTGTAAAAGAGTCACAACATACAGTTATAACCAAACAAATTGAAGATGAACGAAACGGTCAGGAATATGAAGCCGGTGTAATATCTAACAAAGAGAATAGTGATCATTTATCCCAGGATATTCCTTCGGCAGATCGGAACCTTGTGGCTGATGGAAAGATCGATAGTCTTATATCCAAAATAATGCCATCATTAAAATCAGTATGTATCACAGCGATTCTATTGTATATACTGAAAATGATACTTGATATTATTCGCGGTAAAGCCATGGCTAAAATGTCAAAATATGTAGAATTTCCTCTTACAATGGAGTTCTACGATCATTTGATAGATCTTCCGGCAGGGTTTTATGGTAATAGAAATACCGGCGAGTATATGTCGCGATTTAAAGATACTGCCTATATAAAATCAGCCATTAGTAACGCTACACTGACTATTATTTTAGACAGTATGATGGCAGTTGCATCAGGATTATTTCTCTGTTGGTTAAGTCCTAAGCTTTTTCTTATTACGTGTATTACTATCTTTGTTTACACAATAATTCTTCTGGCATTCAGAAAACCTTTATCCGACGTAAATTATAAAATGATGGAATCTGACAGTATCGTAACTTCGTATTTGAAAGAAACTATCGACGGTATAGAGACTATCAAATCATATAATTATATGATCCATGTAAAGAAAAAGGTTAGAGCATTGTATGGTGAGCAATTGGATCATGGCGTAAGGGGAAATGTTATGGGAACTATACTCGGATCAATAATGACAATGGTATCATCTATAAGCATGGTATTACTTCTTTGGACGGGAGCAAATTTATGCATCAAAGGTCAACTGATGCTATCGGATCTGCTGGTATTTTATTATATGATGGGTTATTTTTTACAGCCTGTTGGAAATCTTGTCAATCTACAGCCAACGATACAAACTGCTATGGTTGCAGCAGAAAGACTTAATGATATTCTGGATGCAGAAAAAGAAAATAATGATAAACGTTCTCCACATGATCTGAAAGAAGATATCATTTTTGACAAAGTAGTTTTTAGCTACGGAAATCGTGAACCTGTTTTGAAAGAGTTATCATTAACATGTAAAGCAGGGACGAAAACTGCACTTGTGGGTGAAAGCGGAAGCGGTAAAACTACTATTGCAAAGCTGTTAATGGCTTTTCATGAAGTCGAAACCGGAGAGGTCACTATCGGAAATATACCGATCAATGATTATTCGCCCATAGAACTTAGGAAACATATTTCATACATTTCGCAAACAACATCATTATTTGCGGATACTATCATGAATAATATAAAAATAGGTAATCCGAATGCATCTGATGAAGATGTTGTGGATATATGCAAGAAATGTGGCATAGATTCTTTTGCTGAAAAACTGCCAATGGGTTATAACACCAAAATTGAAGAAAACGGAAAGAATCTCTCCGGCGGACAAAGACAAAGACTTGCAATTGCCAGAGCTTTGATAAGAAAACCTGATATACTGATCATGGACGAAGCAACAAGTAATCTTGATACGATATCTGAAAAGATGATCCGAGATATAATTGACTCGTTACCCAAAGATATTACCATTCTGATAATCGCACACAGACTTAAAACTGTAATGAATTGTGATAATATATGTGTTGTTAAAGATGGAAGGATTGTCGAAGAGGGTAAGCACGATCAATTATTGGCACAAAATGGTTATTACTCGCAAATATGGGGTTGAATAAATTGTCGTAACACTCAACTCTTATTTGGCAGACGAAAGGAAATGAAAGATCGATATGGAATATGTTTTGAAAGCTGAATCACTTGAAAAAAAATACAGAGGGTATACTGCTCTTGATGGCTTTATTATGAATGTACCTAAAGGCTCGATTTATGGATTTGTGGGAAAAAACGGTGCAGGTAAAACTACGCTTATTCGTCTTATTTGTGGCTTGCAGAAGCCAACTTCGGGAAGTTTTGAAATATACGGAGTCAGGAATAATGACAAAAAGATACTGGAACAGCGTAAGCGCATAGGTGCTGTTGTGGAAACTCCTTCAATATACCCGGGACTTACTGCTTATGAAAACTTGAAAATGCAGTATATGACTTTAGGTCTGTCAGACTACAAAAGTATACCTGATCTTCTGAAATTGGTCGGGCTTGAAAATACAGGCAAAAAAACAGCACGTAATTTCTCGCTTGGTATGAAACAACGACTCGGTATCGCTGTTGCTTTGTGCGGAGCTCCTGATATGCTGATACTGGACGAGCCAATAAACGGACTTGATCCTCAGGGGATCATTGAAATGAGAGAGTTGATAATCAAGCTTAATCGTGAGAAAGGGATAACTGTTCTCATATCTTCGCATATTCTCGACGAGCTTTCAAGACTTGCCACACACTATGGTTTTATTGATAATGGGAAACTTATCCGTGAAATGAGTGCTGAAGAACTTGAAAAAGAATGCCGCAGATCAACACATATAGAGGTAACGGATTCATCCTGTCTTTCTTCTGTACTGGATAATATGGGCTTTGAATATAAGATCACAGACGAGCATAATGTTGATATATTTGGCAGGCCCAATATATCACAGCTTACAAAAGCACTAATGCCATCAGGATGCGATATAATATCGGTTAATGAAAACGATGAAGATCTTGAAAGCTTTTTCATTTCGCTTATCGGAGGCAGCAAATCATGATAAAGCTTATGAAAACAAATTTTTACAAGATGTTCCACAGCTGGTCATTTTGGTTGACTTTGCTTCTGATGCCGTTTATAAATATCATGACAATGATTACAAAAAACGAGGAGTACTCAGGTAGGGTAAAAGAATCGATATATGACAAATGGTCTGTTATTCAATGCCCTGAAACATGTTTTACACATCTTTCTTCTTTTGTATTTATCGCAGTTTTGCTGATTGGTATGATTATAGGAGATGAATATTCATCGGGAGCTATACGTAACAAACTCGTGGCAGGTTATTCTCGTATACAATTGTATACGGGCTATCTGCTGACAAGTATTGTTGAATGTTTTTTAGTACATATTATCTGTACGGTAGTTTGTTATGGTATATGCTGTACTTTATATGGATATGACGGGTATTTTCTCACTTTCGTATCCATGTTGGTACGTTCACTTGCACCTGCTGCAGCACTTTGTGTATTAACATTGTTCTGTATTGTAGCCGCAGGAAATCGTATTATAGGTATGGTAGCTGCAATTTTGGGTGATTTGATAATATGTCTCTGCTATTCTGCAAATTTAAGTGTATATGCCAGACTTGATAATAGTGAGATAAGTGAGTTCTCACATAAACTATATATTATTATAGATTCACTTCTTCCATCGTTTTACAGCGGATGGTTCGTTGATCCTGTTGATAAGGCAATAGATTTGAGAACTGCTATCCAACCTTCCTGTGGCTGGTGCATGATCACAATGACATTATTCTGTATTACTGGTTATATTATATTTGAAAAAAAGGATATGAAGTAAACATGGGAGGTCTGAAATTACATGTCAAAATTATTAAAAGCAAATTTCTATAAGTTATTTCACAGCAAAGTTTATTGGATCTGCCTTTTGCTAATGTCTTTTTTTAACATCTATAATGCAGTCGCAAGTGATTCGTTGCTCGTATTGCATAAAGTTCACGGAAAAAACAGCGATTATTGGATGGGCTGGAGCTTTATGGAAATATCGACCTATTTAGCTCACTTATGGTATATTTCGTATATAATCATTGCAGTAACAATACTTTGCGTAGGCGATGATTATTCTTCGGGTGCATTGCGAAATAAAATTCTGGCAGGTCATTCAAGGGTTAAAATATTCCTAGGCTATTTTATTACATCTTATGTCGGGGCAATGCTGATACATATTGCAAGCGAAGTTTTAGGTTTGAGCTACTGCCTCGTAAGGTTCGGACTGGAATTTTATCATATAACCTCAGAAAGTGTAAAAAGTTCCCTGGATCTGTGTATACATCTAAACATTTCTGCAGTAGTTGCTATAGCTACATTTGTGGGTATCTCTCTTTTATGCATGATAGTAACAGCAAGAAGAGTACCTGCGCTTGCGATTGCTTTGGGATTGAATATATTAGCAAGCCAGTATGTTGAAAACAAAATGTATAATGTTATCATGTATCACGGAAAAGATCTTCAGTCAGATAAAAAAGCATTGATGTTATTATCAATAGATCCGAATGGTCTCATAAAATCAAATATGGTAGAGTGGAATAATTATCATACTGCCTGCATATTGTGTTGCCTGTTAACATTATGCGCGGTTCTAACACTTGGGATAATAGTAATGAAAAACAGAGATCTGAAATAGATGAAAAACAATATGAAGTAAATAGTGAAAAGCAGCAGTATTCTTTTTGAATTCTGCTGCTTTTGTGATTTGCATTGAAATAGCTGTTTTGATATTTCGTTTTTTCAGTAGGAGGCATTAGTATACTAAACAGGATAGCTCATCTTTCTGTCACGCGTGACACATTAACCATGAGTATTCCAACTGCATGATTCCCTTCAAAAACGTAAAAGCACACTCCCAATATCAGGAAATGTGCTTCGGGGAGCAGATGTTCTTCATATTTTTATATAAAATATAGGAGAAAAAAGTTCAGGAGGAGAACCCATACAATCATCTTACGAATAATCAAAAAGTATGATAAACAGGCGATTTTGCTATACCAGAGCTGTTCTAAAGCCAGAGAACAGCTCTTTATTTTTTCTGCCGATTGACCTTTCTTACGATCTATGCTATAATTATTACAATTAACACATTCATTAGGGAGGTTTGCCATGAAAAAGATACTGATCGCCGAGGACGATAAAGAGATCAACCGTCTGATATGCGAATATCTGTCCTCGCAGGGCTATGAAACCCTTGCGGCACTGAACGGGCTTGACGCCGTCCGTATCACCCGAGAACAGAGTGACCTGTCGCTCCTGATACTTGATATAATGCTGCCATTCCGCAGCGGTGATATGGTGCTTAAAAGCATAAGGGAATTTTCGGATATACCTGTAATAGTAGTATCTGCAAAGAGTGAGACACACTCAAAGATCGAACTTATACGCATGGGCGCAGATGATTATATAACTAAGCCCTTTGACCTTGATGAGCTTCTGGTGCGTGTTGAGGCTGTGCTTCGCAGATACAAGGGCAAAGATACTTCTGCTGTGGCTAAAATACTGACTTATAAAGCACTTGAACTCGATATTGATTCGGGGACGGCTTCGGTATGCGGTGTTCCTCTGACACTTACGGGCAAAGAGTTTGCAATACTTGAACTTATGCTCGAAAATCCTACAAAGCTCTATTCAAAAGCCAATCTTTTCGAGAGCGTATGGGGCGAGGAGTATTTCGGCGATGACAGCACTATAAAAGTCCACATGAGCAATATACGCTCAAAGCTGAAAAAGCTAGACCCTGAAAACGAGTACATCGAAACTGTATGGGGTATGGGCTACAGGCTAGCAAAATAAGGAGAACTTCATGAAGATAAAAACTGAACGTCTGATTCTCAGACCTATATGCACGAAAGATCTGGAGACTACACATGCGTATGCTTCGGACAGGGAGAATTGCAGATTTATGGTTTTTCTTCCGAAGCTGTCCGAAGATGAAACACTTGAATTTCTCAGATGTGCCGAGGAAGAATGGTCAAAACCGAAGCCCGGGTACTATGAATTGGCTGTAGTATACGAGGGCAGACACATAGGCGGGGTAAGTCTGTATCCGGATGATACACGTACTTCTGCCGAGATAGGCTGGATAATTCACCCCGGATATCACAAGCAAGGATTTGGATCCGAGGCGGCTTCTGCACTTATGGGATTTGCTTTCAAAGAACTTGGCATAAAACATTTCTACGCTCACTGTGATACGGAAAATACAGCTTCACGAAGAGTAATGGAGAAACTTGGCATGACCCTCACCGAAGAGCACGGCGGGCGCAAGAACAGGCTTTCTGACGAGGAGCGCAGAGAGTATCAGTATGAGATCTCCATGATTTAACCCTTTCTTTACCTATCGCTTAACCTTTTCTTTACCTTTTGGGTTTAGAATAGGGACATAGACAAAAGAAAGGGTGATGACAAATGACAGATAACGTAATAAGTGTAAGGGGACTTTGCAAATCCTACAAAAAGACCGAAGTCCTTCACAATGTCAGCCTGCAAGTCGGTCGAGGGCGTATCTGCGGACTTATCGGACCTAACGGTTCGGGCAAGACGACTATCATGAAGATAATGGCAGGGCTGTTCTTTCCGACAAAAGGGGAACTGGAGCTGTTCGGCAGTTCTGAGAATCTGGACAATTCCCGCGCAAGGATGAGCTTTATGATCGAACAGCCGATCATTGCAGGCTCTATGTCAGCCCGTGAGAATTTGCAGTATATCCGCTATCTGCGGGGCTATCCCGATGAAAGGCGCATTGATGAGATACTGGACATTGTTGGGCTTGCAAGCACTGGAAAGAAACGTGCAAACAAATTCTCGCTCGGCATGAAACAGCGGCTTGGTATCGGTATGGCACTCCTGCCGAAGCCGGAGATCATGGTGCTGGACGAGCCTGTGAATGGACTTGATCCAGAGGGCATTGTGGAAGTCCGTCAGCTTATCAAGCGTATGCAAGAGGAGTGGGGCGTGACCGTTCTGATCTCAAGTCACCTGCTGTCGGAGCTGTCCGAGCTTTGCACCGATTTCTCTATCATCAGCCACGGAAACCTTATCGAGAACCTGAGCCGTGAGGAACTGCTTGTCAGGTGCAGGAACCATATTGCCCTGCGGACTGACGACATCAACAAGACTGCGGCAGTACTGGAGGATAAGCTGTCCATTCACGATTACAAGGTCATTCACGGCGAGGAGATACAGATTTTTGAACGGCTTGGTGACATTCACCACATTTCCAAAACGCTGACAGATAACGGGCTTGTCATCACAAAGCTGAACGAGGAAGGTCAGAATTTGGAGGACTATTATCTCGAAAAGGCAGGTGGAAGGAATGAATAATATCATCAAGACGCAAATGTTTATCATGAAGCAAAAGATCGTTTCGTTGACCGCCGTATTCATAGCCGCTGTTGTGGTAATAGTATCAGGCTTTTTGCTTAACCCGAATCCGGCAGAAACCTTAACACAGCCCGGATTTATGGCGATGTTTATTGTCTTGTTTATTCCCATTATGGTGATATCCTATTCCTATTCTGAAAGAATACAGATGTATGAGATCATGGCAGGTTTCCGACCGCACCAGATCATTCTCGGAAAAACTCTTGTGATACTGCCGCCGCTCTTAGCTTTTCTTGCCGCATCAGCTATCGTAAGCCTTATCAATGACAGCAGTCAGCAGACATTGGAACGGCTCTTGCTCTATTGTATCCTGTGCGTCAGGGCAACTCTTTGTATAGTCTTTCTCAGCCCGGTGCTAAAGATAGGTACATTCGCTCCTGTATTTAGTGTGATGCTGCTTATGGTGAATGGCTCTGACACGGAAGCACTGGCTCATTCTCCGCTGTCGCTGCTTTGCTTCGGACAGTGTACACTGCTTATTCGTGACATAACTGATGGCTTTGTGATAAAGGTCATCATATCAGCAATCGTATCCTGTACGATCTACTATCTCATCGGCTATTTCACGCTGAAAAAGAAAATCGAACTTGAACCGCACCCAATCAGCTGAAATTAAAAGGAGGTACACGCTATGGAAATTCTGCTCGGAACAGTCTGCGTGTGTCTCCTTGTTATTTTGTGCGTTCTGCTGTGGAAGTATATTTCGCTGAAAAAGAATCTACGCCGATTCTCGCAGGAGCTTGAAAAGCTGAAAGACAGTGATTACAGGCAGCCTGTCAAGGTCACGGATTTTGATAAGGATTTAGTTGAACTCGCTGTAAAGGTCAATGAGCATACCGACATTCAGCGGCAGCTTGGCGTGGAATACGAGGAACGCAAAAAGCAGCTTGGAACAATCATTTCGGGCATTTCCCACGACTTCCGCACGCCGCTGACGGCTTCCCTCGGCTATCTGCAAATGGTTGAGAAAACCGGTCAACTATCTGATAAAAATGCGGAGTATCTCGGTATCGCCATACAGAAAAATCAGTACTTCAAAGAGCTTTCCGATGAATTCTTTGAGCTGACAAAGATAGAAAACGGCGGTGAGGAGCTGAGTATAGAGGAGATCAACCTCAGTAACCTGCTGACCGAAGCGGTGCTTGAACAGCATTCATGGATAGCGGAGAGAAATATCTCAACAGACTTTGAAATTTCAGACGGTATCGTGATACATGCTGATGTGCATTGCCTGACAAGGATACTGAACAATCTCATGTCCAATGCACAGAAATATACCGCAGACAGCTTCGGTGTTGCGCTGAAACAAGACGGTGACCGTGTGATATTATGCGTATCCAATACTCTTGCGGACAGCACCTCGCTCGATATTGATAAAGTGTTCGATTCGTTTTACCGTATGGACGCGCGGACAGCAGGCGGCAGCGGACTGGGGCTGTATGTTGTGAAGCTGCTTTGCGACAGGCGCGGCTGGACAGTAGGTGCGGAGTTGAATGATGATGTCTTTTCTGTAACAATATCGATATGAATACTTGGCTCGGAGAACGCTCTCTGAGCCTTTTTATTTTTGTCGGACATTTTTTCCCATAATTATCAAGTACAGCTCTTATGATTTCGTTATCCCATGAGATATTATCAAATTGTCTCATAACTTTTTCTTCTACTACGAATTATTATTTCTCCTATAATATGCGCCTAATTAGTAGAAATGTCTATGATATAGTAGTAGAAAAAATATACTTGCGGTTTACTTGATTTTTTCTTGTAGATATGATATAATGACCACAACATCAAAGAAAGGAGAAAACCGAGATGAATAAGTTCACTGTTTCATATCTGTATAGCGAATCATTATTGAGCCTCGTCCTCGAATCGGAAGAGACTTCTTTTGTGCTGCGTACAGATAAAGTGGATGAACATTTCGGGATCTCTTGTTTCTAAGTATTATTGATCCTTGTAAGTGAAACACCGTCTGTTTGCAGCAGACGGTGTTTTTGTTATGCCCGTGTGTATGAACGTTATCAACATAATTGATAACTGGCATACATTTATGTTTTAGAAACAGGCTTTTTGGGGTTCGAGTCTCCCCACGGGTATTATTTTTGCGGGATTGGCGGAACAGGCATACGCGACGGTCTCAAATACCGGTTTATTCAGGGTTCGACTCCCTGATTCCGCATTTTTATGCTCTCGTAGACCAACGGCAGAGTCAACGGACTTAAACCCCGTGTAGTGTGAGTTCGAATCTCACCGGGAGCATCAGGATCAATATACTTAGAAAGGAGATGTTTTCAATGCCGGTGATAGATGTCAAAGCAACAGGAGCGAATATTAAAGCTATAATGAAAATGAAGGGCTTCAAGATCGCTGATGTTCAGGCAAGGTGCGGTTTCAATACTCCGCAGGCTATTTTCAAGTGGCTGCGTGGAGACGCTGTGCCAACTATCGATAATATGATAATCATAGCCGATATGTTCGGCGTGACTATCGATCAGATAGTTATAATTAAGAAGATCTGACTGTTATTCCGGTAACAGTCATAAGGCTGCATCGTCTAATGGTCAGGACACAAGTTTTTCAACCTTGGAACGTGGGTTCAACTCCCACTGCGGTCATTAGTATATTCGTGTGCGAATTTCAGAAACTTTTATCTATATATAAAATTTATTTTTGTCCATTGTTGACTTTTTTAAGATTTTCTTGTATAATGATATAAGAAGACTATCATATAAAAAAGACTAAAAAATCTATACCGGAATAAATAATAATTAAGATCATAAGAAAGGATATCCTATTATGCAAACGAATGAAAATAATGAAGAAATGATGCTGAAGAAAGAAGCATTAACTATATTTAATCAGTTTTGTTCGGAGCTGCCCTCATATTCTTTATCATTGACAATATTAATGAATTAAAATGTTTATTCGGTTTTGTACCTGAAGAAATTGAATATGATGATGAAAAATTAAAACAGTATAGTAATAATTGTACGTTTCTGTACAACTTTAAAGATCAGATACTGAACCGAACAAATCACACTAGTGGCGTTGTACTTTATAGTCTGTATTACTGGCAGCATAAATATATAGAAAGAATGCATGAGCTTTCTTATTCGGATGCAAGCTATGAGCAATGGAATTTTAAGACTATGGAACAGATAGAATACACTTGTGGAAAGGTAGACCTTGCTCTGTTAGAAAAAATCGAAAACAATGAAATATAAGTCGAAAGATTATTTAAAATCATCGAGAACCAAACGGAGTACTGATTTATGACAATCATGATTTCTCGCATATCTATTGATATTCATAAAAAGAATATTCATCTTCGGGTCAAGCCTCCTGATGGACACGTCGTTATCTCAGTTCCGGAATCTATTGGTGATAAGGTAATAGAAATATATGAAAAATTGGAGATCAAAAAATAAAGTAAGCGTATAACCCACGCATCATAAAACCAAACAGCCGGGCAGTTAACACCCGGCTGTTTGCTTTTATGATGCGGGGGGTTATACGCTTACTTTGTAACCGTCAAACAGGCTTACGAACAAAATAACACTCATTCAAGAATATTTCTTGAATAAGTGTTATTTCAGTTCATTTTCTATTCACTCAATTATCTCTTTGTATTTCAATAAGTTCATACTCATCTCTGTGGGGATCACATTTTATTTTAAGAATTATCGAAGACTTATTATCATCTATCTTGTAATTTTCTGTTGCAATAGGATCATACTTTATGGGAACACCTAAAGGATATCCAACCTTTTTCATAATGATATTGTTTTCTTTTATATATATATCACATCTTCCGGAAATAAAAGATTCATTTAACCTTACTATTACCGAGTATTTATCCGTTGAATAAACGTTGTAACTTGCTTTAATATTTATTATATCATTATTGACAATGAAAACACAGCAGATTAAAAACAAAAATCCAATAGTTGAAAATATAGCAAATCTTTTTTTTCTTAAGATAATATATTTTGCAATCAATAGCACCAAATCTAAACATAATATATACCCACATAAAGATAGCATTGTGATTTTATTGCTACATAGTTCAAAATATTGGCTTAACAACGCAATAAAAACAACAAGTCCAAATATAAAAAATATTAAAGCATTCAAATATTTATTTTTATTCAAAAAACACACCTCCACTAGCTATCTATTAAGCCCCTAGAAAAACTCAAGATCTAATGTAATCACACTGTTTCAGCACTAATAATTATAAACTTGCCACTATAAAATTATAGAAAACAGCCAACTTTTCATCGGATAATTTAATTGCAAGAAAATCACCGAAAGGAGTTGACTGTTTTCAACCGTCAAGAAATAATGCAGGATATAATACTTTTTTCTACTGCACCCAAGGCAAAGTTTTATGATCTGTTTTTCAAAACTTCGATTTTTCTGAGTTTCTCGAATCAACTGCCAGAACCAGCAGATCCAGTTTCTCAATAAGAGCTAAGCTTCGCGCAACTATTGTTATGATACGTGAATGACTTGAATGCATAAATCAGCTACGAGTTAACGAATACAACTAAACCACTACGGAATTAAGCAAAATGGTTAAGTTATTCATTTTCGGATCGGAAATTCCTTCAAATTCCACTTGTGATAAATCGATCTCACCACAACCACTTACATTTGGGTATCTAGACCCCTTTTCCCATGTTATGGTAGTTTCATAACAGCCATAACTTTTAAATACTCGTGCAAGGCCATAATAATTCAGTTTATATAAGTCCCCTTCTGATGAGTCGCCACTCCATTTATAAACATCAAGCATCACAAATTTAACATTGGCTTTGTAAAATGTTAGATTGTCTTTTTTAAAACTTTCGACATCAGAAATTAAGCAATTTTGGCAATCTCCTAGGGTTAACCACCAATCTATTTCATTAGCACTTATATAACCATTATAATAGGTTGTACCATAACCTGCTTCTGGTATAGTAGAAAATAAGTATTTTTCATCATCTTTCACCGTTTCTTCAACAAGATTCATATAATCATTAAGAAGATAATAATATGTAAACCTCATCTGTCTTGTATAAAGTATTGCGTCAATTAAATTAAATATGCAGTATGGGCTTCCCGTATTATCTAAAAAATGATATAATGCTCTTGCAGCATTAGGAGTTGCTCCTATATTCCCTCCTCAAAATATCTTGTAAAATCTCGTAAATACTCGCGAAATCTCAGTATTTCATAAAGTTATGTTCAAGAAATGAACCAAGTTATGGATGATCCAAAGCATTGAATGCCGGATTTAACGTTATCAGGGTATAGCAAACAAAACGTCTTGAGAGATCTGTTTTGACAGCCTTGATGCGACCCATATCCGTTACGGCAGCAAACCTCCTCTGTCCAACGGGATCATTCGTCACGTGAAGTCCCAACTTCCTTCGTTCTGCCTATCCATAACAGGGCGTCGGCGCAGCTCCATTGCGAGGTCATGCCCCTTGGTAATAATTCCTGCCGACTGCCGGCTCAT
>NZ_FOKQ01000086.1 GCF_900112155.1 Hominimerdicola alba | reverse complement strand
CAAAAAACTCGGAAGACCGAAGAATTACGCCGACAGCAAGGCTGAAAAGAAGGCAGCATATAAAGATAATACCGACAGGATCGAAGTGGAGCGTAAGTTCAGTCTCGCAAAGCGCAAATTCGGTCTTGGTCTGCTGCTCACAAAAAGAGAAGACACAACAAGAGCATCGATAGTTCTCAGCGTTATCGCAATGAACATCGACCGCCTGGCGGCGATGCTTTTGCGCTTCTGGAAAATAGTGATAAATATTCGCTTCTCATATCGCCAGCCGGTATGCCATGGATTTTAGAGGCTTGTTGAGGAGAGACTAATTCGATAGAAAAATATGGATAACAAAAAACGGCAGATCCGGAACAAAATCATTCCAAATCTGCCGTTTTTTAACACAGTAGTACACAAACAGTACACAAACGCCAATAATATAAAAACAAAAGGCTTCTAAAACTACGCTGTTTTAGAAGCCTTGTTGTTGTGACATCAGTTCAAAAAAGATGATTATTTCGAGTGATTAAGCTACTGTTTATTCAAGTTCATGCTTGCTGTTTTTCAGAAGTGTGGTTTGAATAGCTCTGTTCAGAAAATTAGTAAAGCAATATGAGTAACAGGGCTGTTGCACCAAGCAAAAGCCCCGTTTTGTTTATTTTGAATCAGATCAATGAAGTCTATCACTTTACAGTAAAATTCACAGCGTTTTTGATAGCATTTGCTGTATCCCATTTGTCGTTAACTCTGGCTGCGATAGCTACTTTGTAGGTCTTGCCAAGGGTGAGGTTCTTGGGAGTAGTATATTCTGTATCGGTGATATTCTCCTCCTGAACTCTCCACTTGCCTGCCAGATAAACAGCTACGCCGTAACTGTCAGCACCATTTACAGCGTCCCAAGTAAATTTCATCTGCTTGTACTGGCTGTTGTATTCCATATTTACGTTCTGAACGGTATGATCTTCAGGGTGATGGTAGCCGCCGCCGATCGCACACATATTCATAGTAACATCAGCCATACCGTCAGACTCCCAGCCTTCAATGTCGAAAACACATTCGTACAGGTTACCCATCTTCATGCCCAGGTCCTCCCAAGCCTTGAAGTGATTGGAAACGCTTATGGTGCCCTTGGTTCTAGTGTTCTGACGGATGCTGATATACTGTGTGAAATTCCGGTTGCCTTCGATGGTATAGGCATTTCTTGAAATTGTGTAAACCTTGTATTCACCGCCGTCGATATTTACGGAACCCTTATACTCTGCAGAAGGATCCTGTGCAGGAGACCAGTTCTTCCAGTCTTCAATGATGTAGTACTCTACCAGAGGATTCTGCGCCCAGCCGTAGATACCGATCATGGCGTTACCGGATGAACCTGAAACCCAGATGCAATCGTAGTCACAGTAGATATAACCATAGTCTTTGTAAGTATTGGGATTATTCAGACCCCAGAAAAGACCACGATTAGCAATGAAGTTACCTCTTGAGCCGTTAGGTCCGCATTTCCACTGTGCGCTGAAACCACCTTCATTATCGTGCAGTGTCATTGTAGAAGAATTAGGGGAATCTGCCTGCCAGATCTCGTGGTGGTAGTCGTTGTACCAGCCAACTTCCTGTGTGTGTGAAGGGCTGGCCGTAAGTGTCTTAGCGGCATAAGCAGTGATAGCAGGTGCAACTGCAGACAGAGGCGATACTATCGCCATACCGGCAACAAGAGCGCCTAAAACACGTTTTAAAACATTTTTCATAAGCTATTTCTCCTCGCTTTCAAAAAGATTAAAACTATAAATAGATACTTAAATGATACAGCACATTGACTTTTTCGGTTCAATGTTAACTGCTGTATTATTTGATTATATTTTATAATTTTTTAGTAATTGGTTCTAATCAAATTTTGCTTATTATCATTTTGGCGATACCATAAATTGCGATTTTTCACCTTTTAGACATCAACTATTTACTTTTTAAATTATAATTACCACAAATCTTTTAATCATTATAAGATAAGCATTTAACACATAAAACCCCAGAACTGCGCGGAACTACACGATCAATAGTATAGAAAATGTATGTTCACAAGCTGTGATCCGCCTGACATTAATGCAATTTTTATGTCATAAATTCAACATTTTTCACGCTAATATTGAGAAGTCTTGAATCGTACATCATGCACAAAGTATCAGTTAATTATCCTCCGCTTGTAATTTTCACCGATTTCTTATTCCCTATGAGTATTACAACAGCCTTTCTGACGGAAGAAACAGTTTTTCCAAGACCGATATCGATGCGACATTTATGCGTATAAAGGACGACCATTTAAAAAGGAGTAATATTATGCTAAATAAAAAAAGAAGATATGAAATTTTGAATTAGTGTGTTTATTTAAGAGTATGTACCACATTCACAAAATCTATCCGTAAAATTCAAAATTTATGCTCTTGAAAAACTGTTACGGTTGAAGTATAATACTGTTAATGCATTATTTACAAACAAAAGGACTGATACGATTATGAATAAAAGAATTATAAGCGGACTGGCGGCACTTGCAATTGTGCTTTCGGGCAGTGGCGCGGTCGTTGGGAACGTGGTCGATTTGCAGTTTGATATTGCGGCAAGCGCCGAAAGCGTTGCAAGCGGCACCTGCGGTGAAAATCTGACCTGGAGCCTCGATAACGAAGGCACACTTACGATCAGCGGTACGGGAGAAATGAATAATTATGTCCATTCTTATGATTCAGATATCGGGAAGGATTACCGCCAATCCATAAAAAGAGTTGTTATTGAAGAAGGTGTTACAAGCATCGGAGACAACGCATTTACTACCTATTGTGACGGCATTACAGATGTAACCATCCCGGAGGGTGTTACAAGCATTGGAGCTTATGCGTTTGAAAGCTGCGATCTGACAAGCATAAACCTCCCCGACAGTGTTACGAGTATCGGAGATTTTGCGTTTGCAGACTGCAATAAGCTTAAAAGCGTGACTATTCCCCGCAATGTTTCGAGCATTGGTAAGAATGTATTCAAGTCGTGGTTTGATTCCGCTCTTGAAAGCATAAATGTTGATCCCGACAACAGTTATTATTCCTCGGTAGACGGTGTTATGTATAATAAGGACATGACAAAAATCGTGGCTTTCCCGTACGGCAAAACAAGCGTAACACTCCCTGACACCCTCACGAGTATAGATGAAAATACGTTTTGCGAATGTGAAAAACTTGAAAGCGTAATTATCCCGAACGGCGTTAAGAGTATAGGTGAATCCGCTTTTGATGGCTGTAGAAAGCTCAAAAGCGTAACTATCCCGGAAAGCGTTGAGAGCATTGGAAAGAATGCGTTTTTTGACTGCATCGCTATGACAAGCGCGACTCTGCCGAAGAGTAATATAAAAATTGGCGATTACGCTATCGGTTACGACTATCATCTCGCGGAGGGGTATCCTTGGTCTCCGAATTTCGTCGAGGACGGACCCCGTGTGATGGAAAACTTCAAGATATACTGCTATGAAGGCACAAGCGGCGAACAGTACGCGAAAAATAACAAGATCGCCTATGAACTGCGCGAAGATATCGAACCTGCCAATCCCGTTGTTACATACACCCCGGGCGACGGATGTGTCACACTCAAGTGGAAAGCTGTAAAAAACGCTGAAAAATACGCTGTCGCAGTCGAGGTCGATGGCAAATGGACTATTGTTGAAAATACTTCCGACACTTCCTTTGTGCTTAGAAATCTGAAACCGGGCGTGAATTACAGCGTTGCGGTGTTATCAATGTTTGACAGCGAGTGGTACGACAATTACTCGAATATGATAACCGTCACACCATATGAGAAAACACCCGTGTACCCGATCGTTACCAACACCGAATACAACGAAACATATAACCAGTTCAGAATCCACTGGTCGGAGGTCGAGGATGCGGAAAAGTACGGCGTTGCCGTATACATCAAAGGCAAGTGGAAGATCGCAGATCAGAATATCCCCGCAACAAAGACCTCATTCACCTCGCCCAAACTCACACCGGGACACCAATACAAGGTAGCAGTCTGTGCCAAGGTTAACGGCAATTGGCAAACCGACAAGATCAACAGCAGAGCTGTAACAGTTACTATAGTAAAGGGAACGACGTTATTAAAAGGTGATGTTAACGGTGATGGAGAGATAACTGTTACCGACCTTACTAAGGTTGCAGCTCATATTAAAGGCAATAAGCTACTGAGCGATGATGAAAAGTTACGTGCTGATGTTAACGGCGATGGAATTATAAATATTACTGATATTTCAAAAATAGCAGCTCATATAAAAGGGGAAAAATTACTGAGTTGACGATAAATCCAATATAGAGGCTGTTGCAACTGTAGCACCCTCTAACCATATCCGAACATCAGAGTAAAAAACATATTACTGGTGAAATAAGCTGTTTCAGAGCGCACACCCCCAAGCCCTCTTCAAAAAAGAGGACTCGGGGGGTGTTATGTTCTGTTTGTATTTATGCCGGTTTTAATTCAAAATGAGAAATTCCAAGTCGGTTTTCTGAGATCTTAGCAAAAAGCTTCTTT
>NZ_FOKQ01000090.1 GCF_900112155.1 Hominimerdicola alba | reverse complement strand
TATTACTAACTTTCGCATCGTCAGTATTTACATTCTACACTGAGGTGTTCTTTTTTGCAACCCCTTGATTTGTTTGGTTACAGGAAGCTCCATTCTTTACTTTTTTTCCCCTTTGAGTTCCGCTATCCTGTCACGCAGGAATGCTGCGTGCTCGAATTCGAGGAGCTTTGCGGCTTCTTTCATCTCGCGGGTCAGCTTGTCTATAAGCTTCTGCTGTTCTGCCTTGGAGAGCTTTACAGCCTGTCTTGCAGTATACTCCGCTTCTTCCTTGGTGGATATCTCGATGACATCTCTTATATCCTTGACTATGGTCTTGGGAACTATGCCGTGTTCCTCATTGAATTTTTCCTGAATAGCACGTCTTCTCTCGGTCTCGCGGATAGCTTTTTCCATGGAGCGCGTCACGCTGTCGGCATACATTATAACCATGCCCTCGGAGTTTCTCGCTGCCCTTCCTATGGTCTGGATAAGCGAACTCTCCGAACGCAGGAAACCTTCCTTATCGGCATCAAGTATCGCCACAAGGCTGACCTCGGGCAGGTCAAGACCCTCTCTCAGCAGGTTGATGCCCACAAGCACATCAAACTCGCCCAGACGAAGGTCACGTATTATCTCCATACGCTCAATGGTATCTATATCGTGGTGCATATAGCGCACCTTGACATCAAAACCCTTGAGATATGCGGTGAGGTCCTCTGCCATCTTCTTGGTGAGGGTAGTCACCAGTACACGCTGTTTCTTATCAATGCGCTTATTTATCTCGCTGAGGAGGTCTTCTATCTGACCGTCGGAGGGTCTTACGGATATCAGCGGGTCGAGAAGTCCCGTAGGTCTGATCACCTGCTCTACTATCTGTACGCTCTTTTCCTTTTCGATATCACCCGGAGTGGCTGATACGAATATCGCCTGATTTATGCGCTCGTAGAATTCATCGAACCGCAAGGGACGGTTATCCATGGCTGAGGGCAGGCGGAAGCCGTAGTCCACAAGGGTCTGCTTACGCGCCCTGTCACCTGCAAACATACCCCTTACCTGAGGCAGTGAAACATGGGATTCGTCCACCATAAGCAGAAAATCATCGGGCATGAAGTCGAAGAGAGTGAAAGGCACAGCCCCGGGGGAGCGCCTTGCCAGCACTCTCGAATAGTTCTCGATGCCGCTGCAAAAGCCTATCTCTTCCAGCATTTCCATATCGTAGTTAGTACGCTGCTGTATGCGCTGAGCCTCTATCAGCATACCTCTGTCCTCGAAGTATTTTACACGTTCAGCCAGTTCTTCTTTTATTTCCTCGATAGCGTCAAGCATCTTCTCTCTGCCGACAATATAGTGAGTCGCAGGGAACACCGCCGCGTGTTCAAGGTGAGAAAGCACCTCGCCTGTAAGCACGTTTATCTCGCTGATACGGTCTATCTCGTCACCGAAGAACTCCACTCTAAGCGCCTTGTCTGTGGAATCTGCGGGGAATATCTCCACCACATCGCCCCTTACGCGGAACTTGTTTCTCACAAAATTTATATCGTTGCGCTCGTACTGTATCTTGACAAGCTGTGCGATAAGCTCATCGCGGGATTTTTCAGCACCTCTGCGTATGCTCACCACCATGGATTTATACTCCGATGGGTCGCCCAGAGAGTATATGCAGGAAACGCTGGCAACGATGATGACATCACGCCTTTCGGTTATGGCTGTAGTGGCGGAATGGCGCAGTTTATCTATCTCGTCATTTATGGAACTGTCCTTTTCGATATACACATCTGTGCTTGGCACATAGGCTTCGGGCTGGTAGTAATCGTAGTAGCTGACAAAGTATTCCACCGCGTTGTTTGGGAAGAACTCCTTGAACTCCGAACACAGCTGGGCGGCAAGTATCTTGTTGTGGGCAAGCACCAAAGTCGGACGGTTGAGCCTTTCTATAACATTTGCCATAGTAAAAGTCTTGCCCGAGCCCGTAACGCCCAGAAGTGTCTGCTCTTTCATACCCGATTCAACGCCCCTTACCAGAGCGTCCACCGCTTCGGGCTGGTCACCCGAAAGCTTATAATCCGATACCAGCTGAAATCTATCCATTTTTACCCGACCTCCCTGCCGAAAAATCACAAATATTTTATGCGAACAATCGTTTACTATTATACATCCGAAAGCCCTCTGTGTCAAGAGATTTTTCATTAATTATGGGTATTTTCAAAGACTTCCTCTTTACCGAAAACAAAAGGTGACAGCCGCACCAGATGGTACAGCTGTCCTGAACATAGCTATGTAAATTATTATGGATATCACACCAATGGCTTCTTTTTCATCTGTCCCGCATTTCTTGGGAATTTTGCCGGGGTAGGTTCCAGTTTCCTTATAAGGATAAGAGTTCTGCCGTCACCGCCGGGAAGAGTGTATTCCACCACTTTCTCGGTCTTGCCGCCCAGAAGTTTTATTGCAGGTTTAGCCTTTTCAAGTTCTTCACTGCCGCTGCTGCCTTTCAGGGATACGAAGAGTCCCCCCACCTTTACAAAAGGCAGACAGTACTCGCACAAGTCGGTAAGGTTAGCCACCGCCCTTGCAGTCGCGATATCAAATTGCTCTCTGTAATCAGCCTTTTTTCCGAATTCCTCAGCCCTGCCGTGAACACATTCGGCATTAAGGGCTATATTGTCCGAGAGGGACTGCAAAAAGCTCACCCTCTTGTTAAGGCTGTCCAGCAGGGTCAGCCTGATATCATCACGATATACTTTCAGCGGACATGAGGGAAAACCCGCTCCTGTGCCCACATCTATCATTTTTGCGTCCTCGGGCAGGTCAAAAAGTGTGAATGGGTATATGCTGTCAAAAAAATGCTTTACCGCTATGCCCTCATCATCGGTGATAGCCGTAAGATTCACCATCTTGTTATACTCCACCAGCATATCCGCATACTTTTCAAGTCTTGCAGACTGTTCCTCTGTCAGCGTGATGCCATTATCCTCAAATATATCCTTATACTCAGAAATTACCATAAAATACCTCAACGAAAAAACGACCGCTCCGCGCAGGGAGCGGTCAGATAATAACAAAAATTACAGATCGATCTTCTGATCAGCGTCGCCCTTGTCATTTACTGTATAGTAAGCAACGCCCTCCTCAGGCTTGATATAAAGCTTTACAGCCTTGGGAGCTCTGTGACCCTTAGCCTTGTAGTCAGCCTTTGCAGCTTCAACAAGTGCAGCTATATCCAGCTGCTTATCAGCGAATTCCACGAAGACAACGTCTTTCTCGGTAGCTTTCTCAACAGCAGCCTTTGTCTTCGCAGCAGCCTTAGTTGCAGTTTTCTTTGCCTTAGCGGCGGTTTCTTTAGCGGCAGCCTTGGTCTTGGCAGCAGTCTCCTTAGCGACCTCCTTGACCTCAGCGGCAACCTTTTTAGTGTTTGCCATTGTGATTATTCTCCTTTTTGAAATTCAGTATATTGCTATGCGCAATGCAGAAGATTACTTCTTGTCAACAGCGTCCTTCAGAGCCTTTGCAGCCTTGAATGCAGGTACCTTCTTAGCGGGTACATCGATGGGCTGCTTGGTTGCAGGGTTGATTGACTTCTTAGCAGCGCGGTCTCTTACCTCAAATGTACCAAAACCGGGGATCGCTACCTTTTCGCCCTTCTCCAGAGCCTCTGTGATGGTGCTTATAACAGCGTCAAGAGCTGCCTCAGCGTTCTTCTTGGTGCTGCCGTTCTTTTCAGCGATTGCAGCAAGCAGTTCAGCCTTCTTCATGATTACTACCTCCTCAAAATATCTTGTAAAATCTCGTAAATACTCGCGAAATCTCAGTATTTCATAAAGTTATGTTCAAGAAATGAACCAAGTTATGGATG
>NZ_FOKQ01000085.1 GCF_900112155.1 Hominimerdicola alba | reverse complement strand
CTCCATTAAATTCATCGTCTTTCATTAAATCTTCTTTGCTCGTTGCATACCCCATTGTTACATTAGGTCCTCGATAGCATAACTCTCCTTCTGCAGTCAGCTCATTTAATACTTCACCGTTTTCATCAATTAAAAACATTTCACCTTCTGGAATAGCTTTTCCAATACTGCCTATTTTGGTGAGAGCTAATTCCGATGGAAGGCAAGCCATACGTGCAGATGTTTCGGTGGTTCCAAAAGAGGCGATAAATCTCTTACCGTTACTCTGAGCGTATTTAGCAAGTTGTAAAAAGCGTGCATCAGTAAGCTTACCGCCTCCCTGAGAAAAAGTTTTAAGATTGGGAAGATCCATTCGTTCGAAATGTAATCTAGTGATCAAATCATAACTAAATGGGACACCTGTAAAATTTGTAGCTCGCTCTCTCGTAATATATTTCCAAAAATCCCCACTCATCAAATTGTATGTTGTAAGTAGTAAGGTCGCTCCAACATACAAATGTGTATTAATTACATTTAATCCCATTGTATATTGCATTCCTAAATCACAAATAGGCCTTTCATTTTCTGTCCAACCAAAAGCAATTGCTACATTTTTGGCATTAGCTTCCAAGTTTCCCTTCTTATACCGCACCAATTTAGGACTACCTGTAGAACCGGATGTTGTCATACATATTTGAAGCTTACCATTCAAAGTGTATTCTTTATATCCAGTCTTCAAAAGATTATATTTTTTAAATTTGTATATTACCTCATAACTAAAACGATTTATTTCTTCTGGAGCCCATATATATGCCGGAGTGTAGATTGACATTAGGTTTTGCAGCAAAATATCATCTATTTTATCACTTAACAAAATTGGTACAACATCATTATTTACGAAACTTAAATAACCTATTACAGAAGCAACTGTATTTTTACACAAGATAAATATTACAGAACGTGCTTTAACTAGTCCCATGAACTCATTCATGTATTTCACAAGTTCACCATAAGAGACACGCTCTCCCTCATTATCTATCAAAGCTATTGAATCGCTCTTTTTTTGATCAATATTTAAAAACATATGCTGTATCATCTCCGCTAAATTATATAATAGTACACCCATCAACCGGCAGTACCTGTCCTGAAATATACTCTGCATAATCAGATGCTAATAAAAGACACCCTCCTGCTATATCTTTAGGTTGGGCAATTCTTCCCATACATATATTTTTGATTCTACCTTGAAGTTTCTCAAAATCTGCTTGTTCCATCATCTCAGTTTGAGTAAGACCAGGTGCAATAGAGTTAACCCTTATTCCTTTGCATGCTAATTCTTTAGCAGCACTCTTAGTAATTGCGATTACTGCTCCCTTTGTAGCTGAATAAACCAATTGTCCAGGATTTCCTCTTAACCCAACCATTGAGCTTATATTAATTATGGATCCTCCATTTGCATTTCTGCTCATAACTCGACTTACAGCTTGAATCATTTCAATAGTTCCAAAAACATTTACTTTAAACATTTTCATCATATTTTCATATGAAATCATACCAATCAATTCATTGAATTCCACTGCAGCATTATTGACTAAAACATCAATATGACCATATTTCTTTTTAACATCCATAATACAATTATGAATTGCTTTTGTATCCGTAATATCAAAATAATATGGGTGAAGACGTTCTTTTTGTATACTGTTGTTTATCCAATCATCAGCTGAACCAAGTGTAGAACCGTTTACAACAACCTCCGCACCTTCTTGTGCAAATAATAAAGCAATTTCCTTTCCAATTCCTCTTGTCGAACCCGTGATTATACAAATTTTATTATTTAATAATCCGCTCATAATTTCCCTTTCATTCTTTTTTATAAGCTTATACTCGCCTAGGAAATATACCTACATTTATTGATACTGAATTAGAACTCAATACCGTATCTTTTTAATATTTCTATACCATTCAAATAACCGCCAAAATGAAGAATATCATCTGTTTCAAACATAACATCAAAATTTTCCTCAAGTTCATTTATAAGAGTTAAATGTGCCATAGAGTCCCATTGATCTATGTTGGCAAATGTAAATTCTTCATTCAAGTTCTCAATTTCCACGTTGAACAATTCACAAAAAACTCTTTGATATTTTTCAATATTAGACATATAATTAATCCTCCTGTAATTACGATTCAATATTTAGAATCTATTTTTAACGTGCGTATAAATAATCCGATTCGTTACTGCATATTATAATAGTTTCTGGACTTAGGTGGAAAATCATTACAATCAAATCTTGGAATCTCTAATGGGGAATCTTTGATTAAATCAAATTTTCTCACCTCAGTAGTCACTCCTATCTTGGCGCCTTTTGACTTTATATACGACAAAACATCAGCATTATAATTTCCATACGGGTAGGCGATAGACCAAGATGATGGATCAATAAATGCATTTAAAGTATCTAATGCTAAATCAATATCTTTTTGCATCTTATTTACATCAAGATTTCCAAGCCAATAATGATCATACCCATGAACTCCTATATGCATTCCATGCCTAATCATTGTCGTTATTTGTTGCTCATTCATATATAATTCATGCGCAAGCTTATCCTCAGAAATACCCACATACTTTTTAAACAAATTACTGGAAATAATATTTCTTAATTGTTCAGGCAAGACTGTTTGCAACATACGTTTAATAAAAATAATATCTCCATTATCAAACCTATTAGGAACAGCATATTTTTTATATAAATCATTTGTTGACTCAAAAATAAAATCTTTACCCCGATAATAATCCATTTCATTTAATAAATCACGAACAATTTCTGATTCGTTACCACTTGCTAAAATATAATGTATCTTATTGACATCTAATAATTGATGAGTAGCAAATGTTTTTCCAGGTATAAAAAAACTGCCCTGAACCCCATACTCGTCCAATACTGGAAAAGCAAATGTATAATTATCAATATATCCATCATCAAATGTTAATAACAAAGCATTATTTGGCAAATCTATTTTTCTTTCTATAGAATCAATCACATCTTCCATACTAACAACTTGAAAATTATTTACAAAGAAATAAATTTGATCACGAAACATCGAAATATCCATTCCCCTAATATTTGGATATCTGCTATTTCTCAAATCTCTAGTGTAATGATACATTACAACAGTTAAACTATTCATTTATTTTCACCCCGTATTTTTTTCTTATTAATTATGGATATTATTTGTGCTTTATACTTAATGAAAATCAAAACGAGAATTAACATATAAAGAACTACAAATATATATCTAATTATTTTGCTACTATATGATAACGTAATTATCACCATACAAACTATTCCCAATAATACAGTAAAAATAACAAATTCATAGTTATATGCTTTATTGAGTTTTATTTTATAAACAAGATACATATGTATTCCTAAAAGAACCAAATATCCAACAAGCGTTGTATATGCAGCGGCTAAATAACCTACTCTTGGAATAAAAATCCAGTTTAACATCAAATTAACGAAAGCAGCAATTACACTAGCTATCGCCATACCCACTGTTTTCTTTTTTAGTTGTTCTATATTAACAAACATCGTATATAGGAACTGACAAATGCACCCCATTGAAACAGGAGCCATAACGTATATAGCCTCTTGATATTTTTTTCCTCCAAGTACCATAAGCACTTCAGGTGATATCAGCATTATACCAATAGCCATGAATACAAAGCCTAATATATATACCCTTGAAAATTTCCTTACATCCTCAAATTTATTCTCGGTTATTTTTTCAGCTAACCATGGACCGTATGCTTTGTTCACAGCGGTCAATAAAATAGTTACTATAGCACCACAGTTGTATGCTAAACTATATAATGCTGTATCTTCTTCACCGCACCATCGTGTTATCATTACTCTATCCGTAGAATTAAGCAAAGTCATTGATAATAGATGTGGGATAAATGGTAAACAAATTGGAAGTGCATATTTCCAACAACTAATAATAATTCTCTTTCCTTTTTTTACAAAGTAAAAATAAAAGAATATTCCAATTACAACAGTCGGTAACATTGCACCCAAAATTCTTCCTGTTAATCTATCTTGCATATTTAATACAAGTAAAACTGATAGAACGGCACTACTTATTACAAGTACCAAACTTGTAATAACCGTCTTCTTGTATTCATAATAATATCTCTCTCTAGTTTGAAACAGATTAATTGCAGGTAGAAAAAATAAATAAATAAGCATTGCATAGATATATGATTTATCTAAAGAAATAAAACTACTAATAGGATCTATAAAGATTGTTGTAAATATTAACCATAAAATAGCTGACAGAGTACTTAATGAAAGAACTGATAATATGTATTCATCAAATTTTTCTTTATAATCAAACCTTGCACTTATCAATGTTGATTCTAAGTCAAGAGTAACAAAAATTGTTATTATGCTTAACCAAGAAGTATAATTACTATAAGCACCAAATTCAGCTTTTGTTAATAGCCGAGAAAAAATAGGTGTTGTAATAAATCCTATGCTTCTAACTAAAAAAGACGAAATTGTATACCATACGCCTGATTTTAAGGCTTTAATATTATTACTCATTACTAATCTCCTCAAAATATCTTGTAAAATCTCGTAAATACTCGCGAAATCTCAGTATTTCATAAAGTTATGTTCAAGAAATGAACCAAGTTATGGATGAT
>NZ_FOKQ01000047.1 GCF_900112155.1 Hominimerdicola alba | reverse complement strand
GCCTGACTTTCATCGATATTTATATCACCGAATTTGGAATAGATAACAGCATTGTTGCCGTTGAGATTTCCGCCGCTGAGAGTAACATCGGAAACCGCACCGATTGCAGTATTCAGTGCAACATTGCCGTTATATGACATCTTGCCTGTAACATACACCGGCGAATTGAGGTTGATGTTCATCTCTGACAGCGTATAGTCGTTATCAAAATTACGGCTATTATTGAACCAGCTTGTCATCAGCTTGTTGTGGATATAGATCATATCCCTGCTTACATCGAAAGCCTTAGCGCCGTCCTGTGCATCAGTGGTATTCTCATCATCGGTGACGATCTCATCATCAACAATGAACTCGTTCTCCGAAATAGTACCGTTTATATTCGAGTTCTTCGCAGTTGTCGAATATACACCGTTTGTACAAGCATTGCCGTTGACCGTCAGATAATTAAGATCAAGCTTAATACCGCCCTGTTCATCGGCAGCAAATATCGCAAACGGATATGCTTCCTGCTTGCCTCGTCAGCACTTGCAGGCAAAACTGCTGACATACTTGTTGTTATCATGGCCAATGATAACAGTCCTGAAACGACACGTTTCAGATTTTTTGATCGTTTTTGATCCATTTTAACCCTCCTAAACTTTTTTGCCAAATTTTCGGCAAAGCGGCTTTGAATTTTGAGTCGATTGAAAATTATATCACATTAAAATATCGGGTGTCAATAGGCTAATTATCGATTCAGAAATAACAACATAATACATTAATTAGCTAAGTGATTTCTCAATGTTCTACACAATTCGGTATCGGCATAAATAACAACTTTAGGCTACCCAATATGTGTAAAACATAGAAACATTATAAACTTTTTGTAAAGAGGGGTATCAAAATACGGATTTCTTCCCCTATACATGTAGGAGAATAAATAAATCTGCACAGATGACAATTTCATACTCTGCTGAATGTAAAAAAATAAATAGTATTTTATATGTTCTGTAAAACAGGTGTAGACTTCTTTGATACGTCAGATTTTGTAATTGAGTAAAACACGTAAAGTTTAGCGGTTAAATATAAATTTATATATTAATATTACAATGCAAAAGAGAACGCTTTATTTTTGAAATAATAAAACGTTCTCTCTTATCAGTATATTTGTAGCCTTATTCTACGGTATCGACGGAACACCTGTGTTATTAAACATTCCCTGCAATTCAAACACCGTTCCTGCTTCTACCCAGTTTGCCATACCTTGCTTCCAGACAAGCGTATGACTGTTTATCTGTCCGTCTGATATCATTTGTGATATTGCTTGCAGATCAAATTCACCTGCGTCCTGCCCATTAATAACTATATGATATCTAGCATTTGGTATAGGCGGCGGTACCGCACCGTTCATCGATTGAGCATTCATAACATTATTCATGGCATTTGCCATATTCTGACTCATAGCTTCGCCCATCATCATGCCTGCCATCATACCCATAGGATCGGCTGATCCTCCGCCGAAACTTGCCATATTACCAATACTGTCAGCGGTTGCATAAGCTATATCAGCCTGACGGTTGACCTGGTGTGCTGCAAAATTATTGGACTGAGTATTCATATGCCTTGCATACTGGTCTTCTTCACGCTGACGACGCAGCGTGTCTTCATAATGTTCAGCATTTATACGCTGTGAATCGCGCATATTCTGTATATCGACATCCGTCTTTGCCTGTACTTTTGCAGCTATCTGTTCACGGGTTATATACATAAGATCTGAATATCCGTCTGAGGTCTTATCTAATTCTATCGAATTAATCTCAAAAGAACTCATACTCACACCATATTCGGCATTGAAAATCGGTTGAAGCTCATTGAAGACTTCATCTCTTATCTTACCGACCAGCCCCTCTATTTGAAGCAAGGAAACACCATACTTAGCTGGAGTATTTATGACAAAGCTTTTGACTCTGCTTATAACAGAATTCTTTATCTGATCACTAAAACGTTCAATATTGAAATCATCAAGCCTGTGCAGCTCAATGAAATGTTTATATCCATTTTCACCTGCAGGAATATGAAAGTTAAACGAACCCCTGACCGCTACAGGCACACCAAATTCCGGATATCTCGGATCAAACATATCAAAAAACGGAACAGCAAATTTTATTTGTATTATAGTTGCAAGGTTGATAAAATAAACTTCGGCACGATAGGGCGCTGAACCATTATATAGCAGACTAATAAGATTTGAAAGAATAGGCAGATTAAGTGTATCAAGCTTTGTTTCAACAGGTCCGTAAAGGTATTCTTGCTCAATACCGTTTCCTTGATTATAAACAAATACCGCTACAGAACCGGATTTTACAGATATTCTGGAACCTTTGCGTATAGCGTTTTCCTTACGACTTGTCCCAGCACTGCCACCCGGACTCCATTTCCATATCAGATAATCTTGCTCATCACAGCGGATAACGTCCATCAATCCGCCTTCGTTTTTATTGAATATGCCCACGGTCAATCTCCTTTCTTTGTATGATATGTTATCACGACATCAGCGTCAGCGGGAAATTCATCTCCTTTTTTGAATTTAGTAACACCATTTATGGATACTTTTTCAACTTCTCCTTCATCGGTTGTCAAGCCTAGTATAATATCTTCTAATTGTTCATTTTTAATAAAATAAAATCCAGCGGTTTCCAACCGTTTTTGAACATCTTTATAATTGTCTCCCTTATAATCCTTTGATGATTCCGACATTTTAACTATCGATTTCTCTGGTGGTATAGTTATTTCTTCTCGTGCTTTTTGAATCTTAAGGTCTGTAATTTCTTGCACTAATTCCTTTTTTCTTTCATCCCATTTTTTAGACTTCTCTTTATCAATACTTTCATCAAAATTAAGAGAATTTGCTTTGACTAAAGCAGAATCAAACCGTTCGTTATCTAAATCTGATTGTATCTCAACTACTGTAGCATTTAGTTTTTCTTCAAGTTCTTTCTCTTCTTTTTTATCCATATATGACATAAGACCAAGTCCTCCATAACTTATCAAAAACATAAGCAATAGAATAAGAATTACCGAATAACCACTTCTTTTAGATTTACTTACAGCCTTCATTTTTGTATCATATATGCTCTTGATATTAATAAAATCCTGACTTTTTCTAAAAGATATTTTTGCTTTATTATATACTTGTTCCGCCTTTGCTATCCATGCATTTGAAATCTGTATTTCTGATGAATCATGATTACCATCATATACACTATCATCTATATTAGAAGCAGCCAATATCATAAATTCATATACATCTTCTTTTGTATTAGGAACTGAAAAATTCCTTATTAAATTAGCGATTTGTTTATTAATGCTTTTATCACACGCTTTCTTGGAATTGCGATCAGTACCATATAAATCTAGTTGTTGAATTCTTTGTGATTCTAGCTGTTGTAATTGCTGTGCAAATAATTCAACAGTAGAAGAACCTTGCGTATCACGAAATTCGACTCCACATAAAGGACAATACGTCATAAATGACCCGACAGATTCTCCGCAATTCGGACACTTATGGATAGAACCTTCATATACTTGTCTACGCTGTGAAAAACTATTTTGTCTATCAAATCTTATCCCACAACCCTTGCAGAAATCTGAATCATCCGTATTAAATGCTCCACAATTGGTACAGTAAGCCATAGAATCACCTCCGTTACTTGATTGTATTGACATATTTATTATAGCATCTTAGCAATTATTTGTCAATACGCATAATTTAACGAAGTTAATTTTAATTATTTTTTATCATATCGTTTAAAAATAGATTCTATATGTGGTATGCACAAGCTGATGGCACGATTGTGGATGATGGCAAAAGCCGAGCTGAATCCTCTCACAGTGCGGCTATCGCTACCCTACTCACAAAGTAACATCTCAATGTTATACAAAATTCGGCATTCGCAAAAGTGATAAATTTATACCTTACCGAATATGCAAAACATAGAATATTTTAAATTTTTTGTAAAGAGGGGGTGTTAAAACACGGACATCTTACCCTATACAAGTAGGAGAAAAACAGATCTGCACATCTGACAATTTCATACCCTGCTGAATGTTCAATAAATAAAAAGTTTTTAAATATTCTGTAAAACAGGGGTATCAAAACACGTTCATCTTTCCTTATACAATTGAAAAAGGAGGTCGATATATTGAGAGAACTGAAAACAAAATCCTGCGAGGAGATCATGACCACACTCTACAAGTCAACAGTCTTCGCAGTGGAAGGTCTTATCTCGCAGGGACTGTACATTCTAGCAGGCTCACCAAAGGTGGGGAAATCGTGGTTGGCGCTGGAACTTTGCCTTGCAATATCGAAAGGAGAAAAGTTGCTTGATCGTCCGACACGGCAAGGCTCGGCGCTGTATTTTTGTCTCGAGGACAGCTGGCAGAGAATACAATCCAGGCTGTATGAACTGACCGATGAGCCGTCGGAGAAGCTTCACTTTGCTTTGAAAGCAGACACGATAGGCGATGGACTGTGCGAACAGATAGTCAAGTTCAAGTCGGAACATGATGACCTTCGGTTGGTGGTCATCGATACTTTACAGATGGTGCGGAGCGAAACAGACAGCAGCTACGGCAACGACTATGCTGAGTTGATACCGCTGAAATCTCTGGCTGAACAGCTTGACATAAGCATAGTTCTTGTTCATCACCTGCGCAAAGCCACGGACAGCGATCCGTTTAATATGATCTCGGGGAGCACTGGTCTGAATGGTTGTGTGGACGGTATGCTTGTTCTGAAAAAGGACAAGCGGTGCGGCGGTCAGGCTGTGCTGTATGCTACGGGTCGTGATATAGAAGACTGCGAGTTGTCTCTCACAAGGCAAGGCGCACGCTGGGTACTTACTGATGAACGCGAGGACAAACCACCAGATACTTTTGTTTTCGCTGTGCATGACCTGATGGTCGAGCGGTGTTCTTTCAAAGGCTCGGCGACGGAGTTCTGCAGTTTTCTGAAAGAAAAATATGGAGGTGAGTATTTTGCCAACCGATTAACAAGAAATATGTTCCACCATGCTTATGAATTGCGTGACCTGGGTGTGACCTTTGAGGTCAAGCGCAGCAACGGACAGCGGCTGTTGCTCATCGGCTATGATAAAAATAGTGACAGCAGTGACGGTAAAAATCTGATGCCCGAGCAGGCTCATACTGCTGACCCTACTGTCACTGAATGTTCCGGAAACGCTGAAATATCTTCGTTATCGGTTGAGGGTGACGGCAGCAACACCAGCATTTCTACTGACCCTGTACCGCCACCTGCTGTCCCTGACGACGAAGCTGATGACCCTGAGTATGTACTCATCAACGGCAAGCGGGTGCCTGTCGTTAGAATGTCATTCGAGGATATAGTCCTCAGAAGTGCCGCAAGATTACGGCAAAAAATCTACGAATAACGTGGCATTCCATAACCGGAGTTTAATCTCGGAACGTGAGCCGATTTGTGCCCGACAAATATCGCCTGTCGGGTGGTTACTCCACCACGCCAACAAAACGCCACACAAGCGATTTGTGCGCGGCTGTGAGCGATATTAATTCAAAAGGGAAATAAACCGGAATGCATTATCGGGTAGATATTGCACTGGGAAACGATGTGCAGGTTAAAGTGCGGCGTCAATTCGCCGCAAATCTCACAGCGGACGGCAACGCCGACCGCATTCTACGGGGGTTTTGGCGTATCGGTAATTGGTGTCAATCACGCAAATTTCAGAAAATTGTAGTGTCAATATTTCAAAAATCGCGAGATAAGTGCGTAGGTACGCGGGTTTTGCGTGGCGTCAAGCCCTAAATCTCAATAGAAAGGAAGATCAAAAATGAACAACAAATTTATCACAAGAGAAACGTTAGTTGATAGACGGAATCCCAAAACAGGACTGCATCAAGTGTCGTGAAATGTGACAGTGAACAACTAAGGAGTGTGATAACAACATGGCTGAAACAAAAATTACAATGCTGACAATAAAAGAAGCCGCCGCACTTGTGGACGGACTAACAGAGTACCGCGTGCGTGAGATGTGCAGGTCGGGTGAACTGCCTTGCTTCAAAGCGGGTAAAAAATATCTGATAAACAAAGAGATACTGCACAAATACCTGAACGGAGAGTTAGTGGTTCGGTAGAAAAATATGTTGCAGTAATTAACGTTCGTCTATCGGCTGGATATGCCCGTCAGTCTGTGGTAGAATTTGCGTTGCCGACAGGCGATTATTTTAATAGGAGGTAGCATATGGCGTACATTGAAAAACGAAAAAACAAGAAAGGTGAAGTCACATCATACCGCATTCGAGCGTACTGCGGTTATGATGTTCACGGAAAGCAGATGGTGCGATTCAAGAGTTGGAAGCCACCTGAAAATATGTCAGCAAAGCAAGCTGAAAAAGAGGTACAGCGCATTGCGATACTGTTCGAGGAAGAGTGTGCGCATGGTCAAGTGACTGCGGCTGTCAAGTTCCAGAAAGTAATTGAGATGTGGGCGACTGAGTATGCTGAACTCAATCACCGCAGCACGACACTTCAGCGTGAACATCTCATTGCAGACAGGGTCATACCTGCGCTGGGACATCTGCGCATTGATAAAATAACTGCGCGGGACATTCAGAAATTCATCAACTCACTTGCGAAGCCCGGTGCTAACAAACGAAACGGAAAACCGTTGTCACAAAAGACAATGCGGCATCATTTATCTTTCATCTCTTCCATATTCGAGTATGCGATAAGGTTGGACATGGTGAATGCAAACCCTTGTTCAAAAGTCATCATACCTAAGGTCGATGCAAGCGGCAAAGCGTACAAGAAACCTGAAAAGCACATATACACTAAGGAACAGGCGCGGGAATTTATGAAGATTCTTCGTGAAGCGCCGATGAAATACAAAGTGTTCTTTACGCTGGCGATATACACAGGTTGCAGACGTGGTGAACTGCTTGGTATCGAGTGGAAGAATATAGATTTTGAAAACGGAACGGTGATGATCGATCATACTTCAAACTACACTGCTGACAAAGGCATCTACTCCGATGCGACCAAAACGGAGAAGTCAACGCGGCTTGTAGATCTTCCGACTGCTGTCATCGGTCTGCTGAAAGCTTACAAACACGATCAGGACAGCTACAAAGCAAATCTCGGAGACAAGTGGCAGGAACACGACCGCCTGTTCACCAAATGGGATGGTCAGCCTATGCACCCGAACACGCCTTACACCTGGTTGATGCGGGAGTGTGAACGCAGGAATTTCCCATTCTATGGTTTGCACAGCTTCAGACATTTCTTCGCATCGGTTGAGATCGAAGCAGGAGTTGACCCGACTACCGTTGCTGCGATGTTAGGGCATAGCACACCTGTGACCACGATGTCTACTTACAGTCATTACTTCGCTGAGAGCAAGCGCAGAGCGAGCAATATTATGGCGGAGGTCATTGAGGGGAAAGAAGCAGGATAACGCACAGATAACGAACCAAGAAAAATCGGCGGGAGCTCTATACACAGGGCTCACGCCGACACTTTTCCCTAATAAGGTCCAAAATAAAGTTATGACAAAACCTACTATGGCTCATTATACCGCCAACGGGTCTATATATGATATGAACGGCATACCTGCGGGTATGCTTTTTTATTTCTGCGGATGATCGAGTTAGATAAAACCCTTTTTCACGCAAAGCATTTCTAAAGATGCCAGTATACCACCGTTTAGCTTGAGATATTACATACTCGTTTTTTCATTCAAAAGCATTAGCGCCTTCTCCAAAGCTTTATCATGACCTTTGATATGATCGTTAAGACTTATCTCGACCTTGATATCAGGGGCAAAGCCTTTGTTGTAGATCTCCTCACCGTTCTGGGCATAACACCGCCTTGTGCAGATACGGAACCATCCTCCGCTTTCCAGTTTGACCGATAACGGCTGTCCTGACGAGCCCGCGGTGTTGTTGCCGATAAATACCGCATCTGAATGGGCTTTCATAACATCTACAAAGTCCTCGCCGGCTGAGAAAGTGTACTCATTCATCAATACAGCAACAGGACCGTACAGCCTTTTGGGAGCTTTGTTTTCTACCTTGTCGATCTCCCTTTTATAAAAAATATGACGACTCATTTTATATATCTTGATGCTTTCTTCATCAGAGTATCTTTCTTCGAGTTCGGCAGAAGTAAGAGTTTTCAGATCATCTCTGAACACGCCCCATGCCTTGTAGGTCGGTTCATATATCTGTGTTTCTGCACCGCAGCTTTTGAAATCTCCATCGATGAACATTGCCGCAACAGAATCTGCGTTACTGCTGTTTCCGCCAGTGTTTCCTCTGACATCAATTATATAAGCTTTAGCCTTGTCGAGTTCTTCAATGTGCTCATATATCTTTTCCGGCATAGTATTATCGTCAAATGAAGTGAGTTTTATTATTGCAATACCATCATCGGTAATTTCACACTTATAAGAATCTCCGTTTACGATAAGCTGTCTTTGTGTGTCAGACACGGACGGCGCTTCAGCGCTGCACCAACTAATCCCTGTGGGGTCTTGTCTTGTGAGAGTGGCGCTGAATTCTTTTCCATCTCTTTCAAAGGTGAAAACTGCACTGCTGCCTTTTCTACCAATCATCAGCTCATTCATTGCCATCATTCCGCAAGCGTCTTCGTTAACGTGCCAAATATAAGGATAGCAGTTCTTTCTGATATATTCTGCCGCTTCAGTTCCGTCTATTTTTTTAACAACACTGTATAAAGGTATCTCGTCCTTATACTCCTCGGAAACGCTGATAACTGCAATGTCATGCCCGAATCTGAAAAGATACACGGGAAACATTGAAAAACACCCCGTATCCTGAATGACATCAGCGGGATAGGATACATCTGTATGTCCGTCGCAAAGCAAAGCTGCAAACCGCTTGAGCTCCTTATAGTATTCATATACATCTTTCGCAGCCAGGACACGAGGCAGGGCAGCCTTGTATTCTGCGTCCCAGTTTATATCAAGCTTATCCCAGAATGCGAAATTATACTCCGCTTCCTTCCAGAGCTTAGATAACTCATATATTTTCAGCTCATCAGATATACTACGCATCAACACAGCCTCCCGTTTATAATACGTATAGCTCATACCAAGCCAATGTGTTATCATTCTATCACAAATTTGTCCGATAGTCAACTGATTTAAACGTACTTGTTTTTTGAGATGCAGGAAAATATTGATGGTGCGATCTTGATTCGCGACTATATATTATCTTTAAGCAGAAAACTAATATAGCTATTTTTTTTAATGATGTACCGAAAGAATAAGAAAATTGTCATAAAGTCGGAGCAATTAAGCTTTTTGATGATTTCAAAATATAGCCAATATCTGTCCAAAATAAAAATCTCAAATCCAATCTCACAAAAAAAGAGCAGCGCGAAGCTGCTCTTTGTAGTATCAGATCACTTTTACGATGACCGCTCTTTCGCTGATATTGTCCGTATCCCACTTTCCGTTCACTTTTGCGCAGACTACCATCTTATAGGTCTGTCCTGCTTTGAGCTTGGGAGAAATGAAATTCGTTTTGTTTGCGGGGATATCCTGGGTAACTATCTTCCACTTGCTGGCGATAAATACCGCCACGCCGTACTTCTCGGCACCGTCAACCGCATCCCATAGTTCAGAGGAAAGGTCAATTGTAAGAATGATATAGAACTATTCTCCTTCTAAACTTTTTCTCCTATATTTTGCACCATTACATGAGAATATCTCCCGCAGAAGCTGTAAAAGACCTCCTTACTTCGCGGAGAGCAAGCGCCGAGCGAGCAATATTATAGCGGAGGTCATTAAGGGGAAAGAAGCAGGCTAACGCACAGACAACGCACAAAAAAATTCGGGAGACCGCGCATCTGCGTGATCTCCCGATAGCTTTTTCCCCAATAAGGTCCAAAATAAAGTCCAAGCCTCGATTTTGGGCATGAAAAAACCTCGCAAACGCCGTGTTTACGAGGTTTTGTTTTGTGACATCAGTTCAAAAAAGATGATTTTTATTTAAGATTTTTGATTGATAAATATGTCTTATTGTGAAAAAGCAGTTGAGTATTTATTTTTGCTTCTCTCTGTATTTTAGTAGAAAAATCACGACAGTTGAACATCATATCGTGCCATAATCCCATCAATTTTTACAGGCATTTTAAAGTTCCTATCTCGATAGTATAGCCAAATAGTTAAATAGTATATTTAATCTCTTTATTTCTTCGTTGTATATAGTTTTTTGGTCATCAAAATTCTGCACTCCAAGTGTGTTTATAATATGCTCTTTTTTTTCAGATATTTTGTCTATTGAAAGCAAATGGTCAAGAAGATTTCTGTAATCATGAAGAACATATAGCGGTGACATTACTGAAGCAATATCCATATTATGAATAGAAATAGCGAGTTTATTTAGTATTGCTTCTATCAACTTAATAGATTTCCATGAAGTATAGCTTTTATCTCTTTCATTCGAAGAGTACATCACTTCGTATAATTCTTTCATTTTTGAAACATCAAAACCTTCTATAAGTATCTTGTCATAAGCATTAATTACTTCTGTAACTTCAGTTTCTGAATAAACCACAGGCCTTTTTACCTTCTTTTCTTGCTGCTGACATTCATCGGTTAAGTGAGATATATCTATCGAATATTTTTCGTTTATGTTCGCAATAAATGTTTTCTTGTTAAGTAATATTTTATATTCAGTTATCGGCTCACTGAATATACACTTCATCTGTGCTTGATAAAATTCAGAATCAATCAGCAAATGGTCTGACGAAACATTGAATCCTTTCAATATCGCTCTTGTTTTATCGTCCATATAAGAGATATCCCCAAGCCACATTACCAGCTTCCCATTTGTATTGAAACCGAATGGAACATTCCAATCGTATTGATACATCCCTGATGAGTCTTTATGAGCAAAATATCCATAGCTATCAGAAAATATTTGTACTTCATATTCAGGAACAGCTAAAAAATAAACTAAAGCTCCTTTCTCGAAATAAACAGGAGTTAAGAAGCCTTCCACACTATGTTCGTCATCATAACGTAACCCAGGAATATTATAGTAATCTTTATAGTCATAATCAAAATCTGTGTCTTTACAATAATCAAACTTCTTTTTATATTCTTTTGAATGAAATACTCCGATTATTTGATTTTTTTTAACTGCAGTCTTATATGCATAATTAATCATTTGTTTAGAATACTCAGGCAAATATATAGCTCCACATTTTTTACAACGAAGTACAAGAAGCGTATTAAAATGTAAGCTTCTATTTTCTATAATGCATGTTATATCATTTTCAACGAGCTCACATCTTCCTTTACATTTTCTGCACTCGTCTAATCTGTAAATTTTATACTCTTCTAAAAATTCATCATATGATGCAAACGCAAACTCCATAAATATCACTCCTCCGATATCCATTCCACTGTCCCAAAATACTGTTAGTTTAATTGCATTACTTTGATATTAACATAGTTGAGAGCGTTTGTTTTGGTTGGATCGTAGATATTGTATTTTTTATATGTATATAAAAACACATTGCACTATGTCTCTATTGTTGTTAATAGTGTTCTTATAAATAAACGCTCTTAATTACTAATCTCCAATCTCTCATAGATAAAAGTTTTTTATGATTATATCAAAGTAATTATATCACAAAAAAGCAATCTGGTCAATTAATTAATAACATTTTTTGCATTACTACCTACAAATTATTGTTTTATTTTCGAAAGTGTGATATAATATATGTTATAGAGCATATTGGATGTGAACTAAAATGGTTAATGAAAACGAATGATTAGTAAACTGTGTATTATAAAACTAATCAAGTCAATTCTCCGTTCCATAACGGAGAATTACTAAAAAATAACAGATGTTTTCTTTACAAATGCTGATATTACTATAAATTCTATTTTCGAATAATATATACCAGCTATCTCTATGTAATTGGTTTTTCATTCTGTTTGAAAGGATATGAATATGAATAGAATTCTTTATTGCCGCATAGGTACTATGAATTATTATCAGGGTCTAAAAAATGATTCAATCTCAGGTGGAGAAAGCTATTTGAGAGAAAATAAAAATGGTGGTGAAATATATAATTTCCAATATATAAATGGCTGTTATTATGGTTATGTTGAGCCCGGTCATCAAAAAGGTAAAGAATGTTTAATCCATGTTGAAAAATTAGGCGGCAGTTTAAAAGCAGGAATTGCTCACGGTGTCCTTGTTGTTTGGGTCGCAAATGAAAAAGTTGTCGGATGGTACAATAATGCCGATGTTTATTCTAAAAAACAAGTTGTTCCAGAATACGTTATGATTTCACGTGAAAACAAAGAAGCATGTGAGTTTAATATAATGTCTAATGAAGCTGTTTTGATTTCTCCAAAAAATCGCAAATATCCAGTATACGGTATAGGTCAGCATCAATTCTGGTTTGGAGATGAAGAAACGAATGCTAAGGTTGTCGATTACATAAAAACATTCGAATCAAACCAGAACAAAAAAGTTAATTCTATTGAGGATGTGTCAAATCTTGTAGGAGACGATATTCTCGCACTTGTAAAGCAAAGAGTTAATCAAGGCGATTATCGTAAAAAACTTTTACAGAAATTTGATAATTGTTGTATATGTGGAGCGAATTTAAAGGATTGCTTAATAGCGAGTCACATAAAGCCTTGGCGCGATAGTAGTCCTGAAGAAAAAACTGATGTCAACAATGGATTACTCTTATGTCCTAATCATGATAAGTTGTTTGACTTAGGATATATTTCATTTGATAATGAAGGCAAAATTCTTATTTCAAATCAACTTGATGAAAAAAACCAAATGTGGCTTAACGTTCTTCCAACAATGAAAATCGAAATTACAGATGAAAATATGTTTTATTTAACATATCATAGAGAGCATATTTTTAAAGCCTAGTGAGTTTAAACCTTTGTTGGAAAAGATGACTCAATACCCCCTTATGGACTGCGCTTGATGGCTTTAGTTATTTTTCTTATTTTCTTTTGACTTCTTCGACGATTTCGTGACCGTCCTTGAAAATAACTTTTATCTCCGTTTTATTTATTACTTTCACACACTCAATAAGTTTTCTGACAATTATATCATCATACTCTGTTATTTTACAGGAAATGTTATCCAATACATCTGATAATTCTTTCTGACGAAGCAAGTCGTTCTGCTCTTTTTCATTTTGAAATTTTAGAATTCTTATCTTTTCTTTGAGCTCCTGTTCTTCATCATATAGTTTTTGGAACTCATGATCTAGTGAATCCTCTTCCAACTCACTGGATGTTAAAAGGGATATAAAGTCATTTCTTGCTTTGTCTATATCTAATAGTCGCTGCTCAGCCTGATGCAGTTCGCTGCTGTTTGAACTTGTCATCACAGTTTGGATGTTACTCATGATCAGTTCGCTTATATTATCGTTGCATTCATAATACTGATTAATGGCATTAACTATAGCATCATGAAGTCTATCCTCGTGGATAGATGGTGACTTATGACAAAATCTCGAACCGTGATCTAATCTGTTTATGCAACGCCATACGATTATTTTTTCTCCGGCACTTCTCCATGTGACTCTTTTATATGCAGAACCACATTCGCCGCAGATCAATATCTCGCTCAAGGCGTATTTACTTGAATACTTACCTTGTTCTGTCTTAGCTTTATCACTTTTTTTGCGTTTTGATCCTCGGCTGGCAAGCTCTTGTTGTACTCTGTTAAAGGTATCTCGGTCAATTATAGGCTCGTGTGCATTAGATACCAAGTATTTAGGACGTTCTCCGTTGTTTTTTACCGCTTTGTGAGATATACAGTCAATAGTATATGTTTTTTGAAGTAATGCATCTCCTACATACTTTTCATTTCTGAGAATACTCTGCAAACCGGTCCTGCTCCATTTTTCATTTCCAAGCTTAGTAGGGACATTATTTGAATCAAGCTGTTTTGCTATGTTTTCTATACTTAACCCATCCAGGAACATCCGAAATATTTCTCTTACTACAGTTGCTTCTTCAGGGATTATTTCAGGCTTTCCGTCAGCTCCCTTTCTATAGCCAAGAAGCCGTTTATAGTTATAAACAACTTTTCCTTCTCGGAATCGTTTCTCCATTCCCCATGTAACATTCTTGCTTATTGACTCAGATTCAGCTTGTGCAAATGAGCCATAAAGTGTTATCATAAATTCGCTAGTCATCGTAAGGGTATTGATGTTTTCTTTTTCGAATATAACACCAATTCCAAGTTCTTTAAGCAGTCTGACATATTCAAGGCAGTCAACAGTATTTCTTGCAAATCTGGATATAGATTTACAAAGCACCAGATCTATCTTTTTCTTCTTACAAAGCCTTATCATGCGGTTGAATTCAGTACGCTTTTTAGTCTGCGTTCCAGATATACCCTCATCCGCAAAGATACCTGCAAGCTTCCAGTCTTTATTTTTGCCTATATAGTCGGTATAATAGTCGATCTGTACCTGATAACTGTTCAGCTGTTCTTCCTGTGCCGTAGATACACGGCAGTATGCAGCAACCCGAAGTTGTTGGTATTTATTTTTACCATCTGATTCAGCTGTTTTCGTTGCAGGTATCACTGTAACATTCATATGTATTATACTCCTTTCTTGCGGTAGTATTTATAATGCTCACTCCGTTGATCATCTCCAGACTTATGTCAGCATAACAGCTTATTACAATATTTCTTACAACTTTCTTTAGCAATTCAATGTCAAGACTATCCAAAGATTTTATATTTGAGAATAGATCCTTGAGATACTCTGTATTCTGTGGCACATCATCATAGGAACAGCATTTATATTTCATCTCTGCCAATTTGAATAACTCAGCTTTGATCCTTTCATGATCGATCTCTGTATGATCAAGCATTCTATTGATCTCATTTGTTTGTTTTGCTACATGACCGTTTGGTTTATATATACTGAGTTCTCCCCCAGCATCAAGTAAACTCAGATTAGCTATTACTGAGTTCAGCATATTCAATACTGCCGATATTATCATCTGATCCGTCACTTTATGTTTTATACCTATACATCTTACAGTCTTGCAAGTCCACGTTCCATTCTGTGTACGGAACATCCTTTTTCTGCATTGATCACACACCGTCAAATTTCGGATTTCCTTGACGCTTTCAGGGATCATGCATAGATTTGTCGCTTTCTTAGTTTTGACTTCATTAGCTTTCCTGAATTTGACATCATCTATCAGCTTAGGATATTTATCTGTTCCAAGATACTTTTCATTCTCAATTATTCGCTTTATCATATTCCTGTTCCATGAATTGACTTCATTCGGATGATACGGAATCCCTTCGATCTGCATTTGATTAGCTATATCGTTCAAACTCTTTCCCGAAAGATATTCATCAAAAATTTTAATAACGACATATACTTCTTTGGGTTCCGTGGTTATGACTCCGTTCTTTATCATATATCCGAACGGGATACGTCTGTTTTTACTCATTTTCACACCTCCTCCAACTGACAATGATACCACAGATCCGATTAAATAGGTATCAGCATAATCAATAAATAGATATGCTTACGTTTTGACATTTTGCTATATCGTTTCGCTGAATCTCAGACCTGAGATCAAGTAGAACTCAAGGTCGTTTTCTTTTACTATAATCTTTTCTACTATTATACCGAAGATCTCTTTATCAAATTCTGTCATAATAGATCTGTTTTCAAAGCAGTCGATAAGTGTATCTAGCTGTTCAAGCGTATCATCTTCTCTTTCTGAATTTGAAAGTTTTGCCAGCTCATGTTTTATCTTGGAATGCTTATTCTCTAGTACCAGAAGCTGTTCATTGTACTTCTTTTCATCAAGAAAGCCTTTGGTTCGTAATCTAGATATTACATGCTTTTGCTCATTGATTTCAGAAATATCCCTACGCAGATCCATAACTACACTGTTGCTGCTGTATTTAGTTGAATACAGTTCCTTCAATTCATGCCGAAGCGGGATCAGAATATCGCCGCTATGAATAATAAGCTTGTTACATAATTTTATAAATGCATCGTATATCCTTTTTTCAAGTATCATATGTGCCGGACACAGATCAGCCTGGCTATCATGTGTTATACATGACCAATAATATTTTCCATTGCTGTTCTTCCTTCTATATGTTTTATTACAGTAACTACACTTTATCATAGAACCAAGTGGGTGTTTTTCTTTTGCAGCGACATAATATTTCTCCTTCTGTTCTGAAAGTATTTCTTGAACCTTATCAAAGTCAACCCTTGAAATAATTGGCTCATGAGTGTTCGATATATAATATTTATCTCGTTCACCCCTGTTAATGTGCCTTTTTACAGGCAGCACTTCAGTCGTAAATGTTTTTTGTATAAGAGTATCGCCTGCATATTTTTCATTTGTCAGAACATATATTACCATTCTATGCGTCCAAGCTATTTCATTCATACCTGTGAGTATGCCTTTATCATTAAGTATCCGTGCAATAGATGTTGCCCCTATACCTTCAAGATACCATTTGAATATATCCTTTACAATTTTAGAAGTTTCCTGATCTATAACAATCTTTCCATCAACTTTAGTATATCCGTATTGAGCTACCCCTTGCTCAAAAGTACCGTTAGCCATTCGTTTCCGTATGCTCCAACGCATATTCTGAGATATCGATGTTGATTCTTCCTGAGCCAATCCGCCCAAAAGAGTTATCATCATTTCATCGCTGACATCCGAAGTATCTATGCTCTCTTTTTCAAAAAACACGCTTATTCCCAGTGATTTAAGCTGACGAAGGTTTTTCAGGCAATCTTTAGTATTCCTTGCAAATCGACTTATGGATTTGGTATATATCCTATCGATTTTTCCTCTCTTACAGTCATTAATAAGCCGTTTAAATTCATCACGTTTTTCCTCGCTTGTTCCGGTTATACCTTTATCTGCATAAATATCTACAAGTTCTTCGGTGTCACTGTCATTGAACATTTCCGAGTAGTATTTTACCTGTGTAGAATATGAATGAAGCTGATCGTCACTGCTTGATGATACTCGACAGTATGCAGCACAGCGAATCTTTCGTATCATGCTTGTATCTATGGTCGGCTTGATTATTGTAACGGTTGCCATGCTTTCTCACTCCTTTCAACCGACAAGGATACCACAATATTTGCTGAATTGGTATCACCAAATCCAATAAAAGCGCCGGTTCACATTTGTGCACACTATCATCCATCCTTTTATGTATCACCGCCCGACAATACCGAGCGGTCTGATTTTACTTATTTCTATTCTGATTACCGCAATTTCCGGCGACTTGAAAGATACACATAATGACCACACCTAAAAATCCTCCTACCAGAGTTCCCAAAATAAAACGTATCATGCTCTCACCTCCAAATCAGCTATAGATGGATATGCTGCAAATATCTTCTGTTTATTAAGCTCATCGATCCTTTTTCTCTGTTTCTCTGAAATAAGTCCTCTTTGGAAAAGGTCAGAAAGGATCTTCTGGCTGACTGCATAGTAATAATCTGCCTGCCCGTAAGGATAAAATTCCATCAGCTATCCTCCTTTTTATCGTTTACCATGTTCCAAAATACTTCGAGTTCATTAATATTCTCAGTAATATTTGTTTGAAACAAAGAACTTTTGGCTTTTTTATTGTATGATGATCTGCTGCTCATGCTCACTCTTGGATCTAGGATCGATACTATCCCTTTATCCGTTGAACAGCGTATCAGCCTGCCAGCTCCCTGTTTAAGTTTTATTATCATCTCGGGAACAGCAACTTCACCGATAGGATCTTTCACTAATGACATTTTATACTCGATCATAGGATCAGGGACTGGAAAAGGAAGCTTGAAAATAATCACTTGAGACAACGCCTCACCCTCTACATTAATTCCTTCCCAAAATGTCCCCGTTCCAAGCAGAACAGAATCAATGTCATCTTTGAATTTCCTGATCAAGTATTCCTGAGAAGGACCTAAGCCCTGCATAATGAAATTGTAAGGCAAAGCCATATTGCTAAGTTTTTTGTATACATACTCCATGTCGGTTTTGGCGGTAAAAAGAATAAGTGCTTTTCCTTTTGTAACATTCAAAAGCCTTACTATCTCAGGTATAGACCGTATGCAGTATTCTTCCCTGTTATCATTGCTCGGATAAGGAAGTACCGATGTAGTATAAAGCATAGTATTATTATCATAATCAAACGGAGAAACCTTAGGCTCGGATGCCTTAGCAACATTCGGATAACCTATGCTGTCTAGAAAATAGTTGTAACCATTTATCCCACCCGATGACAACGTCGCCGATGTCAGTATTGTACTGACTCCGCTCTTAAACAGCAATTTTGAGATATCCGAACGAATATTCTTCTTGCAGATACATATTTTAAGTATCGAACTGTCATCAAGCCAGATAAGGTTTTTCTTTCCGATGTTGCACAGTTTATGCAGAAAAGCAAGAGAATACAGCTTGCTGCCAGATAATTCTTCTATCTTTGTCATATTCCGTCTTATCCGAAACAACAGTTCTTTGGCTTCAGGCGTTTCATTGTAATAGAATGTCTGTGTATCTCCATCGATGTTTTTCTTCTGACGTTTTACATCAACTCCTAGGAACCGAAAAACCGTATTCAGCATAGCTATTGTTTCATTTATAAGTTTCTTATTTTTTAACTGTTCAATGACCTTTTCCAGCTCATTAATGATCTGAGGCTTATTCATAGATAGTGTGTATGCATCACGGAATTTTGTTTCTAAGTTATGTGCTTCATCTATCACTATCGTCCTGACATTATTGTTGAATATTCCTGACCCACCCATGTTCCTATTTATAAGGTGAGATACAAGCATATTCTGATTACATATCACAAAACAGTTAGCTGTTCTAAGTCGTGCGCGAATCTCATAATATTTGCATTTATGTATGTAATTGCAGGAACTGCATCGGTCCCCATAACTGTTTATGCATATACCATTCCATACTTCTTCAGGGAAATTCAGCCTTAGATCCTTTCGTTCTGCTATGCCGTCATCGAATTTTTTATTTATCATTTCCAGAACAGACGTTTCGTGGTTATGCATCATCCTGCTTTTGAGCCTTCTGCCGCATACATAGTTTTTCATTCCCTTTGCAGTTATTACTTCCGCTTTTACGCCAAGCATATTCAATACGCTATGTATATCTTTTTCAAGCTGTTCCTGTAATGCTATGGTCGATGTCGATATGATGACCTGCCTGCGTTCTCTAAAGAAATTTATAACTAAAGGAACAAGGTATGCGATCGATTTTCCGATGCCCACTTCTGCTTCTACAGCAAGCGGATGTTTTCCAGATACAGCATCACTTATCTCCACTGCCATTTCAACCTGTCCCTCACGCCGTTCAAACCCACTTTCTTCAGCTTTGTCAAAGAATTGACGTACTGTTTCATCAAGTGCTGATTCTTCTAATATTAAATTCATAGTATGACCTCTTTCATATTTCAAGGCTTATCTTCAAAGCCTTGTCTATTTTTTTCATGTCCTTAGCACCAAGACTACCTATATAGCTTATTAGCCTTGATCGTGCTATTGTAGTTACCTGCTCACATAAAGCAGTGCTTTTCCTTTTAAGCCCAAAGTGCTCTATGCTAACATGAGTAGGCAGACATCTTTTCTTTTGGGCTGTTATCGGAACGATTATTGTTGTTGGAGAATGTTTGTTTCCAATGTCATTCTGAACGATGACAACAGGTCTTATGCCGGCCTGTTCAGAGTCCTTTGATTGTCTCATCTCAGCTAGAAACATATCTCCTCGTATTGGAGTTATATCCATAATCAGCACCTCACAATTTCCAAACCGCTGCGATTCTTTCACCTATAGCTATAACAGTAGAATTAATAGCCTTTTCCTTTGATTCAGCGAGAATTGTTACTCTGCGGATATTTCCAAATCTTATGTTTGTGATCTCAATGGTATAATAATGTTTCATGATTGACCTCCTGATTATTATGTAACAGCGGCGCAGTTTTATCTACACCGCTTATCGTTTTGCCTTTATACTGATGTGTCACTTGGAGAAAACCATATGGATATCTCTGCACATCAGTGCTGCCCATAGGACAGCCTTGCTTCGGCCTTTGCCGAAACGTTATCCCTTTCAGCAGATCACTCTGCATCTTCAAGGGCGTTCATTATTACCTAAGTCCCATGAACGAAGGGAACACATCGGCAGGTCGGCGTCCTCATCGACCACACAGTTCATGCCTTCCGAGCTTTCAACGCTCAGACCGTTTTGTACGGGCGGACACGCACAAGCAGCTTTCATTGCCTAAGAAGATGGCACATTCTTCTGATGATCACTAGCATTTTATCGCTTCCCGTTATGTTAAAATGGATCATGGCGCTGCTGATCTGTGGCTGACACGGCTCACCACCCCGTCACTGCTGTGCTGTACACCGATGTATTTTTATTTGATTGTCAAGATACATGGAATCTTCTTTCCACTTGTATACGGAACGATGTAAGGGTTTTGATACCCCTAAACTATTCAATAATTTATAAGTTTGTAGAGTTTAGACAAAATCCTTCTTTTCTTTTTGTTGATGTTTTTCTGATTAATCCCATAGTGTTCAGCACACTCTCTTTCAGTCAAGTTGTCGTAGAATAGCATTTTAATCAGTTTTTTGTCTTCCTCATCAAGCTGCTTTATTGCTTTCAGCATTGCTTCAATGTCAGCGATCATTATTGCCCTATCAGCAGTTGGATCTCCGGCTACTACGAATTCCCTAAAATTCTCAAAAGCACCATCATTTCCTCCAACAAGCTGAGAAAACTGTATCTCATGTTCAAAAAAGGAAGCAGCATTTTTTTCTTCACGCCATTCGGCACGCATGTACTCTCTGTAAACCTCTTCCGAAACATTTGTTTCCACTATTTTCCCTGTGATCGTGTCATAGATCTGTATTGTTTTAGTATTCATTTTTGACCTCCGTTTTGTTTTTTTAGTTGCGAAAAGACAAAACGAAGATCATGGGTATTCTGCTGTTAGTGACAGCCATTTTACTTGTAAAAACATAATGTTCCTCCTTGTGGAGGATACAAAAAAGAGCCTGCATGACTACGTACACACAGACTCTGATTGCCAAAAAGGCGCACTAAAGAAAGGGTACAAGTTATGCAGTTATTCGGAAATTCCGAACAACTCATTTTGTATCCTCAGCCTTAATGCATATCGGCTTTGAATATTTATTTTAGGCAAAAAAAGAGCCGAAGTATTCGCTTCGGCTGATCTGAGTATTCAGTACAGTTTCTCTGTACCTGACTCAAATCAATATTCAGCGATATACTTCGGCTCCATTCAGCCCTTCGTACAGCCCGATTGCTGTACGGTTTTTACGTTAAATATCTTTTATGTGTTTTTTTGTTGGGATACAGCTCTAAAAACAAGAGCACCGTTTCCCGATATAAGATCGTTTATATCTTGTACACTGCAGATCCTTTTTGCAGTAGCATCCGGACGTTTTCTACTAATATTTTTCTTTTTCAGCTCTATAATATCTATGCTGTCCTTTTTCTTCTTTAGTTCTACATCTTTACCGTTACTAAAACTTTCGCATATAGAATCCAGCAGATCCTTTGTAAAATACACATTTCCGAATGATTCTAGTTGATGTTCTTCAAGGGATTTTTCAAGGATCTCCTCCAATCCTAGAAAATCGTCATTGTAGACATCATCGTACAATTCTGGTGGTATATCCGGACATCTTCCTGTTGATACTACGAATCTTCTCATGGATCTTACTATTGGTTCACTGCAGGCTTCTGTTTTTGACATTACGATTCGGAAATCTCCGACTGCAAATGCATAGAATTCAAATCCGCAAGAACAGTGTATGATCTCATCCACTATATCACCATCAATACGATGAATCTTATTACACCTGGGACAAGGTATAATGTATTTTTTTACACCACTATTATCCGACATTTTCTATTCCTCCAATTACTTTTACAAGTCTTTCATAACTTTTACAGCTATCCCTCTGACCTCAAAATGTCTGCCAAACATTCGTCTTTCATTGGTCCACGATTCGTTTTCAGCCCATAGGAATGGACCTTTTTCATCTTTACAGTATCTTTTGAGCGTATTGCCTTCACCCTCGATATATGCAACTACAATATCTCCCTCTCGAGTAGCGTTATCTTCTTGAAAAATAACATGATCACCGTCATCAATGCCTGCATCGACCATAGATTCTCCGCATACCGGCATCATATAGAATTTTCCGGATAGTCCGTGCAGCAATGCTGATGGGAGTGGAAAATACTCATCAACCAATACATCATCGACCATATCCGGACTGCCCGCAGGCACCGATGCACTAAGCGCACCGACAACATTCATATCTGTGTTGAACTTATCGATCAGTTCAGTATGTATCTCTCCATCCTCATATTTAAGAATGCCCTGTTCAGACATCGCCTTTAGATAACGAAAAGCCGTAACATTACTCATATTGAACTCTTCGCCTATCTCTCGGGTACTTGGTGATCTGCCAAGATTTTCAAGCGCATATTCATCAATATAGCTTCTGATTTTTATCATTAGTTCCTTATCTTTACTTCTCACAGGTTTCATCTCCACTCTATTGGTAACAGTATGTTTCTTTTAATCACATTATAGCACATTTGTTCTCTGTTGTAAAGATAAAAAAACACCCTCACTGCTATGTACACAATATTTTGTGCACGTAGATCAATAAGGGTGACTGTTTGTACTTGTTATTCTATTTTTGTAACTCAACGGTGAATATGTCGCCCCAAAATGAACACATCAGCCGCACAAGATGAACCGTGTCGTCGGCGAGAATGAACACTACCGTCGCATAAGGTAAACAGCTGGGCAAAAAATCATTGATTTTTCCTCGCACCATTCACGAATCGTCAGTCAGCTTGCCTGTTATGCTTCTATCTGCGCTGACCATTCTCGCAAACATAGTTCCTATTTCACCGATGCTAGTTCTGTTGTATTTCATACCTGTTCCTCATGACTAAAGCAATCCAATATACTCCATGAACCAATTTGCTTCATGGTCTTGCTTGGTGTTACCGCTCCCTTTATTTGTCATCCAGAAGTGAACGTATCTTGTCATGCAGGGAATCGTTCTGTCGAAGTGCAGACACTCTATTTTGTCAAGATGACCACTCTATTTGTCAGGGCAGAATGCTCCTGAGAAAACAACAGCGATAAACCAAAAACAAAACGGTATCTTCCCGACCTTGTGTCCAGGAGGATACCGTCTTTTAATTTATTCGGAAATATGATATAATGATTAGTAACCATATTTCAGAAAGGAAAAACGATAGCCGTTTTGCTTATATGATCCGCGGTCATAACTCGGCTATCGTCTACACTATGTTTATTGTATCGAGTTTTTCCGCATTTGTCAAAGACGATATTCATTATATTTTCGGTAAAGAAGAAGCAATTTGCCCCGAGTGCGGTAATCATATGAGATTTAACGGCAGATGCAGACGTTTTGTTTTCCGTGAAAATAGCCGAAAGCGTGAAAAATACTCTATGAGAGTTTTTTACTGTTC
>NZ_FOKQ01000084.1 GCF_900112155.1 Hominimerdicola alba | reverse complement strand
TTTTTTGAAGAGGGCTTGGGGGTGTGCGCTCTGAAACAGCTTATTTCACCAGTTAATATGTTTTTTTACTCTGATGTTCGGATATGGTTAGAGGGTGCTGCGGTTGCAACAGCCTCTTTTTATGGGTCTATTTTACCATAAGATCTCATCTTTGTCTATGGTATGACAGTTAATGTTCTGATGAATAGTGGATCATAACTGAATGTTTTCTATCTCTTTCAGCCAGATAGATGCGCTTGCATCACTTGGCATACGCCAGTCACCGCGGGGTGAAAGTGTGACAGTTCCGACTTTGGGTCCGTCAGGCAGACAGGAACGCTTGAACTGCTGTGAGAAAAAACGGCGGTAAAATGTTTTCAGCCATTTGAGTATCACTTCTTTAGTATACTTTTCATTGAAAGCGATACAAGCTATGCGGAATATCTTTGATGGTGTGAAACCGCATCTCAGCATATAGTACATAAAGAAGTCGTGGAGTTCGTATGGTCCTACAATATCCTCGGTCTTCTGTGAGATGGTTCCGTTTTCTTCGGGGGGAAGAAGTTCGGGGCTGACAGGGGTATCGAGAATGTCTTCGAGAACTGTTTTCAGTTCGCCCTCGGATACCTGTGCCTCGTAATTTACAAGCCATCTAACAAGCGTTTTCGGGATTGAAGCATTCACCGCGTACATGGACATATGGTCGCCGTTATATGTCGCCCAGCCCAATGTAAGTTCGGAAAGGTCACCTGTTCCGATGACTATTCCGCCCTGCTGATTTGCCTTGTCCATAAGAACTTGTGTGCGCTCACGCGCCTGAGAATTCTCATATGTGACATCGTGTACATCCGCCGACTGACCGATATCCTCAAAATGCTGGGTCACGCTTTTGCAAATATTTATCTCCGAAAGGGAAGCGCCGTAGGCTTTCGCCAAAGTGACTGCATTGTTGTAAGTCCTGTCAGTTGTGCCGAAGCATGGCATGGTGATCGTGTGTATGCCGCTGCGTTCCAGCCCAAGCATATCGAACGCGTGTACGGTAACTATCAGTGCAAGAGTAGAATCCAGTCCGCCGGAAAGTCCGAGAACAGCAGTTTTGCAACCAATATGGCGAAGCCTTGTCATAAGTCCGACAGCCTGCATGGTGAGTATCTCTTCGCATCTGCTGTCAAGAACATTCTTATCTGTCGGTACAAATGGTGTTTGCGGGAAAGTTCTGTCAAGCTTGGTTTTTGTGATATCAAGGGAGAAATATGCGGCGGGAATATCCTGCAACGCTTTGAAAGAGTTCATCCGTCTGCGCTCGTAGTGAAGCTTTTTTACATCGATATCAGCGATGGTAAGTCCGCTTGAAAAAGGTTTTGATTCAGCCAGGATCGACCCGTTTTCTGCAATAATGTCGTGTCCTGCAAATACCATATCCTGTGTTGATTCCCCTATGCCGCAGTCGGCATAAGCGTAAGCGCAAGCCATGGAACCTGAATGTGCTTTTATCAGCGTCCTGCGGTATTCGGCTTTACCTATAACTTCATCGCTGGCGGAAAGGTTGAATATCATCACAGCCCCTGATGCCGCAAGCTTTTCTGCCGGGGGAGAGCAGACCCACATATCCTCGCATATCTCTATGCCGAAGGTAATATCCGGCATCTCCTTGCAGGCGAAGATAGTGTTTTCAAGATGAACGGAATAGCTCTCACCAAGTGAGATATCTGCGCAGAGATCATCTGCGGCGGCAGTGAAATGTCTTACTTCGTAGAATTCGCTGTAATTTGGTATATTCTTTTTTGCCACGGCGCCGATAGCTTTTCCTTTGTTGATTATGACTGCACAGTTATAGAGCTTGCCGCTGACTTCAAGGGGCACTCCTACAATGGACACGATATCTTTGCCCTCGGTGGCTTTTATTATTCGTAAAAGTTCCCGCTTTGCTGATTCAAGCAGAGTATCCTGCAAAAACAGATCGGCGCAGGTATAGCCCGTTATCGAAAGTTCGGGGAAGCAGACTATCTTCACACCTTTGTTGTGAGCTTCATCAATAAGCTCGATCATCCTATCGGCGTTGTAGGGGCAGTCAGCAACTTTCAATGATGGAGTAGCACAGGCAATTATTATATAACCGTCTTTCATGGTATACCTCCAAAAACTTGACAGTTATCTGTTGCCGAGAGCGATGTAGGGTCTCTCGGGGGCAACGGATTTATATGCGGGACGAATGATGCGTTTGCCGCTGTTTATTTCCTCAAATCTGTGTGCGCACCAGCCTGCCATTCTTGAAACTGCGAACAGGGGAGTGAACAGGTCTTCCGGAATACCTAACATTCTGTAAACGAATCCGCTGTACAGGTCGATATTTGCGCATATCACCTTATCGGAATGTTTTATTTCTGCAAATGCCTGCGGCGTAAGGCTTTCGATTGAGGAAAGCAGTCGGAATTCTTTTTCAAACTCAGTGCCCTCAGCCATTCTGCCTGCGTACTTTTTGAGAATCACTGCACGGGGGTCGGAAAGGGTGTAAACACCATGTCCCATGCCGTAGATAAGTCCGCTTCGGTCGCCGTCTTCTTTTCGGATTAGCTTTTTGAGATATTCGTAGACTTCATTTTCATCTTCCCAGTCGGAAACATTTCTCTTGATGAATCCCAGCATCTCGCTGACTTTGCGGTTTGCTCCGCCGTGTCTTGCACCTTTAAGAGAACCGATAGCCGCGGCATACGCAGAGTATGGGTCTGTGCCTGATGAAGTAAGCACGCGGCAGGTGAATGTAGAGTTATTTCCTCCGCCGTGCTCTGCATGCAGCATCAGTAAAAGGTCGAGAAGCTTTGCTTCATCGCGGGTGAATTTTCTGTCGGGTCGAAGAGTTGACAGGATATTTTCAGCCGTGGATTGACCTTTTATCAGCGGATGCATGAACATGGAATCCTCGTTATAATAGCGCTTTTTGGTCTCATAGGCGCATATCATTATAACGGGCATTTTAGCTATCAGCGAAACGGCTGTGTCTATTTCGTGCTCGGGAGTGTGGGCTTCTGGGTCGCTGTCATAGGAGTACAGCGCCAAAGTCGCCCTTGCCATCTTGTTCATGATATCCCTCGAGGGCGCTTTGAGTATCATGTCCTCAAAGAAATTATCGGGAAGGGCGCGGCTTTCGGAAAGCAGATCTGAAAAACCGGAAAGTTCCTCAGCTGTAGGCAGTCTGCTGGTCAGCAGCAGATAGACTATTTCCTCAAAACCAAAACGGTCTTCGGCTTCGACCTTTCCAATAAGGTCGCGGATATTGTATCCCCTGAAGATAAGTTTGCCGTCGGCGGGCTTTTTCTCGCCGTCATCGACAACATAACCGTGAACATTGCATATATTCGTAACGCCTGCCATTACCCCTGTGCCGTCGGGGTTGCGCAGACCGCGCTTAACGCCATATTTATCAAAGTAAGCAGGAGATATAGTATTATTCGCAGTGAAAGCTTCGTACATGGTATCTCTGAAGCTGTTCATATACAGGACTCCTTTCAAAAGTAAAAGACGCCCCTCAAAATTTTGAGAAGCGTCTTTGCTCAATCTTATACAAATTGATTATAACATATATAAGAGTGTTATTCTATGCTTATTTTGTTAAGAAATAAAGATGTATTGAAATCAGTGGTAAATGTCGCTGTGGTAGAGTTTTTTCAGCTTTTTGATCGTTGCATTTCCGCCGCCGTCACCGATGTAGACATCGTACCTGCCCTTGATACTTCCGATGGTAACTACCTTTTCACAGCCTGTATGTTCCATTAGCTTTGACAGCATATGTTGTTTGGTAGCGATGGGTGAGAAGACTTTAAGATATTTATATCCGTCATACTCGGATTCACTTACTGTTATCCGCGCAGATTTGCCCAGTGAATTTTTCAGTTGTTTTTCAAGGGTGGATATCTTCAACGATTCATCGAGTACAGTGAGATAAAGTACGCGCTCGGAAGCATCGTGGCGCCTGTAAATATGGCGGACGTAGTTCCTGTAAGGGGAGTGCCTGTGGGTATCGAAAAGGTCTTTTTCAGCGGGATTTATCAGCTCGCTGTAGAATATCAGCAGAGTGCTGTCGTACATGACATTCACAAAGCAGTTCATTCCGCATTTCGTGATGATACTTTCGGCTTCTTCGCAGACATCTGCCTTAATGAATTCGGCTTCAAGATACTCCTTTGAATTTACATCGTACATTGCGGCACCGTCCATAACGATTATGGGGTATTTCAGGTCAACTCCTTTCATCAGCGACATTACTTCGGCAGGGGTGCGTATTGTCGAAAGGGTGAATTTCACGCCCGATTCTATCATTTGGTTAAGCTCGACTTTATTGAAAGCCGCAGAATGGTCTTCAGGGATTAGTACAGAATCTATTCCGCTGATGTATAGGGTCTCGCTGTCATGCTTTACGGGAAGATGGAAATTATTCACCATAAGCCCTATGCCGATGCCTATCAGTGTATCAAGCACACGGTTGAAGACGAACAGGTAAGGGTCATCATCGAAAGAATGGGTCAGGGCGATGCTGAGAAATACCACACATGAGAAGAAAGAGGCATTTTTCTTATCAAGTACAACGGTCAGATAGATGACCGGTATGATCATAAGTGATGCCAGAAGATACACTCGCATAGCTTCGGTAATTCCGATGATACGCAACAGTAAGATAAATATCAATCCGTACAGAGCACCGATGAATGTACCTATGGAACGCTGTCCAGCATTGTGCTTGGCGGTATCTGAACTGGGCTGTAAGCACCAGAGTGCCGCAAGGGCGCTGTAGAATGGTATGCCATTACCTACGGGAAGATGCGTTCGTATATAATACACCATCATGCACAAAGCCACAGCAGCAGACGATTTGATTATCCTTGCTCC
>NZ_FOKQ01000078.1 GCF_900112155.1 Hominimerdicola alba | reverse complement strand
TGAAAAAGAGTCGTTCATGTAGCCGTAGATGAGTATCTTCATCATGATATCCTCGGGTATGGCGCCATTCCACTTGCTTACTATCGTGTATTCTTCTTTTTGATAGATCTCATCTATAACATTGCTCAATACTCTGACAGGTGAGCTTTCTTCGATGTAGATCTCATAATTCATGTTAAGACGCACTTGACAATTTCTCATTTTTGTGGTACAATCCTTTCGTTGGTTTGATGCTATATTTGCAATTACATTATACCACAAAATGAGACGCCTGGCACTACCTTTTTGGTGTGTCAGGCGTCTTTTTCTTTGTTGGGGCTGCAACAGCCCCTTTGTGTTTAGTTATCTCTGTTTGATTATAGCACAGCTCAGTGGTGCAAGACGGAGATTCAGCGAGAAATTAAATGCTCTCATATCGCCGTTAAGGCAGTTTGAACCGGCGTAGATATCCTTATCGGAATTAAGTATCTCGGTATAGTCGCCGTTCTGCTCAACTCTCAGAGTGTAATTCTGCATCAGCCCCGAGAAATTGAAAACAAAGTATATCCCCTTGCCAAAGTTGTCGCGCCTGATAAAAGCATAGATGGACTGATTGTTGTTATTGGCATCACACCAGCGGAAATGTCCCGAATTATAATCATTCTCGTAAAGTGCGGGCTCATTGAGATATATGTGATGAAGCTCCCTTATATAATGATGCACAGAATCATGTGAGGGGTAAGTCAGCAGATTCCAGCCAAGCTCCTTACCGGGACGCCATTCCATGTACTCAGCTATCTCATTGCCCATGAAATTCAGCTTTTTGCCAGGGTGGCCGAACTGGAAAGTATACAGGCATTTTATGGTGGCTATCTTTTCCTCGTGACTTCCAAAACACTTATCAAGCATAGTCTGCTTGCCGTGGACTACCTCATCATGAGAGTAAGGCAGAATAAAAAGATCGTTGTAAAAATAGCTCATGGAGAATGTCATTTTGTTATGATGAGCGCGGCGCTCATAAGGCGGAGTTTTGATATAATTTATGGTATCGTGCATAAATCCGAGATCCCACTTGTAATCAAAACCAAGTCCCCCGAATTCAACAGGAGCGGTGACTTTTGTGTAATCGGTTGAATCCTCGGCAAACAGCATAATATCAGTATGACGTTTCTGGATAGCGTAATTGGTATTTTTAAGAAACCATATTCCCGTATCATTAAGAGGTTCATCACGTCTGCCATGCTTGAAGATGAGGTTTGCCACCGCATCATACCTCAAACCATCAACGTGGTATTTTTCAATCCAGAAATTGATCGATGACTTAACAAAGCTGAGAACATGGGGCTTGCTGTAATCGAAAAGAGCCGTTCCCCACTCGGAGAACCTGTCCTCTTCCCTGTCGGATTCAAAAAGAAATCCGCCGTCATAGATATGCAAGGCAAAGAAATCGGTGACGAAATGCACAGGCACGAAATCAAGGATAACACCTATATCCGCCTGATGGCAGGCATCAATAAAACGCATGAGCCCTGCAGGGTCACCATAGCGTGAAGTCGCAGAATAATAACCCGTTACCTGATAGCCCCATGATCCATCGTATGGGTGCTCAGTCAGTGGCATTATCTCGATGTGGGTGTAACCCATATCCTTTACATAGGGTATCAGGAGTTCAGCCATTTCATCATAGGTGTAAAAACGGTCGTCATTCTCGCTGTCAAATTTCGTGCGCCATGAACCGAAGTGAATCTCATAGATATTCATGGGCTTATCATAGCACTTATCACGCTTTGACATCCATTCGCCATCATGCCATTCATGGCAGTTCACATCATAAATTATAGAAGCGTTCTTTGGTCTTACCTCACTGTAAAATGCGAATGGGTCTGAGCGATAGTGCTTCTGAAGTGCCTGAGTTGTGATGATGAACTGATAGATATCCCCAACGTTAGCAGGATGAACAGTCTCCCAGACTCCACAGTCTAGCCGCGTCATCTCATATTCACCTCCGTTGAGCATAAGAGTGACATTCCTCGCATTAGGGGCATAAGTGGCGAAACGCACTCCCCCATCAACAAAATGTGCACCGAAATATTCATAAGCTGTAAGGCTCTGACCTTCTAAAAATTCATTGATAATCATTAATAATGCACGACCTTAAAAATAATTTACTAAAATTTTCTTGAATTTTTTTTGATTTGTGATATAATTATATTGTTGAATTATATGCATGAAAGGATACAGCAGATGTCAACATCAAATATAACAAAATCAGCACTGTGCAACGCGCTAAAAGAGCTTTGCACGCAAAAGGATTACGAAAAGATCTCTATTTCCGAGATAACAGGTTTTTGCGGAATGAACAGACAGTCCTTCTATTATCATTTTCAGGATAAGGAAGAGCTTTTGTCATATATATACTACAACGAGCTTTTCAAGAACATCACCAGAGGTGTCAACTACGATAACTGGTATGAACGTCTTGAGGGGTTCCTTGAAAATATGCAGAAAGATAAAAAATTCTACTCGAACACTCTGCGCAGCAATGAAAAGACCTTTGAAAAATATCTTTATCAGAGTATGCACCGTTTGTTCCTGAGATTTTTCTATCATGCAGTAGCAAATACCCGCAAACGCAGCGATAAGGCTAAATTCTTTGCGGATTTCTACTCCCACGGATTCTGTGGAATGATAATCGACTGGGCGGCACAAGGAATGAAGATATCCCCCCACACAGTAATGTTAGAGATGAAAGAACTGGCATTCGAAAATGTCATTATCGGTAAGGGCTTTATCGAAAATCTTTGATATCACAGGCACGGCAGAAGTTATCTGCCGTGCTTTTTATGTTATCTTTCGTTTACGTAAGCCACGAACCTGTCAAAGGCTTTTGCACCCGACTCGTCGCGTTTGAAAACACCGGCGTGTTCGAGAACCTTTGCGAAGACTTTTCCTATCTCATCCTTTAATATGCTGTCAACATTTTCTGAAGTGAAGCTGTACTTCTCACGCAGACCATCAGCCCAATCAGCGTGTTTAGCCAGAGTTTCATCACTGCGGATATCAGCACCGTTGACAAGGGCTTGGGAAAGCTTTTCCATCTCAACTTTAAGGCGCGAAGGCAGCACCGCAAGTCCCATGACCTCAATAAGACCAATGTTTTCTTTTTTGATATGGTGAAGCTTCGCATGAGGGTGATAAACCCCAAGGGGATGCTCTTCGGTGGTGATATTATTTCTGAGAACCAGATCCATTTCATATCTGCCGTCCCGCATACGTGCGATCGGAGTTATGGTATTGTGGGGTTCGCCATCTGTTTGCGCAAAGATGAAAGCGCTTTCATCGGTATAGCTGCGCCACAAAGTGAGTATCTTATCCGCAAGTTCCACCAGAGCTTCCCTGTCGGTACTGTTCAGCCTTATTACCGACATTGCCCACTTTACAATTCCCGCATCGACATTATCAAATCCTTTGAATTCAAGCCTGCGCTCAACCTCTGCCCTTGCCATGGGAAACTCGTAATGTCCGCCCTGAAAATGCTCATGAGAAAGGATAGAACCGCCTACAATGGGCAGATCAGCATTTGATCCGACAAAATAATGGGGATACTGCTCAACAAAATCAAGTAGTTTATTAAAAGCAGAACGATTGATTACCATCGGCGTGTGTGTCTTGTTGAAGAGAATACAATGCTCATTGTAATAAACGTAAGGCGAGTACTGCAAACCCCAGTCAGAACCGTCGATGGTAACACCGATGACACGGTGGTTCTGTCTTGCTGGGGAATTAAGTCTGCCTGCATAGCCTACATTTTCATAACAAAGCAGACACTTCGGGTAGCCAGACTGCTTCGCCAGCTTTGCCGCCGCAATTGCTTTCGGGTCTTTCTCTGGCTTGGAAAGATTTATAGTGATATCCAGCTCGCCGTACTCGGTAGAAGTCTTCCATTTAACATCCCTGCTGATACGGTATCTTCTGATATAATCGGTATCCTGAGAGAATTTGTAGAACCAGTCGGTAGCCGTCTTTGCAGAGACAGCTTTCTTCTCAGCGAATATCCTCTCCACCTCGGAGGGACGGGGCGTGATAAGGCCCATCAGTTTTGTATCAAAAAGATCTCTGTGGACAACAGTATCTTCGCACAGACCCTTTTCACAGGCATAGTCAAGCAATTCTGCCAGAGTACTTTCAAGGTCTATATTCTTGTATTCCTCTAGCGGTTCATCGTATTCTTCCAGCGACAGAGCTTCAAGCAGGCGGTTAGTCACCCAAACCTTATCCGCAACTTCGATAAGTCCCTTTTCAAGTCCGTAAGTAACCAGCTTTTTAATGCTTTCGTTTATCATAATATCACTCCTGTCCCATATCCATCGGATCATACTCATATACTTATATTAAAATTATTATATTATAAAACTTGCCTAAAGTCAATAAAAAAATGTGAAATAACATAAATTAATGGGAGTTTCAAAGCCAGATATTAAAAAACTGTTAAATGCATAAATTAACCCTTGACAAAGTTGGATAAATATAATATAATTATTTCATGATATAAACAATGGCGTTGAGAGGAAAAAAGACGCTTTGCGGAACTTTCAGAGAGCTGTCGTTTGGTGAAAGACAGCAGTTCGATAGCGCGATAACTCGTCCTTGAGCCGGTATGGTGAACATTCAGTAGCTGTGCCCGGGATTCTCCCGTTACAGAGAGGCGCATTAGTTGATGCGGCAGAGGTGTACAGTGTGAGCTGTGCATGAATCGGAGTGGTAACACGGGTAATTATGCTCGTCTCTTGTTTTTTACAGAGACGGGCTTGTTTTATTTTCTAATGACTTCAATACCCGTAAGCCCTAATTAGACTACTATCAAATATTATTATATAGGAGGAATTTTGATGAAAAACGCAGAAAAGTATGCAAGAGGATATTATATGCCTCCCGTAAAATGTATGAAATGGGCTGAAAAAGATTATATCGATCATGCCCCCGCATGGTGCTCGGTTGACCTGAGAGACGGCAATCAGGCGCTTATAATACCCATGAGCCTTGAAGAAAAGCTGGAGTTCTTCAAAAAGCTGGTAGATATCGGCTTCAAGGAGATAGAGATAGGCTTCCCTGCCGCATCCGAAACAGAATATGAATTCTGCCGTACACTTATCGAGAAGAAAATGATACCTGATGATGTTACAATCCAGGTACTTACTCAGTCAAGAGAACACATAATCAAGAAGACTTTCGAGGCAATCGACGGTGCTAAGCACGCAGTTGTTCACCTCTACAACTCCACCTCTGTTGCACAGAGAGAGCAGGTATTCCGCAAGTCCAAGGAAGAGATCATCAAGATCGCTACCACAGGCGCAGAACTCTGCAAGGAGTATAAGAAGCACGCCAAGGGTCATATCACATTTGAGTACTCCCCCGAGAGCTTTACCGGTACCGAGCCCGAGTTTGCAGCTGAGATATGCAACGCTGTTATCGATATCTGGGAGCCAGATGCAGATAACAAGGTCATCATCAATCTCCCTGTTACCGTCGAGATGTCCCTGCCACATGTATACGCTCAGCAGGTCGAGTATATGTGTGATGTTCTCCACAACAGAGAGAACCTGATAATCTCTCTCCACCCCCACAACGACAGAGGCACAGGTATCGCTGATACCGAGCTCGGTCTGCTCGCAGGCGGTGACAGAGTTGAGGGTACCTGCTTCGGCAACGGCGAAAGAACAGGTAACGTTGATATCGTAACACTCGCACTGAATATGTACACCCACGGTGTTGAGCCTAATCTTGATTTCTCTGATCTCCCATCCCTCATAGAGCTTTATGAAAGAGTTACAAGAATGAAGGTATACGACAGACAGCCTTACTCCGGTTCACTGGTATATGCTGCATTCTCGGGCTCACATCAGGATGCTATCGCAAAGGGCATGAAGTGGCGTGATGAGATCGATGACAAGCACTGGACTTGTCCTTATCTCCCCATTGATCCCCACGATGTTGGCAGAGAATACGAGGGCGACGTTATCCGTATCAATTCACAGTCCGGTAAGGGCGGTATAGGCTATATCCTTGAACAGCAGTACGGCTATGACCTCCCCAAGGCTATGAGAGAGGACTTCGGCTACAAGGTAAAGGATATCTCCGACAAGGCTCACAAAGAGCTCAGCAGAAGCGAAGTTCACCAGATATTCAAGGAAACTTACCTCAATATCAATGCTCCTATCGATATTCTTGAAGCTCACTACACTCAGAAGGCTGACGAGCTCATAGGTGCTAAGGTCAAAGCAGTTATCAACGGCAAAACAGTTGAATGTGAAGCTGACGGCAACGGCAGACTTGACGCTGTAGCTAATGCACTGACCGCTGAGATAGGTATGGAGATAAATGTTGATACCTATACCGAGCACGCACTTGAAAGAAAGACAACTTCCGAGGCTTGTTCCTATGTGGGAATCAACGTTAACGGAAAGATTTTCTGGGGTGTCGGCAGACATTCGGACATCATCGTATCCTCTGTAAGAGCACTGGTATCTGCTATAAACAATGCAATGAAGAAGTAATTTATACATACAATAAAAGCTCCTGCGTCACTATGAACCGAACCATTAAAAACGTACAATGACAAAAAAGACCTCCTATGGTATAATAGAAACCATAGGAGGTTTTGTTATGGCAAGAAGTTACAAACACATACAGCAGTATGAAAGAGAAATACTTGAACTTAAAGAAAGAGGCATGACGCAAAAGGAAATAGCGCAGCAATTAGGATTTACAAAAGAACAAGTAAAAGAATTCTTTCACCGTCAGCATAAGAAAGAGCGAAAGATAGCCGCAGGTATAGCCTTAAAAAAGAAAGGTCGTCCGCCCAAAGATAATAAGATCACCCAAACTGATAAGGTTAATGAACTCAAATACATCATAGCTC
>NZ_FOKQ01000025.1 GCF_900112155.1 Hominimerdicola alba | reverse complement strand
CAGAAGTTTTTTGAAGATTTTTCGAACTCTTTTTTCAGAGTTCTTTGTGCGTTATAAGCTTTTTTATTATACCACATTTTTCTTCGTTTGTCAAGCCCTTTTCAGAACTTTTTTGAAGTTTCTTTTCCCGAGTTTCGTTCGTTTCTGAACTTCTCTCTTGTGCGGTACTTTTTATTATATCACTTTTTCTCCTTTTTGTCAAGAGGTTTTCGTGATAAATTTTTGCCGTTTCTCGAGTTTCGCTCTTCTGAACTACTCCAGCGCTCGTTCTCTTATCCCTAAGTTTCCTGCGCTCTTTCGCTCTTTCGTGCTCTCTCGTTGACAGCTTAATTATTATAGCGCATTTAGGCGCAAAAGTCAACCCCTTTTTCGACTTTTATTTTAAATAAAAGATTAACTTTCCAAGAAAATTTTCCTTTAATTATTCTTTATTTTATTCAGTTTATCTGAACTTAATTTTCCTTTGTTCATTACTTATAATTCATTTTTTTGTGCATAATATTATTTTATGCAATAAGCTATTGAATTCACTACCTTTAGATGTTATAATATCTCTATATACATTATATAAGAAAGGGGACAGCTTCGTGAAACAGCAGATAAACTCAAATGATGGATTCGCCATCAACTCAAAGAAGCCGAGATCCAAATACGCAAAGCGCCATAAAAAGCCAAAAAAACTTATAAATATCATCTTCTCCCAGAAGACCACCATAATCCTGCTACTACTTCTCCAGTTCGTTCAGATATTCATTATGTTTACAATACTGAACGAGAACTACAATTATCTCTCAGTACTCTTCTCCACCCTTGGCATCGTCGTTGCTATATATATAGTAAACACCGACCGCCAGCCCGCCTATAAGATCGCATGGATAGTCCCTCTGCTGATCTTCCCCGTATTTACCACCATACTTTATCTTATCCTGACAAACCAGCCCTACAAGCGCAAGGTGTCCAATGCCTATGTTCAAAAAAATCTTGACACCCGCTGCTATTTGCCCGAGGATATGGAACTTTCCAAAAATATCCAGAAATCCGACCCCGAGCTTTATCGTATAGTACGCTATCTCGATGATGCCGCAGGTTTTCCTGCCTATGGCTGCGAGGATATAACTTATTTCCCCTTGGGCGAAAATAAATTCGCCGCTATGCTTACCGAACTCCGCAAGGCTGAAAAGTTCATCTTCATGGAGTATTTCATCGTTGATGACGGCGAAATGTGGGGCGAGATAGTTGATATCCTCATCGAAAAAGCCTTTGCAGGTGTTGAAGTCCGCCTTATCGTGGACGGCATGGGTTCACAGTTCACAATGCCGGCGAAAGATAAAAAAGCCATCGAAAAAGCAGGCGGCAGAGTTCTGATTTTCAACAAATTCCGTCCCATGATGTCCACTATCCAGAATAACCGCGACCACCGTAAGATCCTGGTGGTTGACGGCAACGTCGGCTTCACGGGCGGTGTAAATATCGCAGATGAATATATCAACCGCCTTATCCGCTTTGGTCACTGGAAAGATACCGCTATCATGATACGCGGTCAGGCTGTTTGGAACCTCACCATGATGGTACTCCAGATGTGGGAAGTCATATCTCATGAATCCACTGATTACGAAAAGTACCGCCCAACTCCCCCGGACGAAAATACCAAATCTCAGGGCATCATCGTCCCATACAGCGATACCCCCCTTGATTCCGAAAAGATCGGCAGAATGGTCTATATGTCCATGATAAACAATGCCAAAAAGTACCTTTATATAACGACCCCCTATTTTATCCCCGATAACGAGATTCTTACTTCCCTCGAACTCGCGGCAAAATCAGGTGTCGATGTCCGCATAATCACCCCCCATATCCCCGATAAATGGTATATCCAGTGCATCACACGTTCCTATTATTCGGAACTTATGAATATGGGCGTCAGGGTCTATGAGTACGTCCCCGGTTTTATCCACGCGAAAAACTGCCTCTCCGACGATAAACGCGCAGTAGTCGGCACTATCAATTTCGATTACCGCTCACTCTATCTCCATTTTGAAGATGCTGCTTTCATGCAGGATACAGCCTGTATCCCCGATATCAAGGCAGATTTTGAAGATCTGTTCAAAAACAAATGCCACCGCATTACCCGCGATGATATCCGTGAACTCAGCTTTGCCAGCCGATTCATGTCTGTCATCCTGAGAATTTTCGCCCCCATGCTTTAATTAAGGTGATCCTATGCAGCTATTCAGAAAACCAAAACTCACCAAAAAGAAGATCATTATCCTCTCCGCAATTATCGTCCTGCTGACGATCTTCTGCATCTTCCAGAATAAATATCTCACCGTCACCGAGTATACTTTCACCTCATCCAAAACCCCGCAAACAGCAGATGGCTTCACCATCATGCAGATATCCGATCTTCATAATGCGAAATTCGGCAAGAACAACTCCCGCCTTATCAGCAAAATAAAGAAGAACGCTCCCGATATCATAGTAATAACAGGTGACATAGTTGACAGCAACCACACCAATATAGATACCGCCATCGACCTCTGTAACCAAGCCGCAAAGATCGCCCCCTGCTACTATATAACAGGCAACCACGAAATATGGCTCGATGATACCGAAAGCGAAAAGCTGTACTCAGGCATAAGATCCGCAGGTGTCACTATCCTCGATAATACCACCGTGATATTAGATAACGGCATCTACCTCACAGGACTAGGCGATGACCACCTATATAATGGTACTCTCGCCGAACTTTCAAAGTCAGTCCCCGAGAATGCCCTGCATATCGTCCTTGCCCACGAACCCCAGTATTTAGATGAAGAATATACCCTCTCCTCCCCCGACCTGATTATTACAGGTCATGCCCACGGCGGACAGTTCCGCCTGCCATTCATCGGCGGCATAGTAGCCCCCGACCAGGGCTTTTTCCCGAAATATACCTCAGGTGAATATAAAAGCGGAGATACCACAATGTACGTCAGCCGAGGTCTCGGCAACAGCGTGATACCCCTAAGACTTTTCAACACTCCCGAACTGAATCTGTTGAAAATCAAGGCAGAATAACAAATTGATCATTACTGCCAAAGTCAGCTAAGCAGACTTCCACGCCCTGACAAAAAAAGCGCGACACGCGGTCGACGCAGTCACCGCTAACAAAAATCCGAGCGTATGCAAAATTATTGCATACGCTCAAAATTTCCGCATAAAAAATCACACGCCATCAGCAGCGAATATTCAACAAAAAAACACGGATGCTGTTGAAAAATAACCGCATCCGTGAAAAATTATCAAAGCTTGGAATAACCAAAACTGTTTATCAGAGCATCGACCTTCTGATTGTTCTTGCACATCGGGCAAACATTGGCAGGGAAATTCTGATAGTTCGGTAGATCCTTGTCAGTAAACAGCGCGTGTATGGGGATATCGTCAAACTTCTCGATAGCCGAGAATATTGCGCCAACAGCTGCAAGCTTGCCGTTGTAGTACTGCAGACAATCAACAGCACGCCTGATACTCTTACCTGTTGAAGCGCTGGAGATCAGCAGAAGTATCTGCTTGCCCCATACCTTCTTCTGGGTATTGTCGCGGAAGATCATCTGATTTACTGCGTTGAGCTCAGGTGTTATGAGGTTGATATCCTCACCCTTGTTTATGCCTGCCTGAGAAAGATATTCAGCAAGAAAACCGCCGAGTATCTCCGTACCCTCAAGACAGATTATAGTTTCGATATTGGTGTTGGCATAGGTGCTGCCAAGCTCCTGAGCGGCTTCCTTTGCCATTTTCAGGCTGGTCTTTATAGATGTCATGTCAACATAATAATTAACGTGGGAGTGGTTCGTAGCAAAATGCCCGGGGATAACTCCTATCTGCACCTTTTTATTCTTGACCGACTGTATAGTCTGCAAACGTTCTTCCATTGTGAATATTCCTCCTTTTAGATAACAGGGCTAAGATTTAGAAGTATACAGTATATCCTGCCCCGTAAAGATCATTTTAATGCGAAACTATTCGTTTCGGTATTACATATTATAACATATTTTTTCACAATTGTAAAGAGATTGTTAAACAAATTTAACCCGAGTTGTTTGTGCATAACGTCCCTGGTACTTGCTTTTTTTGATTTTGTGGGGTTCTGCGGAAACAAAATGAACATAATTTTATTTTGACTTTTTGTTTTGGTTATGCTGAATTTTGTTCACTATTATTTAAACACAAAGATGTTTTCTATCGGCGCGTCTTTTTCATACCATTCCTCATCGATATCATTATCCTGTAATCCAAAACTAATACCGGGAAGATCTTTTATTATATATACCATCTCGATGATCTGCCCGCTTTCTACAGGTTTCCCAATGTACTTTTTAACATCCCTCAAATAAGAACCAATACCGACCTTTCCATTTACTTTACCTTTGAAATCATTGCGTACCATTATCTGTATCAGTTCTTCATCTTCAAACCAGAAAATAATATCAGCTGTGATTATTTTTTTCTCATAGTTATTATCAGCTGTTTTATATGGTATGTTTTCAATACGAAGGAGTTCAATAATACCATCATAACCTGCACCTATATCGTATCTGCCCACACTTTTACCGGGAATTATTTCATATGGATCCATTTTTAACCCTCCTGAAATAAATTATAATGCCCTAATAGCAAGACAAATTACTTACTACCTGTAATTCGCAGGATAAGTATATCATGTTGGGTATAGATTGTCAATAATCAACACTTGGTTCAGGCATAAAACAGCTTAGTTTATTTAGTACACAGGTTAATTACCGCGCCTTATAACCTTGTCAACCCCTAACAAAAACTTCTATGTTTTACACAACCTCATTTAAATTTTTTTGTTTACTCCACTATACAAACTATTTAATCTGCATCCGTAAAACCCCTATGATTCGGGAGATTTTCGGAACTGTAACAGATTTTTGTTACTATTTACCCGCGCTAAGTAACAAATGGTTAAAAAACGGTAACAAGAACTTTTTTGGACAGTTGAAACTCAACATCCCCATTTTCAAAATTGTTGAAAACTCTGTTGAAACTGTTGAAAAGAGGGTGTATAAACTGCTATAACCCCATTTTATTGTTGAAAACTTTTCCCGTTTCAACAATCGTCCTATTTTTCTCCCATTAGTGTTACCAAGTTGTAATCAAAGGGTTACACAACCTGTCCCAAAAGACGTACTTCAAACACCCATCGTCAAATTGACATCCGTATTCAACTGTAATAAAACAGTAATAAAAATGACATTCCGTTAACGCCGAAAATTCCATTTTTGGGCGTTTTCGCGACACTTTACAAAAATTTCACAAAATAAAATCTATCTTAAATCGATTACAGCTGTTGAAAATTCTGCTGTTTTCTGGTACAATTGTGAAAACACTTGAATTCATCCTACGGAGGTACAACAATGAATAACAGCGAACTTGCAGATATGATAGGAGAAGCTTTACTTTGGGACATAGTAAGCGAATATGTCGGCAATGATCTTGATTCCATAAAAAATGAACTCAGACAGCTGGGCTATATCGATAAGTCAAATGTTGAAAAGATCACCCGTGCAGAAGTCCATGAGTCAGATGAATTCATAGTCACAGACTTTAATGAACAGGACGGTCACCTCACTATCTGTTTTGAGATGCCTGCAATTATTAACACAACAGGTGATAATAAAGAATATCTTTTCAGTGTGACAACATACTGCAAAGGCACTTTGCGTATCCCCGATGCGGACAGCTATGACTGGGACTCTCTCGATTTTTATGATATGGACAGGTACGAGATACTCTCCCACAGCGATCTTGTAAACATTCTTGATCTGCATTACGAGGACACCGAAGCAGACGATCTGACAGTATAACATTTCTATTTATAAGCAAACGGAGGTACTATCATGAGTATAACCTACAACGAAAAAGAACGTTCATTCAAGCTTCGCGCCAATAATACCGACTATATGTTCAAGGTCATCAACGGCGAATACCTGGGGCACGTTTACTACGGCAGAAAAGTTCCCGATGAGGATATGGACTGGCTGCTGCGCTTCGATGAAAGCCCTTTCACCCCCGAAAAAAATAACAGGGACAGAGCCGTTTACCTTGATACCACACCCTTTGAATACCCCTGCTTCGGTATCGGCGATTACCGCGAGAGCGCCCTGAAGATACTGGACAGCGATGGTATGTCCACCTGTGACCTCAGATATGTCAGCCACAGGATTTTTGACGGCAAGCCCGCTCTTGAGGGTATGCCCGCAACTTTCGCCACCGAAAAAAGCCCCGCCCAGACCCTTGAAGTCACCATGAAAGACGCCCACACAGGTCTTGAAGCTGTGCTGGTATACTCGGTATTTGAAAACCTCGATGTCATCACAAGGTCGGTGAGGTTCAAAAATACTTCCGATAAGCCCATCAAGCTGACCCGCGCCCTTTCAGCCTGTGTTGAATTCGATACCGATAAATTCGATATGATAACTCTGAACGGTTCATGGGCGAGAGAACGCCATATCGAGCGCGCTCCCCTTCACCACGGCAAACAGAGCATCGATTCCTGCCGCGGCGAATCCTCTCACCAGAACAACCCCTTCGCCGCCCTCTGCGACCGCAATGCCGACGAGGATATGGGCGAGGTCTTCGGTTTCAACTTTGTCTACTCGGGAAATTTCGTGGCTCAGGCAGAAGTCACCCAGCACAAAAAGACCCGCTTCGTCATGGGCATAAATCCCCTTGATTTTGAATGGCTCCTTGATGCGGGCGAAACTTTCACCGCCCCCGAAGTAGTTATGGTACACTCCGATGAGGGCATAGGCAAAATGTCCAGAATTTTCCATGACCTCTACCGCGAAAACCTTATCCGCGGCGAGTACAAAGACAAGCGCCGCCCCATTCTTATCAACAACTGGGAAGCTACCTACTTTGATTTCAACACCGACAAGCTGATAGATATCGCCAAGGAAGCCTCAAAGCTGGGTATCGAGATGCTTGTCATGGACGACGGCTGGTTCGGTCACCGCGACTACGATAACTCCTCTCTCGGCGACTGGTTCGTCTACGAGAAAAAACTCCAAGGCGGCTTGAAACATCTGGTCGATGAAGTCAACAAGCTTGGCATGAAATTCGGCATATGGTTCGAGCCCGAAATGGTCTCCCCCGATTCCGACCTTTACCGCGCCCACCCCGACTGGGCTATACAGATAAAGGGCAGAGATATGACCCTCTGCCGCGAGCAGTACGTACTGGATTACTCCCGCAAGGAAGTCCGCGACTACGTATACTCCATGATAAAGAATATACTCGATAACGCCAACATCGAATACATCAAATGGGATATGAACCGCCAGCTCACCGAAGTGGGCTCAGCCGCTCTCCCCCCTGAAAGACAGCGCGAGCTGTGGCACAGATACGTCCTCGGTGTATACGACCTCATGGGCAGACTCACCACCGACTATCCTCACATACTCCTTGAAAACTGCTCGGGCGGCGGCGCAAGATTCGACCCGGGTATGCTCTATTTCTCACCGCAGATATGGTGTTCCGACGATACCGACGCCATCGAGCGCCTGAAAATTCAGCACGGCACTTCCATATGCTACCCCTGTTCCGCAATGGGCGCACATATCTCCGACTGCCCCAACCATCTCCTTAACAGAAACACCCCATTCAAAACAAGAGGTCATGTGGCTATGGTGGGTACCTTCGGCTATGAGCTTGATGTCACCCGCATACCTCAGGAAGACAGAGATATGATACCCGCCCAGATTGAGGAATTCAAAAAGTATAACCCACTCGTCCGCACAGGAGAACACTTCCGCATAGGCAATATGTTTGAAGACAACACCTGGGACGCATGGATGTTCGTTGCCAATGACAAGAGCGAAGCCCTGTTTGAATTCGTGCAGGTAATGGCAAGACCCAACTATCGCTCCCGCAGGATAAAGCTCAAAGGTCTTGACCCCGATGCTTACTACTATGAGGAAAGCGAACCCGACAAGCTGATGTCAGGCGCAGCCCTGATGAACGCAGGTATCAACTGCGCAAAGATATGGGGCGTTGACGGAATCAAGGGTGACTACTCTTCAAAGATACTCCATTTTGTAAGGAAGTGAACCATGATGCAAGGTTACAACTGCATGATAGTCCTCTCCCCCGAGGGCGACGAGTGGCTGATGTGCAAACGCCGCAAAGACCCCTACAAAGGGCTGTACAATCTGGTCGGCGGAAAGATAGAACATGGCGAGGTGGGCGAACACGCCGCCTACCGCGAACTCTTCGAGGAGACCTCCATCACCCGCGATCAGATCCACCTCGAACGCCTCATGACTTTCGATTACCCCATGGACGGCTGTTACGTGGAAGTCTGGGCAGGTCAGCTGAAAGAACCAGCCACCGTCCACGGCGATGAAAACGACCTTGAATGGCTGCCCCTCACCGAAGATTTCTTTGACATGAAAAAGTACGCAGGCGAGGGCAACATAGGTCATATGTTCGAGATACTGAAACTCCACCCCGAGCGATACCATATTAAATAATCTGACTACCCTTTACCACATCACTAAAAAACCGGATATATTATGCTGATGTTATCTTTTTCTACGCTTGCGGCGGGGGAAGAATATCACTAACTACGAAAGGAACTACCCATGACCTACCCCAACATCATCAAAGCCGAATTTCTCTCCCGAACCAACCGCTTTGTAGCCGAAGTCAAGGTGGGCGGTCAGCAGGAAACTGTCCACGTAAAAAATACAGGGAGATGTAAAGAACTCCTGATACCCGGCTGTGAAGTCTGGCTCACCGAGCCAAAAACTGAGGGCAGAAAGACCCGTTACGATCTGGTGGCTGTGAAAAAAAGCACCGGAGTAATTTTCAACATCGATAGTCAGGCGCCCAATAAGGTGATGCGTGAATGGCTGGATACTCAGGGCTACGACAAAGTCACCCCCGAGTATACCTATGGCGATTCAAGAATAGATTTTTATATGGAGCGGGGAAACGAAAAATATCTGCTGGAGATCAAAGGCTGTACCCTTGAATTCGACGGCATTGGGTACTTCCCCGATGCCCCCACAGAGCGGGGCGTAAAGCATATCCGCGAGCTGATAAAAGCAAAGTCAGAGGGCTTCAATGCCGCCATAGGTTTCGTGATACAGATGGACGGAGTAACAGAAGTCCGCCCCAACATCGCCACCCACCCCGAATTCGGAACAGCCATGGAAGAAGCAAAAGCCGCAGGGGTGAAAGTGCTGTTTTTCACCTGCCACACCGAACCAGACAAACTGGTCATAACGGGAATGACAGAAGGCTAAAAAACACCGACAGGAAATTTTCAACCTGTCGGTGTTCTTTTTGTTGAAAACTTGCCGCCTATTTTCATTCTACCCTTTTCAGTGAAAACAAATTTACGGTGAAATTCCGGCACATATACTATATATAGTGTGAAGTCGGTAAAATCTTCAATATTATCAGCAATAAAAATTACCCCGGGTTTTTCAACAATAAATCCAAGTTTTCAACATTTCTCAAATATACTATTATAATAACTCCTCACGCTTACTCCACATGACGTCAGCCACAAAAATCCAACCCATGATTTTTCAACACACGATCCAAGTTTTCAACATTTCCTCCATCCCACAAAGATACTTTTATAATAATCAACTGGCAGTATTCCTGATCGTGATAGTATATTCTATGCAGTTCTCCTTGTCGGTGCGCTTCGCTGTGGCATCCACCCCTGCAAGCTTCATGACTTCCAGCGCCTTGTTGACGGAGTTGAAAAACAGCCTGACATCTTTCAGCATGACAGCGCGCTTTTCATAGCTTGATCTTTTCAGCTCTTCCCTTTCCAGTCGGGCTATGTACTTTTCAAGCACGTCCACCGTCCAGCCGCCCCCGATGGTCTTTGCTAATATCTCCTTTCGCAGATCGTCGTCCGATATTTTCAGCAATGCCCGCGCATGTCGCTCGGTCAAACCATGTTCGATTATCAGCTGCTGTTCCTCACGGCTGAGTTTCAGCAGACGAAGCTTGTTGGCTATGGTGGACTGCGCCATACCCAGCTTGATGGATACTTCCTCCCGCGTGACTTCCCCGCCGTCGATCAGCGCGCTTATGGCGACGGCTTCTTCAAAACAGTTCAGGTCACTTCGCTGGATATTTTCAAGCAAAGCCAGCACCGACGACCTTCCGCGGTCAGCCTTGATGATAATGCACGGCACTGTCTTCAGCCCCGCAAGCTTTGCCGCACGCAGTCTCCTTTCGCCTGATATCAGCTCAATATCGTCCTCGCAACGTCTTACCGTCAGCGGCTGGATTATTCCGTTGGCGGTTATGCTTTTTGCCAGCGAGGTCAGTTCTTCGGCTGAAAAATGTTTCCGCGGCTGAGACGGGTTCGGGTGAATATCCCCCACGGCTATGTCAACTACCCTGCCAAGTTCCCGCAGTTCTTCCTCGGGACGTTCCTGCACCTCCACAAACGCTTTGGTGATAAAGTCGGTTATCCTGTTCATTTTCGAACCTCCTTTTCGTTAAGTAGATTTTATCATAGCCGCCGAACATTTTCCATACACCTATGCCCAGAATATTTCGCCTTTTGCCGACAGCATTTTGCGACTCTCCTTCCGATGCGACAGCACTCCCTGTTTTCTGCGGAAGATTTGTCGGCTGAAAAGATTTCTGGTCGTCGCCAAAATGTTCCAAGTGGAACAATCTCACTCCAAAATCAAAGCACGGCAAAATGTTCCACGTGGAACAATCTCACATCAAAACCAAAACACGGCAAAATGTTCCACGTGGAACAAGCCCACACCAAGATCTAAGCACAGCAAAATGTTCCACGTAGAACAATCTCGCACCAAAATCAGAGCACGGCAAAAATGTTCCACGTGGAACATTTTCAGCGGTAGAAAAAACTCTACGTGCAAAACGCAGAAATTTTCAAAAAGGGGTTTTCAAATCTTCAAAAATGTTGTATAATAAAAATCATGATATATTTGAAAAGAGGAGATACTATGGGTAAGATAATTGCCGTTTCAAACCAGAAAGGCGGCGTGGGAAAATCCACGACAGTCTGCAACCTTGCTGCTGTTTTCGGTGCAAGGGGCGAAAAGGTCCTCATTATAGATTTTGACCCTCAGGGTAATACCACCACAAGTTATGGTATACAAAAGCGCAGCATACGCAATACCGTGTATGATGTGCTGATGGGGGAGTGTTCACTGTTTGAAGCTGTGTGCGCAACTGCATTCAGGGGCGTGTCGGTGGTCCCGACTACTCAGGAACTGGCGGGCGCGGCTGTTCAGCTTATGACTATGGACAACAGGGCATATCAGCTGAGTAAGAAGCTGGAAGAAGCAAAGAATTTCTACGACCGCATACTCATCGACTGCCCGCCGACACTGGATATGCTGACGATCAATGCACTGGTGGCAGCAGACTCGGTGCTGATACCTTTGCAGTGCGAGTTTCTCTCGCTGGAAGGTCTGGTTGAGCTGCATAACACCATCGACCGTGTGAAGCAGACCTGGAACAAGTCGCTTATCATAGAAGGTATACTGTTTACAATGTGCGTTGACAGGTACAAGATCACAGGACAGATAGTCAACGAGGTCAAGAAGCATTTCCCGAAAGAAGTTTTCTCAACTTCGATACCTAGAAATGTTGCACTATCCGAGGCACCAAGTTTTGGTCAGCCTGCCATATACTATGACAAGAAAGCCAAAGGTTCAAAGGCTTATGAGGAACTGGCGAAGGAGATTTTGAAGCGCGAAAAGAAGCGCAAAGACAAATAATTTTTGTGACAGGTAAAAATGTTCCACGTAGAACATTCGGGTGATGACATGAGAAGAAACGACAGGGAAGTTACTGACAAGTACGAGATAGCTGATTTTATCGGGAAACAGCAGATAATCAGAGTAGGTTTTGCAGACGAAGGTGAAGTTTACATTGTGCCTGTGAACTACGGGCTTGATATCAGCGATGGTAATTTCGTGTTCTACTTTCACGGCGCTAAGGCGGGTCGAAAGTATGAGCTTGCGAAGAAAAGTCCCGATGTTGGATTTGAGATAGACGGAGGATATCAGCTGATGACCTCCGAAACAGCCTGCGGATATTCGGCGCATTTCAAAAGTGTCATAGGAACAGGCAGGCTTAGTTTAATAGAAGATGATACGGAAAAGATACACGCTCTAGGCAGGATAATGGCACAGATTTCAGGCAAGGCTGACTGGGAATTCAGCAAACAGATGCTCAGTGAGACTGCCGTGTTCAGGCTGGAAGTCAGAAGCCTGACCTGCAAAGCGAAATAGAAAGGAAAAATCAATGGCAAAGAAAAACAGAATGGGTTCGGGACTGGATATGCTTTTTGCGGAGAACACTCAGCCCGAAGTAAGTGCAGCCCCCGAGCAGGCAAGCGGCGACAGCGTGACCATGGTGAAGATCACTCTGCTTGAACCTAACAAGGATCAGCCCCGTGGGATATTCGATGATGAGAAGCTGGCTGAGCTGGCTGACAGCATAAAAGAAAACGGAGTTATTCAGCCCATACTTGCTAGACCTCTTGAGAACGGCGGCTATCAGATAGTTGCGGGTGAGCGCAGATGGCGTGCATCAAGGATGGCGGGTCTGACGGAAGTACCTGTATACATAAAGGAGCTGGACGACAAGCAGACCATGCAGGTGGCGCTTATCGAGAACATCCAGAGGGCGGATCTTTCGCCTATCGAGGAAGCCAAGGCTTACAAAAATCTGATGGACACCTACAAAATGACTCAGCAGGAGGTAGCGCAGGCGGTGGGCAAGTCCCGTTCGGCGGTGGCTAATTCGCTGAGACTGCTTGACCTTGCAGTATCGGTGCGCGATATGGTGGACAAGGGCGAGATATCCTTTGGTCACGCGAAGGTGCTTTCTGGCTGGGATCATTTGACTCAGAAAAGATTTGCAGAGCTGATCGTTGAAAAAGGGCTGTCCGTAAGAGAGCTGGAAGACGAGATCAAGAATGACGAGATCCGCGAGAAGAGGGAAGACGCGGCAGAAAAAAGAAGTATGCGCAAGAATTCTGTCAAAAAGGACAGACCTTTCCTGTACGAATTCATGATGTCCGTGAACGCGGTGTCCAAGTATGATGTCAAGGCAAAGGAAGACCGCAACGGCGGAGTCAAAGTCGAGCTGAAAATACCAAAGGAAGCCGACGCCGAACAGATTCTGTCAAAGCTGGCTGACTTTCTCACCGAGGAATAATGTTCTATCATACGGACTGAGGGTCTAGTTGGGGGAAAACCTTTCTTCAGAAAGGTTTTCCCCAGTAAAATCCGCAGTACGTAGGGCAGAACATTATTCACGGCGGGGTAGAAAATGGGGCGAAAGGGCTTGACAAAAGGTCGGCAGAGGAGTATAATTAATTGTTGTCGGCAGATAAGAAATTTTTGTAAATTAAGGATAGAAGGATAAGTTATGAATTTAAAGAAAGCAGCAAACGTAAAAAATATAATCTGTCTGGCGGTGGTAGCAGCGCTGGGTGTTGGTATAATTGTCGTGGAGAAAAAGGGCGGCAAGGATATCAAGTCAAAGAACGACGGCAATACATCTTCAAGCAGCAGATCGGACAGTGGCAAAACTGTTATCGGCGAAGACGGCCGCGAGAAAGTTATACTTTCGGCGGAAATGCCCGAGCTGACCTGTGAGTCTATAGACTTTGGCGGAAATGTTGTATTTGCAGACACTGAGGGTAACTACTCATTTATGGAGAACGGCAGCAGTGTCAAGGGCATAGCAGTTCAGGACGACAGCGGTGCTGAGGTAGTATTCTCCATAGAAGACGGTGAACTGGTGCTGACGAGAGACGATCAGCCTGCGGGCGGATTTGTTTACGAGAACCACATGATCGAGCTGAAAGACGGCAAGCTGTACATTGACAGCAGCCCTGTTGAATACAAGGCAACTTCGTTCTCATCATACAGGCTCAACGATGACTATGTTATTGAGTGTACGGAAAAGGGCAAATACAGGCTGAAGGACAAAGACGGCAAAATCACCGATGAATGTGTGATGAAAGAGAGCACGGGTGCTAAGATCAAGATCGTGGCAAACGATGATGGATTTAACACTGAGGGTGTGGACGACGGTTTATTTTACAATGTGTACAGGCTGGGTGACGATCTGCTGACGACATCATGGAGCAACGTGCTTTACATCAATGGTCAGGAGCTTGTGCCTTATGGTTACACTGATGATTATGTAAATCCTGATATCAAGGTAGATATCGACAAGGTGAATGTTGAAGCCAAGAGACCTCCGATAGATTACGGTGTTGCGGCTACGGCTAACGGTGATATCAGCGTCCTGACCGAGGAGATGCTGGGTTATGTGAACGAGATAAGAAAGCAGTACGATATGCCTATGGTATACGGACTTGACGAGCTGGACAAGGCTTCAGCCATAAGGGCTGAGGAGCTGGCGCAGAATTTCAGCCACACAAGACCCGGCGAAGATGAGAAGTCTTACAACACGGCGCTGAGCGAAGAGGGACTTATCTGGTGGCGCAGCGGCGAGAATATTGCCAAGGGCGGCACTAATGCCAGGGAAGTATTTGACAGCTGGATAAGCTCCAAGGAGCACAGGGCTGTTATACTTGACCCTGACATGAAGTATCTTTCACTGGCGAATAGTGAGGCTGATGGTGTGACTTACTGGGAGCTTCTGATGTTCAATGATTGTTATGTTCCTGTTGAGGGAGCGGAAGAATAAAAGATCAAGCGGAGAGTTTTAGGCTCTCCGCTTTTTTGTGGGTTGGTGTGGTTGATGGTTTGTGGGGGGACTTGTCGCCTCTCGTTTCTCGGGTTTGTGGGGGCATTGTCGCCCCTGACGGGTCGAGAAATCAACGAGCTATCGCCGTCGATTTCAGGCGCGGCAATATATTTACGCAGATAGAAAGAGCGTGGACGATTGTATTGTCCACGCTCTGTAATTTTCTTTATTGCCGCGCATTTTTTTTCAGGGCGGGAAGTTTGTTTTGCTTTTATTGTTCGCTTTGCATTTTGGTTTTGCACCTTGGTGATTGAGGGCTCTGCCCTCAAACTCCCGCAAGCATGCTAGCGCGAGGCTTGACCGCGCGCTTTGTTTCCTTGACATTCTATCCTCATTTGCTACTGCCCTTGCCACTTTATGACCCGCCGTCACGCGACTTTACCGCCCTTACAAAACTATAAATAGGCGGAAACGGCCCGCCCGGCCGAGGGCAATTCATACCACTGAGTTATTCTTTCTCCACTCACTGGGGGAGAGGGTGGTAGACTGTTTGAACTGTCTGGAAAAATGCACGGCATTCTTATAACCGCAGGTGAACGCGATATCTTCAACAGTTCTGTCGGTATAAGCAAGGTAATGCTTAGCCGATTCGATTCGGCTGTTGATAACGTCGGCATTACAGGTAACGCCGAAAGCCTTTTTATACAGCAGGTGGAGATATGGTTCGCTGACGTTTATCTGCTGTGCCATTTTTTCAACGCTCCATTCCTCCGAAGGCTGGGCATATATCCTGCGGCGGAGATCAAGGAGTTCACGGTAATGGACTATGCCCGAATCCTCCTGCTTGCCGTTTTCGGAGAAGATCTCGGACAGCAGTGCTTTTATAAGGAAGCCTGCGGTCTGGAGATTATTTCTTCTGTAATAGCAATCGGCGATAAGTGTGAAATAGCTTGCAACGTCGATGGCTTCACCGATATAAATAGGTGTATCGAACTTGATATCCACACCTGCTGATATATCCTCGCTGCATTCAAACTGTATCCAGTCGTTGATATATTCGTCATCGCAGGCTTTATAGTACTGGGGAGAATTCTTATCGTATATGATAAAGGTATTGGGTTCGACATTTATGGTCTCGCCGTTTATCACGAATACTGCCTTGGTCTTAACGAAAAGCATGAGGTGGCCCTCATAGCCGCGGGGCTGATCCAACACAAAATTTCCGTCATGCTGACAGCTGCAGCCCATACGGTTGATATAAAACATTTGCTGCCTCCTTGATATAATGAAAATCGGAGCATTTTCATGCTCCGATAAAAAATCTTTTTTCGTTCCGGATCATCAGAATATATCATCAGTAACAGTGATAACAGCTGCGTTCTTCTTAGCGCTGTCATCCTTATCTTTGAATATCTGCTTTTTGAACAGTACGAAAACGTCCACGAGTATAACAGCGATTATCAGGATGATAAGTATCAGGGGAGCGAAGCTCTTTTTACCCTGCTTTACTCCGTTCTGAGGAACGTTATTTATGGGCGCATTATTTATAGGTGCATTATTCTGGGGGAACTGGTTCTGCTGATACTGATTATTCTGCTGGAACTGGTTCTGGGGCTGAGCAGGCTGCTGATAGTTAGTCTGCTGGAATTGATTCTGAGGCTGTACCGGCTGCTGATACTGGTTAGCCTGCTGGTACTGATTCTGGGGCTGCACGGGCTGCTGATACTGCTGTGGCTGCTGTGCAGGCTGTGGTATCGGTGCAGGTGCAGGAGTAGGTATCGGAGCAGGCGCAGGTGCCGGCTTAGCAGTCTGGACAGGCTTAGGCTTGGGTGCAGGTTCCTGACCCGGCATGAAAATGCTGTCCATAGTAGGCATATCAGCCTTATTGGGCTCCTCATTCTGGAGCATATCATCAGTTATAACAGGTATCTCAACTGCATCCATAGTAGGATTTTTAAGAGCTTCCTGCTGTTTTGCAAGTGCCTCGGCAGCTGTTGTATCCTGAGGTGCGCTTACGGGAGTACCGCAGATATTGCAGACCTTTGTATTTTCAAGCAGAGTATTTCCGCATACGGGGCATACCTTCTGCTTTATAGTAACAGGCAGCTTACAGCCGCAGGTGTTACAGAAAGCCTGACCTTCCTCATAGGGAAAATTACATTCGGGACAATTTGGCATAATTGTTCTCCTTTCATTACTACCTATTTATATATAACGTTTGTAACAATTCAGACATTTATATACAATAATATAATACCTCATTTTTATCTCTTTGTCAAGCATTATTTTACCTTTTCTATAATGCGGGGTGAGATTTTTAGGGGGATGGTATCTGTATGAGGTCTCTGTAAATAAAGTACAAGTACTATAAAAGCTATTTGTTATTTTAAACCAAACATCTCATGTAAATTATAATCCTCATTATATCCGGCTCTACTTTTATGAAATTCCATATAGTATTTTCCGTTCTCTTCGTAAGTGAAACATCTTATATTTCCAAAATCGTTACCATATCTTATATCGAATATTTCGTATAACTCCTTTCCATCGTGATGAGACGAAAGTTCAGGAGCAAGTGTATCATTGACTGCATGGACATTTTCATTTTCTTTGACCTGTTTTAAATATTTGATCTCAGCGTCAATACTGTCAAATGCTTCTGAAATAACATATAGGTCTCTGTCAAAGTTAAAATATGCTTTGCTTATATCCAGATCAATGTATTTCAGACCCAGTTCTGTCCATAGGTTTTTTGTTTCCTGAGCGGTAAACGTTGTTTTTTCATAAAGCTCTGTACTACGCTTAAAATATCTATTAAAACTATAATAAATAAATGCCCAAAAACATACCACTATTGCTAAAACAATAATTGTCTTGATATGCTTCTTTTTTAATCTTAACATAAGTTATCTCCTTAATATGGCTATTGTTTTTTCAATAACAGTTATTTTTTATAAAAACCAAACATCTCATTTAAATCACGTCCCCTAGCATCTCAAACATAAAATTCCAGGTAGTATTTTCCGTTCTCTTCGTAAGTGTAACAATTAGTAAAATATCCTTTATCAGCACATTTTATATCATATATTTCATAAACTTTCTTGTCATTATGACCGGTTGCAGTGTTTATATCGAAAGTATCAGCTGCATGAACACTTTCGTTTCCATCGAACTGTTTTAAATATTCGATTTCCTCATTAATGCTGCCAAATTCTTCTGATATAACATATAGACTTGAATTAAAATATGCTTCGCTAATATCAAGATCAACATAATCCATACCCAGTCTTGACCACAGGATTTTTGTTTCCTGATCGGTAAAGGTTGTTTTTTTATGTAGCGAAAAATAATTATGAAAGCTATAAATAATAGACCCCAGAAAATATAACACTATTGCTATAACAATAATTTTAATGATATGCTGTTTTATAAATCGTAACATAAGTTATCTCCTTAATATGGCTATTGTTTTTTCAATAACGGTTATTTTTTATAAAACCAAGGTTACTCTTCGTATTCTATGCTGATCCCTTTTTCCTCAAGCGCTTTTGTCATTTCATCATTTAGCTGACCATTTGATACAGCCACTTCATCCAGACTTTTGAGGTCAAGCAAAGGCTCAAAGTTTGTAACAGATGTTCCTTTAAGATGTATTTCTTCAAGTCCGTCCATACCATCTAAAAAGTCCAAGCTATCAATTTTTTCACAACCACTTAAAGAAAGATATTTCAATCCGGTACAGCTTGATAATGGAGTACAATCACTCAGCTCATTTGAATGAATAGTCAGACCATATATATTTTTCATTCCGCTGAGGGCACTTATATCTTCTAAGGTATTTGAATATATCCTAAGTATTTCAATTGTGTTTTTGTGACGTATAGGTTCAATATCTTTAAATCCATTTCCTGAAATGGTAAGCCATTTCAAAGAATTCAGGCTTTCAAGAAATTTAAGATCATCATATTCCTCACCAATCAGTTCAAGATGCTGTAATTCAGTACAACTGCCGATAGGTGACAGATCCTTTATATTCCTTACATCTAAAGTAAGAACATTAAGTTTCGGCATATTTGTCAAAAAATCTATACTTGAAATATCACAAGTCGTTGTAGACAATTTTTCAAGATTTTTAAATCTTGACAAAGTCTGTGCTTTTTCTTCATCTATGTGATGGAAAGCAATTCCTTTCGTTTTTACATAAACAATTTGATTATCAAAAATAACAAAATTTGATCTGATATAAAAAAACGATACACAGAGTATTATCAAAAATGATAGAAAAAACATTATGCGTTTTTTAGTTTTAGTCATTACTTATCTCCCTACTAAAAGAAATATAATTTTTAGAAAAGTGAATTTTGAGGGAAACCCTTTTAAAAGAGTTTCCCTCAATGATTCTCACAATTTTTTTATACAGATATTATCAATCCTCGACTACTGTGTCTTCTTCGAGGACTTCTGCTTTTTCTTCTTCCTGTGCTTTGAGGATATCTTCCTCGCTGGCTTTTTCGACTTCTGCTATTTCGGCATCGTCGTCATGTTCTGTTCTGGTGAAGGTCACTACCTTGTTTTCGCCTGTTACCTTCATCAGTCTTACGCCGCGGGAATATCTGCCCATTATGCTGATATCGCAGGCACGGAGTCTGATAACTATACCATCGGAAGAGATCATGATGATATCGTCTTCCTCATCGACTACCTTGATTCCACATACTTCGCCGTTCTTATAGTTCAGCACGCCTGAGCCGCCTCTGTGACGGATAGGATAGTTTTCAAGTGCAACACGTCTGCCGAGACCTGTCTCGCTGACGGTGAGGACAGATGCTCCCTCACGGATACGAGCCATGGAAACAACGTAGTCACTGCCGCGGAGCTTGATAGCTCTTACGCCGTGGGCTGTTCTTGACATAACTCTTGCATCGGTCTCGCTGATACGTATAGCCATACCGTTATGAGTTGCTATCAGGAGTTCGTTATTACCGTCTGTAAGTCTTACGCCTGCTATCTCGTCGCCCTCGTCAAGACCGATAGCGATAAGACCGTTCTTGCGGACGTTCTTATAAGCGGAGAGGGGAGTTCTCTTGATCTTACCTCTCTTGGTGACCATGACGATATACTTATCCGCATCGAAGTCTTCAACCTTTATCATGGCGGTGATGAGGTTATCATCGGAAAGTTCAAGGAGATTCTTGATATTCACGCCGCGGGAAGCCTTTGAGCCCTCGGGGAGTTCATAGCACTTCATCTTATAGGCAAGACCCTTTGTGGTGATGAAGAGTATATTATCATGTGAAGAACAAACACTCATCTCGGTGATGCAGTCGTCCTCGCGCTGCTTCATACCTGTAACGCCCTTGCCGCCGCGGTTCTGCGCCTTATACACGCTGATTGGCATACGCTTGATATATCCGACATTGGTATAAGTTACAACGCTTTCCTCAACGGGGATAAGGTCTTCGATATCCACTTCGCCGCTGACGTTCTCGATCTGGGTACGTCTTTCGTCGCCGAATTTATCCTGGATAGCTTCGACTTCTTCGATGATGATATCGTATACTCTCTGCTCGTTTGCCAGGATATCTTCCAGATCGGCAACTGTTGCGGTTATTTCAGCCAGTTCGTCGATGATCTTCTGGCGCTCCATACCTGTGAGACGACCGAGGGTCATCTGTGCGATATGATCTGCCTGTATATCTGTAAGACCGAAACGTGTACACAGTTTCTGCTTAGCTTCGGGGATGCTCTTGGAATTCTTCATTATCTCGATGACTTCATCGATATTATCGAGAGCGATAACGAGACCCTGCAATATATGCTCGCGTTCCTTGGCTTTTTTCAGGTCGAACTCTGTTCTTCTGCGGATAACGCTTACCTGGAAGCTGATATACTCCTGGAGTATCTGCTTTAAGGTCAGCACCTTGGGCACGCCGTTTACCAGTGCCAGCAGGATAACGCCCACGCTGTCCTGAAGCTGGGTATAGCTGAAGAGTTTATTCAGCACTACCTGAGGATTTGCGTCCTTTTTCAGTTCGATAACGATACGCATACCGTCTCTGCCTGTTTCATCACGCAGGTCATGTATACCGTCAACGCGCTTATCTTTTACGAGGTCGGCGATGGACTGAACAAGTCTCGCCTTATTTACCATATAGGGGATCTCGGTAACGATGATACAGTTACGTCCCTTGATCTCTTCGATAGAGGTCTTGGAGCGGAGGGTTATCTTGCCTCTGCCTGTACCGTAAGCGGCACGTATACCGCTTCTGCCCATGATGATACCGCCGGTAGGGAAGTCGGGTCCCTTGATAGCCTGCATGATCTCATCCAAGGTACAATCGGGGTTCTGGATAACTATTTTCATGCCCTCGATAACTTCGTGGAGGTTATGAGGGGGGATATTAGTTGCCATACCGACTGCGATACCTACTGCACCGTTACAGAGTATATTAGGGAATCTCGAAGGCAGCACGACAGGTTCCTGAAGTCTGTCATCGTAGTTGGGCTGGAAATCAACTGTATCCTTTTTGATATCTGTCAGCATATTTACTGACATCTTAGCCATTTTAGCCTCGGTATAACGGTAAGCAGCAGGCGGGTCGCCGTCCACTGAACCGAAGTTTCCGTGACCGTCTACCAGAGGATATCTCAGCGAGAAAGACTGTGCAAGTCTTACCAGCGCATCGTAAACGGAAGCATCACCGTGGGGGTGATATCTACCCAGCACTGAACCTACGGTATCAGCGCACTTACGGTATGCCTGATCGGGGGTAAGTCCGTTCTCGTGCATTGTATATAATATTCTTCTGTGAACAGGCTTCAAGCCGTCTCTTACATCAGGAAGAGCTCTTGATACTATAACTGCCATGGAATACTGAAGGAAGGATTCCTTCATTATGCTTTCCACGTCCTGATTTATAAGATTATATTCGTCCACTTTACCAACTCCTCTTTTAGTTTCGGTCGCTCGCAGGCTCGCTGCCGTTTGCGGGGGACTTTCATTTTATTTACGAAATAGATGACTTTTTAGCGTCCGGCTTTTTTTATTGTTGAAAAGCCTATTATAATGCCTGACACACCTATGATCATTCCAAAGATGATACCTACCAGACGTGAACCTCTTGTCTGTGTGGCATCTATCCTGTAACTTGTAAGTTTAAGACCATTTTCCTTTGCGTAGTCACTGTATCTTTCCTTGAGGAAATGTTCCATATCGGTATTGTTACTGCCGATATCGCCTGTAACGGTTATTGTATCTTTTCCGTTTCTGCTAAAGGAATCAAGCTGTTTTTTCAGATCCTCGTCCTTGACTTTTACGGTAAGGATGATACCGCTTTCATCCAGCACAGCATAGCTGTAGGTCTTTTTTATCTCTGAGGTAAACCTTTCAGAGCCGTAGGCTTCCAGGGGCATTGAAATTTTATACGTAACGTAGCCGCTTTCGGGGATATCTTCGCCATTTGCTATTATCTCATTGAGATCCTTGATCTCACCGCGGAAGATATAAGCCGAATCCTGCACCAAAAACCAGATAGCTAATGCAATGATCATCAGACCGCCCAGCAGGTAGATCACGCCGTTTCTTTTGGTCTTATATCTCATTTATTTCTCCTTTATCTCATAATCCTCGCCGAGGACTTCTTTCAGCTTAGTGCGGAGAAGTTTCTGGTCGGCTTCGTCTATCACGCGCTTGGAAAGCACGTAGATAGTCTCTTTCCTGAGTATTATGATAAAAAGTCTCTCGTTTTCGATTATGTTCAGTGAGATATCCTCAAACCTGACGATACGGGGCTTTACGGGAGTAAAGTCCTCTGCCTGCATCTCCTCTTCGGTGAATACTGTTTCGATCTTGAAGCAGTCATCATAGAGAGTGAAGCGGTATTGATCGTCTTCAAGAGAACTGAGGGCTTTCATCAGGTATTTTTTGATGCGGAATGTATTGAACCATGTGGTGAATATCATCACAAGGCACACAAAGCACAGCACCCAGTTGAGATAACCATCAGGGTTCTTTGCAATGGATACTGCAAACATCGCAGCAACTATGGCAAAAAGGGCGGATATCACGAAATTGCGCTTATACACATACTTCTGCTGGAAGATGGTGAAAGCTTCCTCCTCTTCTTCGTTTTTAACGTTATAGTCAAATCCAGTAAGAGGGTCACCTGTGGGGACAAATTCTTTTTCCTCCTCAGGCTTTGCTTCTTCCTCTGCTGTATTATCGAGGTTATCCCTCTCATAGAACTTTTCTGCCTTTTCTTCTGTCTCCTGGGTATTACCGCCGTTTTTGGATATATCTATTTCCATTAGGTACGCTCCTGTCCGATAATATTATACGTCAAGGTTCTTGACATACTCCGCGTTCTTCTCGATGAATTCCTTACGGGGAGCAACTTTATCGCCCATAAGTATGGTGAATATCTCGTCAGCCTTAACTGCATCTTCGAGAGTTACCTTTATCATCGTTCTGCGCTCGGGGTCCATAGTGGTCTCCCAGAGCTGTTCGGGGTCCATCTCACCAAGACCCTTATATCTCTGAACAGCGACTTTGAGTTTGCCGCCATCGGATAGCTCGTCTATATACTTATCTCTTTCTTCATCGGTGAAAGCATATCTTACTTTCTTGTTTCTTTCAACCTTGAAAAGGGGAGGCTGTGCGATGAATACGTGTTCCTCCTCGATGAGAGGTCTCATGAAACGGAAGAAGAAAGTCAGCAGAAGTGTACGGATATGGGAACCGTCCACATCGGCATCGGCCATGATGATGACTTTGCCGTATCTCAGCTTGCTGAGGTCGAAGTCTTCGCCGATGGATGTACCAAGTGCGGTAACTACGGGCATGAGCTTTTCATTTCCGTAGACCTTATCGATACGGGCTTTTTCGACGTTGAGCATTTTACCCCAGAGGGGGAGTATAGCCTGATAGCGTCTGTCACGACCCTCTTTTGCTGAACCGCCCGCAGAATCTCCCTCGACGATATATATTTCGGTCATGGACATATCTCTTTCGGAGCAGTCAGCCAGCTTGCCGGGAAGTGAAGCGGATTCCAGAACTGATTTTCTTCTGGTCAGTTCTCTTGCACGCTTTGCGGCTTCTCTTGCTTTTTGAGCCTGTATCGATTTATCGAAGATAGCCTTTGCAACTGCGGGATTTTCTTCCAGATAGTTGCGGAGCTTTTCTTTAAGCATCTTATCCACGAAAGGTCTTACCTCGGGATTACCAAGTCTGCCCTTTGTCTGACCCTCGAACTCGCAGTTTGTCAGCTTTACTGATACTATAGCTGTCAGACCTTCGCGGCAGTCTTCGCCCATAAGAGCGTCATCGTTATCCTTGATGAGATTATGCGCCTTGCCGTAATCGTTGAGTATCTTGGTAAGAGCGGACTTGAAAGCCATCTCGTGGGAACCGCCGTCGGGGGTATGGATATTATTTGCGAATGAGAGTATTATCTCGTTATAGGTATCGTTATACTGCAGGGCAATTTCGGCGAACATATCGTCTTCCATGCCGTTTATGTAGATAACGTCCTCACTGAGAGGTTCAACACCTCTGGTCTTATGGATATGTTCAACGAACTGACGGATACCGCCCTCATAGTGAAGAACTTCGCTGATGGGGTGTTCGGCATCTCTCAGGTCGGAGAAAACTATCTTAATGCCTGCGTTGAGGAAAGCCTGCTCACGCAGTCTTTTCAGCAGTATCTCATAATCGAAGGTGGTAGTTTCCTGGAATATCTCGGGGTCGGGCTTGAACTTGACCTCGGTACCTGTTTTATCGGTCTCGCCGATTATTTTCAGGGGCTCGCTGTAATGACCTCTGTCGAAGCGCTGGAAATGCACGTTCTTTCCGTCATATACGGTGAGTTCCAGATATTCGGACAGCGCGTTAACTACCGATGCACCAACACCGTGGAGACCGCCTGCCACTTTATATCCTCCGCCTCCGCCGAACTTACCGCCTGCGTGCAGCACGGTATAAACAACGGTAGCTGCGGATATGCCTTCCTTGGGGTGGATACCTGTAGGTATACCACGTCCGTTATCGACTACCCTGATTACTTCGCCGGGCAGGATATCTACGATTATCTCGGTACAATATCCCGCAAGTGCTTCGTCTATGGCGTTATCGACTATCTCGTAAACGAGGTGATGCAGACCCTTGGGTCCTGTTGAACCGATATACATACCCGGTCTTACACGAACAGGTTCAAGGCCTTCGAGCACTTCTATCTGATTTTCGTCATAGTTGTTGCTTTTGTCGATCTGTGAGATAGATTCTGTATCCACTACCTCAACTTCCTTGATATTCTCGTTATCCAATATTATACTACCTCCTGCCCGTCGGGCTTTTAGATATCAATATCGTTGTATTTCCGCATCATTTGAGTGATGCTTTGTATCTTTTGAGGAGAGTCGCACAGTTCAGCTGGCTGATATAGACTTTTTCCTCAAGTTCATCGTCATCGAAGCAGACCACGAAGCTTTTTGGAAGTTCGTAGGTGCAGTAGATGACGCGTTTATTCTTTTCAGCATTTGCCAGATAATCCCTTGTATCGGCTGATGTTGAGCTGTTATCAAGATCGAATATGCCCACTATATCCTTGCTGTTTACGATATAGTCATTACCTATGTGAAGATACATATTCCCACCCCGTTACAGCGTTTGCCGATATGCGTATTATCTTTTATCGCCAATAATTTTTATTTCTGTTTTCTGCAATAAATCTAAAAGGCGCTGTTATTATTTTGAATGTTTTTACAACGACGTATGTCGCCGTGCCGAAATGCTCATTATACCACAGCTTGAAATTCTCCCATCGGGTATTAACGTGAAGCTCACGCTGTCTTTTTACCCGAAATTTCTGTGCTTCGGCTTCCTGTCTTTGCTCATATTTCTTGCAGTAAGGGCAGCTTTTGTATTCGTTTGAGGAATACATATGTCCTTTACTGCACTGTACTATGTTTACTTCTCTGATATCGTCCATATTGTCTCTCTCTTTTCTTTGGTCAAAAACAAATCATTATTTTTCTCTGTCATATATGACTACCTGTAAAGATCAAAAAGATGGGGATCTCTATAGGGATTTCTGCCATGATAATGATTACGGCTTTCTATTTTGTCGATTATGATGGCTAACAAGTAACCCAGAAAGCCGAAATGCTTCTCAAACCAGAGTTTGATATTTTCCCATCTGGTATTTATATGAAGTTCACGCTGATAGCTTTCTTTGAGAGAATTTCTATCTTTGATGAACCATGCTGACTTTTCCTCGAAATTTGTGCAGTAAGGGCATTTTTCATGCAGATCTGCGGGATATAAGTGACCTTTAGGGCACTGTACTACGTTTACTTCTTTTATTTCGTCCATATTGTCTCTCTCTTTTCTTTATTTCCAGTATTATGTTCTATGATCATCTTTATCTGTGTCTTCTCATGCGCTCGCTATAGGATGTTCCCCTGCTCCATTCTCCGCACCGATTCTCATAACCGGACTCTATAAGCAGTCTTATAGGCGCTGTTATTATCTTTAGAGTTGTTACGATCACCGATATCAGCGTTCCGAAATACTTATCGAACCAGAGTTCGGCATTTTCCCCTTTTGTATTTATATGAAGTTCGCGTTCATTCGCTTTTTTGCGGGCTTCCTGCCTTTCGGCGATATTAGCTTCTTCTATGCAGTAGGGGCAGGTCCTGTGCATATTTGCGGGATATAAGTGTCCTTTGGGGCACTTTACCACATTTACTTCTTTTATCTCATCCATATCTTTCATCTCTTTTCAAAAGATCACACATTTATTTCACGTGCCTCTCCCAATAAGATCCGTACTTATCCCAGTAATATGAATCATACCGCGATTTATATTTTCCCGGAAACAAATCTATTATCTTAAACATGATAACTATCGGTGCAAATAAAACAGACAGGATAGCTTTGAAAACTTCTGTATACTTACCAAACCTCAGCCTGGAGTTTTCAGATGGGGTATTTATGTGAAATTCTGGTTCTTCTGCTTTTTTGACAGCTTCTCTTTTTGCGATCTCTTCTGCTCCTTTTTTGCAGTAAGGACAAGTCTTGTAAAGATTTGACGGATAGAGATGTCTGTTCTCACATTCTGTTATCCTTATATCTTCCATTTCATTCATCTCTTTCTTTTAATGCGGGGTCATTTTTTCTTTATCTGACCCTTCTCTATGTTGAATATCTTCCCGTGCTGTTTTTCATCAAAGGGGATATTCATATCACAGCAGGTTATGAATACCTGCATATCGTGTATTTTTGATATAACGAACTTCTGCCTTGAGGGGTCGAGTTCGCTGAGGACGTCGTCCAGGAGGATAACGGGATGATCGTCGATCTCCTCATGTAGGATATACGCCTGGGAAAGCTTCATGATAAGTGCAACAGAACGGTGCTGTCCCTGTGAAGCGTCCTCTCTCACGGGGGAACCGTTTATCTTACATATCAGGTCGTCGCGGTGGACGCCTTTTTGCGTGAAGCCTGCGCGGATATCATCGTCTATATTCTTTTTCAGCACATTCAGGTACTGTTCGGTGAGTTCACCTGTATATACCGAGGCTGCGCCGAGGAGTTTGGTATCATAGACCGTTGAGTAGTAGTCTATATCCAGCTCTTCGCTGCCGCCGGATATCTCGGAATAGAGCTTTTTTGCTATACTGCATAGCTTTCTGGTATAATTGAACCTCAGCAGGGAGATATAAGCGCCCATCTGGGCAAGCTGGATATCCCACATTTCAAGCTCTTCTCTTCTGCTTCTGCCGTAAGAGATATTCTTCAGCAGGGTATTTCTCTGATCGATGAGTTTTTCGTACTTCTCGGTAACTGCGCTGTATGAATTCTTTATCTGAGACACCGAGAGGTCGGCAAACTGACGTCTGTTATCGGGTGAACCTTTGGAAAGTTCCAGATCCTCTGGGGTAAAGATGACGCAGTTGAGTCCGCCGAAGAGTTTCGACGGTGCTTTCAGCTTAACGCCGTTGAGGGAAACGCTTTTTTCCTTGATATTCGGCTTAGCCATGGCGTATCTTATATCCTGTTCGCGGAAGCTGTTTTTGAATGAAAGGTTTATTTCCATTACCTGTTCATCATCGCCGATCATACGTCTGTCCTTGGTGCTGCGGAAACTTCTTGCGCCGCTGCACAGCCATATTGCTTCGATGAGATTGGTCTTGCCCTGGGCATTCTTCCCGCAGAAGATATTTATTTTCTCATGGGGCTTGATCTCGATATTCTTGAGATTCTTAAAGCCGTTCACCGATAGATCCGTAATGAACATTATTTTATCACGAGTTCGGTCTTTATCTCGTCGATCTGTACCTTATCGCCGGGGCGTATCTTTTTGCCGCGCATGGTGCAGACTTCTCCGTTGACCTTTATGCGCTCTTCAAGGATTATCTCCTTGCCGATTCCGCCTGTTTCCACTATTCCTGCGAATTTCAGCAGGGAATCCAGCTTGATGAATTCGGAGGTTATCGCTATTTCCTTTTGCTTGTATATCATAATTTTATCCTTTATCCAAATCTTTTTATTCGGAGCGTATACTACTTTGCGTATTTCGGGTCAAGCAGGGGTTTTCCGTCCTTATCGACCAGAACAGTCAGCCCGCCCACATTAGTCCAGTGAGCCAGCAGATACTGCACACCGGTCTCCTTATCAACGATTATATGTGTACCCTGCACCATCCCGTTTTTTTCCACAAATTCAAATCTGCTGTCCATCTCAGATACCTCACTCTCATTCCCTCGGCAGACGTACCGGCAGCACGAGATATGTATACCTTTCGCCCTCGCAGGGAACTATCTTCATAGCCAGAAGGCTTCCGCCCATTTTGAGCTTGACTTTTTCGTCATCGATAACTTTCAGGGGATCGAGAAGATACTTGCACTTGAAGCCTATCTCGATAACGGGACCCGATATCTCGGCATTGATCTCATCGGAGATCTTACCGAGGGCAGTTGTACAGTTTATCTTAACATGATCGTTCTCGAAGTAGCATCTTACGGGAGAGGGTGATCTGTCGTTGATAAGCAGCATAGCTCTTTCAAGGGTAGAGATCAGCTCTTTTCTGTCAACCACAACATCGGTATTGGAAGAATTTGGTATAGCAGACTTGTAGGGGTGGAAATCGCCTTCGAGAAGTCTGGAATATACCACATATCCGCCGATATCGAAGATTATATGCTTTCTTGAGGGGTGTATGTACACTGTATCCTCTTCATTATCGCTGAGAAGTCCCTGTATCTCGGAGAGAGATTTTGAGGGAACAACGAATTTCATTGGTTCGCTGAACTTTACGGGTTCGTATCTTACAGCCATTCTGTAGCCGTCGATAGCTACCATGGTCAGGGTATTGTCTTCGATATCGAAGAGTTCGCCTTTGAGTATAGGCTTATCTTCGGTGAGAGCTACTGCAAACTTTGTCTGTGCTATCATATTCTTCAGCACCGGCTGAGCTATTGGTATCTGGGTCTCGCTGTCCTTTTCGGGAAGCTCGGGATAGTCCTCGGCTGAAGCTGCAAACATATTGAACTTGGTAACACCGCCCGATATAGTTACCTGATAGCTTTCGGATATATCTATCAGAACTTCATCAGCTGACATTTTCTTTATCATCTCGGAAAAAAGTCTGGCATTGATTATGCATGAGCCCTTGTCTTCGCTTCTTACGGAGATGACTGTTCTTATACCCATTTCAAGGTTATAGCCTGTGAGTTCAAGCAGAGAATCCGCAAGTGAGAACTTTATACCCTCAAGCGACGGGAGAGTTGACCTTTCGGATACTGCTTTTGAGACGTTTACTATTGCATCATAAAGCGTCTGCTTGGAACAGATGAATTTCATATTATCAATCCTTTCATTAGGTGCTGATGTATTTTTATTTTTTAGGGACGGTTTTCCGCCTTGTTGAATTTTCAAAGGTGGTGTTATCATAGCTGTGTGTTTTTCGCGATAAGAAAAACAAAAGTTAAGATATATTTTTAGTATTAGTAGTAGTGTGTGTTGAAAATGTTGGAAAGTGGGTGAAAGCCCTTTGAACTTCGGGTTTCGGTGGGGGGAGTTTTTGTTGGGTGTGTGTTGGGAAGATGTTGGCTAAATTTTTGGCTGTTGAATTGTTTAGAAATTGTTGGTTTAAAAGCTAAAACTCGGTTGAAAAAATGTGGGTATAAAAACTTTCAACTTTTTGGCTTTTAAAACAAATTTTAGCATATGATGAAAATTTTGAAAATCTGTCGGATGCTGTCAGGTTTTCCCGAGATATCAATAAATATCCCGATGATCAAATTGTTGAAAAACCTGTTGAAAATGTTGAGAACTAATACAAATTTTAATTTGTTTATCCCAAATAAGCAACTGACATTGTTGATTACTTCTCTTTGAGATTTTTGATTATATCGTCAACTGTATCCTTCATCTCCTTGTTGGATTTCAGGAGATTTGATACGTCGCGGTAGTGTATGGTCATGGTAGAGTGGTTCTTGTTGAGGGCATCGCCTATCTGGGTGTATGTCATGCCCTTGACCTCTTTCAATATATATATAGTTATCTTTCTGGCGATGGATATCTTTGAATGTCTGTGATTCGACTTGATATCATCGGCAGTAACATCGAATGCGTTTGCAACTTCGGATATGATCCTGTCTACGGTGATCTCCGAGGGCTGATTGGATATGATTATCTCCTTGATGACCCTCTGCGCCATGGATATGGACGGAGATTCGTTGGTATACATTGTAAGAGCTTTGATCTTCTTGACTGTGCCTTCAAGCTGACGGATATTGGTCTTCAGCTTTTCGGCAATAAGTCTTACTACATTATCTGAGAGTTTGAGACCCAGCAGCTCAGCCTTGCGGTTGATTATAGCCATTCTGGTCTCAAAATCAGGTGCCTGTACGTCAGCCTGCACACCGAGACTAAGTCTGGTGGATATCCTGTCCTGAAGCTTTGTCATCTTGGAGGGGAGGATATCAGATGTGAGAACTATCTGCTTGCGGGCATTGTAGAGTTCGTTGAATGTATGGAAAAATTCGTCCTGCATTCTCTCTTTGCCTGCGATTATCTGGATATCGTCTATCAGCAGGAGATCGGCATTACGGTATTTTTCATGGAAATTTACGGTATCTTTGAATTCCAGGGCTTTTACCAGTTCATTGATGAAGGCTTCGCCCGTGGTATAGATTATCTTCAGCTCGGGATGGCTTTTGCTTACCTTATACTCAATAGCCTTCATAAGGTGAGTTTTGCCAAGACCGGAATCGCCGTATATTATGAGGGGGTTGAACACCTTGTCGGGGTCGATCTCCTCAGCGTTTTTAACATCGTATTTTTCGGCAACGGCATTACAGAATGCATAAGCAAGGCTGTTAGAGCTGCCTCTTATGAAATTATCGAAGGTATATACGTCTACTTCGTCTGAAAGCTCGGTATCCTCTATCCTGATCTCCTTCTTTTCCTCGGGCTCGTCCTCGCCCGAAACCATTATATCGACCTTGATAGGGAATCCCATTACTTCTTCAAAAGCTTTATTGAGAACGTCACCGTATGCGGTCATGGTCTGCTGCTTTACAAAATCGCTTTTCGCAAGCAGGTACGCCACATTGTTTTCCATCTTATAGGGCTTGAGCACCTGAATCCACATACGATATCCCGATTCGCTTATACGCTTATCATTGGGTACGTCGCTTCCTGTCAGACGATAGCAATATTTTAATACCTCTTCAAATACATCATTGAATGAGTTGATCAACTCTTACGACCTCCTTAAAATCTTACCCGTATGCACCCGATATTTAAGTTTGATGAGGCACATTTATCAGACCCCCTGCAATAAGGCAGCGCAGGAGATCTTGGAAAAATAAATATTTACAGATTTTACCAAAATTAAAAAAGGGCACAAATATATAATTTATTATATCACATTCCAAATTAAATTTCAAGACCCCCTATATATATAATAGTATTGATATATAATTCGGACATTAGGGGTTTTTTCGTGTATCTGCGGGGAATTATGCAAATGAAAATATAAATTTAATAAAAATTTTACTTAATGGGGTTAGGGGATAGCAATCTTGCGGAAACTGCCAAGGAGGAGAGCTTTTGGTCAAGCTTTTCGCGAAAAGGTCCTAGCGTCGGATACGTTCGGCGCAGTCAACGTTGGCGAATTTCGCGGCAATATTAAAACCAAGAGCGTGAGCAAAACTTTGACACACGCACGAACTATCTGCGGAGAATATTGCCGCGCCCGAAATCAACGGCGATAGCTCGTTGATTTCTCGACCCGTCAGGGGCGACAATGTCTCCGCACTATCTTCCCGCGTAAATGAACGCCCGCGCTCTACTCAGACGCTGACAGCTACAACTTGTTATCCGATGGCGTGACCCGAGGAACGAGTGGCGAAAATCAGCAAACTATCGATGGATAGTTAAGAACATTTCCAAAATACAACTAAGAATATCCGAACCAATGCGATCGCATACAATCGCATACCAAGGAACGAGGTGCGAAAATCCGAAAATCCCCGATCTTACAAAGAATCAAAGCCCGAGAAGAAGTTTTCAGCAATGAAACTCCAAATCTCACCAAAAAAAATAATAAATATATAAATAATAATTAAATAAATTATGAACTGACTTGACAAACTATATGTAAGTAAGGTATAATGTTAAATTACAAGGGCTATGTCTACAAGACAGGCTATGGATAATTTTTTCCGACAATTTTTGCGGGTGTGTCCTGTAAAGGGTACAGTTGTAAAATGCTCGGGACGTGCAAAAAGGAGAGTGAAACAGACATGAAGAGAACATATCAGCCTAAGAAGCTCCAGAGGAAAAAGGTCCACGGCTTCAGAAAGAGAATGGCTACTGCTAACGGCAGAAAGGTGCTGGCTCGCAGAAGAGCAAGAGGCAGAGCAAGACTGACTCACTGATAAAGAGCAATGACCGTATACCAGCAAACAGTGTCATACAGACGCTTTGCAGGTTATGCACAGAAAGGTCGCAGTTTTTCTTGCAGACCGTGATCCGCAGTATTTCTGCGGGTCTTATTCGTGCATTTTCTGCGCGGCGTTCTGATCGTATGCGTTTGTTTGGTATAAGGTCTTTATCTTTTTATGAGTAAATTAATTTTGTTAATAAATTAACATTTTATAGTGAACGGTGGGGATACTGCCGTTTGATATAATATACATTCGGAGAGGAAAGATATGCTGTTCACACAGGTGATAAAGGATAACAAGTCATTCCAGAGGTGTTACCGCAGCGGGCGGTATGCTGTATGCGGATATGTGTGTGCGTATTTTTATCCCAATGGTACGCCGTTCAACAGGCTGGGCATAACCGCGGGCAAAAAACTTGGCAACGCGGTGTGCAGAAACAGGGTGAAAAGGATAGTCAGGGCTGCTTACAGGCTCTGCGAGACCGATTTTCCAATAGGCTACGACATTATCTTTGTCGGCAGGAACGACGCTGCTGAGAGGACCTCTGCGGAGATGGAAAGTTTTATCAGGGAAAAGCTATTCTGTGAGATGGAAAAAGCCGCGCAGAACGGGGCTTTTGAAAAATCCAGGAATAAGAAAAAAAGGTAAGGGAAATATATGTCGCCCTTTGCATGGCTGGCAAGACTGCCTATCAAGGCATACAGGAAATTTATAAGTCCTGCGCTGCCTGCGCAGTGCAAATATTATCCGACTTGTTCTTCCTATGCGCTGACGGCTTATGAGAAACACGGATTTCTTATGGGTACGGTGCTTACGGTGTGGAGAATTCTGCGGTGCAATCCGTGGTCTCTGGGAGGGATAGATGAAGTCCCCGACAAGGTCAGGATAGATTATTTTAAGATAAAAGGACGGAAATAAGTAAGGAACTGTTTTGAAATAAGTTGTATGTTCGCTGTAAAACAGTTGTGATACATTTGCATTGCAAAGTTTGGCAGAGTTGAATTTGCAAGTTATTTCAAAACAGATATCAAGGAAAGTAATGTGTTCGCACATTGTGGTGAATGTGGGGTAGTACCCCATTTGCCATAAAATGAATTGAAAGAAAAGAGGAGTTAAATTGTTTGACCTTATTGCTATCCCATTGGGATGGATAATGAAGGGCTGTTACTATGTATTTAAGAATTACGGTATAGCCCTGCTTGTATTCACGCTGATAACTAAGGTGCTGTTATTCCCTTTGAATATAAAACAGCAGAAGAGCACAGCGAGCATGGCTATGCTGAAACCGAAGCTTGATGAGCTGGAAAAGAAGTACGGCAAGAACAAGCAGAAGCTTCAGGAAGAACAGATGGCACTGTATTCGGAGACAGGCGTAAACCCTATGGCAAGCTGTATGCCGATGCTTGTACTGATGCTGATACTGTTCGCGATGATACCTGTTATCTATGGTCCTCTGACTTATGTATCAAATCTGGAAAAGGACGATGTCAAGGCTTCAAACCAGATGATAAAGCAGCTGCATATAGTAAGTGCGGAAGTCGAGAGCCACGATACTACTCTTGAAGAGCTTATCGCAGGCTATGAGGCTGATGGCAAGGACCCTTATGAGAAGCTGGAAGACCTTTTCAAGGACGAGGAAGAGTATCCCAAGTCTGCAAAGACCTTTAAGAAGGAAAGCGGCATCGATAATGTTATCGATGCTATAAAGCTCCACAATGATATCGATCAGTTCGTACTTGACGATAAGTATTTCGCACAGAACCTTATCGAGGGCAGACCTGAGCTGATGACATTCGTATTTGCACAGGATAAAAACGGCGAATATGCTGATGTGCTTAGTGTTGTATCTACTGAACTGAAGAATTTCTCGGAAGATTTCAACTATGAATTCTTAGGCATATATCTGGGAACTACACCCAGCTGGAAAGACAAAAAGGTAACTTGTCTTGTACCTATACTCAGCTTCCTGCTGAACCTGCTGACTACAATGATCAGCCAGCATTACAGCAAGAAGAACAATCCTGCAATGGCTAAGATGACTGGTTCTACAGCGCTGATGATGTATTTCATGCCTGTATTCTCACTGTGGATCACATTCAAGTATCCTATCGGTCTGGGTATTTACTGGTGCTTCTCATCACTGTTCGGTATTTTCCAGATCATCATACTCAACAAGATATATACTCCCGAGCACGTGGCAGAGCTTGTTGAGAAGGATATGGCAAAGAAGAAGACCAGCGGCAAGCAGAACCTTATGCAGAAGATGGCAGAGGCTCAGCTGGTAGCAGCCGGCAAGGATCCTGCGGAGATCAGAAAGCAGGCAGGCGGCGACGATTACGAAGAGCCCAAGAAGAAGAGCAAGAACGAGATCAAGCAGGAACAGCGCAAGAAGATAAACGAAGCAAGACAGAGAGCTGCTGAAGAGATGGATGAGGACGAAAAGGATCTCACCGATGAGCAGAGAGAGAAGCTTCGCAAGGCGCGTGAAAAGATGGCGAAAAAATACGGAAACTGAATTTCACAGGATATCCTGATGAGATATAATAAACACGAGAGGAGAGCTTGACTTATGAAGCAGGAATTTTCTGCCCCCACAGTTGAGGAGGCAAAGGCCCTGGCTGCACAGGAATTCGGTGTGAGCGAGGACAAGATCAACTTTACTGTTATTGAAGAGCCTAAGAAGTCCCTTTTTGGTAAAGTGAAGGGCGATGCAAGAGTTGAAGCGGAATACACCGAGACAAAGACAGATATTACTGTTAAGTACATCAGAAAAGTACTGACAGGCATGGGCGTCGAGAATATCACCATTGATGTAACTGAGATCGAGAACGGTATCTCACTGGAGATTAACGGCGACGGATTTAGCGAGATGATAGGTGCCAAGGGCGAGCTACTGGATTCACTGCAGTATCTGGCTTCTCTGGTTTGCAACAAGGTTGACAGAGAGTATTTCAGAATAACTACTGACTCCAACGGTTTCCGTGAGAGAAGAAAGAAGCAGCTTGAAGAGCTGGCTGCTAAGATAGCTAACAACGTCAAGAAGAGCGGCAGATCTTCTGCGCTGGAGCCTATGAACCCTTACGAGAGACGCATCATCCATGCGGCTGTATCCGAGATAGAGGGTGTTACTTCTCAGTCCAAGGGTGAGGATCCTTACAGAAAGGTAATAATCAGCTCCACCAATCCCAGACGCGGCGGAAGAGATTTCAAGCGCGGCGGCAAGGGCGGCAACAGAAGAAACGGCGGTGGAAGAAAGGGCGGCAGACGTCCTCAGAGCACAGGCTTTGATTTCACCACAAGCTTTGAGAAAGAGTACAAGAAGCCCAAGCCCGAGGATTCAATGCTCGGTTCGGGTCTGTATTCCAAGATCGATATCTGATAACAGCATTATAAAAAGAGCGGAAATTTTGGTTTCCGCTCTTTTTTGGTGTTATTGTCTTGGCAGGGGTTGGCTTGAGTTGGGATGTGGTCGTATGCGGTGGGATACTTTGGAGTATGAGTACATACAAATGTGCTTACTGAGGTATAGTGCCGCGGTCATTTTTACTCCTCTGAGACTCAGCTTTGTTGACAATGTACTTTCCGAAAGTCGGATACAGCCGTATCTCTTTTGAGTTTTGAACAAATGTTCCACGTGGAACATTTTTGATTTAATGTACTGAGGCAGTTGGTCACAGGGATGGTTTGTGCGGGGGTTTGTCGCCCCTCGTTCCTCGGTTCGAGCCATCAAATACGCTATCGCTGTTTGACGGCAGGCGCGACAATATATTTTCGCACATAGTTTGAGCGTGGACACAAGATTTGTCCACGATCGATTTTTTGATATTGCCGCGCCCATTTGGTCGGAAGTTTGCTATGCGCTTATAGTTCGCTATGCATTTTGGCTTTGCGCCTTGGTGATTGAGGGCTCTGCCCTCAAACTCCCGCAAGCCTTTCGCGAAAGGCTTGAGCCAAAGCTCTCTTCCTTGGCAGTTTCCGCACTTTACTGATTTTCCAATCCCTGCACTATCTCTTCATCCGGTTTTACCGTTATCGTATAGTTATGCGTAAATATAACCATGCCCGGTTTCGAGCCCGCAGGTTTCTTTACGAACTTTACAAAGGTATAATCCACATCACATCTCGATGAATTTTTAGCTTTTGAATAGTATGCCGCTATCATCGCTGCTTCTTCTATGGTGCGGTCGGGGGGGAGTTCATCTGGAGTGAACTTTGCGGCTTCTCCTCTGTCGGGACAGCTGATTATTACGTGACAGCCTGTGATATCTTTTGCATGGAGCCACACATCTGTCTTTTTGGAATCCTTACAGGTCAGTCTGTCGTTCTGGGCGTTATTTCTGCCCACGCGGATCTCATATCCCTCGCTGGATTTGAACTTCATCGGCGGAAGTGCTTTTGGCGGTTTGCCTTTCTGTCTGCTTCGGCTGATATATCCCTGTTCGGTAAGTTCCTGTCTTAGTGCGGCGATATCGCCCTCTGTTCTCGCTCTTGTCAGGGCATCGAGAACTGTATCGAGGTACTTTGCTTCCTCTTCGCCCTGGGATATCAGTTTTTCAAGAACTTTCTCCGCGGTATCCAGTTTGCGGTATTCCTTGAAATACTTCTGGGCATTCTGGACTGGGGTCAGGCGTTTATCCAGCTTTACGGTGACTTCGCTCTGTTCTGGGTCGTAGAAGTTTATGAGTTTAGCTTCTGTCATGCCTTTTTCAAGTGTGTAAAGGTTCGCTGTGATGAGGTCGCCGTACTGTTTCAGCTGTTCTCTTTTAGCACAGTCTTTCAGTTCAAGCTGTTGATTTTTCACCCTTGATTCTGTTCTGTCGATGGTATTTGCCAGAAGTCTGAAAAGGTCCTGAGCCTTTTGTCTTGTACGGGAAAGGCTGTCTCTTTCGGAATAGAAATAATCCAGCAGTGCGGATGCGCTCTCAAACTGTTTTGTCACCATAAGTCCGCCGTACTGATCTATATTGCAGAAACAGAAGTCTTTCAGTTCGCCGCTTGTGGTCTTTATCACGGTGAATTTATTTTCGCATTTTTCGATCTGTTCCCTGATCTTTTTGATATAGAACCACAGTCTGTCCTTATGGTCTGGGGTCATTTCACCGACTATGACTTCGGCTGAATGTGAGGTAAAGAAAGCGCACTCTCTTGCGAATACGGGGGATATGCCTTGCAGGGTCTTCATTATGCCCTTTGAGAGTTCCTGCTTTGCGGACTCTGCCAGCTTTTCTTCAAACTCTTCCCTTGAACATTCCGTCAGAGAAAGTCTGCCGTCGCTTTCGGGGAGGGTATAGACTACTCCGGGAAGCACCGGGGTCTCGGATACTTCGGTAGACACTCGCTTTATGCTGTCTATAACTTTTCCATCCTCATCTGTCAGCAGCAGATTTGCTCTTCTGCCCATGAGTTCAACAGTCACTGTCAGCCTTACCATATCACCCAGTTCGTTGGTAGCATCGAAATCCATCATAATTACGCGCTCGAAATCGGGCTGTCTTATATCAACAAGCTTTGCACCCGAAAGGTGTTTTCTCATCAGCATACAGAACATGGGGGGCTGTTTCGGGTTTTCGATATCCGCATTTGTCAGATGAAGTCTTGCCGTGCCTGCCACCGTATTTATCAGCAGTTTTTTAAGACCGTCATAGGTGCGCAGTGCAAAAAGCAGCTCACCTTTTGAAGGCTGATGTATCTTATCCACTCTTCCGCCGATAAGCGGCATGAGTTCCTTTTTTATCTCACTCAGAAATACTCCGTCAAGAGCCATTGTTAATCGTCCTTTCCGATGCGGGGGTCACTTTTCCCGAAATACTCGCCCATGAATTTCTTATAAATTGCAAAAGCTGCATTTCCGGGAGAGTCGGGAAATATAGTTTCTATCACTTTTTCAGCGGGCACCCAGTCAGCCCAGTCCACCTCTGATGACAGCACCAGGGGCTGTTTTTTCACCCTTGCTATAAAGCCGTGCATAAAAAGTCCCTGTTTTTCAAACCAGTAAGTACCTGCGTAGTCGAGGTTTTCAACTTTAATGCCTATCTCCTCGGCGACTTCTCTTACCGCTGTCTGTTCGGCGTTCTCACCCGGGGTGATATAGCCCGAAACGAATGTGGTATACCTGTCCGACATATAATCCTGTCTCAGCAGCGCAATCTCATCGAACTCGTTAGCGACCAGAACTATGGAACAGCTTGGGAAAGAATCGAACCACAGTTTTTCACAGCCCTCGCAGTAGGGCACAAGACCCTCATCGCCCGCAGGTTTTTCTATAAGCTTTCTTCCGCACTGCGGACAGTAAATATATCTCATGTTGTTTCCTCCGCAAAAATGGTCGGAACAGTTCGCAGGCAAAGGATATCATCGGATACCCTTTGCTGCACCGCCGTCCCGACCGTAATGATCGTGGTATCTAAGCCTTACTGCTCTTCGGAAGAAGATACAGTGATATCAGGTTTTTCGCCCTCAGCAGCCTCCTGAGCCTCTGCTTCAGCAGCGGCAGCCATAGCAGCGTCCTTGGTCTTCTTGAAGTTGATAAGGGTCTGCTTGATGGATTCCAGCATAGGCTTGGTGAAGGGCAGGTTGTGCTCCTGGGTGAAGGGGTTGATAACGAAGCCTTCAACGTTGGGAGTGCTCTCTGTCAGGTAAGCGATATCGCTGAACTTCATAGCGAAAGGTCTGTACAGCTGGTCTGTGTTCAGCTTCTTCAGCTCCTCAGCATCGGTGAATACGGGGAAGAAGGATACAGAACCTGTCTGGTTGCCCTGCTCATCGCGGATGGGCTTGTTGACCAGCATGAACTTAGCTTCCTGCTTGTCCTTGAACTGTACGTGGTTGTTCTGGTCAGCTACAAGCTCCTGACCCTTTTCGATGATCGCGGGTACAAGGAATGTAGATCTCAGTGCGGTGTTGATTACCTTGTTCTGAGTGTCTGCACTGAATTCCTTTCTCATTTCATTGATAGCTTCTACCAGTGCGGTATTGTCTATCTTCTCCTTGGTTACTGTTCCCGATATCTTTAAATTCTCTGCCATTGTCTTTTACTCCTTTTAAATAGATTTTGGTTTGTTTTCACGCCTGTTTTTCTTCCAAGTTTATATCAACAATAAACTTAGGTCTTGCCTTTGTTTCAAGATATATCTTGCCGATATATTCGCCGATGACTCCTATTGCCAGCATCTGCAGTCCGCCTATTGCCCATACGGATACTATGGTTGAAGCCCAGCCTCTGACAGTATCGCCTACTGCTTTTGCTATAAGGAAGTATATCAGCATGATGATGGAAACGAGGAATATCACAACGCCAAGTGCTGTGATAAATCTTATGGGCTTTACAGAAAGGGAGGTTATACCTTCCACTGCGAAAGCCAGCATCTTTTTCAGCGGATACTTTGATTCGCCTGCTACACGCTCGTTTCTCTCGTACTTAACGATGTCGCTCTTGAAGCCCACCATAGGCACCATTCCTCTAAGGAACAGGTTGACCTCCTTGAACTCTGCCAGCGAATCGACAGCCCTCTTGCTCATCAGCCTGTAATCAGCATGGTCGTAGGTTATCTCCACGCCCATGAATTCCAGCATTTTATAATAGCTTCTGGCTGTGTTCCTCTTGAACGCTGTATCGGTCTCTCTTGAAGACCTTACGCCGTATACTATCTCACAGCCCTCGGCACGCTTTTCAAGCATACCGTCTATAGCATTGATATCGTCCTGTAAGTCTGCGTCCATAGATATCAGTATGTCCGCATATTTTCTGGCAGTCATAAGTCCTGCCAGCAGTGCATTCTGATGACCCTTGTTTCTTGAAAGCTTTATACCCGTAAACAGGTTTGTCTGAGGCATATCGTGAAGCTTTTCGATAACTTCCCAGGTATTGTCCTTTGAACCGTCGTCCACGAACATTACTTTGCTTTCACTGCTCACCTTGCCCTCAGCAATAAGCTCATCCATCTTTTTCATAAGAGCCTTTGCGGTTATGGGCAGCATCTCCTCCTCGTTATAACATGGTATCACCAAATACAGTGTCTCCGCCAATTCATTCATCTCCAAAAATCATAGTATCGCTTAGGTCAGCGTATCCCGAAGAGCCTGCAGGCATTTTCGTTAGTTGCCCGAAGCACCTCTTCCGCGGAAACTCCTTTTATCTCCGCCATGACCTTAGCAGTCTCGGCTATCATCGAACTGTCGCTTCGCTCACCTCTGTAAGGCGGCGGTGCCATGTAGGGACAATCCGTTTCCAGCAGCAGCCGTTCAAGCGGCACTGCTTCGCAGGCGCGTTTTGCTTTCTTGTTGTTCTTGAAAGCCAGCGCCCCGGTGAATCCTATATACATACCCAGTCCCACGACTTCCTCAGCCGTTTCAGCCGAACCCGAAAAACAGTGCATAACGCCCGCAGGTCTTAGGTCGCTGAGGATTCCCATACATTCTTCCGTCGCATCGCGGCAGTGGATTATAACGGGGAGTTCCTTCTCGTTTGCGAATCTCACCTGATCTATAAAAAGGGTCTTCTGCTTTTCGGCGTTGTATCCCTCATAGTGGTGGTCAAGACCTATCTCGCCCACTGCACGGAGTTTACCTGTGGCTGCTGCTTTTTCATACAGCGCATTAAGTATCTCCATATAATTATCGGGAACATCGTCGGCATACTCGGGATGAAAGCCTATGGATGTATAGTAATTCCCGTATCTTTCAGCCGTTTCTATACCAAACAGCGAGGACTTTTCATCTACCGCCGCATGGAGCATCTTGTCAACCACATGACCCTCACTCACCAGCAGCTTGTCCAGCAGTTCATATCTGTCTTCGTCAAAAGCTCTGTCGTCGTAATGACAATGTGAGTCGAATATCATGCCTGCCATAGATATCTCCTTTCTGTTCGATATATACAAAAAATATTATAACACATTTATCCACATTTGTAAAGAACTTTTTTTGTCTTTTTAGTAAAAATCACAGCAAAAAATGCGCCCGCGCCGAGTGTTATAGTAAACGACATATAAATTTTCACTTATACCAACCGCAGATGCTTTACTTTTTGCAGCTGTGGCTGGTATAAGTATGAAAATTCATGTCGTTTGCTATAATCTCAGCGCGGGCGGAAATTTTTTTGTTATGGTGGGTCGTAATAAAGAAATATGGTTATCCCGCTGACACACCTGACTTAACATTGATCAAAGGAATATAAAGATAACGTCAGCATAATATATCCCTGTCGATCCGGCATTTTAAGTGGTGTGGTAAAGGGATAATCAGATAAAGAAATACAGATCAGGACAGACCTAAGTTTGAATACTTGTTTCCGAAAAGGTTGAAGCAGTTATTATGACTGCTGTTCAGGCATACATCGCCTGTAGTCTCATCGTAAAGTATATTCATACCGTCTCTGCGAATAATACGGCTATCGATATTTGTTTCGTAAACTTTCTTAAATTCGTTCTCTATGTCATAAATGCGAAGTTCGCTGCTGTATTCACCAGTGTTACTTAAAAACAGATATTTACCGTCTTTTGTTACAAAAGTATTGCACTGATCTCCATTATTATCTCCCGCCATTTCATCAAATACCAGTTCATCTTCGGGCGTTCCGTATACAGGTTCTTCATCGCCTGTCATGTCTATACGTCTGAACTGCTGTTTACCGTCTTTATCACCGAAAACGAGATACAGATATTTTCCGCTGTCAAAATATAACGGAAGTTCCCAATCTTTGTATGTTTCGTAGGTATATTCGGCATAAGCATATCCGTCATCAAGTGAAACAGTGTGCAAAGTTATGGTATTGTCTTTAGCTGAAGCGTAATAGATGCACTTGCCGTTTTTCGATATTTTTATATTTTGAAAAAAATAACCGGAATTTTCGATTTTATGGATAACGCTGCCGTTGCTGTCGTAAATACAGGAGTCCGAACCAAATATATACGATTTATTATCGGGTGTTATCAGGAGCTTAGGTTCAGAACGTCCTGCATCGAAACTGAATGTACTGTTTTCGATGGGTGCAAGATCAAGATCATATAATTCGAAGGTATAGTCAGTATCAGTCTTGGCATTTTCTTTGCGTTTGAAATATGATATGCAATTTTCTTCGGCATGAATTAATCCCGACTCCTCAACATTCCCTATAAATACGCTCTTTATCGAGTTCGTATCAGACTCGTAAATATAAACATAGAAATTTAAATATTCTATGATACCAATTTCATCCGCGTGTTCGTTAAAATACGTTACACCCATATAGTTGCCATTTGACAATCTCCATAAAGCCGAACCGAACTTGTCTTCAATTTTTTCAGCATCGGGATCAAATCCCAGTTCTTCATTCGATACAGGCAGTTCATCGACAGCTTCACCGTTGAAATAGTGTGCAGCATCTGATGTATCTGCTGTATTTGTTGTGTCTGTTGTATCTGTTGTGTCGTTCTTTTCGATATTTTTTATGTCGAATTCCGGATACTCTTTTCCGAAAATATTGAAGCATAAAGTCGATTCAAGCCGCGGTGTATTAGCACCTGTTTCATGAAGATCGCCTATGCACACATTGCCTGAGGCTTCATTGAAAAGCAAATTACAGCCATCACGGGTGAAACATCTACCTGCTTCATCCATCGTTTTTTCATATACCTTTTTGAAATTGTTCTCTATATCGTAAACATTGACTGATGTTATGGACGATTCCAGATTGTCCAAAGAGCAAGTGAACAGATATTTTCCGTCATTTGAAACATAGTAATATTCAGGCATGAATCCGACATAGTTGATAACATCTTCAGGTTCGCCGAAATAAAGTTCTTCCTCGCCTGTCATATCTATGCGTCTTATCATCTGTTTGCCGCTTTCAGTGTAGTAAACGGTGTACAGATACTTTCCGATGTCAAAATACAGCGGTTCATATTCGTCTGTTACAGAATCGCTGTTATATATGCTGTCGGTATGTTCACAATCGGTATAACCATCGCTGATGGCTATGCCTTTAATAATTTCAGCTTCATCATCCTCATCCTGAATAGTGTAATAGAAGTATTTGCCACACTTGGCAAGGGTACAGCTGTCTATGTGGTAGACCACGTCACTTTCATATATAGTATTGCCGTCAATATCATATACCGACAGTTTTTCCTTATCAGTCTCATAGTTTAAGCCCGCAATATATATATCGTTATTGTCGGATACCATAGGCATACACGGTATTTGGCTGTCGTTGAGGTCAAATCTGATGTTTTCCTTTATCGGATTCAGGTCGAAATCGAAAAGCGAACCTTTTATTTTAATGGGAGTATCCGGGTTCTGGGGCTGTTCGACATACCATATACCTATACAGTTTTCGTAAATTTCTACACTGCAAAAATTAGATACTATCTCATCGCCAATCACTGATTCCGTTACAGGGTCAAAAATAAAATAATGATTTTCACACCATTCATAGTCATCGGGAATTTTGATTTCACCGTAATCATCATAGCTCTGTTTGATAAGGAATCTTCCGTTCGGAAGTTTCCATATATCTGAATAGTAGCCGAATTTTTCATACAAAGCGGATTCAATAAAGTCGGTATATGCCGCTGATGAATCACTGTGTGGTGTGACCCAGTCAAACCCGCCTTTCAGCAGGTATGAACCTCCGCCCACTGCTAAAACGCCTGCGATAACTGCTGCCGCTATCCTGCCGCGGCGCTTTACTTTTATTTTATCCGTATTGCTGTTTTCCTTTGCCGTGCTGCTGACGATTATCTTATTGTTCTCCATAACATCACCTGTTAAGCCTTTCCGAATGCGAGCTTTGACAGAACTGTCAGCGCGCACATTATCGAAAGCAGCTGCAAGCTTGTTATCAAGCTCTTTGTCTGTCATAGTCTCACCCTCCCAATTCTTTTTTCAGCTTTTTTCTTGCCCGGTGTATGTATGAATATACCGTGTTTTCGCGACACCCCATCAGCTTTGCGGTCTCGGCGGCTGTATAGCCCTCGTAAAGGTTCAGGTAGACAGCCATGCGCTCATTTTCGGGCAGACGCATAACTGCATCCATGACTTCCCTGTATTCAAAATCTGCGCCTTTTTCCGCCGCTGAATCAAGTTCCTTGTCCTTGCGGTGATGTCTTCTAAGCATCGTTTTGCAGACATTCTGTGCCGTTACTATCAGCCACGCTTTCGTGTGTTCACCCACAGCGGGAGCATTGTCCGCTTCAAGGTAACGCATGAATACGGTCTGCGCCGCGTCTTCAGCATCGGCAGTATGGCCGTGAAAATATACAAAGCATATCCTGTACACCATGTCAAAATATTCATCATAAACGGCATCAAAACCGCTTATCTCGAAACAAGCTGTTTCCACAGTCAACCACCCCCTTATAATCCGCCGCCGAGGGGGTCGGCAGCGGGTCTTTTTGGTTTTCTGTATATAATACGTTTGAAAACACAATATCCTTGCAGCATATAAAAAATTTTTTTAGAAAAAAAGAATATCCCGATCCGGCTGTGTATTACTGCAAATAATAATTTACCATATGGACTGCGGATTTTACTGGGGAAAACCTTTCTGAAGAAAGGTTATTCCCCAGACCCCTTTCCAAAGACTTCTATCATTCATTGTCAAAACCATGTAATAAATCATCACACGTAAATACAACATATAATGATTCCCCTGCAAATTACTAAGCAGCAGTATTCTATAATAAATACTGCTGCTTTTCTATTTGATTGGCTTCATTAAAGTTGTCAACAGGTTAATTCTCTAAAATGTATTAAACAGTATGTATCAAGTATTGATTTGATCTTATCGTAAGTATCATATTTATAGTTTATCTCGACTAATGGTATGTTTTTCTTATTTGCATATTCTTTTTTTCGTCTATCATGTTCTTGCTGCTTTTTTAAATCTTCATCATTATTATCAAACTTTATATCATAATGCTGAGAACCTTGATATTCTATTAACAAAAGTATCTTTCCATCTTTATGAACCGCAAAATCATAAGATAGAGGTTGTCCGCCACACCCTAGCAGATCTGCAAATTTATTCTGATAGATGAATTCAAGACCATTATTATCTAGATAATCTCTAATAAGTTTTTCACCTTTAGAAGCATTGCATAAAGGACAATCATAACTTTTTCTGCGGCTATGGATAACTGCTTCCCATTCGTAACCACATTTCGAGCATTTCCACCATGCTTTTTTGTTTGAACCCTCTGTTACATCAAAAGCTGTCTTTTTCCCATTTTTATACGGATGCCATTGTTTTGCTAGTTCAGGGTTAGTTGTAGCAAGATCATTGATACCTTTCTCCACTTTTTGGTTTGAGCAAATAGGACAACCGCCTCCTTGATTGCGGCTTGAAACTGTTGTTTGCCACTCATGTCCGCATTTTCCTTTCCACCAAACCTTTTTATTTGAATATGCAGCGATAAGCTGTGGTGTCAATTCAGCATTTTTTGTTTTATGGAATTCCAATGCCAAGTCTGGATTAACAGTTGCAAGATCATTTTTGCCGGTTATGGCAACATTTCCTGCACACGCAGGACAGCCATGACCAGTTGTACGAACGTGTACATTTGTCTGCCATTCATAGTCACATATTTTACATCTCCACCATACCTTTTTGTCACATCTTGTAGTCAACTCAGCAGGATCAAGTGTTCCATTTTTGGTAGGATGCCATTCTTCCATCAATTCAGGATACACTACTTTAAGATTATTATCTTTGGTTGCTTTTCTTCCACTACAATATGGGCAACCTTTTCCGCGTGAACGCCCATTGATCCTAGCCTCCCATTCATGACCTTCAGAACAAACCCACCAAACTTTGTCATTACAGTATGGAAGCACTTCGCTTGGTGACTTAGTATTCTTTGTCGGATGCCACTGGGCAGCAAGTTCCTTATTTACAGATGCAAGATCATTTTCTCCTGGTATAGCCCTTTGTCCGGAACAATATGGACATCCAATTCCATCTCTTCTGTGATAAACTCTTGAATGCCATTCGTGTCCTTTGGCACATATCCACCAGATATTTCTGTTAGATCCGGCAGTTACTTTCTGAGGAGTCAGCTCTCCATTTTTAGTAGGATGCCATTGTTTGGCAAGTTCAGGATGTGTTGTAGCAAGATCATTTTCACCAACTATTATTTTAATCATATTATACCCTCACAGACTTAACATACGTCTCATCATCAGCACACAATACCTCAAGCTTGCTGTAATTACATATTGTGTTGTACTGATATAGATTATTCTCAATCTCAGTGATAGGCTTATAGTTGGAACACTGGTCTACCAAAGCGTACATATAATCGGTTATCTCTGAGCGAGCCTGCTCTTTTTTCTCTTCATTCTTTTGTGCAAACCTGTCGGCTAAGTTGCTGCCTGTTTCTGCTGCTCTCCTAAATACAGTGTTCATTCCTTTTGAAGTGACTTGTGCTATCTTCATTACTGTATCATTTGTTTTGTAGACAGCTGCATTTTCTAATATATCTTCAAGTTCATTGCGAAAGCTCGTGACAAGCTCTTTATAGGAATTTCTTGCTTTGTATATCTCGTTGTAAACAAGCTCTAGAAAATCTTTATCCTTGTTATCCGAAAGCACCGTTTCAAGATAGTAAGACATGGCAAACAGATAAACCGAACACCAGTAAAGTGGAAGTTTTGATCCGATATCATCCAGCATTTCGGTAGCTTTTTCATGGAAATTACCCTTATCCGAGCGCAGTGCCTTTATTTCATTGACCTTGTTTTTGACCATTACCGAATAAAAATCTATATCCGCCATGGCTTCTATTCGTATAGGCTGCAGTTGGGTTATCGTTGAAGTTTTTTGAAGTTCGTTGCTACGTATGCTTTCAAGCCCGTTAATAGTCTGCATAATAAACTGTTGTCTGCCCCAGATATGGCTGCGTTTATCGGCTTCAAGGAACTGCCTTATGCCGTCTATCTTTGTATTGATGTCTGATAATTTGCTGTTTATCTGGTTTAGGTAGTATTGCCCTGTGATAGCTGACATAACTGAGAAGATCACACCGACCGCAATAGGAGCAGCTGATAGATTAGTCAGCTTAGCCTGACCAACAATATTATTGTTGACACCGTCTACTACCGTACCATAAAAATGCTTACCATTTGCAGCTTTTTGTAGTTTACCGACTCCATCAATAGTTACTTTATATGCACCTGATCTGCTTGCAGTATGAGCAACCAGCCCCGGTACCTGCTGAAAAGCCATTCCGATATGACCGAAAGCCTCATTAGGTAGCTTTTTATATCCCTGTTTTTGAAGTTCGGCAACGCTTGGCTTTATTGTCATTATTTCTGTATGAATACCTATTGTATCGAGGTATGCTTTTGTTTCTTGTTCTATATTCGGGTTGATCTCATTCATTTAGGCGACCTCCATTTATGATACACATAAAATTACATAAGAGAATTAGCATAACTTTTCCAAAAATTTTCCCTTATGGATTTAAATGCTGATCTATCTATTTCAGAATCCCCTTCTAACTTGTGCCAAATACTATAACTATCTCCTAATCTATGCTCTTCTTGCGTTAGAATGGCTAGAGTTGAATCTGATTTTTGACCTATATGATGAAGATCGTATTTTTTTCCAGTCATATCAAATGGTGCTTTGCCTTCAAGCATTAATTCCAGATTAGTCTTTCCATTAGCTTCTTGAGCTATATAATTAAGATCAATATCTCTGATCAAAGCGGTTTTTCCATTTACCATTTTAGCTGTTAATCCTGCTTTTTCACATATTTCATATTGCTCCATACTGCTGAATTGTTTTATGACATCAAGTGGATATTTCGTGTTTTTTTGTATAGTTGCAGCTTCATTCATTGTTAAACCATTCAAGGTTGCACCTTTAAGTGCTGTTGCCTCTTCAAATCCTCCCGAAACAGCTCCAGATATAGCTCCCCATTTAAATCCTTCGCTCGCATTCAAAGCTGCTGATTTTAAGGCGTTTTCAATATTCCCGGTTTGATATCCTTCGACTATCCCTGAAGCTGTACCACTTATAGCGGCAGACGATAAAGCAAATATAGCAGCGTTTTTTGCAGAAGCAGCAAATATCATGCTTACCGCAGGAGCTCCAGCTCCACCTGATACTACTGAAACGGTTACACATATTAGAATAACACCCGACCCAACAGCAACATTTTTGATTATTTCATCATATGTACCATCATAATCTTCAAATGGTATTACTGTTGTTTGTCCATCATTCCCTAGTGTAAAAACATATTTTGTCCCTTGAAATTGTTGATCGAGTTCATCAAGTTTATAGCCAAAAAAGATATTTGCTTGAGAATTATACTCTAACTCTTCCAAATATTCTTTTGAAATATAGGTTGTTTCAATATTTTGAACGAAGTAATCATCACTGTCCAACTGAGAAACCAACTGTGAATATATAGTGTCTTCTACATATCTATCAAGTTCTGGATCATCCAGAGTTTGAAATCCCAAGGAATTAATATATTCTTCTGAATTTGTATCAATATATGCTATTGACTGGGCTATAGTTTCTTCTTTATATTCTGTATTATTATTTTCAACCGCGATTGTAGTAGTTGTTATCTCATTTGAGTCATTTTCAGAAATTGAAAGCCCACACCCCGTAAGCAAAAGAGTGCATGACAATAAACACGCAAGTATTTTTTTCATAACAACGCCCCCTTATCGCTTTTTCTTTTTTAGTACAACCGCTGCAATCCCTATGATCGTAACTGCGCCTACACCTCCGGCTGCTATCGGAGCTGACGATTTCTGCTTTACTAGCTCTTTTTCAGCTTTTGAAATATTTGCTTCAGAGGTTTCTGACACTTCCGGTTCCGAGCTTATTTCAGAAATGCTTTCTTCTTCGGATGATTCTTCGTTCTTCACAGGCATTATGATCGTTCCGTCATCAGATATCGTTGCACCATCTGTTACAAACTGAGAGATCTGATCTATAGTATACGAAGCGTTTTCGGGATTCATTGATGCTTTTAACACACTATCAGTGCCGACATAAATCTTCTTTTCTATGCTCTTGCCTGTCGAAGGATTTTTGACTTCGATCGTATAGATGCCATCCTCGGTATATTTATCACCGTCTTTTGCTGACTTACTGTATCTGATATCCTCTACATAATGACCATCATTGTTTTTTGTCCATCTTGCCATGGTGACATTGATTTTCAGATAACGTGATCTAGCCATATCAAGATAGAATCCATTTTCTGTGACGGAGCTTTCCGTAAGCTCACTTTTGGTAACAGTATCAAATGGGAATACCATGCAGTTACTGTTTCGTACTTTGAATGTAAAAAACAGACGGTAATCATTTTCTTTATTTCTTAAACTGGAACTATCTTTGATCTTGTAATCGAGCGCAACTTCGTAATCGCCTTCTTCAAAGAGTTTCACCTTAGTATCTGCACTTGGCGAAGTAAGTGCTGCAAGATAATCTGTGTATATAACAGGATCATGTTTAACATTCTGGTAGTCAGTATACCTGATTATCAATGCGCCGTGTTTCATGTTAGTTTTTGCAGTCTGGAAATACTGATCGTATCCGTCTTTGTCTTCAACAATTTTCAGATTTTCATTATTATTGAGCTTTTCTACATTCTGCAGCATATCAAAACTAAGTTCAAGCTTGTCCCCTACGTTTTTCAGAAATATCTGGTCATCTGTTTTATCGGAAAAACCACTTATTTTAAATGTGCCCATTTTCCAGCCGTAGTGAGGATCATCGTCACCGATATTATTGTTTCCTGAATAGCCGTTGTCCTTTCCTGTATTAACAATATCATCAAAATAATACTTCTGAATATTGGTATCGGTGGTTTCTTCCTTAGTTTTATAACCAGCATAAAAACTATATACTTCTGCATGCTTTCTACAATCATTAAAGCCCAAATTACCGTCCAGTATATCAGCCTCGATCTCTTTTTCAAGCTTATATGCTACTATAACACGATAATAACAGCCATTTGTAAGCTGAATATCATTGGTCGTAGCTATATTAATCTGACTGCTTACCGATCCTGTTGACTTTATAAAATCATTCCGAACGGTATTTACAAACCAATGCTCATTATCTAGTGAAGTTTGGAGTATTATCGTACCAGTGCCTATCTTCTCATCAAGCTCAACACTATCTATTTTCTTTTTGCTGTCAGATACGATATACCATTCATTATCTGATGCATCTAAAAGATCTGAACTGTATTCAAATGAAATTGATAAAGCTGTATCGTCTTTAACTTCAAAGCTTTGAATATAATCTTTGGTTGTTTTAGAGACAATTTCTCCGTTTACAATTACCGAACCGATAGCATTTGATTTATTAATAGCGGAATGTGAATTTGAAGATGAGAATTCATAATCGTTCTTCTCATCAAATTCGTATAGTTTTCCGTATATGGTTTCTGAAGAAGATAAAGCTGATACGTTAAATTGAAACGGTAATGATGAAGACAGTATGTTTGCACACGATATTGTAGCCGTTAATAGAAAGTGCATGATTTTTTTCATAGTACGATTCCTCCTTTTGCATAGTATTTATTGTATTAATTATATCATGCAAACAAATTCAAGTCAATATATATAGGTAACTTTATTTTTATTTTAATAAAACTATTAACATCATACAATTTGTTTAGTTTTATCTTGCGTTGTTTACGATAGTGCGATTATTATGATAGTTATGAATAAACTTATTTTCACTAGAAATATTATTGTATCCTATATCGATGAGTACAATTTATTTCCCTATAAGAACAAATTTTCGATAAGCCCTTGACAAGTGCGAACATTCGTGCTATAATCTGCTATACAATCGAACGTATGTGCATATCAAGATTAATCCAAACCGAAAGAAGGCGCATAACAGCAATATATCATTTCAACGTCAAAATGGTCACGCGAACGAGTGGGGGCAGTTGCGTAGCAAGTGCAGCATATATCGCAGGTGAGAAGATAAGGAATGAGCGTGACGGGAAGATCCACGATTACCGCAATAAGCATGAAGTTGTCCATAAGGAGATTCTGCTGCCGAAATCTGCGCCGTCCGAATACAGCAACAGAGCCAAACTCTGGAACGCTGCCGAGTGTGCTGAAAAGCGCAAGAACTCCCAAACAGCTCGAAGTATAAATGCGGCATTACCGCGCGAACTGTCAAGAGGTGATCAGATCGATTTGGTCAGACAGTTCTGTGAGCAGTGTTTCGTGAGCAAAGGAATGTGTTGTGATTTTGCTATCCATGACAAGGGCGACGGAAATCCTCACGTTCATATTCTGCTGACCACCCGCCGCGTGGACAAGAATGGATTCACACAAAAGGAACGTTCATGGAATGACCGCAAGCTTCTGTTGGAGTGGAGAGAGCGTTGGGCGGATTGGTGTAATCATAAACTATATTTCGTTTCAGATGCTCGGGTCGATCATCGAAGTTATAAGGAACAAGGAATTGACCGATTGCCGCAGATACATCTGGGTGTCGAGGTCTGTGCTGTTGAACGCAAGGGCTTTAAGACTGACAAGGGAAACAAGAACAGAAGAATCAGGCGGCGCAATCTTGAAGCTGAGATCGCAGAGCTTGAAAAGGAGATGCGGTCTACTCGTGCTAAGCATAAACAGGAGACGATTGAATATATCGAAGCCAATATCGGGTACAAGGTGTCGGAGGCTTTCGCGATACATGATGAAATGCCTGTGCTGGAACAGTACGAGAAATACTTGCAAAGTCATAATATCCCTAGCGAACTCATTTTCTACAATGAGGATAAATACGAATTGTTTGTTCCGAAATCAGAAAAGGAAAAAGCTATCGGTCTGCTGTCTCAGTTCAGGAAGCAGAACCTTGAAAGGGACGACCAGAGCAATACGCAACAGAAATCTGCGCCACCGAAAAAGCCAAAGCCCCGATTATGACACCAAAGCCACCCTTGTGCCGTATGGCACTAAAGCGGTATCGCTTGCATAAGGGAGAGTCCAGAGAGGGAGTTTTCCCTCTTTGGCGCACTGCAAACTCGGAGAGTTTGTATAAGTGCGCCCTACGGGGTCAGTTAGTTCAAAACGAAGTGAAGAATAAAAACGCAAAAATAACCATTCTGTCAAAACCGCCGTTGTGACGGCTGGTTGCGTATGCATCAGGCGCGTATGCGCCGAACGAAAGGAGAATGCCATTGAGTAACAAGAAACTGACAACAGAAGAAAAGATCGAGAAGTCGAAAGAGTATGAAGATGAGATGACACGGCTGCAAAATAAAATGAAAACCATGCGGGCTGCTAAAAAGAAGCTCGATGCCGAAATTGCCGATGAACTGGAAAAAGCCGAAATGGTAACTGATCAGGCGGTCGGAAAGAAGTTCAGGAGTAAACTGGATGTATCTCTGCCACTGGACAAATATGGTGAGATCATCGATTTCATGTTCATGCATGATGACTGCGTGGAGTTCATATCTGAGGTTATCGAACGGCATAATCTGGAACTAGAAAAGGCAAAAGCTGAAAATAGTGCAGCTACTGAATCTGTCCCCGCTGATGATAACAATAATATTGAGGAAGATGCTGAAACTGCACCTGCGGATGAAGTTGTTCATTCGGACGCAGGCAGCGAATTAGCGTAAAAGATAAATGAAGAAAAGGTAAGGTGAGTCCAATGTAAAAAGATCACTGTTCCCGGGGAATAATACCTAGCCAATCTTTGCACCCGAGAACAGAAATTCAAACTCCGGCATACACTACGTCTGCTGTGCATATATAGATCCTCCTTTCATAATGATTTTTGCCTGTGAATGGGTTTGCCAATCACCCTCTCAAATACAGTGGATAATAGGAGCATGAGTTTGAACAAGAATATAGCTATAGAACATAAGAAGAAACACAAAACACCTGTGCAGAGCGTGACAAAGTTATCCAAGGAAAATCAGAACGAGCTTTTGAAGGCTATGAAGATAGGTTTTTACATGGATTTTCACAGAAAAGGTCTGCTCACCGATGAACAGCTTGAAATGCTTATCGCCATGCAGGACAAGCCTGTTGAAAAGGACGCACAGAAATTGAATTGATCAACAGTATTTTAGAGAGCGAAGGTCTTGACTTTCGCTCTCTACTATGCTAAAATGTATACTGTGCAGGGGAATTTTATTCCCGGAATATTCGGGAGAGGAGGTACAATGTATAAGGAAAACAGCAAAAAGAAAGTAGCGGCATATTGCCGAGTGAGCACGGACAGTTCTGACCAGATACACTCTCTTTCGGCTCAAAGAGCATATTTCACCGAGTACATCAGCGACAACGATAAATGGGAGATGGCCGATGTCTATTATGATGAGGGCATCACCGGAACATCAACCAAGAAACGTGAAGGCTTCAATCGCATGATAGCGGACTGCGAAAAAGGTAAGATCGACACGATACTCACCAAAGAGGTCAGTCGCTTTGCCAGAAATACTGTCGATACCCTGAACTTCACAAGAAAGCTGCAAGAACTCGGAATCAACGTGATATTCATGAATGACGGCATCGACACCAACGATAAGGACGGCGAACTGAGATTGACGCTTATGGCTTCGATCGCTCAGGAAGAATCCCGCAAAACGTCCGAGCGTATCAAATGGTCGATAAAAAGAAACATGGAAAACGGCTTTGTTCTGGGATGCGGGAGAGTTTATGGATTCAGGGTCATAGGTGGAAAACTTGAAGTTGTCCCCGAAGAAGCCGAGATAGTCAAAGAGGTATTCAGAAGTTACGCTTATGACGGCAAGGGCGCAGCTGCGATAGCAAATGATTTGAGAGCAAGAAATATTCCGACACTTAAAAACAAGACATGGGGCTCGCAGAATATATTGAATATGATCGCAAATGAAAAATATGTTGGTGATTTGACACAGCGTAAGAATTACAAGCCAAATATACTATCGGAACATTCAATAGTCAATCGTGGTGATGACCCAGATAATCCTCTTATTACAATTAAAAACCATCATGAGGGCATTGTTTCCCGTGAACTTTGGGACGCAGTTCAGAAAGAACGTCAGAGGCGCAGTGCAAAGAACAAAAGTGGCTCACGTCATTCAAAAGCACACTGGTTCAGCGGATTATGCACCTGCGGGAAGTGCGGTTACAGCTATATTTCAGCTAAATCGTCAAGATTAGGTTTCGGAGCTGTTGCTTGCAGGAATCGACAGCTTTATGGCAAAGAAAAACGTACCGATGTGAACGGTGCGGCTTTAGGCTGTGACAACAGAACGGTGGACGAACGTGTTCTCGCGATTGCTATGAAATCGGTCATGGAAAATATCTACGATATCAGCGAACAACTGAAATCGGAGCTGCTCTCAGAGATTCAATGTATTCAAAAGAGTAATATTACCGATGATATAAGCTCAAAGCAGAACGAGATTTCCAAGCTGAAACAAAAGAAGCTGAAAGCAGTTGATTTAATGCTAGAAGGTCTGCTTGACAAAGATGGTCTGAAAGAGCAGACGGAGTTTTATGATGGCGAGATCGCAAAGCTGAGCGATGAGATTTCAAAACACAAATCTGCCGAGACAGTCTACAACGATCAGATCGAGTCATTAAAAGAAGCAATCCGAAAGATAGAGTTAATATCTGACAGCGATAACAATAACACCGAGCTCTATCGCTCGATGATCGATAATATCATTATCCCCGAATACGGACGTCTGGAAATATTCCTAAAAGGTCTGCCGTTCGGTTTCAAGATCAAATACTCAATCAAAAAAGTGCCAATTGACAAGGTCTATGCGGTTATTATAGACTATTGTGAGTTGGATAGATAAAAGATGGTTTTGACAATGAATGATATTTCTTTTTGGCAGGGGGCAGCTATCTTTAAAAAGTTCACCTAGTACGGTCACTAACTGCACTTTCGAGAAATATCTGCCCCCTGCCAAAAAGAGTTAAAAGTTTTCGGGGAGGAGTTTGAGGAGGACCCTTTTTCAAAAGGGTCTTCCTCAATAAGTTCCGCAGTTCGTAGGATAAATTATCGTTTATAGCAATATACAGCCGAATTGGGATATTCCTATTTTCCTACGCAGAATTTTGAGAATACTTCGGCAACCACTGCTTCGGTGGCTTTTTCGCCTGTAAGTTCAAGCAGAGAATCTGCGGCGAAGTCAATCATCACCGTTACAGCGTCGAGAGTTTCGCCCATATCAAGGGCTTCGAGCGCCGTGCTCAGATTTTCGTGCGCTTTGTCAAGACAGCTTTTCTGTCTTTCGTTGGCGAATATCGTGCTGTTCACATCGTAATTTTCGGGTGTGAATATCTTTTCCACCGCCGCCTGTATTTGCGACCTGTCATCGAGATTTTTAGCGGATATGCACACGATGTTTTCGCTGTATCCCCTGAAAAAGCTTTCGTCAACAGCGCTTTCAAGGTCGGATTTGTTCAGCACGATAAGGCTTCTCTTGCGTGATGCCTTGACCTTTTCAAGCAGGGCAATATCGTCCTCATCGGGTTTAACAGAAGTATCAAAGACCTCGATAACGAACATACACTCATCAAGGCGCTTTTCAGCCATTTCAACGCCTATCTTCTCCACCTTGTCTTCGGTGTCGCGTATGCCCGCTGTATCAGAAAGTTTGAATACCAGTTCGCCCAGCCTTGCGCTTTCTTCGATAACATCACGGGTAGTGCCCGCAACATCGGTTACGATAGAACGGTCATAGCCAAGCAGAAGATTCATCAGGGTCGATTTGCCAACATTCGGCTTGCCTGCTATGACAGTATCTATTCCCTGCTTTATCAGCATACCGTTGTCGTGATCTGCGATAAGCTTGCCTGTGACAGCCAGCGCGTTTTTTATGCTTTCGCGGAGGGCTGTTTCCTCAACTGCGGGGAGGTCTTCCTCGGGATAATCCACCCATGCCGCAAGCTCACCCAGAAGCTTTACAAGTTCGCCTGTGACTTTGTGTATCTGCCCGAAAAGACTGCCCTGCCTTGTGAGGTTCGCAGAAGCAAGAGCGTATTCGCCCTGTGCCGCTATGGTATCCATCACAGCCTCAGCCTGTGTAAGTGAAAGCTTGCCGTTGAGCATAGCACGCTTTGTGAATTCGCCTGCCTGTGCAGGCTCACAGCCGTTTTCAAGACAAAGTCTCAGCACCTTTTTGGTAACATATATACCGCCGTGGCAGGATATCTCGCAGACATCTTCACCCGTGTAGGAATGTGGCGCACGGAAAACCGTCAGCACGCCGTCATCCACAGTCTTTTCGCCGTCGCGTATCTGACCGTAGGCACAGGTGTAGCCCTGCATTTTTTCAACACTCTCACAGGTGAAAGGTTTGAAAACTTTAGCCGCGCACTCAAAAGCGTCCTCGCCGCTTATCCTTATAACAGATATACCACCCTCTGCAAGGGGGGTAGATATAGCACATACAGTTGACATATTGTCACTCCTTTGAAATCGTTTCTATTGGGTGCGGGCTACTTTATAGTCTCCAGATATACCAGCAGAACATTTATATCCGCAGGATTCACACCGCTGATACGGCTTGCCTGTCCTACGGAGAGAGGACGTATCTTCGCCAGCTTTTCAGCGGCTTCAAGGCGCAGTGAGCCTACCTTTGAATAATCTATATCCTCGGGTATCTTTTTGTTTTCAAGCTTTCGCATAGCCGCTACCTGCTCCAGCTGTATCTTGATATAGCCCTCGTACTTTATCATCAGCTCCACCTGCTCGCATACATCATCGGGCAGTTCGGGGCGCTCAGGGTCGATGAATGCAAGACCCTTGTAAGTCAGCTGAGGTCTGCGGATAAGCTGTGCCAGCTTTATGCCGTTGTTTATGGGGTCTGTGCCCTGTGAAACGAGATACTCGTTCAGCTTTTCGGAGGGCGCAGTGTTTATCGCCGAGATACGCTTTATCTCAGCTTCTATCTGCTCTTTCTTTTTCAGGAAAGTCGCATACCTCTCATCATCGATAAGACCTACCCTGTGACCTGTATCCGTAAGTCTCAGGTCGGCGTTGTCCTGCCTCAGCAGAAGTCTGTACTCGCTTCGGCTGGTAAGCATACGATAAGGGTCGGATACTCCCTTGGTACAGAGATCATCCACCAGTGTGCCGATGTAGCTGCTGGCTCTGTCCAGTACCATAGGCTCTTCGCCTTTCAGCTTCAGCGCGGCATTTATGCCCGCCACAAGACCCTGTGCCGCCGCTTCCTCATATCCCGATGTGCCGTTGAACTGTCCTGCACCGTATATCCCGTGGAATTCCTTGAATTCAAGGGTAGGCAGAAGATCGTTGGGGTCACAGCAGTCGTATTCGATAGCATAAGCGTTACGCATTATCTCCACATTTTCAAGACCCTCGATAGTCCGCAGGAATTTCAGCTGAACATCAACAGGCAGTGAAGAACTCATGCCCTGAAGATAGTATTCCTCGGTATCAAGACCCATTGGCTCGATAAACAGCTGATGTCTGGGCTTGTCCGAGAATCTCATTATCTTGTCCTCGATGGAAGGACAGTATCTGGGACCTATAGCGTGTATCCTGCCCGAATATATGGGTGAAAGATGGATATTATCGGTTATGACCTTGTGAGTTTCAGCATTGGTGTAGCCCACATAGCAGTCAACTTTATTTTCGATATCGCCGCTGTTGGTGAATGAGAAAGGTGTGATATCATCATCGCCGTGCTGTACTTCAAGCTTTGAAAAATCGATGGAGCGCTTGTGTACTCTGGCGGGAGTGCCTGTTTTGAAGCGGCGTAGGTTCATACCAGCAGCTTTCAGACTGTCGGAGAGCTTTCTTGCAGGAAGTACCGAATCAGGGCCGCTGGGATAGGTGGTAGTACCTACGTGTATCTCGCCGTTAAGGTAAGTGCCGCTGGCGATAATTACCGCCTTGCAGCCATATTCAACACCCAGATGTGTACGCACACCGCGGACAGTTCTGCCGTCATCTTCAAACAGTACATCGGTTATCTCAGCCTGTTTCAGGAAAAGTCCCTCGGTGTCCTCGATGGTCTTTTTCATAAGGCGGTGATAAGCCACACGGTCTATCTGCGCACGCAGGCTGTGTACCGCAGGGCCTTTGCCGCGGTTCAGCATACGGCTCTGGATAAGGGTCTTGTCTGCCGCCTTGCCCATCTCGCCGCCTAGAGCGTCTATCTCGCGCACAAGATGACCCTTTGCAGTACCGCCTATCGACGGATTGCAGGGCATATTGGCAACAGCGTCCAGCGTTATGGTGAACAATGCAGTTTTAAGACCAAGTTTTGCCCCTGCCAGCGCAGCCTCACAGCCCGCATGACCTGCGCCAATAACTATGATATCAAAATTTTCCATACGGTCTGCTCCTTCTCAAAAAACTCGCCGCACCACATAAAGGTGCGGCGAAGATACGGTTCTTCCGTGTATACATTACCCTAATCGTGCTGAGCTTTCAGCAGTTTTTTATTCAGCTTTGCTATCTTTTTCTGCAAGTCCTTTATCTGCCGTTCTTTGGAAAACAGGGTATTCTGATAGCTTATCACTTCTTCTCTCAGCCGAAAAATATCTTTGTCCTTATTATCGAGCATAGAGCGGTATCTGCGGCAGATGCCTGCGTATTCAAGGCACATCCTGTCGTAATTTTCGCACATTATCTCACTGCGTTCTTTCGGAGTATTTACTTTTCCGAAAGCGTCTGTATCAACATTTTTTAGTTCGCTCATGCTTCCATTTTCCTATAAATATCTGTGTCGGAGATGATACAGCAAACGCATCTCCCCGCCCTGCGGACGGAGAAAGTGCGCATAATTATTATTACTTTGTGGGAACCAGCTTGTCCTTGCCGCCCATGTACATTCTCAGGGGTTCGGGGATAGATACTGTGCCGTCGCCGTTGAGATTGTTCTCCAGGAAAGCTATCAGCATTCTGGGAGGAGCAACAACGGTATTGTTAAGGGTGTGAGCAAAGTACTTGCTGCCGTCCTCGCCCTTTACTCTTATCTGGAGTCTTCTTGCCTGAGCATCGCCCAGATTAGAGCAGGAACCTACCTCGAAGTACTTCTTCTGTCTGGGGCTCCAAGCTTCAACGTCGCAGCTCTTTACCTTCAGGTCAGCCAGGTCGCCCGAGCAGCACTCGAGAGTACGTACAGGGATATCCAGTGAACGGAAGAAGTCAACAGAGTTCTGCCACAGCTTGTCATACCAGGTCTTGCTGTCTTCAGGCTTGCAGACAACGATCATTTCCTGCTTCTCGAACTGGTGTATACGGTACACACCTCTCTCCTCGATGCCGTGTGCGCCTACCTCTTTACGGAAGCAAGGGGAATAGCTGGTGAGGGTCTGGGGCAGGGTAGCCTCAGGCAGAGTTGTCTTGATGAACTTGCCTATCATTGAGTGCTCGGAAGTACCGATCAGGTACAGATCCTCGCCCTCGATCTTGTACATCATGTTCTCCATCTCAGCGAAGCTCATAACGCCTGTAACAACGCTGGATCTTATCATGAAAGGAGGTACATAGTAGGTGAATCCTCTGTCGATCATGAAATCTCTTGCATAGGAGAGTATAGCAGAGTGAAGTCTTGCGATATCGCCCTTGAGGTAGTAGAAACCGTTACCCGATGTCTCTCTTGCAGCGTCAAGATCGATGCCGTCGAATGACTCCATGATATCAACATGGTAGGAAACTTCAAAATCGGGAACAACAGGCTCGCCGAACTTCTCTATCTCAACATTCTCGCTGTCGTCCTTGCCTATGGGCACGCTGTCATCGATGATATTGGGGATGACCAGCATTCTCTCGCGGATCTTAGCTTCCAGCTCTTCTTCCTTGACTTCCAGATCAGCCAGTTCCTTAGCCATAGCATTGACCTCAGCCTTAACAGCCTCAGCCTCTTCCTTCTGACCCTTGCCCATCAGAGCGCCTATCTGCTTGCTCTTGACGTTTCTCTGGTTTCTCAGTTCGTCTGCCTTGGTGCGTGCAGCTCTGTATTCCTTATCAAATTCAGCGACCTCATCTACCATAACGAGCTTTTCGTCCTGGAACTTCTTTTTGATGTTCTCCTTGACGAGATCGGGGTTAGTTCTTATAAGCTTGATATCTATCATATCTATTACTCCTCACCTGGGGCTTCCGCCCAAAATTTATCAACTTATAGTGTACCATTTATTATAGGTTTTGTCAAGTCCCGAAGACTGTGGCTTTCAATAAATGCTTAGTAACCGCCGATATTGATTTCACAAAAACAGAGTACAGCAGGTTTATATTATTGTTAAAAACGCCTAAATTTGTCTTAAAATAGAAAAAGTTGTGAAAAGCCCTTGAAACTTTGGGCGAAAATGTTGTATAATACTTGGGAGTAGACTTCTGTTTTATAATAATGTATGGGAAGTCGGAAAGGAGCAGACGATGGAACGGGACGACGAGCTTGATATCCATGATGAAAATTCAGAAAATGACAACGATCTCGGAGACGCTGCAGAGCTTGTAAAGGCAGCTGAACTTAATGTTACTGACGATACCGAAGATAATACCGAGTATACCAAGTCGGATGAGGAATATGCCGAAGAGTATGCTGACGATGTCTATATCGAAAATGTTCCCGAAACAGACGATGATGAACCTCTGCCCGATGATGATGAAGACGTCGGAGAGAATGCTGCGCCCAAGAGCAAGCGCAGTGTGTTCAGACCTGTGCTGTTTGCTATAATTGTGTGCTTCTGTGTCATAGCAGCAGTGGATATGATGTCTCAGCAGAATGAGATAGAGCAGCTGCGGCAGGAAACTGTCATGATGACCGGCAAGATAGAAGAAACAAAGCAGAAGAACGACGAGTATACCGCTCTGCTTGAAGCGGACGAAGACGAGTTCATGGAGAGAGTGGCTGTTGAACAGCTGGGTTATTCTTACCCCAATGAAAGACGCTACTATATAGTGAACAAGTCGGAATAAGTTATCCATAATGAAATATTGCAAACGGCATGGTACGGTATCCGTTGGGTACGAAAATATGCCGTTTGTACAAATAAATAAAAATAAAGTGAGGAAGTAAAATCCAGATGCAGCTTGAAGTAGGAAAGATCTATGAAGGAAAAGTAACCGGTATCACAAAGTTCGGCGCTTTTGTTGAGCTTGACAAGGATACCACCGGCATGGTACATATCTCCGAGGTGGCTAACACCTTCGTAAGCGAAATAAAGGACCATCTGCAGGAGGGTCAGTCTGTCAAGGTTAAGGTGCTGAGCATGGGCGAGGACGGCAAGATATCTCTGTCCATAAAGAAAGCACAGCCCGCTCCCCCGAAGAAAATGGGCGATAAGGGCGGCAGACCTATGGGCGGAAATAATAACCGCGGCGGTCAGGGCAGACCTCAGGGCGGTTTCAGACCCCGCCGAGATGACAGACCTCCTCAGGACTTCAGCAAGAACCCGCCTCCGATATACGACCCCAACCAGAAATCCGGCAATGCGGATTTTGAAGATATGCTCAGTAAGTTCAAAGCGTCAAGCGACGAGAAGTTCTCCGATCTCAAAAAGATCACCGATAACAAGAGACGTTCACCCTCTCGCAGAAAGTAATTACGGAGTCAGGCTATGGATAAATTCAAAAAGACCTTTGCATTTTTGTTCTTTGTGATATCAGGCATAATCCTCGGAGGCTTTCTCGCTGAGGTATGCCAGAATATACCCTATTTCAACTGGATGTCATGGGGCAAGGACATAGGTATTGAGAACTGGAATGTTGATCTGTATGTTATCAGATTCCATATCGGATTTATGATACGCGCTACACTTTCACAGATGGTAACTATATCTCTGGCGCTCGTACTCTTCTCTAAGATCGGCAAGAACTTATGAGAAAATTCGTCAGAGCCCTGCTTGCAGGACTTTCAGCCGCTGTCATGCTGGGCAGCTGCGGAGAACCCGAGGATAAGGCGGGCGGTCTGCTGGTAAAGCAGGCGCGGGAAGATTATGCTTCTCTTAACAGCGCTAAGGTGACTATGACAGATATGAACTCTGGTGAGGAAGAACAGTGCTTCACCTTTAAATACGATGAAAAGGACACGCTGATCTTTTCCTATTACGGCAAAAGCGATAACAGCGAGTACGCACAGTTCAATAACGGACTGGAATGTTTCACCTACGAAAACGGCGAAGTGAAATATTCTGTCAAAGGCGACTCGGATTTTGTCAGGTATACAAGAAAGATGCCCCACCCCCAGGCGGACGAGGGTCTGCTGATATATACCCCAAAGAATATAACCTCGGCAAAAGAGGAAACTATCGACGGCGGTATAAAAGTCACCCACGTCTACGATGCGCAGAAGATAGGCGCAAAAGTTGAAAAAGGCGAGGTCACAGGGTTTACAGCAGAGTATTACTTCGATGCCGACGGTAAACTGGAATACTTCACAGAGACCACCACAGCCGAAACTGACGGCAAAGAACAGACCTACGCATACAGGGTCGATATAACCGAAAAAAACAGTGTTGGTACTGTTGAAAACACTGTAAAGCAATTTATGAACGATAAGGCGGGCTGATATACTATAGTTCCCGCCTGTTTTTTATAGGGAGATAACAATGGTAGTAAATTTTACAGAAGAGATACACGGAATAAAATTCAGATTTTCATCGGAAATAGCTCTGCGTCCATTTGTTGAACCTCTGCTTGAAGCGATAGAACATATCCCCGCAGAAAGGATAAAGGACGGTTTCAGGATAAGGGCAGGATTTTCCACATTCCTGCTGAGCGAGCATAACGGCGGTTTCGATATAGCCGCCCCCGATTTCACCGATGACCCACTCACCGCACTTAACACAGACCTTACCACAGCCCTTGAGATACAGTACAGACAGGTGCTTCTGCTGAAAAAACTTGGCGTTATGGGTGACGCTGTGCATTTCTACGATAAGATGGCAGTGGCGAAAGGCGCACTTGAAAAAGATAACCTTGTGATGACCCGCTTCAAGGAGATGGGTTCGTCAGGTTGGCAGCTGAACAGCTATTCTTACGACGAAAAAGGCAAAGCGGAGATAGATGATGCAACGGTATTCGAGCCTGTGTTTGTTTATAAGCTGATGGTAAAAAGACCCGAATTGCTGGACTTTATGTGTCTGCCCTATGGGTATACAGCAGTGTTCAGGGGGGAAGACCTGGCAGAGCTGTTTGATGATGAAGGAGAGAGCCTGATATATAATTCGTAGCAACAGCAAACAAGCGGGAACTGTCAAGGAAGAGAGCTTTGGCAGCATCCACCAAATCTCAACATCTTTCCACTTTCTTTATGAACACTCCCCCCTTAAAAAATAAGCTATACTATTGACAGTTCGTTAAATTTCTGATATAATCATTCTAGGTGTTTATAGCCATTTAAGAGAATAATACCGGATAATGGAGCTTCCTGTAACCAAACAAATCAAGGGGTTGCAAAAAAGAACACCTCAGTGTAGAATGTAAATACTGACGATGCGAAAGTTAGTAATACAAACTACAGAAAGGTGTCCTCTATATGTATTATACACAAAATGAAAAGATTTTGCAAGTAGGAGAAGAAAAAATAATTGTCGGGATCGATGTAGGCAGCGAAAAGCACTATGCCAGAGCATTTGACTGGAGAGGGATGGAGTATTCAAAGAAGGCCTATGTGTTCACAAATGACGCAGAAGGATTCGCAGGCTTTTTTGAATGGATCACCGGGATCATGGAAAAGA
>NZ_FOKQ01000082.1 GCF_900112155.1 Hominimerdicola alba | reverse complement strand
ATAAAACCCGTAAATTATGAGCAGAGCAAAAAGCGGAATTATCGTACAAAATACGGCAGACCCGAGAATATGGAATACCACGAAATGGGCGATATTTTCGTATGCAAAGCCGGCAGGATACTTTGGAGAGTCGGGACTAAACACGAAAAAAGCAAGACGGGATTCGTTTCCGAAAAAGCTTTGTACAGATGTGAAAGCTGCGAAGGTTGTCCCTACAAACAGAACTGTACAAAAGCAAAAGGAAACAAGACGCTGGCTATATCGCATAAGTTCAAAGAACTGAGAACAGAAAGCCTGGAAAATATAACGACCGAATTCGGAAAACAGCTCAGAATGAACCGAAGCATACAGGCTGAAGGCGTATTCGGAGTGCTGAAACAGGATCATGGCTTCAGAAGATTCCTGTGCAGGGGCAAAAACAACATCAGAACTGAGTTCCTTTTGCTGGGACTTGCATACAACATAAAGAAGCTTTTTGCTAAGATCTCAGAAAACCGACTTGGAATTTCTCTTTTTGAACTGAAATCAGCATAAAACCAGCAGAACATTACACCCCCGAGTCCTCTTTTTTGAAGAGGGCTTGGGGGTGTGCGCACTGAAACAGTTTATTTCACCAGTAAATATGTTTTTTTACTCTGATGTTCGGATATGGTTAGAGGGTGCTGCGATTGCAACACCCCCATAATTATTTAAGATATGATCAATTACTTGATCATGCTAGCGATCTCGTCTGCGAAGTTCTCTTCCTTCTTCTCAACGCCCTCGCCTCTCTCGAAACGAACAACTTCAGCGATAGTGATGCTGCCGCCCAGCTTCTTAGCCTCAGCTGCAACGTACTCCTGTACGGAAACCTTGTCGTCCTTTACGAAAGCCTGCTCCAGCAGACAGTTCTCCTTGTAGTACTTGCCTACCTTGCCTTCAACGATCTTAGCTCTTACCTGCTCAGGCTTGTTAGCCATCTTAGGATCCTCAGCCATCTGAGCCATCATGATCTCCTTCTCCTTCTCAAGTACCTCAGCGGGAACTTCATCTCTCTTGAGGTAAGCAGGATTCAGAGCTGCGGACTGCATAGCTACATCCTTACCGATTGTCAGAACAGCGTCATCCTTGATATCAGTATCCATCTTAACCATAACGCCGATGCTGCCGCCGTTGTGAACGTAAGAAGCAACAGTACCCTCGATTCTTACGAAACGACGGATAACGATATTCTCTCTGATCTTCATGCCAGCCAGTTCGGTCAGAACTTCGTCAACAGTCTTGTCGCCGCCGCTGATAGTAGTAGCCTTCAGAGCGTCAACGTCAGCAGGGTTCTTCTCAACGATGGTGTTAGCAACGCTAGCAGCGAAAGCCTTGAAATCATCGGTGTTAGCAGCGAAGTCAGTCTCGGTGTTGATCTCAACCATAACGCCTACGCCGTTGTTAACAACAGTAGCAACAACGCCCTCAGCAGCTGCTCTGCCGCTCTTCTTAGCCTGTGTTGCGAGACCCTTTTCTCTCAGTGCCTCGATAGCCTTATCCTGATCGCCGTCAGCTGCTACAAGTGCTCTCTTGCAGTCCATCATGCCGACGCCTGTTATGCTCATAAGTTCCTTTATAGCCTGAACTGTTACGTTAGCCATTTTAAATTCCTCCGATTCTGTTATTTTACTCACAACAAGGCAGACAAATCATCTTATTGCCTGCCTTGATTAATTCTGTATTAGTCAGCCGAGAAATTACTCAGCGTCCTCAGCCTCTGCCTTCTCAGCTTCCTCAGCAGCAGTAGCATCCTCGCCCTGTCTGCCTTCGATGATAGCGTTAGCCATGCAGCCAGCGATCAGCTTAACTGCTCTGATAGCGTCATCGTTACCGGGGATAACATAGTCAACATCGTCAGGATCACAGTTGGTATCTACGATTGCTACTACGGGGATACCCAGCTTCTTAGCCTCAGCTACAGCGATCTTTTCCTTTCTTGGGTCAACAACGAAGAGTGCGCCGGGCAGCTTCTTCATGTTCTTGATACCGCCCATGAACTTCTCGAGTTTCTCGATCTCGAGCTTCAGCTTGGTAACTTCCTTCTTGGGGAGCAGCTCGAAAGTGCCGTCCTCTTCCATTGCGTGCAGCTGCTCAAGTCTCTTGATTCTCTGCTCAATGGTCTTGAAGTTAGTCATCATACCGCCGAGCCATCTAGCGTTTACGTAGTGAGCATTAGCTCTCAGTGCTTCCTCCTTGATGGAGTCGCCAGCCTGCTTCTTGGTACCTACGAACAGTACCTCCTGGCCGTTTGCGGAGATCTCTCTGATGAACATATAAGCCTCTTCCAGCTTCTTAACTGTCTTCTGGAGATCGATGATGTAGATGCCGTTACGCTCTGTAAAGATGTAAGGCGCCATTTTAGGGTTCCATCTTCTTGTCTGGTGACCAAAGTGTACACCTGCTTCAAGAAGCTGCTTCATTGATACTACTGCCATGGTAGTAACCTCCTGTTTGGTTTAAAATTTCCGTTATACGGATGATACATAACCTCCGGACGATATTGCCGACTCAAACCCCGCAGAATGCCGCAAGCGACACATAGCATCAGATGATGCCATTACGCATAGGGACCAAAAGCCATACTTCGTCCGTGCGAATTACCATAATATTATAGCACACTTTTCTCGCGATTGCAAGTGTTTTTATCTCGATGTTTTTAACAAATTATCGACCTTGTATCTCGGCTCTTTTGAAGGTTTTGCTGTATCGCCTATATCTACTAATATAGTATCCTCACCTATAAGCCTGATATCACTGCATCTGATGACTACATCATCATCTCTGCCCATCAGCCCCAGAGCACGAGATCTTCCGTAGATTATTATGGATATGACCTTGCCTTCGGCGGTATCCAGCTCGATATCATCGGCATAGCCTATCTTTTCGCCGCTCCTTACATTAACGACTTCCTTGTTCCTAAGTCCAGAAAAACTGCATATCATACCGTTCCCCCCTTGCCGTATGTCATTCACACCGACTTTTACATTGTATAATGATATGCAGAAATCTTACGCCGTATAACCTGAGAACTTAATCATACACCATTCCCATGAATATCCCCACCATCATAGGGTAAACTTTCTGTAAAGGACTGCCAATTCGGGCAAAATAACCTTAACGGAGGACAAATATGCAATACAACAAAGTTGAGATAAGCGGAGTAAATACGGGAAATCTGAAAGTGCTGACGGAAGAAGAAAAGCAGGAACTTCTGAAACGAACACACGAAGGGGACAAGAAAGCCCGCGAACAGCTTATAAACGGAAATCTCAGGCTGGTGCTCAGCGTTCTGCAAAAGTATTCGTCCGGCAAGGAAAGTCCCGATGATCTTTTTCAGGTTGGTGTGGTGGGGCTTATCAAAGCCATCGACAATTTTGATGTGGGGCTGAACGTTAGATTTTCTACCTACGCAGTGCCGACAGCATAGGATAGTCGAAAATCACACCGAGTAGACTATATCTATATCCTCATCGGTCAGCACTATCCTGTCTATACAGGTGCGGAGTGCTCTGCGTTTTTCAGCGACAGTCATTTCATCCCACAGCCCTGCGAGATTTTCAAGAACTCCCCGCTTGTAGGCAAGTTCTTCCTCAACTGCCTTTGTTTGCTTTTCGTTCTCTATCGCGGCGGATATCTCGGCAAGCTGAGCCTTGTATTCGTTTATGGTTTCAAGCAGAACATCCTCACCTCCGCGGGCATAAAGTTCGTAGAGTCTTTTCAGCTTTCCCGCCGCGGTATCATACTTGCGTTTAAGCACTTCCTCTGCCGATATTTTTCTGTGACTGCCGCCATTTGCGGTTATGCTCCGCGTTTTCTCGAAAACATCTGCTATCACAGCATTCTCGACTTCGTCAGCATCATATCTCATGTTGACACAATCGGGGTCTTTTATCAGCGAAGGTTTGCTTTTCTGCTGTGAATAGCAGTATATTTTCAGCCCCTTGCCCCACTTTTGATAACGCATTTTCGCGCCGCATTTTCCGCAGACCATCAGACCTGTCAGCAGATAGGATGTGTTACCTGCCGTCCCACGGGAGCGTCTGCGCCTTTCTTCACGCACCCGACGCCATATTTCTTCATCGATTAGTGCTTCATGACAGCCCTCTACCACCTCGCCGCGAAAGCGTATCCGACCAAGATATGTTTCTCTGTCAAGTATAGCCGAGATGTGCTGGTCACCCGAAACATCGAACATACCCGCCAGCTGAGTTGTGGAATAGCCCTGAAGGTACAGCTGAAATATCTGCCTGACTTGCTCCGCTTTCTCGTTGGGGACAAGAGTGTTTTTCTCACGGTCATAGTTATAGCCGAAAGGCACCCGACCACCGCCCATCCACAGCCCCGATTTCACTCTCTCGTACATACCCATGCGTGTCCTTTCACGGATATTCTCCCTTTCGAGCTGGGCAAAGACAGAAAGTATGCCGATCATCGCTTTACCGTAGGGTGTCGAAGTATCAAAGTTCTCATTCAGCGAGATGAAAGCACAGCCGTTTGGTATGAATACATCTTCAAGCAGAAAGACTGTGTCCTTCTGGGAACGGGAAAGTCTATCAAGCTTATAGACCACAACCGCATTAATTTTACCCGACTTGATATCCGTGATAAGGCGCTTTATCTCAGGTCTGTCGATATTGCTGCCCGACCAGCCGCCGTCAATATAGAACTCATAATCCTCGATATCTTTCAGCTTGCAGTACTGCGCCAGCTTTTCTTTCTGTGCATCGACGGAATAGCCCTCTTCAAACTGCGCATCGGTGGATACTCTGATGTACAAAGCCGTCCTGCGTTTTTTCATCGGCTGTCCCTCCTGCGGGAGATTACTTCTCCCAAAAGGCCTGAAAGTTCGCGGTTTTGAATCTCAGTTCCGCGAGTAAGCTTTTCGCCCTTGCTGTCATAGGTATTTCTTATCCTCAGCATAAAATCACCCCGTGATATTATTGCCGTCGTATGCCACCGTAATCAGTCGCATAGAAATTTAATGGTTTGTGACCTTATCATCTATTGACTTACAATACAGAGGGTGATATAATCTTTATTCGGATAAATAGACAAGGATGATATGGAGCTTCCTGTAACCAAACAAATCAAGGGGTTGCAAAAAAGAACACCTCAGTGTAGAATGTAAATACTGACGATGCGAAAGTTAGTAATACAAACTACAGAAAGGTGTCCTCTATATGTATTATACACAAAATGAAAAGATTTTGCAAGTAGGAGAAGAAAAAATAATTGTCGGGATCGATGTAGGCAGCGAAAAGCACTATGCCAGAGCATTTGACTGGAGAGGGATGGAGTATTCAAAGAAGGCCTATGTGTTCACAAATGACGCAGAAGGATTCGCAGGCTTTTTTGAATGGATCACCGGGATCATGGAA
>NZ_FOKQ01000098.1 GCF_900112155.1 Hominimerdicola alba | reverse complement strand
ATAAAGTTCTCGAATGTATTTCGGACAATAATATTGATGAAAATTATGTGTTTGGTTACCTGTATGAATGAGTATATCCCCGACACTATAATAAAAACATCTTCGCGTTCGGAATACGATATGAAATTATTTCCGGTTCAAGAATTTCAAAGTATCATCTTCAGTTTTACAGAGAACCCGTACATTTCTTATTAAAGGCAGGTGCGTACTATGAAAAAGAAAGTTATAATAGCAGTATTGCTTTGTGTTCTTGTTGGGGCAGTTGTGGCGATTTTTGTTTTTGTGAAGAATGACAGTGAGAAGTCCGCGGGTTCTTCTGAAAATAAATCATCATCAGAACCGATTACCAATGCCGTAGAGATAAAAAGTTTGATAGATAAATGCATTGAAGAAAATGGTTACAAAATTGGTGTCAGTGTGGGAATACAGGATTCAGGAAATTGGAATATTGATGGACCAAACCACGACATTGTAATTGTAAGAACTTTTGTGGATCATTCTCATCGTTCTGAGATCGAAAACTGGGGTGAGTATATGAGTGAGATCCACGAAAAAGTGTACGAATGTATTTCAGAAAATAATATTGACAGTAACTATGTGTTGGTAGGATCAGAGGAATGAATATTCCCGATACTATATCGAAAACATTTTCGCACCCGCAATGACCGTGCAGAATGCGTTTACATTCAGTTGCTTCACGGGCTGGATGAGTGCAGCGATGAGGATGAATGACCAGCAGAGCGAGTTGTCGAAACGGCAGCTCGCTCTTACTATATACTCTGGCGAACGGAAATGCCCATCAGAGGCATTCATGATTATGGGGAAATGTAACGTAACCGCCAACCAATCCCCCGAGCCGACACAGCCCACCCAATATGATATAATTACTCTGAAAGATAATACGCAAGCCGAAAGGAGTAATGAACATGGGAAAAATATCTGAGATCAAAATGCAGCTGAGGCATAAGGAATGGGCTGAAATGGTCAGCGAGTGCCAGGCGAGCGGCAAAAAGGTCGATGAGTGGTGCAGCGAGAACGGCATCAATGTCAGTACCTACTATAAACGTCTGAATGTGCTGAGAACCGAGCTTATCGAGGGCAGTGAGAAACAGAGCATAGTTCCCGTAAGTGTTTCCGCCTCTGTCTCGGTGCCGCAGAACAATGCTGTTTCGGATACCGGAAAGATAATAATACGCAAGGAAGGCTTTGAAGTTGAGCTTTCCGGGGATACTTCCGAAGATATGCTTATGGCTCTGTTCAGAGGGTTGAAACAATGCTGAAGGAACTTTCTGCTGCCAATATCTACATCGTCTGTGGGCATACCGATATGCGTAAATCAATAGACGGTCTTGCAGCGATAATCAGAGAGGAATTTGATCTCGATCTGTTTTCCGACAGCCTGTTTTTGTTTTGCGGAAGGCGCAGAGATCGATTAAAGGCTCTGCTGTGGGAGGGC
>NZ_FOKQ01000077.1 GCF_900112155.1 Hominimerdicola alba | reverse complement strand
GAACAGCTCAACCGTAAAAAACCGAAGACTCTAGATCGGATAAGTGACCTGTGGTATGCCGAAACTTCAAACAGCCGCTATAACCACTATAATCCTACAAGGTACCATGCTTTGAATGCCTTTGCTTGTTCGTAGTCCGTCCAGACCTCACGTTTACCGTTGCATACAGTAGTGACCTTTCGTGTTCTCGGCATTGCCAATTCAGGTGTTTTCAACATAATCGTTACCTCCAATAGTTTTATCGTGAATCCATTATATCCAATAAAACTACCGGAGTCCAGTTCTGTGGAAGGATTGTAATAATTCTTGTGAATTGCGCAGCAAAAAGTGGATTTTCCTCAGTGCAATGCGCTGTGATGCAGATTGACTTTTTCGTGTATTTATGCTATGATATGGGAAACAAGCATATAGCAATAAAGTAGGTGAATAAAGTGATTAAAGTTTATGATACACAAAGCAATTCTTTCAGAGATATTAACTTAAATACGAATCAAAATGGCTTCGTATTATTCAATCGCAGTGCCCTTTCAGTTTTTAAATGTTATTATAATATCTGTGGCTTTTTCTATTTAGATAGAATAAGAAGCAAAATACAACTAATTGATCTAAATGATTGCTTAATTGCTATTCCTGAGTACTCCTTTATTGAAATTATAGACGATTGCAAAAGCAGCTTAGTAGAATATAATATAACTGAAAGAGTGGATTTTCACCCTTCACTTGGTTTTATTTGTTTATACTTGCAAGAAAAACTTGATGATATATCTGATTATTTTATTAAATTATGCTATAATATAATGCAAAACAACAGGTTGTTAAATAGCTTTGCAAAAATGAATGATAGTATTATATATCCTATATCTAAACAGGAGTTGTACGTTTTCGCTCAAAATGTTTTCAAGTTAACACACTTTGACTATATTTCTCCAGACTATGATACGAGTTTCAAGTATACTATTGATAGCTTGATAAATGGTTATCACATTAATTTTTCTAAAGATGACATAGAAAAATTCGCATATAATATAAGTCGACTTGCTTATGAAAAGGTGGCGGAATATAATGGGTAATGCAGGAATTGGTACGCCTTATTGGTATGAATGGGAAATAGGAATCATTGAATGCTTACATATGATGACAGATGCATCAATCGAATCTGTCACGCTGCAATCAAGCAAATTCCAGTCGCTTGATGATGTGGTTATAAACTATGTTGATGGTAGCATAGCCAACATCCAGGTGAAACACACTGATGTTAATGATTCTTTGACATATTCTGATTTAGAATCCGATAAAATGTTAAAATCATGGGCGTCAGAGTGGAACAAAGCAAAAACAAACTATAAGATCAAAGTTCTAAGTATAATTACTAACAGAAAATGGGGACCGAATGCGACAAACGGAAAATGCTCTTTTTCATGCTTTATAAATAGGGTGCTTCCTAAATTAAAAAATGATTTGTCATATTGCGGAGAAAATATTCAGGAGAAGAATGCAATTGAATGGTTCAGAAGAACTATTAATCTCAATGAAGATGATACTGACGAATTTATACAGATCATTGAATTTAAAAATCAGGAAGATCTTGCAGGTTTAGAGGTGAAAATCAGAGAATTATTATCTAATATATTAGGTACTGATAAAGAAGAAGTAATTAATACAGCTATCGAAAAATTACGTTCAAGCTTAGAAAAATGGGCTACTTCTCGTCGAGAAAAGCCCGAAATTACTAAAGAGGATATATATAATTCACTATGTGAGCCGCATTATAGGTTACCTGAATATAAATTATCTCCTACAACGCCAATTCTTCCTTCCAGACTTGATTTTGCAGATCAATTCACAAAAAGGATAACTGAAAGTGATAAGAGTGTCATTTTTCTTCAGGGATTACCAGGTGCAGGAAAAACAAATTTTATTAGTTACTTAGCTCAGGCTACAAACTCCATTGTTGATTTCAGATACTATACATATTTACCGGTCAACGCAGATACTCCATCATTTAGTGATGATGAGGGATTCTATAGCGGTAAAGACCTCTGGAGCAGTATTCTATCTCAAATCAAAAGCAAATTTGAAGCATTAAATATACTTAGTGAATTAGAATTCCCACTCCTATATGATTATTTGACCATAACAGAACTCAGAGCGGCAGTATTTAAGTTTTTACCAATATACGCAGAAAAATGTGGGCGGACTTGCTATTTATTTATCGACGGAATGGATCACGCTGCAAGATCAAGTAAGACCAAGGATACGTTTCTTTCTCAGCTTCCTCGTCCTGATGAAGTTGGCGACGGAGTGAAATTTATTTTAGTTGGACAGCCAGTTAATGATAAATACCCGAAGTGGTTGATAAAAAATCCAGATATAGAGTACATTGAACTTCCGGCTTTAGAAGCAAATGATATCAAGACTATAATTGAAGCATATAATATCAAAATAAAAAATGTGGATATTGATACTTTATCTTCATCAATTATACGAGTTGTCGGCAACAATACGCTTAATGTATTGTTTGCTATTTTAGAAATACAAGGATTATCTGCTGATTTTGATTTTGATGGTATTATCAATCATTTATTGACACGGAGGCTAAACAACTATATTGACCGTTACTATGAGTGGATAGTAAGTTCCATATCCTCAGAATCTGAGATTTTGTTGTTAAAATTAGAAGCTATTTATGCATTTGCTTCCAGAAAAATATCAATTGAAAACTTAGTTGATCTTTGTGAATCAGATAAGCTTACTGTTGAAGCAGTACTTCACAAACTTTATCCTATTATTGTTTCAGATGACTTCGGATATTATGTTTTTCACAATGATGTCAGGCTCTATTTTAAAGAAGTTATACGTACAAATAGCAACTTTGCAAATGTTATCGACTCTGTAACTTCATCTATTATCAAAAACAAAGCTTTAGATAAATTCAAATATGATATTTTGTTCAACTTAAGCCTTGAAACACGTAATCTCGATAAAATTTTTGAATTCTATAATCCTGAGTATATAATTGGCTCTATTAATTATCAAATTCCAATTGATAAATTGGTGGAACAATTCAGTAATGTGGTTGATTTATTCAAAGATGATTATAATTTTGAAATGACTCACAGACTGAGTTTGGTTTCAACTTCAATATCCAAATTACTTGAGTGTGTAAATTATTATGAGCAGGAAAAAAGATTTGTTGAGGCAAAAATGTCGAGTAAGCTGACTCGTTCTGAAAAATATGTGCTAAAGGCTTCTGATGCTATATCCCAGATTATCGATGATATTTATAGCCTTCTAAAACTGAATGAATATGAAAGAGCGGAAAAACTATACGCCGAATATTTTTCAAACTATGATATTGTAAAAACACTGTCAGATGATGATACCAATCAAAAAGAGTTTGAAAAGATAGGATATATTAGCAGGTTTTATAATCCAGATGTACTTCGAGAGCTTACTCTTGACAATTGTTATGTTGCATTTGTAACAGGGTGGTTAGATGCAAGTGCCAATTTTTGCTCTATTTCTGACATACACCAAACTTTCACTTTTCATACTTATGGCATTGCAGATCTACACAATTATGTTTCTGAAATAACCAAGAATCCTGATATCTGTAATGAAGCAATTGCTTGCTTATCTACGAAGCTTTGCAGTTTTAAACATATATCTACACATACTCTGACAGAATTATGTTTCTCCATGTTATTGAAAAGAATTCCGTCCGAGGAAATACAATCTATCTTACATGATGCAGTTATAAAAATGGATTTTTTTGGTTCGTTAGGTGGAGATATTTCAGAATATAAGATTCATGGTATTCATGGCTTCTTTAAAGCATATTTTTGTTTGTATAAGTATGATAATACAATCGACTGGGATACGCTATATAAAGAGACTCTGAAAAACAAACGCATTTCTATTGAGGATCGTGGTTATGAGCCTGCGATAGAGTTAAAGTCATTAGCAGACAGAATAAACTCGTTTTTTTATGATAACGAAGGAACATATAATGAAACACTAAAAATAGCTTATGATTTGACATACTTTACAAGAAATAGAGCTGGCTCATGCAATGATTGTGGCACATTTGAAGTTCTCCCATATTTCAAGAGAGTATTCTTACAATACTTTGTCAATACGCTTGAATATCCAGAGAAATTAAGATTATGTACTGATTTGCTGAATATTATATTTACCGGAAAAGCTCCGCATTACATTGATGAACTTGCTCAACTCTACTATTTGTTTGATAAAAAGGAATTATTCTTGCAAATAGCAGAGTTTTGGTGTGGTTCAAACGGAATAGTATGGAAGAACGAATATGATAACTTGGAGTATATCTGCACACACATAGTGTCCTTACTAAACAAGTTCAACGAAACCGAATTTGCAAATAAAATTCAAAAAACCATGAACCTAAGAATTATGGGCTATGTTGGCAGAAAAGATTACACATTAAATGGTCTCTTAGAATGCTATAAGTTCCTTCCGAATAATTCTGATAAGATCATGTCTTATGGAATGGATCTGTTGACTCTTTGCGACTATGCTAATGAAATAGGAGATAATCGTGTCAATGTATATGTCATATTATTTGATGTAGCAAGTGAACTTGGATTTAAATACCTTGATGCTTTATTCGAATTAAAAAACACCCCAGAAGATTTGACATATTGGCGGCAGAGAGTTCTTTCAGCACTATATGATAAAATAGACAAGATATTTACAAATGACGGTCAAAGAATACTGTTATACGAACTGACAAACGCTTGGATAAAACCCGAAATAGAGAAAAATGAGCATCGTCCGTACAACAATGAACTTGAAACGCTATACGACTATAACCATAGACTCATAGATTCAATATCTGATGCTGATATTAAAAACGAACTAATAGCTAATGGTAAGTGTACGCCGAATATGAATGATGCAGATTACTTGTACTCACATGAAAAGAAAGATGAACAGTATTCATATATACTTGATCGGCTTGATACAGATGGTTATACAGTTGAAAACGAGAACGAGATTGCCGGAATTTTGACGTATCATAATGGCAGTTTATCAAATTTGATTTTAGAAATCGTAGAGCATATTCCTAATCAAAACAAGAAAGAGTTTGTTTCCAAATATGTTATCCCGTACCTTGTTTCTGATAGTGATTATGGTTTTCGTTCACATGGACAAATGTATATTATTAAACAAGTTTGTTCTTACTTTGATAATAATGATTGGAACGCATTATTTGATAATGCTTTTCAAAGGGTAAGCAGAGCAAGAAATGATCTAGATTATTTTTATTATTTTAATGATGACATTGAATTTTTGGCACTGTATTTCTATATTCAAAACCATTCGGATAAGATGATAAAAATGTTTATGGATAGAAGTAAAATGCATTTCTCATTCATTTCATCATCCGATGCAGTAAATATTGAGCATCAGCATTTAAATGTTGATGAGAGGATAAACTCGTTTGATGATTTTATAAAAAAGCAATTAGGTGATATATGCTAATCAAAGTGCTATGTAAATGTAACCTGTAGCTTTGATAATCATCAAAAGAATAACTCATACAGCAACAAGGCAAGGAGTGTATCCTTTCTTGTTGCTGTTTTTTAGGTTATACAGTTTTATTGCAGATACCAGCATACACATCTTCGGGTATCATCGGTGAGCATATCTTCGCAAGCAATTTTTCATCTATTTCGCCTGTTTCAGCATACTGCTTTCCCGCCTGTTTCACAAGCTCCAATCTCGGCGCAGTTACCTCTGCTACTTCGGGAGCATTGAACATCGGACCTTCGGGGACGGTAATGATAGTGTGGTTATTCGGTAACATCAGCTTGAACTGCATGACCGCAGGCTCAAAATTCTGCTTACTGTTCGGGAAACCGCAGCCGCATATCATCATGTATCTGAGGTGAGAAAAGTTCGCCTGCATCAGCGGCTACGGTCCGACTCAGATTGCCCGTAAGCTGACAGAGGAAGGTATCCCAAATCCAACGGCTTACGCTATATCGCAGGGAAGAAACCCAGCCAACAAGAATTCAAGGCTTGACCGCTGGTGTACTGAAACTGTCATTGACATTTTAGAGCACCCCGAATACATCGGTCATACGGTGAACTTCCGTACATGCCGCAAGTCCTACAAGAACAAGCGTAAGATCGAAAATCCGAAAGAGGACTGGCTTATCTTTGAGAATACCCATGAGCCTATCGTCACACAGCAGGAGTTTAATCTTGTTCAGGAGATGCGTAAGAATAAGCGCAGAAATCAGAAGCAGCTTACTCCCGAGATCATGCATGAACTTATCGAGAAGATAGTTGTTTACGCTCCTGAAAAGAGCGATGGGCATCGTACTCAGCAGATCGAGATACACTTCCGCTTTGATGTTGCTGTCGCTACAGCTATTGCTGACAGCAAAGAATACGACAAAAAGAAAAAGGCTGCGAGTTTGCGCAACCTTATCTTCAAATCACATAAACTGCTTTATGTGCGCCGCCCTGAATTCGGGCTTTTTTTATTTTTACATTTTAAAGAACGGAGGTGAAAGAATGCCGGGAAATTTTGATGGGATAAAAAATAGAAAATTTGGTATCGAGATCGAGATGACTGGTATAACAAGGTGCGAAGCTGCTAAAGCAATTAAAAAAGTTCTTGGGGGTGATATAGATCATGTGGGCGGTACCTATGATAAGTATACTGTCGGTGATGACCGAGGTAGAGATTGGCAGATAGTTTTTGACAGCAGTATCTATGCACGAAAGAAAAACGGAGATTTTGCCAGTGACTATTACAAGGTAGAGCTTAACTCTCCTGTGCTTGAATATGAGGACTTTGATCTGCTGCAAAATGTTATTCGTTCTCTGAGAAAAGCAGGAGCTATAACAGGGCTTGATTATGACTGCGGTACTCATATCCATATTGATGCAGCTGATTATACGCCACAGCAGATAAGAAACCTTGTAAACCTTTGGTCAAGTAAAGAGGATTTTTTATGGGATGCCCTTCAGGTATCATCTGCTAGGTCTAATTACTGCAAAAAGATCAACCGAACTTTTGTGGAACAGCTCAACCGTAAAAAACCGAAGACTCTAGATCG
>NZ_FOKQ01000055.1 GCF_900112155.1 Hominimerdicola alba | reverse complement strand
ATGACCTCGCAATGGAGCTGCGCCGACGCCCTGTTATGGATAGGCAGAACGAAGGAAGTTGGGACTTCACGTGACGAATGATCCCGTTGGACAGAGGAGGTTTGCTGCCGTAACGGATATGGGTCGCATCAAGGCTGTCAAAACAGATCTCTCAAGACGTTTTGTTTGCTATACCCTGATAACGTTAAATCCGGCATTCAATGCTTTGGATCATCCATAACTTGGTTCATTTCTTGAACATAACTTTATGAAATACTGAGATTTCGCGAGTATTTACGAGATTTTACAAGATATTTTGAGGAGTGGATAAAGGCATTAATTAAAGTCGAAGATTGGGACTTCGTACATTTCTTTGAATATATGAAAAATGATATTCCTCTTTCACTTCTCAGGGATAATATCACCGAGGAAGAAATTGCTGAATACTTTACAACTGAGGATTTTCCATGTAAGAGTATATCCGATATCAGGCTTATGCGTTCTCTGAAAGAAAAAGGGGCTCCGTACTTATTCAAATATATTTCAGAACTGCATAACAAGTACTGTTTAGATAACCAATACTATAATTTCAAATTGATGGAGTTTGCAGACTCCGTCATCAAAGTGACAGATGCACTTAAAGATGGTGAAGCTGAGGATTTTCTTCATGAAATGTTCGATGAAATACGTTCTGAAAATGACTTAGACAGTTGCATAAAAGAAAGAAGGTACTATGAGCTTGCCAAATATTATGTTGAGGAAAGACTTCCGTTTAATCTGACATCAACTAATGCCCTGCCTGATGATATTATACAGTTTGCAGAAAGCGGTTATGATATGACCGTATATTACAAAGGAATTTCAAGAACCGTACACACAGAGCCTAAAGGCATTTTTATAAATTACGTTCCTTATTATGGAGTTACCATCAAAAACGGAAGAATAATTACAAAAAATGAGAGCCGTAAGGAAAAGATAATCATATTCTATTATAACACAGCAACCTTTGTGGAAGGTCGAAAAAAACGTGATGGTAGTTTCATATACACACCATTATATCTGAGAGATCTGTTTGAAGCAATTTCAATCGGACACAGCGAGGAAGACATAAGCTCGGCTAAATCGGTGATCGATTATCTTTGCGATAGATACGACACGAAGTTATTTGTAGATCTGTACCGTGACTATCAGCTTTCAAATGGGCTTTTATTGCCACTTACGTTAGATGAAGTCGGGCAGTACCGAACCAAGCAGGAACTTTTTGAAAATCACTACAAAATGCCTTTGAAGGGCAATTGGAATAAGAAAAACGTAAATCTGACATATTTACTTTTAAAGCTGAAATGCAGATTGTCCGATGCAGCAATTGCAAGAACGATGCAGTGTGTAACTCCACCTCGAGTGACACACGTTGGCAGATCACGCTATAAGTATACCTTTATTCTACATAATGCGATCTACTCAGAAGATTATGCTAAGTACAACAATAATATTTCACTTTTGGAAGATGCTCTCAAGGAAGAATATGAAGCAAAGAAAATCGAACTGCTGCCAATTAATCAGACTATAAATGCACATAATGACAGACATCGTAGAAACGAGATAAAAAAGCAAATTAAGAAGGCAACGGTAAAAGTGAAAAAGGATACTAAGTTCAGAACTCTGATAGACAATCTGCCCAAAAACTATGAATTGATAAGTAACGAGAAACGGCTCTGTGAAGAAGCCGAAAGTCAGAAAAACTGTGTTTATAGTTATGCCAAAGATATAACCAGTGACAGGTGTATGATCTATTCCACTGTCTATGATGGCAAGCGACATACCATCGAGATAGTGAAATATGGCAGTAAATATGTAGTAAGACAGTGTTTCAGGGCTTGTAATCAAACACCAAGCAGTAAGCTGGTCAAGCAGCTGAAAAATGATGTTGCAGCAGTAAACGATGTTCTAAACACTGTGATTTACAGAAAAAGTGAAGAACTGCCCAAATAAATGAATATTCCCCTGCAGCCTGCCGCCCCTAAAAAGGCGGCTTGTTTGCTGAATGTCTGCGAAACTGTGTCTATAGACACACTCCCCCTCCCCCATTATTATTCGCAGGCATTCAGCAGATAATACGGTCTGCTATAAAATTATAATTTAAAAGGAGGTTTTTCTATTGAGAATCCAAGTATCCGCGTCCAGGTATACCCCGCCTGCGGGAGATACCAACAACACAAGAGGTTTTGCATCAGTCAAGTTCCAGAACGACAATGGTGATGAGTATATGCTCGAACGTATAACCATCAGAGAGTCAGCCAACGGAATGTACGTCAGCCTGCCGACCGTTGCACGTAATGCAAAGGTCAACGGTTCTCCGGTGTACGATTCTAACGGCAATCCGAAAAAAGAATTTACAGAGGTCCTTCACCCTGTAAATAACGCTGCACGTACTGAACTGTGTAACGCTATAATGGAGCGCTGGAGGGCAAACGATAGAGAGTATGCCGAGTTCAATATCCTCGGTAATACTCAATTTGAGATGAGCAAGATCAACGTCAACCTGCACAGTGATCAGTCAAAACACCTTGTCGGAATCGGCTCGGTAACATTCGGTGATGCTTTTAAACTCGACAGTATAATGGTCAAAGAGGGCAGCAAGGGCGAATTTCTTGATTTGCCAAGCTATCGCACCAAAAAATATGATCCCGAAACAAAGCAGATAGTGATAGGCGCAGACGGACAGCCGGAGATAGACTACCGCGATTTGTTCCACCCGAACACCCGTGAAGCCTACGATAAGCTGACCAATGCTGTATTAGATAGTCTTCATGCTAAACAGCAGGCACAGGATAATAGCTATGCATACGAACAGCAGCAGAACAACTATAATCAGCAGAGTGCTGCCGCTGCCATTCCCGACTACGATCCATTCAGTGGTTTTGAAGATATAACACCGCAGTACGGACGCGGAAGATAATTTCTTTTCTCTCGGAGAATAAAAACTCAAAACAATAAGCACAAACTTTAATCGTTACTCCCTAGGGAAACAAAGCTATAATCACTCCTACGGGAGATTTTGTTGCGAAAGGATATAAATAATGAGATTAAATAATTCAATTGAAAACTGGCAGAATTATCTCAGCTTTTCATCTAATATGTATTCTTACGGTTTTGCGGATATCCTCAAAGTGTATTCCGCAGAACCTACCGCAACTGCTGTTGCCACACTGGAAGAATGGAACAGAATGGGCAGATTTATAAATCCCAAAGCTAAAGGTTTCATTTTTAGTGACGGACATATACGCTATGACATTAAGGATACAAACGGCGCGTCCGTAAGAAAATGGCAGTTTACAAGTGGTCACATTCCCTTTTATTATGACCATTTCAACGCCATGAACATAACAGATAATGTTATGCTCGATAATGGAAATGACTTCTCTGTAAACATCTGTGATTTCCTCTGCGAAATGATGTCAAAAGACAAGTCACTTTCCGGTGTTGTTAATGAGAATGTAAGGGAAATTGCGGCTTTATCTACTACGTATGTTATCTGCGAAAGACTTGGCATTGATAAGAATGAAACACATCTCGACTTATCTGCTATAACTTCATTGTCAGATGAAGAAGTTAATCTTACAGCTACAATTACCGCGATATATGCAAGGTCAATGCTTAAAGCTGCTCAAAGGACAGTATCTTCTGTAACAAAGGAACAGATAGAAGAACGCAGCAGAAATGTCATGTTTACAGCCGAAGAACTTAGCGAATTTGAAGATATTACCGATGCAGTATATGACGAGGAAATCTCTGAGGAAACTACTGTTGAAACGGCAGAAGATGAAGAAAAGAAGTATACTGTACCCGAAACACTTGAAAATGTCACAGCCGACAATAACAATGATGATATTATTCAGCAAAATAAAAGTGTGGTTACTGTTCAGCCCGTATCTGAAGTATCAGATAGCGGCTTAACTGCCGAAAAACAGCAAGAAATACTTGAAACTGCACTTATGATAGACAACGGCTCTCTCAACAAAGAACGTATCAATGCATTGTTTTCGGGTAATATCAGTGTAAATGCTCTGACCTCTTATGTAAGGACTAATTACAAAGGTAAAAGCTATAACTCGACAAATGATGATATTATCAGCGCATATCTTGCAAGAAATGATTGTTTCGTGGTCAGATACAATATTGATGATAATGCGGGAAATCTGTCCTATGATTGGCAGACCGTAACAAACACCATAGATAAACTTATCCGTGAGGATAGATTTATAACACCCAAAGAAAAAGATGATACAGCGGAAGAAAAAACCTCGCTTACGCTGCATAAGGTCGGAGATTTTTGGGAAATGTACGATAATGATGCCCGGGTTGCTTCTGAAGCACTCGGGCTTTATCTTTCAAGGAAAGGAAAAGTCGCTATGTGCGGCTTTCCTGATAAAGAGAAAGATAACTACACTCAAAGACTGCGTGATGCAGGATTTATCATTATAAATGATAATATCCCGGAGAATAAAAAAGATGTTCTCCCTGACAGCATTACCATTAAGTTCGGAACAGAAAACGATCCCGAACTGACAACAGAAAGCAAACTGCTTGACGATCTCATAACCAAATACAGAAATGAGCATAACGGAAACGATATGAGTTTCGCGCTTGCAAATGCCGTAATCGAGTATCTTGACGAAAAACAGCATTTAGAACGTGCCGATAAGGACAACAAAGTTGGCTGGTACAAGAAAACATGGTTTACCGTTACTGCTACAATAAGCGGAGAACAGTTTTCCTATGAGGCAAGATATGATATAGGTGACGGTAAAGGAACAGGCGGCGGCTCTATAATCGACCATATTGAGCAGTTTCAGACTGAGATAATCCGTCAGAAACCATATCCATACAATACAGAAGAAAGTCAAAACACAGCCAAAAATGCAGTTGACATTTTAATACCGTATCTGAAAGCTAATACCGAGCTGACAGAAGAAGAAAAGCTGATACTGTGGGAACTGAAAAGAGATAATCCGATCAAGGGTATACAGCCTGTGTTGGATCCTAAACTACTCACTCACTATATACCGTCCGGACTTCCGCTGATAGCTGATAACAATGATGTTTTCTTTGTATTACGGCATGATCGTTTCTATCATCATAACAGACAGGAAATTGCAGATTTCTTTGAAACTCATGCAAATGCCAAAGAACGTGAACAGTTTATCCGCAAAGCTATAAACGAAGAATATTCACAGCTTTCCACCGACGAAGATAAGACCATGGGCTACAAAACTTTCGAGGATGGTCTTTGCATCTGGGAAGGTAATTATATGTCCCACACAGCCGAGAATTTCTATTCTTGGGAAGATGTTGTAACATTATTCGCTGATATGATGCAACGCGGTGAATATCTTGACACTCAGATAATTGATACACCTGAAACGGTTGAAGATAACGTACAGGAAGATGCTGCTGCACAGCTTTCATTTTTCGGTGAACCCGAAACAATGGCTGCCACAACAAAGCCAAAAAGCCGAAAGGATACATCTGAAATTGATACGCGTCCAATGTTCAATGTAACCGATGATATGGTCAACTATGTTCTTAGATGCGGCAGTGCCACAAAAGGAACACTGGAGCGTATTATTGCGCAGTACCAAAAAGGCAAGTCCGATGCGGAAAACGGCGAGTTTCTCAGCCGGGAGTTTAATAGTAGTTTTCGTTCCGAGGGTAATGGTCGAGGTTATGTATATTCAGAGAGTGAACTGATCTCATCTTGGTGGGACAGAGAAAGATTGTGGGTAGGTGCAGGCGAAAGCGCACTTAACGCAAAAATGTACAATGTTGCACCATGGAATTTAATTGCTGCACGAGTAGGTGAGCTGATCGAAAAAGGTCAGTTCTGTTCACAGGCTGTTATAGATCGTGCAGCTGAAATGGAAATAAAGGATATCGCAGACCAATTGTGGTATCTGCATCAAGATACCGCAGAAGAAATATATCAGTATTTTATCCCGGATGAAATGTTCAAAGGAGGTTTTCCTGACAGTGCCGAGAGAATAAAAAATGATCTTATGGACAGCGATAAACTGCAAGACTACATTTCAGGCATGACAAAGTTTGTAAATGATTATGAGCAGAACAGAGATATACTCCGTTTTCATTTCCATAGACCTCGTGAAACTCTGGAACGTCTGAAAGACCTCACTATCGAGCGCAGACAATTCAAAGCTGACCCTGATTTTGAGTTCATACCTTCGTTCTTTATTTCTGAAGATGAAAAAAATCGTGTAATACAGCATTTTAACTATCAGACAAAATTCAAGATCCGAGATTATTTTGACGATGAAGAACGCACCACAAAAGATAAGGTTAAATTCCTGAACAACTTATATTCAGACGGCGGATTTGGCGATAGGAATACAAATTTTTATTACGGTAAAAAGGGCTATACCATAGTTCACTCCCCTGCTTACGATGAGTGGCAAGGCTGCACAGCCACAATGAACTGGAAAAACGTTGTTGTAAGAATAGACAGCCTTATCAAAATAGACAAGTTTATCTCAGAGGAAGATAAAAAGGAACAGGAAAAGCTCATTCAGCAGAAGCTTTTTGAAGCTAAAAACAAGGAAGAACTTGAAAAGGCAAAAGAGAATATCCGAAACTTTTGGGAAAGCGAGTACGGTGGTGGCAGTGATGATTTTACCGATCTTCACAAAGTCGGCATAGCATACACCACTGTTGATCTTGACGAGAATTACTTCTTGGAACTTCAAGTATACGCAGACCTTATGGATCATACACTGCGTTATTATGTCGACAATGAACTTTACAAAGAAGAAAAATACGATGATCTTCATTCGTTCAACGAAGATGTACTTTCAGTTCTTGACTTTCAGGAACTTTACGAACAGTTCAATGTCAGTGAACTGGAAGAAAAGCATAATGCTTCAATCCGTGAAATAGAACAAATGTCAGCTGAAATATCTGCTGATACGTCTGATAATGAGCTGACTGTAATGCAATATGGTGCAGCACAGCGAAACCTCAAAGCATTTAATGAACTGTTCCCTGAGTTCATGCAGAAAGAATACGCTTATATGCGAATGGAAGCCGGGGATGCTTATGAACCGTTAAGCCTTGAATGGCTTTCGGAAGATACTTTCTCCATAATGCATTTTTATGACCAGAACGGCGATTTGATGTATGACCCCGATGTTGTTATTAAGGTCGATGCTACTTCTGCGCAGGCAATAAGCTTTGAAAACTCAAGTCTTGGTATCTATGAAAGCTATACCAGCGGTTTATTTGACCAGGACGATTGCAATAACTTCGTAGAAAAATGGCTTGCGAACATCTCACATCAGGGTTACAAACCTGTGCGCATAAAAAATTACGATGATGAGATCGTACTTGATACAACATACTCTGAGTTGATGCACGAAAATGAAGCTACACCAAACATTGATAGCGATATAATCGGTATCGACAAATTAAAACGTAACGGTAGTGTAGTTTACTGGAATTACTTCAACGAAGATGGAAATGACGGTAACGGACAGTTCATCGAAATGACCATAACCGAATTTGACATCAATGAAGCTGTAAAGGTAATGAGTGCTGCGGGTGGACGTACCAAATTAGGCTATCAAACATTCATCAACTACATTGAAGATCACAGTTCTCAGACCATAATCGACAAGGGAACAGAAGATTTTGAGAATGTAAAAGCTGAATTCCTGAATGGCGAATACGATATTCAGGTCACAGCTGATAATGACAGTCGCGAACAGCTTATAGCTGATTTCATTGATAACACCGACCATACCAGAACACTTGTTCCCGATAACATCGGATACGCTATCGGCATTTACAGCGGAGAAGCATTTGACAAAACAACTATCGACGAAAATACAAAGAAATACAAGGTAGTTGCTCAGATCGACCGTAAAAACCGCATAGCTGTCAAGTGGGATGAACCCGATCTCCCTGAGAGAGTAAAGGATGCCATATCAAAGGTAGCACTTACCTATGACATCGTGGAAGATGATACACAAAAAGCAGAGGATGCTGCATTGGACTTTCTCGGCTTAGATGAAGTCGATGATGAGTACATAGTTCTGCGTAATAAAAATGATGCTGTTCAAAATGATGCAGTTCAGCTTTCCATCTTCGGAACACCCGTGTTCACAGAGGAAAATACTCCCGTTGTGCCTGTAAAAGTCGGTGCTGAAATAGAGTATCAGGACAGGACCTATACAGTAACGGCTATCAAGCCCGAACACAATGAAATAGATCTTCTCGATCAGCATACCGGCTGGTATCCAATAACTCGCGTTGAACCGCTTGACGTATTCATATCTGAATATGATGCTGAAGCAGCAAAATCTGTAGTTGAAGCAGCTGCGGTAGTCAACGGACCTCAGAACTATACTATTACAGATGATGAGTTAGGAGTTGGTACACCGAAAGAAAAATACAAGGCAAACATTGCTGCTATTAAACTGCTGAAACAGATAGAAGCCGAGGACAGGCAGGCAACAGTCGAAGAACAGGATGTGCTTGCACATTACGTCGGTTGGGGCGGACTTTCTGGAGCTTTTGAACAAAATAACAGCTCATGGGAGAATGAATACACAGAACTGAAAAATCTGCTTACACCGGAGGAATACAATGCAGCACTTAATTCTACGGTAAACGCGCATTTTACAAGCCCCGTAATAATAAAAAAGATGTATTCTGCACTGGAAAACTTCGGCTTTAAGGGCGGCAAGGTGCTTGAACCTTCCTGCGGTATCGGTAACTTCTTAGGCTGTGTACCGTCAGACAAGGCGGCTAACTATCAGTTCACCGGAGTTGAGATAGACAGTATCACGGGACGTATAGCAAAACAGCTTTATCCGCAGGCAAAAATACAAGTTACTGGTTTTCAGAATGCTGATGTTAAAGACAATTACTTCGATGTAGTAATAGGTAATGTACCGTTTGCAAACTACAGCGTGACGGACCGTAAGTATAACAAGTCAAATCACCTGATACATGACTATTTCATACTGAAATCCCTCGATCTGACACGCGCAGGCGGTGTAGTTGCAGTAATTACTTCATCTGGTACAATGGATAAGGTGTCCGCAAAGGTACGAACAGAGATCAGCAACAAAGCAAAGCTGATTGGTGCTATAAGGCTGCCTGACACAGCATTTGAAAAAAATGCCGGAACAAATGCAGTCGCAGATATCCTTTTCCTGCAAAAGCGTTCAGAACCAAATGCAGACTATGAAGACTGGCTTGAAGTTGACCGCGAAACATATTACGGTCTGCCTATAAATCAGTATTTCATAGATCACCCCGAAATGGTCTGCGGAACAGTTCTTGAAACAAGCGGCAGATACGGTAATACACTTACTGTCCGAGAGAATGAAGGTGAAACACTTGAACAGGCATTAGATAAGGCTATTCAGAATCTGCAAGCAACGATCTCAGTTCAGACTATAAGCAGACCTCAGCCAACAATAACTGAGGAAAACAAAGATGCTGAATGGCTTTCGATTCGCGAACAGTATGAAGCGGATCCCGATATGCGTAACCATACATTTCGAATGTATAAGTCCAGACCGTTCTTCAAGGAAGGCTCTGTACTGGCAGAAGTTGATATAAGAGATTTCAGTGAGCAAGAAAAAGATATGCTGACATCACTGATAAAACTAATTGACCAGTACAAAGAAACTCTTTATACGCAGAAGCACAGAAGCGATGAAGAATTTATTGAAGCGCAAAAAGGATTGAATAATCTGTATGACAGCTATACAGCTAAATACGGTCCTGTTCGTGATGTTTTCACAACACGTAAAAAAGCTAAGATCAGAAAAGTTATCGAAAATTCCGACGATTTCTATAATCTTCACGCCCTGGAAACAGAGGATAAAGATGACAGCACAAAACTTGTAAAGGCTGCTATATTTAATAGACGTACAGTTTCAAGGGCGATTGAGATAACTCACTGTGATACAACAGTTGATGCATACTCGGTATGCCTTAACACAAAAGCCCGTATTGACCTTGAATACATTTCTTCACTCGTAGACAAGCCTATCGAAGATTGTATAAAGGACCTGAACGGCACATATATATTCAGGGATCCTGAAAAGGTGATGGAAAGCGATATTACAAGCGGTTGGGAAACTGCCGATGAATATCTCAGCGGTAATGTAGCCCGCAAACTGCGCATAGCAGAGGGATACAGTGCTGTATCCCCCGATTATGCAATAAACGTAGAAATGCTGAAAAAGGTACAGCCCGAAAGGATACCTGTCGGCAGGATCTCTGCACAGCTGGGCAGTTCATGGATCCCCGAAAAATACATTGAACAGTTCATACGCGAAAAACTGGATGTAGACACAACCGTAGAACATGACCTTGCATCGTCAACATGGCACGTAAATAATACTAACATGGGTGACTGGCGAGAATTGTGTTGCAGTGTCTATGGTACAAAGGATATGAATGCATTGAAACTGGTCGATGCATCATTGAATCTGAGAAATGCAAAGGTGGGACACGTTGAGGACGGAGCCGATGGCAAGAAACACTACGTTGTCGATCAGGAAAAAACACAAGAAGCCATGAACAAGCAGGATACGGTTAAGGAAATGTTTGAAAACTGGATATTCGCTGACCCGTATAGAGCGCAAGAGCTTGAAGATATCTTCAATGCTCGTTTCAATGTATACAGACTGCGAACATTTGACGGTTCTCATTTGACTTTTGACGGTATGAATTCAGACATAGCACTAAAAGATTATCAGAAAGATGCAGTTGCAAGAATGCTTTACGGCGGCAGTTCGATACTTTCACACGTAGTCGGTGCCGGCAAGACATTTGAAATGACTGCTGCGGCTATGGAACTTCGCAGGACAGGACTTGCAACAAAGCCATTATTCGTAGTGCCGAACCACCTTGTAAATCAGTGGGCTGCGGATTTCACAAAACTATACCCTGAAGCTAACGTACTGGCTATCAACGGAGGTGATAAAGCAAAAAGGCAGAAAATGACAAGCCGTATTGCAACAGGTGACTGGGATGCGGTTATAATGCCGTACTCAGTATTTGCAAAGGTACAGCTTTCGCCAAACAGAAGAGCGCTGTACTATCAGCAAGAAATAGATCAGTGCATTGCCATAGAAGAAGAACAGCGCGGCAGCATTAGTGCTAAAGCGGCAGTTACACGACGTAAACAGCTTGAAAACCGACTTGATGCTCTCGACTACATAATGGACAGAGATAAAAATATATACTTTGAGGAAACAGGCATAGATTATATCTTTGTCGATGAAGCCCATAACTTCAAAAATCTCTATACCAATACAAAGTTAAACAACATCAAGGGTATCACTTCAACAGGCTCAAAAATGGCTGAAAATCTCCTGCTCGTAACAAACTATCTGCGAGAAGTCAACGGAGAGAACAGAGGTACAGTCCTTGCATCAGGTACGATAATCTCAAACTCGATGACAGAACTATATACAGCAATGAGATATGTTGCTCCCTCATACCTGAAAGAAAAAGGATACTCATCGTTTGATTCGTGGATCGCAGACTACGGCAGACTTACAACAGATCTTGAACTTGATCCAACCGGAACATCATTCCGTTCGATAACCAAGTTTAAGGAATACAAGAACGTCACTCTCCTGCAAACGGACTTCCACACTTGTGCAGATGTAAAAATGAAAGAGGACCTCGATCTGAAAACACCAAAGGTCAAAACTCTTGTAGTCGTTACTGAACCAACGGAGATACAGAAAGCATTTATAAAAGAGTGTGGAGAACGTGCTGACAGAGTACACAACAAGGAAGTCGGCAGAGATGTTGACAATATGCTGTTGATCTCAACCGATGGCAGTAAGTGCGCCCTCGATCAGAGATTGATTGACCCATCTTATCCGGATGATCCGAACAGCAAAATCAACATCTGTGTGGAAAATGTGTTTAAGGTATATACAGACACAAATGAAAACAGGCTGACACAGGTGATTTTCCTCGATACTTCTACTCCAAAAGGCGATGGAATTTTTAGCTTGTATGACGATATCAAGAAAAAGCTGATAGCAAAAGGTATCCCGGAGGAAGAAATAGCATACGTCCATGATGCTAAGAACGCTGAGGAAAAAGAAAAACTTTTTGAAAAGGTCAGAAACAGAGATATAAGGGTAATACTCGGCAGTACAGAGAAAATGGGTGCGGGAACTAATATACAGGATTATCTGTACGCTATCCACCACTTGGATATTCCGTGGAGACCGAGTGACTACGACCAGAGAAACGGAAGAGGTGAAAGACAGGGTAACAAGTGCGCTGATATAGGCGATGGACAGATCCTTGAATTCAAGTACAGCTGCAAGGGTACATTCGATGCTTACAGATGGCAGACTATCGAGGGCAAGTCGATAATGATAAAACAGGTGCTTACAAGCAAGCTGCATTCGGATGAAATAGAAGCTTTTGATGATACAAGTCTAAAATACGCCGAAATAAAGGCACTGTCACTTGGTGATCCGAGAATTAAGGAATTTGCAACGCTGAAAAACGATATTCAGAAACTCAAACAGAAGAAATCACAGTTTGACACGGAACTGCATGATGCTCAGAGAAAAGCGAAGATAACTTATCCGCAGGAGATAAAGGCTCTCAACAACAGACTGCTTGGGCTGTATGACGATAAAAAGCAGGCTGCTGCTACTGCTGAAAATGAGTCCTTTACTTGTACGATACGCGGCAATGAGTTTACCGATAAAAAAGAAGCGGGTAAAACTTTGATAGGTCTTAAAAAGATCGCCACACAAGAAGGTATCGCTGTAGGTGAGTACAGAGGATTTAAAATGCTGCTTGTCGAAACAGGCATAACAAGTGATTATTCTACACCTATAATTAGCCTTGAACTTCGCAGAAGAACCACATTCAGGACATCTATGGGAACAAGTCATGAGGGTGTTTTTGACAACATCGACAACATACTTGATAACATGATAGATAAAAGCATTGCGGAAAATGAGGATAAACTCAAAGAAACCGAGAAGAATCTGAATGTAGCCAAAACACGTTGCGGCGATGTGTTCCCGCATGAAGATGAGCTGCGTGAAAAACAGCACAGATACAAGGAACTGTCACTGGAACTTGCAGTTGGTGATGACAGTGACAACAGAATGGCAGCTATCTCAGCTGATGAAACCGAAAACAACACTACATCGAGGGGCAGACGATAACGTTTGTCCCTCTTTTTAGGGGGTGATGATATGAAAAATATAATAATACAGTTTAGATATCCTGATAAACCTCGCAAAGAATTTGTCTTTCCGATAAGCGAATTGCTCTCATATATTCGATTGGACGGACCTATGCTGAAACGCTTTGCTGATGACAAATCCATTACTGAAAATGCTTATGATGAGTTCTGCAAGGATCCTATCAATAACTTTAATAAATATTCAGACTCAAATCTATGTCAGGTAAGGATAATCAACCATACATCAAAAGATATAGTTACGGACCGTACTATTGATCGGCTGGAACTTGCTCGATACTACATCAACAACAAGGATATATGCGAACTCATAGAAATGCAGATCCGCAAAGACAGCGCGTTTCTCGGCAGAAATGATATCTATATATCCGATGTATCTGATATAAATCGGATAAAAAGAATAAAGGTCGATATCCTCAGAGGTATCAATTCTATGTAGGAGGTGATCTGATTGCCTAAACGTATTTCGTATATAGGTTCAGGGAAAGAGTTTGTTCATTATACCAATGATGAACTGGAAAATCTGCGTTCGATAGATATGATTGATTTTCTCGGACGAAAAGAAGGTTTTTCCTTTAAACAGACTTCTTCGTATTTTAAATGCGTTGAGCATGACAGCTTGGTTATTTACCCTAACCGCCGTACATGGGCATGGAACAGTCACGATGTTAAGGGAAAAAACGTTCTTGACTGGCTCCAGCGTGTCGATGGTCTTTCGTTCCAGGAAGCTTGTATGATGCTCTCCCCGCTTGAGACCGAAACTGTAACAAGATTCAAGAAAACTACATCAGCACTAACAACGAGTAAGGAACCGTCACAAAAACAGCTATATATACCCGAAAAAACGAATGGCAATTACAAAAACGTATATATGTACCTTACCCTTACAAGATGTATAGATGCTGATATAGTCAGTACTCTATTCCACGATAAACTGATCTATCAGGATACTCATAACAATGCCTGTTTCGTCGGTTACGACGAGAATAATAACATTCGCTGCGTAACACAGCGCGGAACGAATACTTATGCAGATAAAGCGTACAAAGGTAACACTACCGGAAGTATGATAGAATACAGCTTTAATGTGCCATGTAATAAGAGTGACCCAAAAGCCGAGATAAACAGGGTATACTTGTTTGAAGCTCCGATAGACTTATTATCTCATGCTACGATTGCAAAAATAGTCGGATCTCAGAAAGGCGATACTGATAACTGCTGGAAACGGCAAAACAGACTCGCGCTATTGGGTGTTTCCGATGTTGCACTTCAATCCTATCTCACGCGAAATCCGAATATATCAGAGATAGTCTGCTGCCTTGACAGCGATGCGGCAGGACGAGAGGGTGCAAAAAATATAATGCAAAAATACGGCGATAGATACAAAGTATCTATCCATACACCCAAGAACAGCAAAGATTACAATGAAGTGCTGTGCAAATATATACAGCAGCAAAAAACAGTTACTCAAAGTGATAACATCGATAACGATGTTACATATAACAGGACAAGCGCTAGGCGCTAACTTCAAGGAGGTTTTTAATCATGAAAACAAAAGGCAAAACAACAGCGGTAAAGAAGATGTTTGCCATTATCGTAATGGTATACACAATGATAGTATGCTCTGCATTTTCATCATCTGCCGCAGGCATCACAACAGCTGACACTGAAACAGCTATCGGAACAACACTTTCTGCTCAGGGCGGCGGTGGAGACGGCTGGGGTGCGATTACTCAGTGGATCTCAGAAGCTACCGCACAAGTCAAACTGATCGGCTATGGTCTTGCCGCATTCTGCGTAATGTGTCTCGGTATCATATTCATTACCGGTGGCGGTCAGGGACTTCAGAAAGGTAAGGGCATGGCAGTCAGCATACTTGTTGGTGTCGCTGTTCTTTCATTCGGCGTTGGACTTATAGGCTCACTTCAGGGATAAAATCTGCGGCACACATATTATGTGTGCCGTAAAGGGCAGAAATGTTCTGCTTTTTGCAGCACACATAATATAGATTGGAGGATATAAAAATGAGTAAAAGTAAAAGTGTGTCTATAGACACAAAAAAAGCGAAAATACTGTCTATATGTTTTGTAGCTGTATTCATCATCGTGGTATTTGTTATCCCGATAGTTCATGTAGCAGCCGAAGGTACTGACAGTATTGACTGGGGCGTAAAATATGAAGTTGGTCGGGTCGTTGAAGGTAACAATCGTATAAAAAACGCTATTAGGTATGTCGAGTACAACACACTCAAGTTTATGTGCGTTACTATTGATGAGTTTGACAAAGGACTTACAACCCTTTTAGATATAAATTTATACACTCTAATAAAAAATAAATTTAATATTACATCAGTAGTATACCCGGTAGCGTGGGCATTAGTATCTCTTTCGCTTGTTATAGCGGCAGTTATGCTGCTGATTAATGCTGATAAGATGCGATTGTCTGACTTCTTCCGAAATCTGCTTGTATCCATTATGTTGCTGGTAGCTTTACCGACTTTGGTCAGTCAATTTTCAAGCCTGCGTACCCGTGGAGTTAAAAGCGTTAAAAGCTCGTTTAATGAAGACATAGTTGTAAACGAGGATACCACAATAACGAGCCCTACATTAGGTCAAAATTTGCTTGCTAATAGCATAACTAGGGTCAAGGATTCGGTTAAAAAAAATAAGGTGCTGAAGTACAGTTCATCGGATAATGCCGTCTTTAAAAGCAATCCGGAACGTATATATAGCTTACCGATCAACCAAACGATTCATGATGCCAATTTTGACAAAAAATGGAGTGATACCGGAAGAAACCAAAGAGCTCCGGCTGTCGTTCAGAAAAAATACGAGACTCTCACACTGGAAGATAAGCTTACTTTGCTTGATAGCGAGTTTTGTCATGCTACATCACAATACAGCGGTCTATCAACAATACTCTCAACATACGAATACTGGGAAAAATCAAACAAGGACGATCATTTTATTGTCGAGCGTTATGATGCAAACGGAAAGACCTTTGTGTATACTAAAGTAGGCGGTGCTGTTGTAGCATCCGGCGTTACCGCCGATAGAGGTGAAGATGTATGGTGTAGATTTAGACCTACCGGTGGATGGGGAGAAAATTTATCGTATATACCCAATTCACAGATTTTTGAGGGTGATACTATTTACACAAATGTAGATATGACCAAAAAAACACCAAAGGCTATTCCTTATTTATCGACGTGGGAACGAATAGATAAAAACAATTACAAAAAGTTCGGTTATAATTCAGAGGAGGAAGCACAAAAAGACCCACAATGGGGCAGCTATTGGCAGTACGATAAATGTCCGGCATTTAACTACATAACAATTATTAATGTGCAAATGGTTCAGTATATGAATGAACTTGCTCTGAGTAATGATATTCCTAGTGAATTTAATAAAGTTTTTACCGCTGAATGGTCCTACTATAATTTGATCGGTAACTCACCTAGTAGCGTTGAGGAACTATTAAGAAGAATTGAAGATAATAAGGTATATCTTAAACAATATGGAACCAATTTCAGCCTCATCGAATATTTGAATATGGAAGAAAACTATCGTAAAATAGTTGAAGACAAGAAAGACAATGGCGTTGCGCAATTTGAACCACTTCACACGCAGGAAATGCAGGAAGCCGCAAAAAAAGATGAGCCATTCTCGGCGGCGCTTAACGCGATGATATACGTTGATGGGTATGAAGAGGTCTACTGCTATTACCTTGACTTCCTTCCTACATTTATTTTAGTTGTGGTTACACTTATTAGTATGTGTTTTGCTATGGTTAAGATCGTAAGACTGCTTTTTGATTTGCTTTTCGCACAGATAGTAGCACCGTTGGTCGTAGCATCTGATCTTAGTGGTTCAGGTAGAGCAAAACAAGTTGTACAAAATCTTATATCGTGCAACATCGTAATGATAGCTGTTATTTTTATCCTTAGACTTTATATCTACGTGCTGATATCTGCACAGGACAAGAACTATCCGTTTACCGTCCTGATAGCTCTCACTGTTGGAGGAGCTATGTTTGTCATCGACGGACCCGATCTTATTGTTAAGATACTTGGTGTTGATGCAGGCGTTAAATCGGGTGCAGCTGCTATAATGTCGATCAGATCTGCAACACAGATCGCAGGCAGTGCTGTTAGCAATACAAGCAGGACAGTAGGTAATGTCGTAAAGAAAGGAAACACTGCTGCCGCTGCTGTTGCGGGAGGAATAGCCGGTATTCGTTCAGGAATGAATGCCGGATCTGATTTTGGTAAAAATTTAGTCCAAAAAGCCACCACAAATTCTGACGGTTCCTATAAAAATGTAGGTAGTAAGATAGTATCTAATGTTGCTTCAGGTCTTGGTACAGCATTTGGCGGTCTGGGCGGCGGAGTAATTGGAGCCGGAAAAGGTTATATGGCAGGAGAAAATGAAGCAAGAAATTCACAGGGTGCAGTTTCAACTGCGGTCCATGGTGTTAAAGGCGTTTATACTGCGGCAACAAGCAACTCAAGCGTTGGACATAACATCAACAATACATCATCCAATGCAGGCTCTACAAGCGCCCCGACTATAAACGGAACAGAAACAAGTAATACTAATACAGTCACCACTGAAAAAACTGATTCAGGCAATTCAAGTTTTGCTGAATCCGCTAAGGGTGACAAGGGCGAAATGGGTATAAATGGAGCTTCCTGTAACCAAACAAATCAAGGGGTTGCAAAAAAGAACACCTCAGTGTAGAATGTAAATACTGACGATGCGAAAGTTAGTAATACAAACTACAGAAAGGTGTCCTCTATATGTATTATACACAAAATGAAAAGATTTTGCAAGTAGGAGAAGAAAAAATAATTGTCGGGATCGATGTAGGCAGCGAAAAGCACTATGCCAGAGCATTTGACTGGAGAGGGATGGAGTATTCAAAGAAGGCCTATGTGTTCACAAATGACGCAGAAGGATTCGCAGGCTTTTTTGAATGGATCACCGGGATCATGGAAAAGAGCGGAAAAGAAACCGTTATGCCGGCTA
>NZ_FOKQ01000074.1 GCF_900112155.1 Hominimerdicola alba | reverse complement strand
GAATTATTACCAAGGGGCATGACCTCGCAATGGAGCTGCGCCGACGCCCTGTTATGGATAGGCAGAACGAAGGAAGTTGGGACTTCACGTGACGAATGATCCCGTTGGACAGAGGAGGTTTGCTGCCGTAACGGATATGGGTCGCATCAAGGCTGTCAAAACAGATCTCTCAAGACGTTTTGTTTGCTATACCCTGATAACGTTAAATCCGGCATTCAATGCTTTGGATCATCCATAACTTGGTTCATTTCTTGAACATAACTTTATGAAATACTGAGATTTCGCGAGTATTTACGAGATTTTACAAGATATTTTGAGGAGTAATGAATAATGGCAAAGAAAACAGGAAGTATACTTGATAAGCTGGAACTGAATATCGATGAAGAAAAGATATCACTCATAAACTTCTACATAAAGGAGGACGGTGATACTCTTGATCTGGCAGCAGAACTCTCTGCTGTCATCAACAATCACATTGATAAGCTTTACAAAAAGAAAGTTCCAAAATCCGTAAGACACTACATCGAGAACAAGGACAAGGAGGATAGCGATGGACAACACTCTGATAAAGTGCTCGTTCAGCCTTATGCTGGCGGGTCATCGGATCAAAGTGAAAGGGTATAAAGTTAAGATACTTTCCCACAAACAACTGAATAAAATATGCTTACTGATAGCTTATACCTCAGATACGATCTACTATCTATCAGCAATGGAGTATATGGATCAAAAGCCAAATGCGAAGATAAAATACGGTACAGTATCGGATACCGGGACGGATCTCATAATGACAGAAAAGCTTAGTCTTGATTATGATGCTATCAATGATATGCTGCAAGCAGGAACGATTTTCCCCATTTCTTCTTCTCCGGGAGAAAGAAAAAACGGTCGGCTCATTGACACCGATTCGGATTTTACAAGCTGGGCAAACAAAAACGGACTTAGACCATATCTAAGAGCGTATCGGTCCGAGATCGGTGCCGATGATATTCATTATACTACAAAATTCTGATGAGACGAAAAATTATGACTGACGATGCTCTGTATACAGATAAAAGCGGTAGACTGTATGAACTGAAGAAACAGTTTTATCATACAGCTGTACTGCAATCTATGACAGAACATACATATCTAATTGCATCAAAGCCATACATTACAAACGATGGCTGTATTGAATGGCGTAATGCAATAGTATCAACCAATTATCTTAATGCAGTTAAATCTGCAAAGGAGAAGGATATAATGTACGAAAGCATTGAAAATCGTATTTCACTGAAAAATACAGCAAGTGACATTGATAAAGAGATCTCAGCATCAATGCATGAACTGTATCATTACGATCTTGATGGAGCTTATGACAAGCTTTCTCTTAATCATAGCGACTTCGATATAGCACAGGCGGTAGCACTTACCATTCACGGTAAGTCATGGGACGGGAGATTTTCAGATCTGAACAAAGCATGGGCTGATAACTTCATACAAGCCTATGATGTAAAAATCGAAGAGTATAGAGATTTCTTCGGCTGTGATACTCACCCATCTGTGCTTGACGGTTTTACGGATGTTGTACGTATGAGGATAGCGAACAGGAGTATAGATCAGACTCAGGATATAGATAATGATTACGATCAGTCCTACGAACAATCCGAATCAATGGGTTACGGAAGAAGATAGTAATTTTTTAAAGTATCATTTTCGCCTTTTAGTAAAACTGGAAAATTTTCCCAATTTGCACAAAAGCACAGATATATCTTTGTTAAGGTTTTCTCTTGTTTATTCAGGGCTTTCATGATATAATATAATTGGGGAACAATATGAAACAAACGAAAGGTGGGCTTAGTATGAAAATTAATACCGAAGATGAGAACATTCTGAGACTGAAACACACTCCCGAAGAAGTAAAAGCATTTATCGCTGATCAGATGAAACTGCATGAAGAATACATGAACAGCCCGGATAACGATGATGCTCCCGGTGGATTTGAGAACAAAGCTGTTCGTGAATTTATGGGTGAAGAATTTTGGAAAGCAACCAAGCTGCCGCAGTTCGATTACTCATGCGAGATAGATTCTGACGTACAATGCCGCGCATTTCTGTGGTATAAAGATATATTCAGAGCAAATCTGCGCTGTATGCTTGAAGAAAATGAAATGCTGACACAGCATACAATGGTAACTGACCGTATGAAGTATCTGTCCGGTGATGCTGCACAGATACGCTGGTTACAGTATCTCATTGACGAAGGTATTAGCCAGGAAGAATTCAAGCGAAACTTCGCGCTGAATGCGTATTATGATTATTACAGTAATTACTACGCATCTGTGACACTTACCGATGTCCCCCGCGATATGGTCCGCAGGCGAGAAATGTATGGTGAGATCCCGTCAGAAGATCGTGTGCGCTACTCCAACATGGTCAAGTATTCGGTGATGGAGTACATCAACGAACAGTATGTTTATAATCGCTTTGTCGGTGCGGGTGCAAAACTCAATCTACCATCAATCTGAATGTGTCTATAGACACACTTGCCCGACCAACTTCTTGATTTATTACAGACGATGTAATATACTTAGATAAAACAATCAGGAGATGACCAAAAATGAAAAGAATCACAATTTCAATAATCGTAATGATATCAATGCTGCTTACATCCTGCGGTAATATCAGCGAAAAAGATAATGCAGATACATCTGCCGAAGGAACCACAACGACGGTAGCCGAGGACACTTCTTCTATCACAACAACAAGCGAAACAGAAGAAACAAGTGAAGCGGTTACAACGACTACCAGGACCGAAAAGGACGATAGTTCATCCCAGGCTGAAACGACTGCTGCTACAACAAGTAAAAAATCTACTACTACCAGCAAAAAGACTTCGGGTAAGGTAAAGGTCACATCTTCAGGTCGAACCGGGTCATCAAATAACAGTAACTACGGCGGAGGTTATTCCGGTGGCGGGAATGTTGTTACTCAGGCTCCGGCACAACAGCAGGCAGCACCTACACAGACAACAACTACAACTCAGCCGCCAGTGAAGAAAACAACTACAACCACTACTACACAGTATATTCCTGAACCTGAGCCTACTCCAGAGCCTGTAACACCAAATACTTCTATAGTTGATATTGATATGACAGACGATCAGATGTATGTTTTCTTGACTCTTTATCCTATTGATTATGAAGGTATGTATCAGGCTGGACAAAACCTTTCTTACGATGGTACAGACTACGGCAAGGCAAAGGCTGTATGTGAATACGCATACAATTGTGGTGGCAGGAACTGCATCGAGTATGCGCTAAACGCTTACTTTGTAGCACAAGGCGCAGGACTGGAATGTTATCTTGCACGTTCTTCAAAGTATGACTGGTATGGTCATGTAGCAAATATTGTAAACATAGATGGACAGTATTACTACATGGAACCACAAGGTAATATAACAGGCTCTCCCAAGACATTTGCTGCTACCGGACCACAAGATAACGGCGAAATTATTTCATATCCAAACGGTCTTGATGTTATATCGGATATCTATGATAATAGATATGATTGTTGCATTGCAACCGATTGGTATGAGAATCCATAAATAAGTATTTCAAGCACTTAACAACATCATGTTAGGTGCTTTTCTTTTTCTCACGGAGAATATGATAGATCAAGCATTTCCTTAATTCTGCCAAAAAGGAAATGCTTTTTTTATATTAAAATTCAGAAAGGATATGATAATATGTTCAAAAGCAAATTTTTGAAGAGAATCGGCACCGGGATAATGGCTGCTGTATGCGCTTTTTCTTTTGCAACCGCAGAAGTGAAACCGATGAAAGCAAAAGCTGCATCAGAAGCAGTTTTCCCAAATGCCGATCAGATCATCGCACAGGCAGCTACTCTTCTTGGAGGTAATTATTCAAGCGCCGGTGGTAAAGGCTATTACAATATGTATGATGCCAACAAAACACCTGTCGCTTACGATGTGAATTATACTCGTTCAGCCGGGGTAGACTGCTCAGGATTGGTGTACTATACCATGACAAAGCTTGGTTACTCAACATCAGGTTTCGCATGGAATCACCCCGTCCCCGTAGATACTACTCATTGGCTGAGCTACACCAATCCTACTATTTCTTATAAAGGCACAACTAAGCCACTGGAAATAGAAAAAATAAGAGTAAGTACCAACAATCACCCCTACTGGGAGAGGTCAAACGGTAGTACGATAGAGCCCGGCTCTATTGTTATCGGTGATCCTACGAATGGCAGTACTGATCATGCATGGATTTATATGGGCGAATTCGAGAATAAAGCAGCTGTTAAAGCTTATCTGAAAAAGATAGGTGTAAATCCTGCATACATCAACGATAAAAACATTCATGACAATGGTGACGGTGGTAATCACTGGCGAATTGAAGCACAGAGTACATACGGCGTTGTTATCAATAATGATACAAGTGGTAAGTACACAGGTGCTATGAGAGTTTCATCGTTTAAATTAAACAGAGAAGTGACGTTTGAAATACAGAAAATAGCAATTGGAACAGGTGCTATTGTAGGAAAGTCAAAAGTCGATGGTTCATCTGCTGTATACGGCGTTTATACGGATAAAGCTTGCAAAAACAAGATAGATGAAATGACCATAAAAGCTAATGGTCGTGCTGCAATCAGCCTTCCTCTCGGAACTTACTACGTCAAAGAACTCGTTGCTCCTACCGGATATGAAGTATCCAAAGATGTTTATCAGCTTAAACCGAATGAAACCGTAACCGTTAAAGAAAATGAGATACATGGTTCTATACGTATTAATAAGACAGCTGAGGATGGAATCAAGAGTCGTGAATTTATGGTCAGTTGGATAGAAGAAGGTGCTCTCCATAGAGAACGCCTGACAACCAACGAACTCGGTGTAGCAAAGCTGGACGAACTTAATATCTATGATTATAACGGTACAGCAATAAAATACACCGTTTCAGAAATCAACAACGATTTAAGAAATGTTAATCCTAGCGCACAGACGGTTACCCTTTCAGAAGCTGATCCCAACAAGAATTATACCGTAGACCTCTATTTTAACAATGAGTATAAATACGGCTCTCTCGTATTACACAAAACTCATACAGACGGCAACACCGATGATCGTACCTTTACTGTAACAGGTAACGGCGAAACTTATACTGTTGTAACACACGGTAATGAGCCTGCGGCACTTGAACATCTTCGTATGTACGATGATGATAACAACATCATTACATATACAATTCATGAGGAAAATGTTCCCGATAGATATGTTCAGCCCGAAGATCAAGAAGTAACTCTCCTGCTTAATCAGGTCACAGATGTATACATCGTTAACAGCCATGTTCCCGGTACACTCATACTCAAAAAGAGACATGAGGACGGTAAAACAGGTGACCGTAATTTCACAATCACAGGCAGTGATGGCTCCGTCAGAACTGCTGTAACACATGGTAATGAGCCTACAGTTATTTCAGATCTTGATATCTATGATACTGACAGCAATCTCATCACCTATACTATCCATGAGGAAAATACACCTGACAGATATGAACAGCCTGCGGATCAGGATGTTACTCTTGAATATAATAAAACCAAGACTGTAACAATCGTCAACAGACTGAAACGCGGTTCAATATCAATTCACAAGCAGAACAGTGAAACACTTGAACCTGTTGCCGGTGCTAAATATGAAGTGACTTGCAACGAAGATATTTATAGTTCCAATGGTAAGGACATGATCCCAGCCGGAGAAACCATATATACATTGGAAACAGATGAGAACGGTAATGCAGCAACGCCTAAGTCACTGCCTATCGCTCACACATATACACTCACAGAAGTATACGTGCCGGACGGATATATTTCAGGCGAACCTATCACTATCGAAATGAGTGATGACGGAACACAGCTTGAATACCGTACCACAATCAACGAAAAGCCCACAATCGTAAAGATAAGCAAGAAATCTCTCACAACCAAAGAAGAACTTGAAGGTGCAAAACTCACAGTAACCGATGATAACGGTACAATAATTGATGAATGGACATCTACAACTACTGAACACACTATCATTGGTAAGCTTACAGTCGGCAAGGAATACACTCTGACAGAGGTTCTCGCTCCTGACGGATTCCTCACTGCGGAAAGCATCAAGTTTACTGTAAATGAAGATGGCTCCTCAAATCATATAACAATGTACGATGAGGAAAAAACAGGCAGTATTGAAGTTCATAAAACCACCGAGGGCATGATAAACGTTGAGGGAATAAGCTTCATACTCAGCGGTACATCAAACCACGGCACAGAAGTAAACACACAAGCAATTACTAACTCAGACGGTATTGCAACCTTTGAGAAGATCCCTGTGGGCACATACACCATAACCGAAGATGCTGAATCTGTTCCTTATGCGTACCTTGTGGCTGATGAACAGGAAGTATCTGTTATGTACGCAGAAACAACTATCGCTGAGATTTACAACGATGAAAAGTCGGGAACTGTTGAGGTCCACAAGAACACCAAAAACAAGGGCAATATCGCAGATATCAATTTCGTTCTTGAGGGTACATCTGACAGCGGCAGAACCGTGAAGCTTGAAGCTGTGACCGACAAGGATGGTAAGGCAGTATTCAACAAGGTGCCTGTTGGTACATACACCATAACAGAGGACAAGGAAACAGTACCTACTGCATACCTTGTTGCTGACAAGCAGGAAGTAAATGTACTGTACGCCGAAACATCTATCGCAGAAGTTTTCAACGACGAAAAGACAGGCAGCATTGAGATACACAAGACAACCGAGGGTATGATAAACATCGAGGGTATCAAGTTTATCCTTGAGGGTGTATCCGATAGCGGAACAGATGTTCACGTTGAAGCTATTACTGACAAGGACGGTAAGGCTACTTTCAGTAATGTTCCTGTTGGAACATACTCTATCACAGAGGATGAAAAGACTGTACCGACTGCATATATGGTAGCCGAAGAAACCGAGGTTACTGTGCTGTACGCTGAAACAGTAACCAAGGAGATATTCAATGGTGAAAGATCCGGCAGCATCAGTATTCAGAAACAGACTGAGGGAATGAAAGATATCGCCGGAATTAATTTTGTGCTTGAAGGTACATCTGACAGCGGCAGAACTGTGAAGCTTGAAGCTGTGACCGACAAGGACGGTAAAGCTACATTCAATAGTGTGCCGATAGGTACATACACCATAACCGAGGACGGTAAGTCTGTGCCTGCGGCTTATTTTGTAGCTGATGCTCAGACAGTAACAGTATTTGAAGCACAGACTTCAAACATTACTTTCGAGAACAAGAAAAAGCCTGATTCTTCAACTCCTTCTACTTCATTAACCACCACAAGCAATCCTTCAACCGGAGTTGCTGCTAACGGTGCGTTTGCTGTAACTGCAATTGCACTCGCTCTCATGATCATTTCAAGAAAGCGTAAGAACAGCTAATCATCGCTTTAAAAAGCACCCCCTTATAAAAGCAGACAGCCGCCCATAAAGGCGGCTTGTTTGCTGAATGCCTGCGAAAAAGTGTGTCTATAGACACAGTTTTCCCTCTCCCCAATTATACATTCGCAGGCATTCAGCAGATAACATTATAAAAATAGGAGTGATCAAATGTTACAATATCGAGTTGGAATTAATAAGACGTTTGTCGCTGCAGGAGAAGGTGTTAAATATGGCGATAAAGTGATAAAAGCAGTGGCGGTCTATTTTGAATATTTGATATTCGATAAGACAACAGGTGAACAAATATTCTTTTCCTCTGAGGATAATGAATATCCTGAACCACAACTAATTGACGGGCATGACCTTGATGAGTATTTCAGCTGTAACTATGACCGAGAAAAGGGTTACGTTATGAAACCGACGGAAATATGCAATAACAGCAGATACCGTGTGGAGTTTAGGGTGAATGGTCATCCTGCACACGAAGTTTATTATGTTGACCCTTTCGCAAAAAATGAAATAGAATTTTATGAAAAGGACAACGTTTTGAAAAGTGAGTTTATTAAGATACTCAAAGACAATCCTGATAAATTTGATATTCCTGCAAACGTTAATGCCAGATCATTCTGCTACGATTACAATGAAATCTCTTGGAGTGAGTGATAACAAATGAGAAAAGGACAGCTAAAACTAATAGATAAAGCCCAGCGCTGCGGAATTGCCGAAGATAGGATCGATCTTCTGAAGCAGGAGGATTTGACTCTTAAAGAGCTTGAAAAAGTTTTTTGGATATTGTGCAGCTGCAGTGATATGCCTATGGAGCTTCCTGTAACCAAACAAATCAAGGGGTTGCAAAAAAGAACACCTCAGTGTAGAATGTAAATACTGACGATGCGAAAGTTAGTAATACAAACTACAGAAAGGTGTCCTCTAT
>NZ_FOKQ01000070.1 GCF_900112155.1 Hominimerdicola alba | reverse complement strand
TGTTCAATCTTACGGCTTGAAAAAGAGTCGTTCATGTACCCGTAGATGAGTATCTTCATCATGATATCCTCGGGTATGGCGCCATTCCACTTGCTTACTATCGTGTATTCTTCTTTTTGATAGATCTCATCTATAACATTGCTCAATACTCTGACAGTTGAGCTTTCTTCGATGTAGATCTCATAATTCATGTTAAGACGCACTTGACAATTTCTCATTTTTGTGGTACAATCCTTTCGTTGGTTTAATGGTTTTTGCAATTATATTATACCACAAAAAGAAGAGCTTGGCACTGTGCCAGGCTCTTTTTCTTTGTTGGGGCTGCAACAGCCCGTTTATCTACTTCTTTATGCTATGAATAAGCATCTGAAAATTTTCTTTTCCCGCAGGGATATCGCTGTATCCCGCAAATGCGCCCGTAACTTCCATGCCGCGTTTGTGCATGATATCTTTGATCTCTGCAACAGTGTAGACCCTTGTAGGATCACCCTCGGGGATCTCTGGCACTTTGAGAACGTCGCCATATGCAATATCACAATTACCGAAAAGCATTATCCTCTTATCCCTGTCCCAGTCAAATTCCGACAGAGAAAGTGTGTTGCTGCCGCTGTCCCACAGCCTGACAGGGAAGTGGGCATCAGCATAATCTCCGCAAACAAGGTCACATACGTGATGACCGCCGTATTTAAGAGCGGCTGCTATCCTATCGAATATCTTAAGATTTTCCTCATCGTTTTCAAGATAACCAATAGCACCGTCAGCGAGATTCAGCACCACATCAAACTCATTTTTGTAGGCGATATCCCTGATATCACAGCATATGAACTCCGCATTTATAAGACCCATTGCCTTAGCAGTTTTTTCAGCGTCCTCAATATAAATTTCCGTGATATCCGCACCGACCACGCTGAAGCCGCGGCGTGCAAATTCCAGTGAATGTCTGCCAAAACCGCAGGCAAGATCAAGTATTCGCTCGTTACCTTTTAGTCCACAAAGCTTGATTATATAGTCAACCTCACTGACTGTGTTTTCCACCCAGGACATATTTTTGATATCAAGTCCCCAGTTGTGTTTGTACCAATCCGATTTTTTTGCTTTCATTTTGTTCTCCTTTCAAACTTTTTATCTCAGTATACTATATCATAACTCAAAAAAGCTAGTCTGTCAATACAAAACGGCATTCCCTTATATTGGAAATACCGTCTGTGTTTATATAAATGCTATCAACATCTGAAGCAGCAGCAGAATTATCAGCATACCGAAATTTACCACTGAGAACACTACAATGTATCTAACCGAATCCGCACCTTCGCTCTTTCTGTAAAACTGAAATGATATCAGGCTTGCAAGTGAAGCTATGAGCGTTCCAAGTCCGCCGATATTCACTCCAAGCATAAGCTGAGTACCGTTATCAGTGAATCCCGAAAGCATCATCGCCGCAGGAACATTGCTTATCACCTGTGAAAGTGCCGCCGATACCAGAAGTTCTCTGCCTTTCATAATATCTGAGAAGAAATTGTTCACTGCACCTACCCTTGCAATGTTTCCGACGAATACAAAGAAGCAAAGGAATGTTGCAAGCAGTGAGTAATCCACCTTGATAAGCAGTTTACGGTTGAGTATAAGTGCGCATACCACCGCCGAAATAAGGCAGATGTAGTCGGGTATCACCCTGAAAACCGACAGCAAACAGACCGCAAACAGCGCCAGATAACCCCATAGATGAACAGCGGGGAAGTCATCAGTTTCGGTGCTATCGGTATGAGTGCATTTATCCTTTGGCAAAAGTAGTGTCAGCAGCATAAGTATCACAAGGCTTGCGATTCCCGCAGGCGCCATGGTCTTCACAAATGTCAATGCTGTCATGTGGTAATTCGCGTAGATGAACAGGTTCTGCGGATTTCCGACAGGTGTCATCATACTTCCCAGATTAGCTGCCGCCGTTTCAAGCACTATGGTCATTATAATACTTTTTTTGTCAACGCCGTTCATAGCTATCAGTGTCAACGGGATAAATGTCAGCAGTGCCACATCATTTGTAACAAGCATCGAAGTGAAAAAGCATATCAGCACGAAAATCTGCCCAAGCCTGCGTACCGTACCAGCTTTTTCAAGCAGTACGTCCGTAACGCGCTCAAATATCCCGATACTCCTCAGCCCCGCAACAGCTGTCATCAGTGAGAAAAGCTGTATCAGCACAGCACGGTTGACGTAGCCCGCATATCCCGCATCGGGCGGGATGATGAACATAGTCACAACAGCAGCAAAAAAAGCCACTACCAGCACAGGCTGTGACTTTATAAATTTTATCATCAGATCTATCCTTCTTTATAAATACAGATTAAAGCTTAATTATTATACCACTGCAGGATATTTTGCTCAATGCCTAAAATATCAAGTTTTGTGGAATATATTTTTAACGCTTCAAAAACTTCGCACATAAAAAACGGCAAACCCTAAAGCCTGCCGTTTAATATTCACTAAATGATCTTGATATTATTCAACGATAAACTTCTTGATCTCTGCGAAGAACTTGTCAGCATCTTCAGTGTGAGCTGTCAGCTGAATGGGGTTAGACAGATCAAGACTGAATATACCCATGATAGACTTAGCGTCTACTGCATATCTGCCGGAAGTAAGGTCAACGTCGAAGTCATACATCATAACGATGCCTACAAATTCCTTAACAGCCTGAATGGAATCAAGTGAGATCTTAACCTTTTTCATATTGGTTCCTCCTAACACAATTCTAAATTAAATATCCACGTAGCTACTTGCTACAATTATAATTATAATCATATTTTCACAAATGTCAAGGCTTATTTGCAAAAAAAAATAAAATATGGTACAATAGTCAATAGATGTAGTTCATAAAAGCTTCAATTGTGTGACTTTCACAATACAAAGCTGAATATTTTGTACATATCCTACATATTTCGAGGAGAGAATTTATAATATGAAAATATATTACTATACCTTCGGCTGTAAGGTCAATCAGTATGAAACCGAACATATCCGCGAGAGATTTGAGCAGGAAGGTCATGAAACTGTCAGGGATATTGCACCGGCTGACGTATGCGTGATAAACAGCTGTACAGTTACCGAACAGGCTGACCAGAAATGTCTGCAAATGTTAAGGCGGATACGCAAGACATCTCCGCGGGCTGTAACTGTTCTTGCAGGCTGTTTTCCTCAGGCATTCAGAGAAAAAGCGGAAGGACTGATGGAGTGCGATATAATCGTCGGCACGGAAAACAAAGGAAGTATCCCAGAACTGACCGACAGATTCATGAAAACAGGGGAGCGTATCATTTGCATTAGTGAACATACCAAAGGCGAAAAGATAGACAGTATGACTAACAAATGCAGCGGTGAAAAAACACGCTCCTACATTAAAATACAGGACGGCTGCGACTGCTACTGTACCTACTGCATAATCCCGTATGCCAGGGGACACGTTCGCTCAAAGCCGCTCAATGACGTGATAAGCGAGGCTGAACAGAACATCTCCGCAGGACATAAGGAACTGATACTGACAGGTATAAACTTATGCTTTTACGGAAAAGATCTTCCCGAAAGACCCACACTCACAGACTTAATAGAGAGCATATGTTCGCTAAAAGGGGAGTTCCGAGTTAGGCTTGGTTCTATCGAACCCGAAATGATACTTGAAGATGATATAAAAAGGCTTGCTGCACTGGATAAGCTGTGTCCTCATTTTCATCTTTCACTGCAAAGCGGCAGCGACAGTATCCTGAAATCGATGAACAGGCGATATGATTCTGCCGAATATTCTGCACTTTGCAAATCGCTGAGATCATATTTCCCGAACTGTGCCATAACCACCGATATAATGGTAGGTTTCCCGGGAGAGGATGATAAAGCATTTGAAGAGTCGCTCTTGTTCGCAGAAGAGACAGCTTTCGCCGATGCGCATATTTTCCCGTACTCAAAGCGTGCTGGAACAAAGGCAAACGATATGCCTAAACAAGTCCCGCAGCACATAAAGCACGAACGTGCAAAGCGTATGTCTGAGGTCTGCGTGAAAACCCGAGCGGCGTATCTGTCACAATGTGTCGGAAAGGTGTTTGAAGTACTGTTTGAGCGAGAGACCGAATCAGAATGGCACAACGGTCACGCCCCGAATTATGTCGTGGTAAAAGTCCGCAGGGATGATCCCAAAGAGACATGGCGAAGACAGATAAGAAAAGTAAGAGTGACATCCTCGGACGGTGAGTTCTGTTATGGTGAGATCGTTCAGGAACAGATATGACAGCATAAGTTATGTGAGTTGTGATGTTCTCAAGCGAGAACCAGCTAAGCAATCGATGGGAAAGGGTTAAAATATATCAGGTTAGAAGTATACATAAAACCGCACTAAATAAAAACCATACGCAAAATTTAGTGCGATAAGATACAGAATGTTCATGCGCTCCATTCGGGGCGCATTTTCATAGTTCCTTTACGCACTAGCCTGCGGCTTTTATGCCGCGAAAGTCCCTTGACATGGGTGCGGGCGGTCTAGGCTTGTAGCCACAGGCAGGCGTGCCCTGCCTGTGCCTGTTGAATAGACTGCCCGCTCGGGTCCCATGTCAAGGGAACGTGGAATAAATGCCGCAGGCGGTTGTTGTGTGTCTCGGCTCGCTTGAATCGCCTGTGAAGCTCTAAAAAAGCTCCGCACGGCTCGCGGGGCGTTAGTCCATCCGACTTACTTCACGAGGACTTGAACGGTCAGACAAGCCCTCAGAGCTTCACAGACGGTTTAAGCAAGTCGAATTTTTCAGCACTCGTTTACATCAGGAAAGGAACTTGTGATGAAAGTTGAAAATTATGACCGCGCTGACTGCTTTATTGCTTCTCGAATTTTGTTTGATATGTGTGATACTATGGGACTACCCGATGACATAGAAAAAGATTTGCAGAAAATTATTGCACGGCTCAATTTTGCCATTGGCGAGGGTTTTGTTGTTCGCGTTGATAATTATTCTCTTGAGGAAAATGATATAATTGACGGCTACGAGTGCCGCATTGAAAATTTTAATGCTGACTGATATTCAAGGCAGTTAGCCACATAAGCGCCGCAAAAGAGAGGGGACACTCTTTGGGCGCACGTTCAGCGGTTCGGCAGCGCCCCCGCTTGCACCCCGCAAGCGGGGCGCTCCGACCGCGAACGTGTGCAAAAAGTGGCAACTCAGGGCGGCGGGTGGCTATTACTTGATATTAGCCACATAAAACAATCACTTTGAAAACAGATATATAAAACTAAAGGAAAGGCAGACCACAAAACACAAGCAAATACGCGCTGAAAGGGGAATATACATGGGTATATCCAAATGCATGAATTGCTTGTGCAAGTTCTGCACAAGGCTAGACTGTTTATATCAGTCAAAGCGATTCTATGATCCGTGTTACATACGTTGCGGATACAAGCTCGGACAAAGTCCTCGCTTAGTGTGCAACGAGTTTCACAACGTAGCACGGGTAAAGATATACCGTGTGACCCGAAAGGGGTCAACGGTCGAAAATATGCTCCGTAAGATGTCAGCCGCCGACTTGATTACATTGCTTGGTGGTGGTCTGAATGCGGCTAAAGGAGGTGCGCCGAATAATAGAAAGCGATGAGATAATGGACTTGCTTGTGTACGCTCAATGTCTGCTTAGAAGTAATGACGAATATTTCACGCTCCGAGGGCGTACACTCATAGACACGGAGTTAAACATGATAATGCATGAGGTTATTGACCTAGTTGCAGAAAATGGGGGACACCCCATTGACAAAAAAATAAAAAGATGATATGATTGTAAACGAGCCGAACATAAAACCGCACTAAATAAAAATTTAGTGCGGTTAAGGGAAGCTTTAAATTTCAAAACAGCATTTCTTATGTCTATACAATAGATTATTATGCAGCCAACAAAACCGTAAGCTACTATGACTTGCGGTTTTGTTTCGGCTGTTTTCTCAGAGCTTATCTTTATATAAATCTACATATATTTAATGAGCATAATCATTATCAGCCATCATCTGCCAATATTCAGCCTTATGGTAATGCAATAATCATTTTATTTATAAAAATTCAATTGACTTGATGCAAAAAATATGTTACTATATTTTGTATGCAGTAAATTTTATTTACGGAGTGTCATTTATGAAAAACAAATCAGATAACAATAAAACTAAAACGCCGGGCATTCTTAAAAGCAAACTATACCTTTATCTTACGGAGTTTTTTGCGGGAATGTCAGTCATGGCGGTGGAACTTGGTGCAAGCCGACTGCTAGCGCCGTATTTCAGTTCTTCACAGATAGTATGGACTATCATAATCGGTACTATTATGATCGCTATGGCGCTGGGCAACTATTTCGGCGGAAAAAGCGCAGATAAAGACCCTGACCCCGATAAGCTTTATAAAAGGATACTATTTTCGGCAGTTTGGATATCAGCAATTCCCTTTGTCGGCAAGCTGGTAATACTTGGTATTTCTGCATTGCTGGTAGTAACGGTAAGCACAAATTTCCTTATCTGGGCAGCGTTTCTGGCTTGTATGGTGATATTTGTTTACCCCCTTTTTCTTCTTGGTACGGTAACACCGTCGCTGGTAAAATACACCACTGACAGCCTTGAAGACAACGGTAAAACTGTGGGTACGCTGGGCGCTTTCAATACTGTCGGCAGTATAATCGGTACTTTCGCTCCGACATTCATCACAATACCAACAGTGGGCACGGCTGTTACATTCCTGATCTTTTCAGGAATACTTCTTCTGCTGGGTATAGTATATTTCTTTTCCTGCAAGCGCGGATATATCCGTGTTGCCATATGCACATTGCTTTTCATAGCTTTCTGCGTTACAGGAACTGTTCTCGGTTTTGCATTCTGGGAGAAATCTCTGACATTTGAGGGCGAATCCGTTTACAACTATCTTCAGGTAAAAGAGGATGAAAAACAAGCGTCTTTATCGACAAACGTGCTTTTCGGTGTACAGTCGATCTACATGAAAGACGGCGGTCTTTCAGGACTTTACTACGATACCGCTATGGCGGCTCCACTTATGAGTGAAGGTAACGATGTCAGCGAAAAGAATATGCTGGTGCTGGGCATGGGCACCGGCACATATGCAAAACAGTGCAGAGCTTTTTTTCCCGGAATCAAAGTCGAAGGTGTTGAGATAGATGATAAAATAACCGATCTTGCTCATAAATATTTCGAACTTGACAATGATATAAAAGTCACCACCTACGACGGCAGAGCTTTTCTGAACTCACTGAAAGGAGCTAACAGAAAAGACCCTGATTCAGCAGTGAAATATGATGTTATCATGGTGGATGCTTATCAGGATATCACAATACCGTTCCAGATGTCCTCAGTTGAATTTTTCACGCTAGTAAAAGAAAGCCTTGCACCCGGTGGTGTAATGGTCGTAAACATGAATATGCATTCGGACAAAGAAGGCAGTATAAATGAGTACCTCTGCGATACCATAGCTTCCGTTTTTGGGAACGTGTACACGGTTAAAGTAGATGGAACCACAAACCGCGAGCTTTTCGCTTCAGACCTTACAGGTATGCCCGACAGGCTATACTCCAAGGCTCAAAAGCTTGAAGATCCCGCCCTTAAAGAACTCATGGAAGATGTTTACATGAGAATGGAGAGATACGAGGGCGGCGAGCTTATCCTGACAGATGACAAAGCCCCCGTTGAACTTCTTGGTATGCAGGTCATTGACGATCTGATCTCCGAGGAACTGACATACTATAAAAAGCAGTTCAAGGAAAACGGTATCAAAGGTCTGATAGAATAAGATCAAATATTTAAGTATAATTTAGTTTTGCAGATTATAATTATCGTAAAAGAACAATAAGGAACTGATAAGAATGGATATTGACAGCATTTATATCGTCATACCTGCCTACGAACCAGATGAAAAGCTGATAGGTCTTGTTGATGAGCTTGCAGCGAAGAATACCTATAAGCTGATCGTGGTGGATGATGGCAGCAATACCGATAAAAAAGAGATATTTGAGACAGTAAAAAACAAAGCTCACCTGCTTATACATGAAGTCAACCGAGGTAAGGGTGCCGCACTCAGGACTGCTTTCACCTATATCAAGGAGAACTGCAATAGCGGATACTATGTTATTACAGCCGATGCGGACGGTCAGCACAAACCCGCAGATATCATGAGGATATCCGATGCACTGAAAGAACATCCGGACAAGCTGGTAATGGGCTGCAGACGCTTCAAAGGAGATATCCCTCTGCGCAGCCGTTTTGGCAATAACGTTACGAAAGCCGTTTTCAAATTCGCCGCCGGTGTGGGTGTCAGCGATACTCAGACCGGTCTGCGCGGTTTTTCAAGCAGGCTGACCGAATTTATGCTGGGACTTTCTGGCGACAGATACGAGTACGAGATGAATATGCTTCTTGAAGCGGCAAGGGATGGAATCGGTTTTTACGAAGTGCCGATAGAGACTGTCTACCTTGATGAAAACAAGAGCTCACATTTCAATCCCATAAAAGATTCACTAAGGATATATAAGGATATTCTCAAATTCTCATGCTCTTCCCTGCTGAGTTTCTGCGTGGATTACTTATTGTATTCCGTTATATTTGCATTCAGCGGAAGCATTAAACTTTCAAACATTATCGCAAGAGTGTTCAGCTCCATATTCAATTTCATGCTGAACAAAAAAGTGGTTTTCAAAAACAAGGATAATCTCTATAAAACGGCGCTGAAATACTTTGCTCTTGCGGCAGTGATACTTGCTGTGAACACTTTCCTGCTGGGACTTATAGTAAATTACGTTATCAAAAATGAGTACATAGCTAAAATGATAGTTGAAGTTCTGCTGTTTTTATTCAGCTGGAGCGCACAGCGCAGTTTTGTTTTTAAAAAGAAAGGTCTGACTACTGATGAGCAAAAATAAAAGAATGCCTGTCTGGGGAATGATAGTCACAGATACGCTGCTTGTCTGCGCGGCTGTGGGGACATTCATGCTTTTTGACTACGTCATGCCCCACAGCGCAAACACCAAAGGCACGGTTGTTGCTGAAGTTGACAGCGCAAACAAAACAAGCTTCGCCCTGCCTAAATCGGGTGAAAAAAGCGGCGTAACGGAAGATTCTGTGGTAAGTGATGACAGTACAGACGATGAAAGCAGTGTTTCACAGGACAACGACTCCCCTGCCAACAGCATTTCCGAGGACAGCAGCCGTGCCGAAAAAAAGAAAAAGGAACATCATGAACACACCAAAGAAAACTGGTACGATAACACAGATACCGACGAATACACCGCCGACAAGAACCTTGTGAATAATGTGCTGAATGCAGATGTTCAGTCGGAGAGAGTTGTCACCTATGAGGGTGACGATGCAGTCATCTATATCGACAAAAAATGGTTTGGCGAGGGCGATGATAAGATAACTTATTATTCAGCTGATATCTATGTATCAAGCGTCGATGTTCTGAAAACAGGTCTTGCAAAGGACACATACGGCAAGAACATCAAAGATTCTATTTTCAATATGGCATCAGAGAACAATGCTGTATTCGCTGTAAACGGCGATTTCTATGGCAATTCCGAGGAAGGCATAGTTGTCCGCAACGGTATAAAGTACCGCGATAACCTTAACGATGTTGACATATGCGTACTGTTCACAAACGGTGAGATGAAGACCTATACTTATGAGGAATTCGACACTGAGGCAGTGCTTGCTCAAGGCGTATGGCAGGCATGGTGCTTCGGACCTATGCTTCTGGATGGCAAAGGCGGCGTACTTGATAGCTTCAATACCACCACCTATCTGAACAGTGCTAATCCACGTTCAGCCATTGGTTATATCGAGCCGGGACACTATAAGATAGTCACCGTCGACGGCAGAGACCCGGGATATTCTAAGGGCGCTACCCTCAGCGAGCTAGCGGCTATCATGGCAGACGAGGGCTGTACCACTGCATATAATCTGGACGGCGGCTGTTCGGCTATGATGGTCTACGAGGGAGAGCTTGTAAATATCCCCGACAGAGGCAGAGAGATAAGCGATATAATCTACATCGGAGGTTAAGCAATGAAACGAATAGTAAGGATACTACCCCATGCAACTATAGTCATGGTGGGAATGTTCATGTTTTTCTGGGTGCTGGATATCCTCAACCCCACGATGAACCTCATCAACCGTAAGGCTTCAAATAAGCTGATGATAATAATGCTGGTGCTGGCGCTTATCACATCTATAATGGATATTTACCACGAGCGCAAATATGACAGCCTTAAAACTAAAGACGAAACATGATAAAAGGGGGTGTTGCAATCGCAGCACCCCCTAACCATATCCGAACATCAGAGTAAAAAAACATATTTACTGGTGAAATAAGCTATTTCAGTGCGCACACCCCCAAGCCCTCTTCAAAAAAGAGGACTCGGGGGTGTAATGTTCTGCTGGTTTTATGCTGATTTCAGTTCAAAAAGAGAAATTCCAAGTCGGTTTTCTGAGATCTTAGCAAAAAGCTTCTTTATGTTGTATGCAAGTCCCAGCAAAAGGAACTCAGTTCTGATGTTGTTTTTGCCCCTGCACAGGAATCTTCTGAAGCCATGATCCTGTTTCAACACTCCGAATACGCCTT
>NZ_FOKQ01000067.1 GCF_900112155.1 Hominimerdicola alba | reverse complement strand
CGAAATCGTGAGATAGTGCTGTGATCCTGAGCTCCAAAGCCATCGAGAAGCCACATGAAATGGATATCTCTTTTGCAGAGCTGTTCAATCTTACGGCTTGAAAAAGAGTCGTTCATGTACCCGTAGATGAGTATCTTCATCATGATATCCTCGGGTATGGCGCCATTCCACTTGCTTACTATCGTGTATTCTTCTTTTTGATAGATCTCATCTATAACATTGCTCAATACTCTGACAGGTGAGCTTTCTTCGATGTATATCTCATAATTCATATTAAGACGCACTTGACAATTTCTCATTTTTGTGGTACAATCCTTCCGTTGGTTTAATGTTTTTTTGCAATTATATTATACCACAAAAAGAAGAGCTTGGCACTACCTTTCAGGTCTGTGCCAGGCTCTTTTTCTTTGTTAGGGCTGCAACAGCCCCTTTATTTTCCCGTAAAAAAAGAAATACCGCCCATGATGGGACGGTACTCCTTTTCATAAATCATTCAAAATATTATATGGAGATATTCTCGCCTTTAAGACCAACATAAGCGCCCTGCTTAGCTTCGGCAGAATCAGCATGAGCAAGCAGCCACTTGTTTCTTGCCCACAGAGTCTTGTCCTCTGCATCGATGATCTCACCCTTGGGCAGATCTGTATTGGTGTTTCTTGGCAGAACTACTGCAACTCTGAAACCGTCGTCAGCAGTCTGGCAGGGTGCATAGTGCAGAGAAGTTGCATAAACCTCAACAACAGCACCTGCAGGTGCGCGGAATGCTTTAACGTCAGCAGTATCCAGCACTCCGTTGATTATCTTTTCCTGCTTTGCGAGAAGCAGAACAAAATCGGTAGCACCGATATTAATCTCGCTGTTTCTGTGGTATTCAAGGCAGTTCAGCGCCTTGTTGTGACCCCAGCACATACCCAGTTCAATGGGCATACCGCCGAAAGCGTTGTTTTCAAGCTTGGAGAAGATGCCGCACTTTTCAAGAGAATCGATCCAGGGCTCGTAAGCAACGCCCTCAGCAGGCATTTCAACAGCGTTCATCGCAGCGATGAGCTCCTTGGTATCATAGCCCTCAAGCACCTTACCGAACTCGCTGAATTCGGGATCATTAACGGAATAGATCTTCATTATATGTGTCCTCCTTTACGGTATCATGTGCAAAATTACACAAAAAATCGGCGGCAGACGGATAGTTCTGCCGCCCTGATAACACAATAATTATATCACATTATTAGTTACAAGTCAACGAGAATAGGCGCTGAGAATGTTCAATTTTTGTGATTCTTTTACTGATTTTTGCTAACTTCCGGTAGCAGTTCAATCAAACTCGTGGATACTGCCAAGGAAAAGAGCTTGGCTCAAGCTTTTCGCGAAAGGCTTGCGGGAGCGCGAGGGCAGAGCCCTCGCATCAAGGCACAAAGCAATAATGCACAGCGAACAATAAGAGCAAAGCAAACTACCCGCCCTGTCAAAAAGGCGCGGCAATACCAGATATTCCGAGCGTATGCGACCGTATGCATACGCTCAAACTATTTGCGGAAAATTATTGCCGCGCCCGAAATCAACTGCGATAGCTCGTTGATTTCTCGCCCCGAGGTACGAGGGGCGACAACTCGCAAACTAGCGCAAACAGAAAATGTCAGACTACACAAACAAAGTCCTGATTTTTGGACTGATAGCACTATCGGACAGATATCCATATCTGAACATAGCAGAGTGCGGCAATCTTATCATACGTACTGCGGTAGCAAAGGTCGCCCCTTGCGGGTCGAGTCATCGGAGACGCTTACGCTGTCCGATGACGGTGCGGCAATATTTTTACACGGATAGTTTGAGCGTTGACATTAGTTTATCTACGCTCGTTTTTTTGATATTGCCGCGCCTTTTTGGTCGGTCGTTTGCTGTGCTATTTACTGCTTTATTGTTACGTCACTTTTGCGCCTTGACCGAGAGGCTCTGCCTCTAACAGTCAGTTTTGCTGACTGTGTGCTCATCCGCAAGCTTTTCGTGAAAAGCTTGACCAAAAGCTTTGATTCGCGTTATAGTTTTGTTGGGGTCGCTGGTTTGATGCCGCGAAAAAGTTGAGCCAAAGCTCTCTTCCTTGGCAGTATTTCCGCCTATCATCTCCCCAAAATTTGACACCCCCGCCCTTTTGTGCTATACTGTATGCGGACAAGTATGCCCGCTCCTACTTTTATTCAGCGGACATGACCACCGATAACCCCATGTAAGGAGATCATCATGAGCCTTAAACTGAAACTCAGGCAGCTTGCAAAAATGTTTTTGCAGAACGTTCTGCTGCCATTTATATATTTTATTTTTTCCCGCGGCGAGACCGAGAAAGGTCTTGTCATATTCGCCGATGCCCATCACGACAGCTGTCCTTTCAGTATGCGCATTATGCGGCACAAGGTAGCAAAGCTTGATGGTGTACACGTCAAAGAGTTCTATCTCGATTTCAAGAAATGTTCCAAACCCGCTCTGGTGCGTTTTATACTGGATTTCATGATAGCTTTCGGCAGAGCTGAGCAAGTCTTCATCTGTGATACTTTCCTGCCCGTTTCAAGCTGTCACAAGCGCAGCGAGACTTTCGTCACCCAGCTGTGGCACTCGGGCGGTCTGCTGAAAAAAGCGGGCTACGATTCCGAAGACTGTGTGCCCTCTTTCTACAAAGGTGAAGTTTTCGGCGGATACGACCTCTGGACAGTCAGCGCTCCCTGCGTTGCTCCTGTGATAGCAAGTTCTTTCCGCCAGAGATACGATAACGTCCGTCCTCTGGGCATCAGCCGCACGGATATCTATTACAGCAAAAAGTACAACGACCTTAGCCGTGAAAAATTCTTCAAAGCCCACCCCGAAGCAGTCGGCAAGCAGATAGTTCTCTGGGCGCCCACATTCCGCGGAAATGCCGCAGAGCCCTATGTTGTGGGCGGTGAGGACATCGAAAAGGTCTGCGCTTCTCAGGGCAGATACCTCATCAAAAAACTGCACCCCCATATGCAGCCCGATGACGGTTTCCCCACCGAGAGCCTTTTCGCCGTGGCAGATATACTTGTCACCGATTATTCCAGCGTAGTTTTCGACTGGCTGCTGTACCGAAAGCCTTTCGTATTCTTCGCCCCCGACCTGAAAGATTTTGATACCGAGCGTGGCTTCTACGTTGATTATCACAGCTTCCCCACCACCGTTGCACAAACGGCTGAGGAACTTTTCTCTGCCATAGACCATGAGCTTTCCTGCCGCAGTACCGCAGACCTGGAAAGATGCGTATCCTACCACATGGGCAGCTGCGACGGACATTCCACCGACAGGATAATAGCTGAGATATTCGGCAGAAAGGGGGCAGAGAAATGAAGCTTTCCGTATTGCTGACAGCAGGTGCTTCCGACAGAGTCGCCCTTGACACCGTACAGAATATCGCAGGGCAGTCGGGAGATCTTGTAAAGGAAATCTTCCTTATCATCGCAGGCGATTTCACCGAAGATGACAGGAAAAAGCTTTACCTTGAACGCGCCTCCGCTTTCGGCATGACTGCGTTCATCAACATCGGCGGCAAAAGCGAAGCCGAACTGCTGAACACTTTCATAAAGTACGCAAATGCCGATTACTGCACCGTTATGCGTGCAGGCGGCAAGGTAGACCCCTCATATTTTTCAAGGCTGACAGCCGCTCTCGACAGCGACCCCGACCTCAATATCGCCTGCGGCAGACTTGCAGGCAGCGGAAAAAATATCTTCTTTCCCACATCGGTAAGGGCGGCAGTTATCGACCTGGATAAAAATTTCAGATTGTTCCCCACAGCCTTTGAAGCCGTTGTGGTGCGCACATCTTTCGCGGCAGAACACCATTTTGAGACCGAAGCGGGCGATTTCGCTCAGCAGAAATGTATGCTTAAAGCCCTCTGCGAGCAGAAGAAATTCTTCTACGATGACCGCCTTACCGCATGGCTGGCAGAAAGAAAAACTTCCCCCGCGAAGAAAGAAACGATCCCCGAAAATGCTGACAAAGCTGAGACTTACTCCGCGATTTTCGATAACTGCCTTATCCCCCTTGCAGAGACCTGCAAAGGCAAGGACGGCAGACTTCCCCTTTTCTTGCAGCATTTCATCACCGCAAAGGTAATGGAATGCAACGAGAAAGGTCTGCGCATAAACGAGTTTCCCGAGGACGAAAGAACGAAACTAACCGACAGCTTACAGAAAGTACTGCGCCCCGCCGAGGACAAGGTGATATGCGATGTTTACGGCATATTCTCCGCAAGTGCCGAGGAAAAGCGCCTGCTTCTGGGCTTGAAGCACGGTCACGAAAACTACTTCCCCGATATCAGCTACAACAGCGACAGGCTGTTCTCGGTGCAGAAAGATATCGTCCTTTTCGACAGCACAAGGCTCTTCATCGAGATAGTTCAGCTGAACCTTTACAAGAATAACATCGAGATAGACGGCTGTTTTGACAACATTTTCAGCGAACGCCGCACTAAACTCACCGCCGAATATGCAGGTGAAGAATATAAACTTAACTACGACCGCAAGGGCGAACCTGTGATGTTTTTCGGCAAAAAACTGGAAAGGCAGCGCACTTTCCACATGAGCATACCCGTATCCGAAGAAAGAGCCGAGCTTCGCTTCTTCATACTCTTCAAGGGCTGCAAATACGAGCTCAGAACAGTATTCCGCACCCCGGGCAGCAGGATCGAAGAGGGCTGTTACGAAAGCATTTTCCCGCTGGGCAACAACTTCTTTGCCCGCGCCGAAAACGGCAGACTGGTCACACTGGCGCTCTCCGAAAAGGCACAGCGCAGAGCTTTCCGCGGTTCCATGAAAAGGGCAGCCGAGGAGGGCGTTCCGTTCACCCTCAGAACAGCCTACCGCTGTACAAGATTTTGGTTCAAAAACAAGAATATCTGGCTTTTTGCGGATGATACCCAAAAAGGCGGCGGCGCGGCAGAAGATATGTTCCGCTATGCCATGACCCGCCATGACGAGCTGTACTGCTACTATCTCACCGACAAGGAGAGCCCCGCTGCACAGCGCATTATCGACGACGGCTACAAGCCCCTGTACAGAGGAACTCTTCTGCACAAGCTTATTTTCCTGAACGCGCAGGTGTACATAACCACCGTCCCCGATATCCAGCAAAAGAATTTCCCGGGAAATGATGATACTTCCTTCAGCCTTACAAGGCTCAGCAGAACGACAAACGTCTTCCTGCAAAATTCTCCCGAGGACAAGCCCTCTGTCGCCAAGAACCACCGTCTGTACGACAATGTCAGACTGTACTTCTGCGGCACGGGCGACTGCATCGATGAACTGAGAAAGCCCGAATACGGCTATGAGAATACCGAGGTGCTGAAACTCACGGGGCTGACGAGCTTTGACCTTGTGACCGATAACTCCGAGGGCAGTGATATGCTGCTGATGCTGGCAAAATATATCCCCGAGGAACAGGCGCCATTCAAGGACACAGGATTCTTCGGGAGCATGAAAGAGCTTCTCGAAAACGAAAAGCTGAAAACAGCACTCAATGACAGCGGCTATACCCTGACCATAGCTTTTGAGGGCGTTACCAACGATGAAGCCAAGGCTCTGCCAAAGCCCGATAAGGTCACTTTCCTGACGGATGATTTCAGCGCCGAAGAGCTTAAAAGCCGCGCGTCCCTCATCGTCACCGATGACCCCGAGGAGCTTTCCGCAGGCATAATGCGCAAGCCGCTTATATACTTCGGCACTGAGGGCAAGCCATTCGGTGAAAAGGCAGAGACCCCCGAACAGCTGGCAGATATCCTCTGCGGATATATCGAGAACGGCATGGATATAAAAGAAGAAATTTCCCAAAAAGCGGACGAATATCTCGGCAAAGCCCACGATGGCTGCAAGCGCGAGATCTATAATAATATCATAACCTATCTCTACGATAACCATGAGATAGACGGTTATGAAGATTTTGAGGTGGCAGACAACTATGACGAAGAAAACAATTAAAACAGCTGCGGTGATATTCGCCGCAGTGCTGATGATGTGCGGATGCAGCACCAAAACCGATGCCAAGGAGGATACCTCCGCCGCTGTGAATGCCGAGAAAGCCGCAAATATCACTGCTGAAGAACTGCTGGCAGACATAAGCGGTGACAATCTCGACGGCAGACTTTCCAAGGGCGACGGAAAATACGACGCAAATGCCGCAAAATTCTACGGAACAGGCTTTGCTAATATCCTGGACGGTGCCATACTCTACAACGAGAACGGCGGCTATGCCGACGAAGTATCAGCCGTAAAGTTTGACGAGGGCATAGACGGTCAGGAACTCCTGAAAGAGCGCCTTGAAAGCCGCACCGCAACTTTCCGCGATTACCGTCCCGAAGAGGTAAGCAAGCTTGAAAGTGCAAAGATAATCAGCCTTGGCGATTTCGATATACTCATAATCTCCGACGATGCAGATACCATCGAAAAACAGCTTAAAGACAAGCTGTCCTGACAGCTTCAGCCCCATATTTTTAGCAGAATTGTCAATTGAATTATGAGCAAAATATGGTATAATGATTATATATTCGTTAAAACAATTTACGGGAGGTAATCTAACATGGCAATGATACTCGTTACAGGCGGCGCAGGCTTCATAGGCAGCCACACCGTTGTTGAACTGCTGAACGCAGGATATGACGTAGTTATAATGGATAACTTTTCAAATTCCAAGCCCGAAGCCCTCAACAGGATAAGGCAGATAACAGGCAAGGAATTCGGTTTTTACGAGGCTGATATGCTGGATCTTGCTTCGATGGATAGGATATTCGAGGAAAACAAGATAGACGCTGTTGTACATTTTGCCGGACTCAAAGCAGTCGGCGAGAGCGTTGAGAAGCCCGTAGAATACTACCATAACAATATCACAGGCACTCTCCTGCTGATACAGGCTATGCGCAAGGCAGGCTGCAAGAAGATAGTGTTCTCCTCATCCGCAACAGTATACGGACCTGTAAATCAGGCACCATATACCGAGGATATGCCCACATCGGCAACCAACCCCTACGGCTATACCAAGGTCATGATAGAGCAGATACTCCGCGATGTATGCGTTTCCGACCCCGAATGGTCAGTATCCCTACTGAGATACTTCAATCCTATCGGCGCCCACGAAAGCGGACTTATCGGCGAAGACCCCAACGGAATACCCAACAACCTGCTGCCCTACATATGTCAGGTGGCTGTTGGCAAGCTTGAAAGACTGGGCGTTTTCGGCGATGACTACGATACCCCCGACGGCACAGGTGTCCGCGATTATATCCACGTTGTCGATCTTGCAAAGGGTCATCTCTGCGCACTGAAATACGTTATGGAAAATACAGGCTGTGATGCTGTCAACCTGGGCACAGGCAAGGGTTCTTCCGTTTATGATGTCCTCCACAGCTTTGAAAAAGCCTGCGGCAAGGAACTGCCCTACAAGGTCATGCCAAGACGTGCAGGCGACCTCGCTACCTGCTACGCAAACCCCGAAAAAGCCAAGAAAGTATTCGGCTGGGAGGCTAAGCTGACCCTTGATGAAATGACAGCCAGCAGCTGGAACTTCATCAAGAACAACCCCAACGGTCTATAAGAATACGAAACACACATGAAACTGTCACGCCCGAAAAAAATTATCGTTTTTCGGGCGTTTTTGCGTTGACAAATCTTTCCTGTTGTGGTAAAATCAGAATAAAGAAAACAAGTCCCCCGCACCGTAAAAGCTGACCTTTCAAGGGAGGTGCCGTATGTTCCGCATTATCGGGCTCATACTCACATGGATATTCCGCATTTCACTGATATACTACGTCCTCTGGCTGCTTCTTGCGATACACTGCGCCATATTCGGCATAGAAGAGGGCTGGATCGCACCCGCCCTGAGGAACAGCAAATGTCGCCGCGAATACGGCTGGGAGGGTTTCACCAGCGGCATCGCCATGGGGTTCATACTGACTGTGTGCGGCGGCTGGGTAGTTCCGCTTTATCAGGCGGTGTACCTCATCGTCAGGCTGATATTATGGATAGTAAAATAATGATATGGAAAATGGGTAAACAGGAGGAATCACAATGTTGAAATGTTCTCAGATGTTTTCTGACAGTATGGTGCTCCAGCGCGAAAAATGCATCGCTGTCTGGGGTACGGGTGAAGACGGAAAGACCGTCACCGCGGCTATCGGTGATAATAAAGCGAAATGTACCGTCAGGGACGGCAAATGGCGCTGCGAACTTCTCCCCCTGGAAGCGGCAGAGGGTCTTACACTGACAGTCACAGACGGCACCGATACCCTCACTTTCACCGATATCGCAGTGGGCGAAGTCTGGTTCTGTGGCGGTCAGTCCAATATGGAGCTGGAGATACAGAATGCCAAGGACGGTGCAAAATATCTTGCCGAGCTGAACAATGACACACCGATACGCTACTACTATACCCCAAAAGTCGCTACCGCCGAAGAAGCCGAGCGTCAGGGCTCACAGACCGCATGGCAAAGGGCTGACAGCGAAGCTTCAAAATGCTGGAGCGCTGTGGGTCTCCATTTCGCACACAAGCTTTCAAGGGAACTCGGAGTCGTAGTCGGACTTATCGGCTGTAACTGGGGCGGCACTTCCGCTTCAAACTGGCTGGACAGAGAATCCCTCGAAAACGACAAGCGAATATCCTCCTACATCGAGGAATACGAAGATACCATAAAAGGCAAGTCCCTTGAAGAGCAGAAAGCCGAGTACGAAGCCTTTCTTCAGCACGAAAAGGACTGGCTGGCAAAAGCCCAGGAGTACTGGAAAGACACTCCCGGTATGTCATGGGGTCAGCTGGAAGAAAAGATAGGCGTATACGGCTGGCCGGGTCCCAGGAATGAATTCAACCCCTTCAGACCCACCGCTATGTATGAAAATATGGTCAAAAGGGTATGCCCATACACACTCCGCGGCTTCCTCTACTATCAGGGCGAATCCGATGACCACAAGCCCGACAGCTACTACGCGCTCCTCACCGCCCTCATATCGAAATGGCGCGAGATATGGGGCGACGATACCCTGCCTTTCATCATGGTACAGCTCCCCATGCACCAAAACGCAGGCGATCCCGATTACAAGCACTGGTGCAAGATACGCTCTGCACAGATGAAAGCCTTCCGCACCGTGAAAAATACGGGTATCGCCGTTATCCTTGACTGCGGCGAGTTCAACGAGATACATCCCAAGGATAAACTTCCCGTGGGCGAAAGGCTCTGCCTGCAGGCTGAAAAGCTGGTATACGGCATGGATGTTGATGCTTTCGGACCCATTTTTGAGAGCTGTATCTTCAAAGACGGCAAGGCTGAGGTAAAATTCTCCAATTCCGAAAACGGTTTCAAAGTCAAAGGTTCCATCAAAGGATTTGAAATAGCAGGCGAAGACGGTATATTCGTCCCTGCACAGGCAGCCATCGGCGGGGGCAAAGCGCTTATCTGGGCGCCTAATGTCACTTCACCAAGGGCAGTTAGGTACAACTGGACAAACTACGGAGACGTCACCGTATTCGGTAAAAACGGCATTCCGATGGCTCCGTTTTCCACCTCAGATGACTTCTGAAAACCGAAAAAACGCATGAAATATTTTAATATATTTTAATAAAATAGCTATCTTACTGGCAAGATGCGCAGATATTAAAATTTTAATTGTATGTTTTTAACAAAGTTGTATATATGGTCTTGAAATTTAAAACGATTTATGTTATCATAGATAATGTCAAAGAGGGGATAGTCAGAGGTAGTTAGGGCTATACCTGAAAATAGATTTGAGTTTGGAGGAAATGACATGATCAAGAAGATTTCTGCATTTGCAGCAGCTGCTGTTATAGCAGCTTCACTGTCCGTTTCTGCATTTGCTACAACATATGAAGATGCAGTTGCAGCAGCAAAAGCAGCAGGTGTTCAGTCCAACAACGTTCAGGAGCTGGACAACTTCCTGCAGGTACACAAGGATTGCTTCACCAGCGATGAGTACGATGATATGATCGCTGATCTGAACAATATCAGAGACACTTACGTTGCACCTTACTGCCTTGGCGGTTCTAAGGAGAAGGTAGCTAAGGCTCCCGCTGACCTCAGCGAGCAGGACAAGATCCTGATCGGTAAGGAGTGGACAGAGGACGAGAAGAAGGCTATCCAGAATGACCTTATCAACCTCGGTAAGAAGCACAACGTAATCGTTACCATCACTAAGGTTGACGATGCACACTTCACAGTTGCAGCTGAGCACAAGCACGACAGCAGCTCTTCCAATGGAAACAACAGCAACAATAGCAACAATAATGGCGGCGGCACCACTATCAAGAGCGACAATCCCGTTGCTTCCACTGGTGCAGGCGAGACTGAGACTTCCAATGCAGCAGCAGCTGTAGCAGCTGTTACTCTTGCAATGGCTGGCTTCGGTGTGTTTATGGTTGCTAAGAAGAACAGAGCTTAATCAAAATTATATTTCGGAGTGATTTATCATGAGTGATGCCGTAAAGAAAACGGAACAGCACGCTCATAAGCATAAAACTTCGTCATCACGGGTGTTGAGGACAGTTACCTATGTTCTCACACCCTTTTTGATATTAGTTTTATTGTGTAGCACAGCTGTTCTCGCATTATTTAAGCCCTTCAAAGAGTTTAAACCATACCTCGATACCACATTCGGCGCTACACCGATGGAGGTACGGAATCTACGCACCATCAATAAATACCGCGACGACGATGCTCCCGAACAGATCAAGGAGGTCGAAGTCGAAGTTAACGGCAAGCAGGAAACTCATACCATAGTCTACCCCTATTACGGCGATTACTACGCCGAACTCAACTGCGAAGCCGCAGGCTTAAAAAAGATACCCGTTTACAGCGGTCAAAGTGCTGATATACTTGAAAAAGGCGCAGGCTGGTACAACGGCTCCGTATTTATCGGCAGACCCGGCAACGTGGTCATAGCAGGCCATAACCACACATTTTTCTATAATCTGCCTAAGTGCGAGATCGGCGATGTTGTCACACTCGAGACCTGTTACTGCAAATGCACCTACATCATCAATGAAAGAGTAGTTTTCAAAGAATCCGATTATACATACGTCTACCCCACCGATGATGACAGGCTTACTATGTATACCTGCTGGAACGAAGGCAGATTGGGTATGTCCCAGTACCGCCTTGCTTTCATATGCAAGCTGCAAGATATTGAATGGAAAGAGGTAGAGAAAAAGGAATGAAACGACTGTATCACTACCGCCCGATGCTGGTCTTAGCCATCTTTGCCAGCCTGTTTGCAGTACTGACAGAGGCGCTGATATTCTGCAGCACAATGGTCTTCAATACCGATTATTATGTGTGGACCATAAGCAACAGCGGCGCTGATAAAGCTCTTTATCACGAACTTGATGATTACTTCAATCAGTATTCCTCCCCTACAGGCATACCAAAAGAGGTCTACACAAAAAGCCTTAATGAAGAAAAAGTATCCGCTACCGCTAAAAAGCTGACCAGAAGTTCCCTTGAATATATGTTCGGCAGATCCCTCGCCAAGCCCGAAGTCGATTATGATTACACCGATTTCGAGAATGACGTTACCGAGTATGTGGAAAAACACGCCGAAGCCAACAATATCGAAATGGACAAGGAGTACTATGCATTCATCGATAATACCATCGATGTAGCTGAAAAGAAAGTAAACTCTTCTTTCGATATCCTGATGGCTAAAAAGCTGGCAACCAGTTCCTCATCAAGCGTCCTCAAAAGGATAGTCCCCGAACTCAGCCTCGGCATAGGCATATGTATCGTGGTACTTGCAGTTCTGCTTGGTCTGATGTTCTACATCGACCGCCACCACCCATTCGATATGCCATACTGGTTCGGCACCATATTTTTCGCCTGCGGCGCACTGTTCCTGATACCCTCACTCTACTGCCGATTAACAGGCTATTTCGACGGACTTTTCATGGAAGACCAGAGCATCTACTATGCTATAACAGGAGCTATCTACGGCGTGACCAACAGACTTATCCTGGTCAACGGCATACTTTTCGCTCTGGGTATCGTCCTGATGATCTTCGCACAGGTGATACACATTTTCCGCGTCCGCGAAGCAAAATTATATTCCCACGAGCATCATCACGCATGATATCCCGTCACTCGACGTTAAAAACTCCCCCACCTGCTATTGAACCGAACCATTAAAAACGTACAATGACAAAAAAGACCTCCTATGGTATAATAGAAACCATAGGAGGTTTTGTTATGGCAAGAAGTTACAAACACATACAGCAGTATGAAAGAGAAATACTTGAACTTAAAGAAAGAGGCATGACGCAAAAGGAAATAGCGCAGCAATTAGGATTTACAAAAGAACAAGTAAAAGAATTCTTTCACCGTCAGCATAAGAAAGAGCGAAAGATAGCCGCAGGTATAGCCTTAAAAAAGAAAGGTCGTCCGCCCAAAGATAATAAGATCACCCAAACTGATAAGGTTAATGAACTCAAATACATCATAGCTCGT
>NZ_FOKQ01000081.1 GCF_900112155.1 Hominimerdicola alba | reverse complement strand
ATGACCTCGCAATGGAGCTGCGCCGACGCCCTGTTATGGATAGGCAGAACGAAGGAAGTTGGGACTTCACGTGACGAATGATCCCGTTGGACAGAGGAGGTTTGCTGCCGTAACGGATATGGGTCGCATCAAGGCTGTCAAAACAGATCTCTCAAGACGTTTTGTTTGCTATACCCTGATAACGTTAAATCCGGCATTCAATGCTTTGGATCATCCATAACTTGGTTCATTTCTTGAACATAACTTTATGAAATACTGAGATTTCGCGAGTATTTACGAGATTTTACAAGATATTTTGAGGAGTGTATGATATAAAATACCAGATAATTCATTATCATGATAACGATATATATCAAGTTAATATATATACGTTCTTTGGTGCTTGCTGCCAAAGATAGAATATGTATCATAGCTGTCAGAATAAAAGAGAAAATCAGCATAAGAATTATTGAAAACCAATCAGAAAAGGAATATTCATCAGCGTATTTAAATATTCGGATTGTTACGTCGAAACATATTAAAAGAGATATTTGAATTATTATCAGTGTGATGAATCTGGCAAAATCCTGATTTTTAACAAGTTCACTAACCGTTATATTAAATAAGGATGAAATCATATTAAGCTCAACTGAAGTTGTTAAAAGAATTATGATCTGAGTAATAGCAACAGATAGGATTTTTTTTATAAGATTATTCTCAAAAAAACAAAACGCAAAAATAAAAAGGTTTACCCAGTATAATATGCTGCCAATCCCTTCAAAAACTGAAACATAGTTTAATGCAGTGACGAGCATTCCCTCTGTAAATGTAAATACAGCTGCCATTCTTCTAGCTTTTGAGGACGATTTTGGTGTCAAGAATTTATAAATAAACCAAGTTGCCAAACCTCCTTGATAAAAATTAATGATAACCTCAAAAACAATCCATAATATAGTATTCATCTTATCTTCCTCAAATACTGTGTTAGTTTTTCATCAACATTTTGTTTGTATTTTTTACTCAGGGTCAACTTGAAGCCCTGCTTGAAAATTATCTCGTCGTTATTTTTATTAATATTAAAAATATGTCGAAGATTGACGAGATAACTTTTATGTATTCTGACAAAATCATACTGTGAAAAGTATTTCTCTAATTCACTGATATTATTTCGAACTTTTATTGGTTCTTTGTTTTCTGAATGATAGATAACATAATGTTTACTGCTCTCAATATAATATATATTCTTTATTATCAACGGGACTCTTCCTACTTCCTTATTTTCCAAAATGATGGTAGTATTTTGGTTCATTTCATTTAAAAGCTGTTTAACTACTCTGTGAAGCTTTTCTGTGAAAAGAGAATCCTTGCTTTTTGGTATAAAATTTAATGGTCGAAAGTATAGACTATCATAAACAAGTTCAGGATGACTGGTAACAAAAATTATATAACAATCGTTTGATCGTGTAATTTCAGAAGCTAATTGAAATCCGTTTGGTTCAGGCATATCAATGTCTAAAAATATTACATCGAATGGTTTTATTAAGTGATGCTGATACATTAATTTACCTGAAATGTAGGTTTCTAACTCAATATTTTCAAAGATTTGTCTTTTAAATTCATCGTTAACCGCTTGAGCCATAAAATTAACAAATACTTTGTTGTCATCACATATTGCTATTCTAATCATATGTATTTTCTCCTTGAAAGTTTAGTATAAATCACAAGAGTTATATTCACAATACAAATAACGCGCAAATTACTAGGATTTATTATAATTACTATAAATTTGTGACTTTTTAATATAATTATACTATAATGTTAAGTATAATAGTAATTTAGGAGGGGTGGAGCATATACTATGAAAAAGCGAGTTAAAAGTTCAAATGTTTTTGACGAAAAACAAAAACTCGTTATATCCCAAACCTTGATAAACTTACGAGAACTCAACTTTTTAACACAAACAGATATAGCAAAACATCTTCATCTTTCTTCAAGTACAATCTCTCATTATGAAAAAGGGTTGACTGTTCCGCCTACAGAAGTTCTGTATCGACTTGCTGATTTTTACAATGTTACTACAGATTATATTTTTGGAAGAAGTGCGAGTAAAACAGATCTTAATGAAACTTATGCTATGAAGTTAACAAAGAAAATGTCTATCGGTGATGCTGTAGAAATAATGACAAAGATGGATGATACAGAACGTGAACATTTAGCATATTTCATCGAGGTTATAGGAAAATCAAAAAAGTAATCAATTTGAACTCTGATTTTTTCAGAGTTCTTTTTATTTTAACATAATATGAGGATAAGGTCAAGTGCATTAATCCTATAGTCTGAATATATATTTTTGTGCCAAAAACCGTCATCTTGTGCCAGAACCATTGACATCTATTTATAATAGTGTATAATATATCTAAAAAAGTGGATTTTAAACGACATTTTTAGTACGAATAGGAAAGAATTATGAATATGAGGATAACAGATCATATTGACCTGTTTTACCCTGACGGCATGGCTAAGTCATATGCATCTGAACGCAGGAAAGCCATTCGCAACAGTGGTTCTATGTTTATCAACGACCTTCAGCTTGACAATCTGAAACTTCTTATAACCCTTGTCGGTTCTGAACAATTTATGCTGTTAGCAGAGGAATTTTCAGACGATATCCCTACAATCGAGTACCGCCTCGACTGTCTGGAAAATTTTCTGAACAACCCGGAGCTTTTCTTGAGTTATTTGTCATGTAAAAGTATAACAAATTGTTATGAGTCAAAAAATTAATGATAGGAGGAAAACAGATGAAAAAATGTATTTCTTTAATCACAGCCTTAGCGGTTTCGTTCGTTTCTTTTTCGATGGTAAGCTCAAGTTCTGTTTGTGCTGGTACAAATGAACCAGTTGAAATTCTATCTTTGCGTTCAAAATATGTGAAGCATTTCAACAATGGTGATGGAACAAGAACATCTTATGTCAGCACAGTGCCTGTCCACTATTTAGACGAAGGTACGTGGAAAGAAATTAATAATTCTTTGGTAATAGATGATAGTGGTAATTATACAAATATTAGTAGTCCGCTAAATATTTCTATTCCAGCCAAATTGACTAATGGTGATAATTCTTCTATTGGATTGTCTAGCAATGACTGTTCAATACATATTTCTCTTGAAGATTTTATTACAGGCAAAAATAATGACGGAGAGGGATGCGTTGAAGCTAAGATTAAGAAGAACAGCGAGTCTAAAGATACAGAAGAATTACCCAAGGTAATGCTCAACTCACTTAATAATTCCGTTTCATCCATTAGTTACGATTTTGATAATGAGGGTAAAGAGTTTACATTTGATATTCACCCAGACTCTCTTATTGAAAAAATAACTTTTGATAAAGAATCTTCAATTCCTGCTACGATATCCTATCCAATCAAAACCGATAATTTAAATATCAAAACAAATGAGGAAGGTAATCTTGAGTTTACTAAATCGGATGGTACGGTTATGTTTACCATGATAGCTCCGGTTATATACGATTCATCAGATGATTATAATTGTTCATCTGTGGGAATTACTGTGTCTTCTGAAGATGATGAAAGTTATTTAACATTTTCTGTCGAAGATGCTTTTAATACACTGAATGATCCTGTTTATCCAGTAATTCTTAGTACTGGATATACTGAACAGATTGATGCAAATACACGTTACAATTCCGAATTATATCCCAATAATATCATTTTCGATCAATATATGCGAATTGGAGATGAAGTTGGAAATGGTTATCAAACATATGTATCGTGTAATGAATCTTTTATCGGATATCCCTATAATGGAAATGTAACTATTACTGATGCTAAATTCAATATGTATTTAGTTGGTAACTACCTTAGTTCGCCAATTACGCTTCAAGTTTATTCAATGAACACACAGCCAATGAACTGTTCTTGGAATAATGCCTCAACATTAAATTCCAATACACATATTTCAAATTTTGATGTGTCGTATCAAGAAATGTATTCATGGAAAGGAGCTGATATAACAGCCTTAGTTCAGTCATGGGTTAATTATGGTAATACTTCTCAGAATGTCGGTGTGCCATCGTATGGATTCAAAATGATCACCAATGATTATCCAGAATCAACAGTGGTAGCAAACTCTGAGAGAGCCAGTTATAATCAACCATATTTTGAAATAAATTATGTTGAGGACACTGATTATACATTGGAATATTCTCGCGATAGATATAATGATATGATTTCAAATACAGGAAGTATATATAATTTTCAAAAAAGAATGAACTGTTATGCATACGCCCTTCAAATGTACTATAGAGGACTCGATTCAAGTTGCTATTTATTACATCCTGGTGAAATTGGATTAGGTCAGCAAGATCCATCATATATTTATCCAAATATAACAACTTATTCACAGCTATTTGCTATGTACAACTCTCTTTCCGGATATAATCTTTTGGAGTTTACAGATGAGCAAATGAGAAAAGATGCCCAAGCAATCGGATACAATATAAGTAACTTATCTTATGGAAATAATGCGAGTATTAGCAATAATGATTCGTGGCTGTATTACATCAGAAATACGTATAATCAAAACAATGGACGAATCATCGCATTAGTTGCAGGAATTCATGATGTGCACTATTATTTAAGGCATGGAAATGGCACTTGCACCAATCCAAATCATGATTCAAGTTGTAGTATATGGTCACATAAGCCGGGAAGTGGTATAGTAACAAATGCTCCTTTTAGTTATTCACCACCACTTTGCGATGAAACCATATATTCTTATTCTACTTCGGATTCTAATTATTATACAGGACCTTGGTTTTATAATATTGATAAGACCACAAACCCTTATAATGCATGGTTCTACAATGGACACAGTGCTACAAGTACTGGAACATCTTTTGTTTACCTCGATTAACAGGAGGAATTATTATGAAAAGAATGATTTCACTCATGACTTCCGCCGCACTTACACTAACCGCTATCCCTGCGATGGTCGTTTCGGCGGAGAACTCAGAGTATTCGCGTTGGGAAAAGTTTCTGAAATACGATCTGTGTATTACAAACTATGATGAACTTTCCAATGATGACAAAGAACTCTGCAACTTTATTTTCGACACCGAACAAGCTGCAGGAGATAACATCGTATGTGAACGTGCAAGACGTACACTTGCAGGTGATGATGTAGGGGAGCGGATAACTCTCGATCAGCTAGAAGATGCCTATGGTCTGTGGGATAGCCGATCAGAATATAATTTGTGGTCCGGCTGGCAGTCTTATATAGAATGCGTTCCCGATATAATCAACTTGAATTATAATGCGAGCTCACAAAATTATTTCACTGATTATACTATAGAATACTGGCTTGATGATGAGCGAAGCAGTTATGTTATCTTCTGCGAAAAAGATTCTTCCGATGCTAAGAGCCGCTTTGAAGTCTACGACGGAAATGATAAGCTGATAAACACCATAACAACAAAGTTCGACTGCCCCATGAAGGATTTTCGTGGTAATACCGAATATATGAAAGAATTCGGCATGATACATAAAAACGGCGGCTGGTACTACACCAAACCGGATGATACAGCTGTATTTGCGTGGAGCGAT
>NZ_FOKQ01000006.1 GCF_900112155.1 Hominimerdicola alba | reverse complement strand
ATAACGGTTTCTTTTCCGCTCTTTTCCATGATCCCGGTGATCCATTCAAAAAAGCCTGCGAATCCTTCTGCGTCATTTGTGAACACATAGGCCTTCTTTGAATACTCCATCCCTCTCCAGTCAAATGCTCTGGCATAGTGCTTTTCGCTGCCTACATCGATCCCGACAATTATTTTTTCTTCTCCTACTTGCAAAATCTTTTCATTTTGTGTATAATACATATAGAGGACACCTTTCTGTAGTTTGTATTACTAACTTTCGCATCGTCAGTATTTACATTCTACACTGAGGTGTTCTTTTTTGCAACCCCTTGATTTGTTTGGTTACAGGAAGCTCCATTTCGATATATCCAGTTTTTCCAACCCGATCGAACGCTTCTCAGCGTCCTAAAAAAACTAATTCTTACAATATTATATTATAACACATCCGAAGCCATTTTTCAATATTATTATTAAAACATCTCGTGTAATATTATCATTTCTGAACCTGCCCAAACTGGGCAAAATAGCATATTCCGGAGCATCATCGTGCTTTTGAACAATGCACTATACGTGAGCCCTTCGGACATTATATATATGTTATCAATTTATGACGGAAAGTTCGCAATAAATGGATAGCAAAATGCGCCGTATTTGAAATATAATAGGGTAAACATAGTATTCAGGGTAAGTTACGGAGGTCAACGATAATGGGATTTTCAAAATTATGGCTCGATTACAGAAAGCTGGCGGATACGCGCCGCAGGGTGATAATAAGCTGCGACCATTCGCTGAAGGATTCTGCTGCCTTTGAAGAACTGAAGATCGCTATGGCTTCCATGGTGCCTGAGGCGATAGTGGTTTGGAAGTCCGAGGTGTTCGATGATGATTCATACCTTATCGTAATGACTATACACCCTGAACTTGCCGAAGAAGAATACGATATCGCGGCTTCCGAGAACATCACCGAGATATGCGCAGGCAGTGAAACAGGTCTGCTGTACGGCGTTTTTGCATTTTTAAGACAGACTGCCCTTTCGGGAAAATTCTGCAGCTTCACTGCCCACAGCAAGCCCTCTCAGCCCATACGTATGCTGAACCACTGGGACGAAGCTGACGGCGATATCGAGCGCGGATACTCGGGCAAGTCATTTTTCTTTATCAACGAAGAACTTGAGATAAACGAGCGCACAGTAATGTACGCAAGGCTGATGGCTTCCATCGGCATAAACGGCGTAGTCATAAATAACGTTAATGTACGCCGCAAAGCGAAGCTTCTGCTGTCAATAGAGTTTGCCGAAAGTCTGGCAAACCTGGGCGAACTTTTCGCACGATACGGCATAAAGCTTTTTATATGCCCCGATTTTGCCGCACCGAAAACTATATGCGGACTGGACACCGCCGACCCGCTGGATGAAAATGTCATCGAATGGTGGAACACCACCTGTGCACTGGTATTCGGCAAGATAAAAAATCTGGGCGGATTCCTTGTAAAAGCCGATTCCGAGGGCGAGCCGGGACCTATGGCTTACGGCAGAACTCATGCTGACGGTGCAAATATGCTGGCAAGGGCGATAAAGCCCTACGGCGGTATAGTTATCTGGCGCTGTTTCGTGTACAACTGCACTCAGGACTGGCGCGACAAGAAGACCGACAGGGCTTGTGCCAGCTATGAGAACTTCATCGGCCTGGACGGTCAGTTCGATGATAATGTGTATCTTCAGGCCAAAAACGGTCCTGTTGATTTCCAGATACGCGAACCCGTGCATCCCCTTTTCGGTGCAATGAAAAATACCAATATGATAATAGAGTTCCAGCTTGCACAGGAGTACACAGGTCAGCAGAAACACGTTTGCTGGCTGATACCCATGTTCAAGGAAATAATGGAACATCACACCTGCCACGATCTCCCCGATGACCGTGTCAGCAGGATAGTTCGCGGAGTTGCCGCTGTGGCAAATACAGGCGACAGCTACTGCTGGACAGGCAGTGAACTTGCCGCCGCAAACCTATACGGCTACGGCAGACTTCTCTTTGATGAGAACCTGACCTGTGACGAGTTAGCTGAAGAATGGACAAGACTGACCTTCGGTGATGATGAAAAAGTCACCGCGGCAGTCAAGGAGATACTTCTCGGTTCAAAGCAAGCTTATGAAGATTACACCGTCCCACTGGGCATAGGCTGGATGTGCCACCCAAATGACCATTACGGTCCGTCCCCCTGGGGTTATGAGTTCGACAGATGGGGCACATACAACCGTGCTGACAGAGATGCCGTTGGCGTTGACAGAAGCGCTTCGGGTTCGGGATACAGTGAACAGTACGCCCCAGCACTTGCAGAGGTCTACGGAGATATCAGCAAATGCCCGGATGAACTCCTGCTGTTCTTCCACCGCGTGCCCTACACTCACAGGCTACACAGCGGAAAGACCGTGATACAGCACATATATGATACCCACTTCGAGGGCTACGCCAAGGCAGAGCATTTTGCCGAACTGTGGCATGGGCTTGAAGGCAAAATAGATGACCGCACATTCAAAAACGGCTGTGAACGCTTTGCCGAACAGCTGAGATGTGCTAAGGAATGGCGGGATATAATCAACTGCTTCTTCCACAGGCTTTCGGGAATCGACGACGAAAACGGACGAGAGATATATTAGGAGTAAAGAATATGAGTGTTTTTAAGGCTGACGACATCTTTTCAGACGGAATGATACTCCAGAGAGGTGTCGAGAATTTTATAACAGGCGACGGCGAGGGCGAAATGACCCTCACCCTTGAACGAGATGACAAGATATGCGGACGTTCGCGCATTGCCGCCGACGGCAGATGGCGCATAGCGGTCCCTGAGGGCAAGGCTGACTGTCTGCCCTACACCATAAAAATACGCTGCGGCAACGTTATGCAGGTCATAAGCGATGTACTTTTCGGCGATGTTTTCCATATCACGGGACAGTCGAATATGGAGCTCCCCCTCAACCGCACCTATGACCCTTTCAAGGGTGATGTGCCCGTGCCCGAGGAAGAGCTTATCCGTGAATACCGTGTGCCGATCGCCCTTAGTTTTGAAGCAGGCAAGGAAGCGGGAACTTTCACAGGCGGAAGCTGGATTCGCGCCTGCGATGACACTGAGCTTAATATGAGCGCCGCAGGCTATCACTTCGCAAAGAAGCTATTCGCTGAGATAGGTGTACCCATCGGTCTTGTTAATACATCAGCAGGCGGTTCGGCTATCGAGGGCCGTATCCCCGCAGAGGTCTGCCGTGAGTTCCGCGAACTTGACCCCGTCACAGATACCGTCACAGCTGATGGCTATATGGAGAAAACTCTGGCTGAGGGTGAAAAGATCGAGAAAGAATGGTCGGCTTATGTTGAAAGCCGCGATAAGATAGGCAAGGATATCGTCAGCGGAAAATACCACGCCGACAGCAAAAAATGCACCGTACCGTTCATGGTCAACGATCTCCCAGATATGAACGGTTTCTGCGGACGTATATGGTTCTGGAAAGAGTTTGAGATACCCGCAAGCGCCGACCTCAGCGATGCCATGCTGATACTTGGCACTCTGGTAGATGCTGATATATCCTATATAAACGGCGCAAAGGTTGGCGAAACGACTTACCTTTATCCCCCAAGATATTATGATATCCCCGCTAAGATCCTCAAGCACGGCACCAACCGCGTGGCTGTACGGCTGGATATAAACAACGGCTTCGGTGGCTTCACCGAGGGCAAGCGCTTCTGCGTAAAGCTGGGTGATACCGTAATCGACCTTGAAGGCGAATGGGATTTCATCCCCGCAGTAAAAGCTCCTCTCCGCGGCACGGTAGAATTCCTGCCCTCCAAGGAACTGGCTGTTTACGCCTATATGACAGCCCCCGCATACCGCTTGCCTTTCAAAGGTATGCTGATATATCAGGGTGAGACTAACTGCGGCAACGCAGATATCTACGACGGACTTTTCAGACGCTTTGTCGAGTATTACAGAGAACGCTGTGGTTATAAGATACCCGTAGTATCGGTTCAGCTGCCGAACTGGACTCCCGGCGGCGAAGGCTGGGTAAAGATCCGCCAGAAACAGCTTGAATGCTGCAATATCCCCGATACTACAATGGCAGTAACTCTTGGCATGGGCGAGAACAACGATCTCCACCCCATAGATAAAGAAAGCGTCGGAGCAGCACTTTGCGACTGCGTAATGCGCCTTATCTACGGCAAGGGCGATCCCCTGCCCGTCAGCCCCACAATGATACGCCGCACATCTGACGGTATAATGGTCGGCTTCCGCGAGGAAGTTACGCTCACCGATAAGGATACCAAGTACTTCGAGGTACATACCCCCGAGGGCTGGCAGTCTGTTAACGTCAAGGAAAACCGCGGCGGACTGCTGCTGGACTTCACAGCCGACAGCGCAGATAAGATCCGCTATGCATGGCTCCCTGATGCAGACAGACCCGCAGCAGAGGGCGTAAGCGGAAGATTAGTGCCTACATTTGAAGTAGCGATATAAAGAAAAAAAACAAAAACTGCCAAAGCTTAATTCTTTGGCAGTTATTCATATTAGCATATCAAATGCCCCGAAGCACAAAAATGCTTCGGGGCAAAACTATCATATAAATATATTACTTGGCGTCCTTCTTGTCGATGAACTCGCCTGTGGAAACATCAAATGCCTCGCGGGACTTGCTGCTGATTATGAACCAGATAACGCCTACTGCAACTGCAACGCCTGCAACGATGCCGATGATTATGCCGGTGATGTTTTTCTTCTGAGCTTCCTTTTCCTGCTCCTGTGCTTTCTTTTCCTGTTCTGCGATGGCAGGATCAATCCAGTGATTGCCCTTGTCATTGCAGTTGGTAATTGTAACAGTCTTCACCTTGATCTTTGCATCATTGGTAGAACCGAAAAGAACTGCGTCTACCTTCTCAAAGTTGTCAGAACCGTATGCAGCAACGATATCTGCATAGTTGAAAGACTCTGTGTTATTCTCTTCATCTAACACAGCGGGAACTACCTTTGCCCATACACCGCCGTTGGCGTTGACCATGGGAGTATCGGGATATGACCAGCTCTGGAAAATAAGCTCTACGGGGAATCCTGTAGGACTATCGACCTCGTGTGTTTCGAGAATATCATAAGTAACCGTGATAACAGACTTATCTGTCATTCTTGTAGCATCAAAGCACTTGAGGTCATCGGGATCATTACCGTTGTAATTGAACTGTATGCTCTGTGTCCAGTTGTCAGATTCAACTGCGTTTGTGCAATCGAGCTGTACATCGCCGTATGCACAAGCTACGATAGCCTGTCCTGCAATTATAGCCGCTGCCATAACAGCTGCTGAGATCTTGCTAAAAATATTTTTCTTCATTTTAAGCACCCTTTCTAAACGTCTGTTTTTTTCTTTTCCCCAGTTTCCTTCTATTTCATTATACAAAGTAATTTTAGCATATTTCAGTCTTCAAGTAAAGAGGAAAAAGCTAATATTAAGCAAAATTTCACAGAAACTAAATACGGTTTTTAGTACGTTGACAAAGTCCGTAAATTAGTATATAATAATAGAAAAGCATAAACTTCACAATGAGCATTTTTTACAAAAAAATATTAGACTTTTTGTAAGTGTGATACAAAGTTTATTCACAATCGCAGAATTTTCGTTCACATTTTTGTTCACTGGCTACAATTCAGATGGAGGAAGAATATGAGAAACTTCTTAAGTTCAAGGATAGCAGTGCTTAAAATCGTTGCATTTGTAATCGGTATAATGATGATGATATTCACCATGGGCGATGCTATCAAGATATGGAAAAAGGACTTCGGAAAAATCTACGAAAAAGGCAGAACGGACTACGCTCAGGACGAGCTTATCACGGGCAAGATAGAGTATGTCATCGGCACGGTTGCGACCCTTGAAAGCACCCAGACCGTCTGCGGCATACCCGTAAAAAAACAGCTGACACCTTACTATCTCTGCCTTATAACCAATGATGAAAATAATGGAGAAGATAACTATTACGTGCTTGTTCACGCCACAAACAAGGATACCATAAAGACGATGGACAGTCTTGTGATACACGCACTTGAACACGCGGGCGAAAAAGTCACCAGCAGTACAGAACATGTTGCACTTGAACTCAAAGCAAAGCCCATCCCCGATGATGTGATGGATTATACAATGAAGTATTTGCAGAGCGGCGGGACATCTGAACGGGAGATAAAGGAATTGCTGGCTGATTATATGCTGGAAGAGCAGGATTTTTCCACGGCAAGATTCATGCCGCTGTTCGGATTCATCATAGCCGCGATACCTTTATTGATGTTTATTGTTTCCAGAAAGCGCGCAAGAGCTTACAAAAACAGCAGAACTCACTATGTCAATCAGGGTCCTGCAAACAATTTCAGCGCACCTCCATCAAATGCAGGCGGCGAACCTATGAGACGCTACAGCGCTCAGGCTTATGAGACCCACACCTATCCCCGCGGATACAATGCTGATAACAGTCAGCAGGAACCCTCCGCTGAGATGGATTCTATAGACACATCAAATCTGAAACTTTAAGGAGAAACGGAATATGCGTATTCTTGCAGTAGATTACGGCGATGCACGTACAGGCATCGCTGTTTCGGATAATTCGGAAATGCTGGCTTCGCCTGTATGCACCATCACCGAGTACCATGCCGACAGGCTGGCACAAAAAATAGCTGATATCGCTAAGGAGCAGAACGCAGGCGAGATAATAGTCGGTCTGCCGCTGAACATGGACGGTTCAAGGGGCGGCAGAGCTCAGAAATGCGAGGAGTTCGCTGCGATGATAGGCGAACTTGTGGATGTTGAAGTAAAAATGTGGGACGAGCGCTCCACCACCGTAACCGCCCACAGATTCCTCAACGAGACCAATGTGCGCGGCAAAAAGCGCAAAGCGGTAGTCGATACGGTGGCTGCCACGATCATTCTTGAAAGCTATCTTTCTTATCGGTCGAAGCATAGGGAGTGAAAAAGGCGTCTTTTGTTAGTTTACTCAAGATCACAACAAAAACCACCGCCGCGGTACTATGGCTTACCGCGGCGGTATTTTACGTATTTATAGTAAACAACATTGAAACTGCCTCTTTGAGAACTTCGCAAAAGCATATATCGAACTTTTACTCGTTCTCAAAGTGCAATTTCTAATGACGTTTACTATATAAGTAAGAAGGTATGAATCGTCAATGACCTATGAAAAATTTGTTATGCTATCGATCTCGGAAAGGTTTCGCACTATACCTTAGAGAGCCTTGAATGCCTCGGAGAGGTCTTCTATAATATCGTCGATATGCTCGGTACCGATGGAAAGTCTGATGGTGTTGGGACGGATACCCTGTTCCAGAAGCTCTTCCTCGTTGCACTCGGAGTGAGTTGTAGATGCGGGGTGGATAGCCAGAGACTTAACGTCAGCTACGTTAGCAAGCAGGCTGAACAGCTGGAGGTTGTCGATGAACTTCTGAGCTTCTGCTGCGCCGCCCTTGATCTCGAATGTGAAGATAGAGCCGCCGCCGTTGGGGAAGTACTTCTTGTAAAGCTCCTGCTGAACAGGATCCTTGGATACTGATGGGTGATTTACCTTTTCTACCTGAGGCTGTGAATTCAGGAACTGTACGACTTTCAGCGCGTTCTCAACATGGCGCTCAACTCTCAGCGAGAGTGTCTCAAGACCCTGCAGGAATACGAATGCGTGTACGGGAGAGAGGGTGGAGCCTGTATCTCTCAGCAGGATAGCCCTGATGTAGGTAACGTATGCAGCTGCGCCGACAGCCTTGGTGAAGCTTACGCCGTGATAGCTTACGTTTGGTTCATACAGCCAGGGGTGCTTGCCTGCGCCCTCCCAGTTGAAGTTTCCGCTGTCAACGATAACGCCGCCTATTGTTGTGCCGTGTCCGCCGATGAACTTTGTAGCCGAATGTACAACGATATCAGCGCCGTGCTCGATAGGTCTTACCAGATAAGGTGTAGCGAAGGTGTTATCAACTATCAGGGGGATATTGTGAGCGTGTGCTATCTTTGCGATACGTTCGATATCAACTACCTCGGAATTGGGGTTGCCGAGAGTTTCTATCTCGATAGCCTTTGTGTTATCCTGAATAGCATTTTCGATAGCCTCATAGTCGAAGGGATCAACGAAAGTGCTATCGATACCGTAAGCGGGAAGTGTATGCTTCAGCAGGTTGTAAGTTCCGCCGTAGATGTTCTTTGCAGCTACAATGTGGTCGCCTGCGTGAGCTGCACCCTGTATAGCGTAGGTTATAGCAGCTGCACCGGAGGATACTGCCAGAGCGGCAACACCGCCTTCGAGGGAAGCTATTCTCTCTTCAAAAACTCCCTGAGTGGGGTTTGTAAGTCTGCCGTAGATATTGCCTGCATCTCTCAGACCGAAACGGTCAGCAGCGTGCTCGGAGTTGTGGAATACATAGCTTGATGTCAGGTAGATCGGCACTGCTCTTGCATCGGTTGCAGGGTCGGGGTTCTCCTGACCTACGTGAAGCTGTCTGGTCTCAAATCTCAGTTTTCTCTCATTTATATTACTCATAATTAATTCCTCTTTTCATGATATTTATATATTATCGTACTGTCTTAAAATGCCTTATTAACGTATGCTGATCAGCACATTCGCAGATGTGATGATACTTTTACGCTTCGGCTGATATGCTTCATATCATCGCCCGCTTTCTTATTTTAGTTATCCTAGTTGTTTACTAGGTTTCTTACGATGGACTAATGATATCATATTTTTCCTATCATGTCAATAGGTTTTAAGAAAATAATTTATCTTTGTGAATACTATACTATTATCACTGTTGAAAATTGTTAGTTAGACGGCGATATGACGTTGAAATTAAGTGAGATATTGATGGATAAAAAATCAGCTTTGACTGCATACGGTATGCTCTCTCATGACTGCATATAAGTAAAACTCACAGATCATTACATATAATTATAGCAAAAGCACCAATATCTGAGTGATATCGGTGCTTTGTTGTTCTATGCGCCTTTACGCATTATTTACTTGTCGTCCTTCTTCTTTTTCATCACGCAAAGCAGTGCGCCGAGCATAACTACCTCTATGCCCACAAGGCTCTTAACGCCTGTGTTGGGGTTCGAGGTGCTCTGTGTGGTCGTCGAAGAACCCGCGCTGCTTGTCTCAGAATCAGACTTCGAGCTGCTGCTCTCACTCTCGCTTGAAGAACTCTCGGTCGCGGACGATGAATTCTCAGGAGTCTCAACTCCGCGTGAAGAATCATCTTCTTTTTCTGGCTTGCTGGAAGAATCTTCAGGAACATTGCTGTCCTCTTCATCGGTAGGTATATCATCTTCATATATGTTGACGAATACTGCACCGTCCACAGACTTTCCGTCGCCGTCAGCGATCTCTCTGCTTACGGTAAGCACGCCGTCTTCATCAGTAACAGTATCAGTCACAGTGAATACAGTCTTGTCGTAAGTACAGTTATTACTGCTGCCTGCGATCTCGCTTACCTCGTAAACATAAGTGCCTGCTTCATTGTAAGTCCAGCTGCCGAATACAGCCTTGCCTGCGCCCTCGATCTCAACAGTTGTGTTCTCGGGAACAGGAGCGCCGTCCTTGCCTGTCAGCTCAAAGGAATATACCTCGTCCTCATCAGGAGCATTGCCCTCTACCTGCTTTTCGATCTCAAGTTCGGTCTCAAATGGTGTGGGCTTGTAGGTGTTAACGAACTTCAGCTCGTCAGCCTTCTCGCCGTTCTTCTCGATGGAGTATACAGCCTTGTACTCGCCGCCCTCGTCCTTTACAGTGACAGTCAGCGTATACACAGTGTTGTCCTTGGTGTAGTGTGTATAGCTCTCATCAAGATCGTTCTCGCTGATAACATAGCGGTATGTGCCCGCCTTGGTGAATGCGATAGCACCAAAAGCTTCAGCCTTGCCGCTGCCGTTTACAGTTGCGGTGGTCTTCACGGGCATAGGTGTGTCGGCAGATTCACCCTCAGCAGCAGCCAGCTCAAATGTGAACACACGCTGTTCTTCATTGGGGTCATTTCCGACTATCTCCTTGACAGCTACGGGAGGAACCAGTTCAGCCACCACAGGAGTATAATCATTGACAAACTCAGCAGCATCAGCTGCTTCGCCGTCCTTTGTCAGCTTGGTGGTCGCCGAAAGTACGCTGTCGTTATCGGTAACAGTAACAGTGAATGTGTAAACCGTATCATCCTTTGAGTAACCAACATAGCTGCTGTCCAGATCGTCCTCGGTTATCTCGTAAACATAAGTGCCGACCTTGTCATAGGTCATGCTACCGAAGGAAGCCTTGCCTGCGCCCTCAACAGTCACGTTTGTAACTTCGGGCATAGGAATGTCCTTGTCACCCTTAGCCGATATGCTGAAGCTGAATACCTTGTCATCGGGTCTTTCAGTACCGCTGAACAGCTTAACAACATCAGGGAATACTACCGTGTCGGTAGGTGTAGGCGAATACTCGTTAACGAACTCAGCATTGTCAGCAGGCTCGTAATACCTGGTCTCGGGATACAGTACCTGTAAAGGAAGTTCCTCTGCTACAAGCTGACCATCATTGTCTGTAACGTTAAATCTCAACAGATATCCTCTGGTATCAAAAGTATAGCCGGTATAAGCCGAATTTACTTCAAATATAGCGTAATCGTACTGACCGGCCTCGGTGAATTCCACCTTACCGAATTCAGCAGTACCCTCGCCTGTGATAGTCACCCTTGTATTCTCGGGTGCAGGTGCGTCCTGTCTGCCGCCAAAGTTTGTAAAGGGCTGTATGGAGAATATGAAACGCTTCTCAGCACCTCTTGCGCTGCCCTCGATCTTCTTGCTGATGGCAGGTATCTCAGCCTTTACAGGTGCGGGAGCATACTCGTTGGTAAACTCTATCTGCTGTACCTCCACAGGCTCCGAAAGTGCCTTGCCCTCAAGGTCATGTGTGCGGTATACCTTGGTCTTGACAGTAAGCTCGGTGTTGTCGTCATACTGTATATCCCTGCGGACATCGCTGACATCAAATACCACCTTGAACTTCTCGCCCGAGTAAGTCATGCCCTTCTTATTGCCTGCCTTCTCGGATACTTCGTATTCAAATACGCCGGGTTCAGTAAACATCAGACTGCCGTTCTCGTCACCGATAGCAGTCTCGCCGCCGTTGACAGCTACCTTGACAGTGCTTATAGCCTTGCCCCATACGCCGTCCTTGTAAGCCTTAGGTGCAGGCGCACCGTTCAGAGGCTTGATGCCGAAATCGCATACAGCCTCAAAATCATCTGAGGTATTACCGTCAACAGTCTTTGCTATTGCAGGGAAACTCTCAACTGCGGATTTAAGACCTATAGTAACAACGTTAGCGATAGTTGTATCCTTTACCCATCCTGTCTGTACCGACTTCTCGCAGAAATAAGCAGGCGCATTGTAAGCCAGCACCTGATCAGTCTTGGTCTGATCCTTGTGGATACTGTCAGGAGCAGTCATTTTCAGGTAAACGCATACCGAGTGAGGCATATCATCAGCCGCACCGAATTCAACGTCCTTGCCTATCTTGAATGCTATAGTCTTTACCTTAGCCCAGTTGTCGTAATTATCGGGGTCTATCTCGTACCAGTTATTGTCCTCGGTAAGCATATCAGGAGTAAGTCCCGGCTTGCCCTGAGCGGTATCTGTAGCCATTTCTATCTCATCATAGAACTTATTGGTGTTTACATATACCTTTACATCACCGAACTCTTCCTTAGCCTCGCTGATATCCACGCCGTAAAGCGTGCCCTTCCAGTAAGGCATACCCGCATAGGCAGGTTCCTTGTAAGCTTCCTCTATGGAATCGTAAATAACTACATTCCTAGCAATGCCCTCATTCGAGAAGAACTGCAGTCTGTAAGTGTAGTTGTGACCCGCATAGGTCTGTGTAAAGTCCTTGAAATCCAGATCATAGTCATCAGCCTTGATCTTCTTTTTCAGTGTAGTTGCGGAATAGTACATTGTAACTTCGTCTTCTGCCATAGCCGCAACGATATTGGTATGTGTTGTATCGCCGTCGCCGTCGATATCCTCAAATGCCTTATTGCCGTCTCTGTCCTTGACTCCCTCAAATATCTCGCCGTCATCAGCCAGCGCCTTGACACCGACAAGGTCAAAAGGCCTGCCGTTCTCGTCGATGAACTGTGCTTCTGCAAAGTTGTCAAGCTTTGTGCTTCTCAGCTCTTCATAGTCAGCAACAGCCTTCAGGAAGAGTACCGAGCCCAGAGAATAGCAGATGTTGCCGTCCTCTCCAAGCTTCACTACAGGAAGATCTTTATACTTCACCGTGATCTTTGCGTACTGCCTGTGAGTACCCTTGTAGTTATCCACAGTCTCCAGAGTTACCTCGGGAACTTCTTTGTTGATAGGTTCAACATGACCGCTGTTCTTCGACCACAGCCTATCCCAGTTGTACTCCTTGGGGCTGTCCGAAAGATTAAGCTTTTCCTGCATGGGAGTGACTTCAATAACGCTCATGCCCATGGGCAGAAGCTCATGGAACACTATCTCCTTGTCGCCCTTGATAACTCCCAGCTCAGCCAGCTGTCTGAGGTCTTTCTCGTTGGATGCTCTGCCGGTAACAGCTGCCAGATAGTAAGAGGTATATATCTTACCGTCTTCCTGCACGACACCGTTGCTCTTCTTTGAAAGTCCGCAGAAAGGTTCGATGCTTGTCAGGTTGTTGTTAGCCGAAAGCCTTGTAGCTACCTTGACATTTCCCGCTTCATTGGAATGACCGTCATAAAGCTCAGCATCAAGATCAAGCAGATCCTGCTTTACATAATTCTTGGATGTATATATGGTGCTGCCGTTGGTGGGATTCTCCCATTCGCCCGCAGCATTGTAGCCCATCTGACCATCCCAGTTGAACACCTGGAAATTCCCCAGATGTATCTTATCCATATTTTCAAGCACCTGCTTTACAACAGGACCCTCACCCCTGAGTACGCCCGTTACGTCGGATCTCAGGTTGATATCACCGTTAGCATCGCGGTATACGAACTTTATCCTGTATACCCTTTCGTGCTTGAATTCAAAAACTGTATTGCCATTTGCATCGGCATATCTGTAATCGCTTTTTCCGTCAGCAAGAGATATCTCCTGATCGAGCTGCCAATTGTCGGGATCATCAGCAGTCATAACATATACCTCAACAGGCTTTCTCTTGCTTATAGGCAGGTCTTCGCTTTCCTTGACATCAAGGTTAAGGCTGACAGACTTTACTGCCTTGTGAACGACTTCCATAGTGAAAGTTTTAAAGTAGAAATCATCGGGCTTCAAACGCTCCAGATCACTTCCGTCATCACCGAGACCGTTCACATAAAGTGCGTCATCAACAACTTCCATCCAGTAAGGACCGTCCTTGTATGTAAAGCCATCCACAGCACCGTACTTGTATGTCATACCGATACCCTCGATATGATATGAAAGTTCTGCGTCCTTGCCTGCTCTCAGCAGATCTACTGCACCCGCAGGGTCAGGACCGCCCTTTTTTACAACGCTCCAGATATCACCGCTGTAAACAGCGCCCATATCCTGCCATACAGAAGTTATAGAGTCGCTGTCATCTTTAACATCATTTACGTCACCGTCAACGCCCACATAAGTGACCGTTACATCATTTCTCAGCTTTGCCGGTTTGCCTTTTGCATCAACAGCCTCAGCTACATCCTTAGGATACCTTACCAGCACGATGAAACGCGAAGCGTCGCCCTCATACTTCCACTGACCTGCATATTCGCCTTCGGTCTCCTTTTTCAGCGGGATAGTATCCGAATAATCAACCGCTTGTGATACCGCGATGACCTCACCGCCGTCAGGCATATCATTGATGTAAGTGATAACAGGCTGATTCTTTTCCACCGATGTCTTCAGACGATATCCGATGAAATCATAGTCTTTCAGCTGTTTTTTGAATTCTTCCTCATCAATGCCCAGATCCGAAAGATGATACTTTGTTTCAAGACTATCGTCCCAAGCATAGTAGCATCCCTGATTAACGCCCTCGTCCTCGGTAAACTTATACACACTGGCCTTTCTTACATGGGTGTGGAAAGATGCCGTTATAGTTTCGGGCGTACGATCCTCCTGAAGCACATTATCATAGATCTTGATAGTGTAGTCCTGCACACTGTTATCGATCACCTTGTTCGCACTTATACTGTAATGCAGATTAAGGTCGATATGCGGCGAAGACGCCGTAACGTTTTCAAGAATGATAACGCCGTCAGAATAAGACCTGTCCTCCTTGACCTTCAGCAGCGACGTATCCGACGACAGCTGATTCAGGAAAGCCTCCTTTGCCGCCATCGTAAAAGGTTCGCCGTCACGGTCAACAAAGGCATTGTAAGGGATCTCTATCTCCAGACGACCTGCCTCATAGGTCTTGTTAAGGCTGAGCCTCAGCATTACATTTACCTGCTGCTTGTTTCCCTCGATGGTGTAATCAGCAGTTCTTCCGTCATCCGAAATCACCTCGCCTGTACCGGCAGTCTCGGTCTTCGAGAAGAACAGCTCGATGTTCTCGGGCAGTTCAGCAGATTCCGCACTCACAGAAGGCACAGACCCGAAGGCAACAGTAAACAGGCATACCAGCGAGAGCAATCCCGAAAGCAGCCTGTACTGCGGTCTATGAGTACTTTTTCTCATTTTTGCATTCCCCCTCCAAAATAATATCAGCCCCACGTTTCCCGACAGATCCGTGCAGCTTCATACAGCCTGCAAAAAGCTATATATATTAATATGGTACCATCACAAAGGGCTTTTGTCAATAAATATACACAATTTAAAAACTTTTTCGTCATTTAATTCAAATTTCTAAGGTTAATCTGAATAGATTTCTCACTTTATTCATAGTGTTACCAAAAATTTGTAAAACATTTACCAAAACACAAAAACACCTCCGAAAAATCGGAGGTGTGATACACATTTATCGCTTTGAAGCTGACCCTATTATGTAGCCGCGCTTATTATAATGAATAATAATATAACGCCAACAATGACCTTGAACTTTGTTTGTATCCTCTTCGTCACAATGAACCACAGAGGGATAGTAATATACGGTGCAGCAAAGAGTCCGATTATCCACAGCAGTTTCTGTGTTTTGTTGGTTTCAGGCTGAGACACAGGCTGATAAGAAGGCTGTGGGTTGGGAACATACTCCCTCATCACGATGGTCTCGTTGGGAACATAGTTATTATATACGGGCGGTGCTGCCTTCACAGGCGGAGTTATACCCTTCAGCCTGCAATAAGCCTCCATCTCGTATTCCGAAAGTATCTGTTTGCTGTCACAATAAGGACAAACCAGTACCATATTATTAATATCAATCTCTCTCTCGCCCATGCAATTCGGGCATTTGATGTCAACTTCCATGTGACGGTCAGCCTGAGATGCATAACCTCTTCCGCCGTTATCTCTGTTGTAAGTTTCATAATCTCCGTATGCCATTTTACTTCTCCTATTCTTTATATGGATACTAAAATAGTAAACTAAACCCTACTTCAATAATGATAACACATTTTTATTGCAAATTCAACAGGTTTTTCCACTTTGTAACAATTAATCCTTACAAACTTACCGGCGAAATTTTATCTACAACGCACAAATAAAAAACGCTTCCGCCCAAAAGGACGAAAGCGCTTTAAAATCAGTTATTGATTATTTCTTAGCTACAACGCCGGGAATAAGTCTCTTGCCCTTTACGTGAGCAGCGAGCTTAACGAGGTCGGTAACGTTGATATTGCCATCGCCGTTGATGTCAGCAGCCTTCAGAGCAGCAGCAGGAAGCATTCTCTTGCCCTTGATGAAAGCAGCCAGCTTAACGATATCGTTGATGTTGATAACGCCGTCGCCGTCCATATCACCTGTGGTGTAATCATCTTCAGCAGTAGTCTCGGAATCAGTGGTCTCACCATCAGTGGTCTCTGCGTCAGTGGTCTCAGCGTCAGTAGGAGTTACATCCTCGCTGCTTGCAACTGCTACATCAACACCTGTGAAAGTGATCTCATTGCCCCACCACTGCTGTACAACGAGCTTAGCATACTCGATGTCGCCATCAAAAGAGGTGTAGTAATCATCAACATCAAATGTTAAGGTGTATACGCCGTCTGCACCCTCAGCGTTGATAGCCTTGCCGGCACCTTCATTGCCCCAAGCCCAGTTGTCGTTATCCTGCTTCCAGCCGTTATCAACAGTGCTGGAGCTCATGATACCGCCGCCGAAGCTCTCTTCGTCATCAACAGTGAACTTGAATGTAACTGACTCAACAGTGTTAATATCATAACCTGCGCCGATAATATCAAACACAGCCTGATTATTCTCGGTATCGATTACGATATCATCGCACTCACTCTTCAAAGCGGATACGGGCACAGCCATCATAGAAACGGTCAGAGCAGCAGCAGCCATAGCTGCAACGATCTTAGAATTCTTCATTTCAAAATCCTCCAATTCATTAATACAGAATATCAAATAGACATTCATCGTCTATTTACAATATTAATTGTAACTCATAAGACCGTTTTTGTCAATACTTTGTAACCGTTATTCATCATTTTACTATATTCTTTAGCAAGACTTTTCATATATTTTATCATTATTACCTAATAGTTGTTATAAAAATTACATGAAATTCGTATTTCTTTATCAAAGTGCAAATTTATTCAAATTTTTTTCTTTTTAGGGATAAGCCCTGAAAGTCTGGACAGCGAAGCCTGAGCCTGCATAAACAGGTCGTGTGCTTCCAGTTCGATCTCTTCCCTGCTGACCATATCATGATGTTCTTCCGTCAGCACTTCGTGTGCAGATACGGGCTCTTCTTCGTCTACAGGCTGTTCCGTCTCCTCTTCAAGCTCTTGGTCAATATACTGTTTTGTTTCCGAAATATACTTTTGCAAAAGCTTGGCTATCGCTTCGGATTCCTCCTCCGATACATCCTCCGTTTCAGACTGCATTTCGTCATCCGCTCCTGACACAGGTTCAGGTTCTGTATCAAACTCGGGCTGTGGCTCAGGTTCTGTTTCAGGCTCCTGTTCGGGTATCATTTCAGGTTCGGGTGCCAATACTTGCTGAAGTTCACAGTCAGATTCAGTCTGCAATTCGTAAACAGGCTCGACCACTTTCTCGATAGTCGGCTCGGGTATGATCTCGGGCTCCTGCTCCGATTCAGCTTGCATTTCAGGATCGGGCTCATTGTCGGGCTGCTGATCTGTCATTGGTTCAGGCTCCGTCTTCGCCAGCGATCCATCACCATATTCAGGCGGGAATACAGGCTTGCTTTTACCGATTATAGCTTCAAGGTCTATGGTTAGTATATCACTTAGCTCGTCCTTCTCCTCTTCGCCCTCGTGCTCTTCCAGCATCTCCATAACATTCACGGTAGTACCCACCGCGTCATGCCTTGTCAGCGCCGAAAGCTCCTCAAAATCAATGAAAGGCTTTATACCTATTATAGATATATTGTCCGTGCTGCCGTTGAGTACCGCCAGCTTTGCCATCGCCACCAGCTTCTCGGATATAGGCAGATCCATTGCAAGTCCTATCTCGAATTCGTTCTCGCTGACAAAGTCCGAAAGACCGTCTGTGGTGATGATTATCATATCATCGGGCTCGGTACCGAATTCATTCACCAGCGGTGTCTGATCTATCAGAGGATCGCTCTGCGGGCTTCCCATGGCGGATATCACTGCTTCCCTTTCCTCGGGATCAAGCTCCTCCACGTTGTCGATCTCGCCCTTGCTGAACATATACTGTCCGTAGCTCTGATCAGTTGTCAGCTGCCTTATAGCACCGTTGACATACCTGTATATCCTGCTGTCTCCCACATTTATGCAAAGCCCCTTGCCGTCCTCATCAACAGCAAAAGCACAAAGAGTGGTCTGTATATTAGCAGAGGCCTTGTCCTGGGTACTGCGTTTCTTTATCTTACCATGTATGGCCATAAGTGACTGTTTAAGATCGGTCTTCGAGGTGTAACTCACCGATGCAAGCTCCCGCAGACAAAGACCCGCAGCTATCCCGCCTGCGCTCTCTTCGCCCATGCCGTCGCAGACCGCCGTGATAAACGGGGCATCCAGCACCGCTTCACGGAAGCCTTCATTTATGACCTCCTTATTGACCAGCACAGCGTCTTCATTATTTTTTCTCCCGCTGCCTGTGTCTGTATAACCGTATATGTAATATCTCATAAGCATTCCCCAAATTATCACACGCATATTCTGCTGCATACCGCCGTCGGTTCTATCTCTTATCCATTCTCTGCCCGCAGGCGATAGCATACTATACCTTTTATATTATATAATATCTCCGCCCTAAAAGTCAAGTGCTTTTTTGTAGATAATAGACTAAATACTATATAGAGAATACACAAAAATTATCAAACATTTTATAATAATACTACAGCTTTTTATTCACATCATATTAAAAGGCACTTCCGTCTTTCGACAAAAGTGCCTTTGTATTACATTATCTGATCATCCCTTTACCACACCACTTAAAATGCCGGCTCAACAGGTATATATTATGCTGACGTTATCTTCCGCCGCCGCCGGCGGGGGGAAGATAACCGCCAAACTCTCATTATATTCCTATGAACGCTGTTAAATCAGGTGCGTCAGCGGGATAGCCTTATTACATTATATCCGCAGCTTTATCAATAGTAAGGTTTAAACCATATCATTCGCGTAGACATGGGATCAACACCGAGATCCTCAAAACTGAAACTGTTCTCAGTTTCATCAAACGGATTGATATCCTTTACAGCTTCCTGTGCAGCACGGTCAGCGAATATCAGCTGCCAATCGCCGTGGAACATATTCACATTTATAACAGGGCTGAATTCAGACGATGTATTGTAAGCCTTGCCCAACGAGATATATTCCTTTAACTCGCTGTACTTCATACCGACCTTAGCGCCGCCTCTGCCGGGTATCTTAGCTCCGGGCATAAGCTCAATGGCGTATAGCTCCGTACTATCGGGCAGACTTTCAAAATTCTCGCGGTCAACTTCAAGTCCGCCGGGGATCTCATTGAATGGATGACCTAATCCGCTCATGAATACAAATCTTAAATTCGGGAATACTTTATCGTTGTACATACCAACACCTGCCGCCTGACCGACGCTGATAACTTCCAGATCATATTCACCGTACATAGCCTGTTTCAGTTCACCGAGATCGTAGTAGATCATAGGTTGTTTGAAGAATTCCTCGTTGTCACTTATAGCATAGGTGCATACAGGGTCTATATCATAATCTTCAAATTTAAAATACTCCGAGCACTGAGCGTCAGGCATATGTGGTACATTCTTGCATACTTCACGTGTTGCCTCATCATTGAAAACAAAGCTCCAGTTAACACCGTCAATGGTTGTACGTATATTCGGGGTCAGAGAGCAGTTCTCGATTTGAGCCTTGCCAAGATTGAACTTTTTCTTCAGTTCGCTGTACTTCATGCCCACAACGCAGTCGGTATCAGCGATCTGTCCGCCCTTTACCACCTGAACGCTATTTACGGGGCAGCTATCATCCATTGCTTCTTCAAATACTTTTTTATCAAAAGTATATTCACCGGATTCGGTCATTGTCATGCACTCTGTGCCGCGCCATCCAAAGCAGAAATATGTATTCGGGAATACATCAAAGTTGTAAACACCCAGAGCTACTGACTGTCCGCCGTTGATAGCCGCAAACTCATACTTTCCGCCCACAGCCTCTTTAAACTGTCCGAAATCGTATTCTACCAGCGCACGTTTTTTAGCTTCATCATTTTCTTTCAGTAACCTCTTGCCCTTTACGTGTGCTGCCACCGCAGTGATATCCGAGATATTGACCTTTCCGTCACCTGTAACGTCAGCCTTTGCACGCTTTTCTTCGCTCAAAAGCTTCTTGCCCTTAACGTGGGCAGCTATTAACGTTATATCTGTGACATTAACTTTACCGTCTCCGCTGACATCACCTTTCAGCGCCGAAGCACTGATAGCAAACACACTTGCTGCCATAGTCAGCGCAGTTATAAATGCCGCTGTTCTTTTCATTATCCTTCTCCTCCTGTAAAATATTTTTACCGATACAAAGTACCGCGTTTTTTATTATACAATTTCTTAACACTTTTGTCAAGTCTTTGATCCTACAAAAGCTAAAAAGGCACTTCTGCCATACCATGACAAAAGTGCCTTAGATCTTTTATTCAACGCGAATGCGTTACCGAAAAGGAATTAGTTGTTAACCAGCTTGTCCTCTTCGTTGTTCCAGCTGTACAGCTTTCTGATCTCAGTACCAACCTTCTCGGAAGGATGCTCAGCGTGGAGCTTTCTCATAGCCTTGAAGTGTACCTGAGAACCAGCGTCGCTCATATCAAGCAGGAACTCCTTAGCGAAGGAACCATCCTGAATGTCAGAGAGAACCTTCTTCATAGCCTTCTTGGTGTCCTCAGTGATGATCTTAGGACCTGTGATGTAGTCGCCGTACTCAGCAGTGTTGGAGATGGAGTATCTCATACCCTCGAAACCGGACTGATAGATCAGGTCAACGATGAGCTTCATCTCGTGGATGCACTCAAAGTAAGCATTTCTGGGATCGTAACCAGCCTCAACCAGTGTCTCGAAACCGCACTGCATCAGAGCACATACGCCGCCGCAGAGAACTGCCTGCTCACCGAACAGGTCGGTCTCGGTCTCGGTTCTGAATGTTGTCTCCAGAACGCCAGCTCTTGCGCCGCCGATACCCAGAGCGTAAGCCAGACCGATATCAGTTGCGTTGCCTGTAGCGTCCTGCTCAACAGCGATAAGGCAAGGAACACCCTTACCAGCCTGATACTCGCTTCTAACAGTGTGACCGGGTCCCTTAGGAGCGATCATAACGATGTTAACATCAGCGGGGGGAACGATACAGCCGAAGTGGATATTGAAACCGTGAGCGAACATCAGTGTCTTGCCTGCTGTCAGGTTAGGAGCGATCTCGCTCTTGTACAGAGCAGCCTGCTTTTCATCGGGGATAAGTATCATGATAACGTCAGCCTTCTTGACTGCGTCAGCTACGCTAAGAACGTCCAGACCCTGCTTCTTAGCCTTTTCTGCGGACTTGGAGCCTGCATACAGACCAACAACAACGTCAATACCGCTCTCCTTCAGGTTCAGAGCGTGAGCGTGACCCTGTGAACCGTAACCGATAATAGCGACTGTCTTGCCCTTCAGTACATTAAGGTCGCAGTCCTGCTGATAATAGATCTTTGCATCTGCCATTTTAATTTCCTCCTAAAAATAATTTGGAATGATTTATATTTCCCTTTTTCCTAAATAAACAAAAGGGGAATCTACTTCTTTACTTCTTAGCGCTGAAATACTCAGCACCTCTCTCAACAGCGACAGTTCCTGTCCTTGCCATTTCGAGTATGCCGTAAGGCTCGATTACCTTCTCAAATCTTTCAAGCCTGTCGTATCTGTCGCATATCTCCAGCGTCATGGTGGTAAGGGTGATATCCATTACCTTAGCGCCTGTGATCTCTGCGATAGTCATGATCTCACTGCGCTTGTCAGCAGGAGCATTGACCTTTACGATCATAAGCTCGCGCGCTACGAACTCGTCTCTGCCGAAGGTCTTGACCTTTATGACCTCGATCAGCTTGTTGAGCTGCTTCTCGATCTGCTCGACAGTATGCTCGTCGCCGTCAGCAACGATGGTTATTCTCGATATCGATTCGTCATTGGTAGGACCTACTGCCAGACTTTCGATATTGAATCCTCTTCTTGAAAACAGACCGGATATCCTTGAAAGAACACCGCTGTGGTTCTCAACGAGAACAGAAATGGTATGTTTCATATCATGACCTCCGTTTATTTGCGGAAATAAATTCCACACTAAATTATTATACTATCATATTATGGCTATTTCTTTAAATTTGTCAGACCAAATCATTAACGAGAAAATTTAGTCAATTATCACAGTAAATCATACTTGTTATGGCGTGATAAAGTGCTGATATATAAATATTACACAAATACCGCACCTCATCAAGCCTTATGCACCGTTCTCCATCAGTGGGGCAAGCACTTCCATGCACTCCCTTATGCTGTAAGCCGAATACACCTGACCCTGATATTCCAGGTCAGCCATGCCGTTGCCCACCAGCGAGAGCACCTCTCTCAGCTGACCGCACTCGTTGTCCGTCAGCACTAGAGTATGCTCACCTCTCTCCGAGAGCCATTCCAGCACTCTGCCATTGACAGCACCTGCCTTGGTTATGACAGGATTTCCGTCCTTTTCCTGATCCAGCACCATCAGCCCGAACTTAATCGAAGATGCCAGACAGGTTATGCAGCCCTTGCCCTTGGGCGTTATTACCGCATAGTCCCCTGTCCTGCGGGAATTGTCCAGTTCAGCCATCAGCCTTGCGGACATCTCGTCAGCGAAAGGTTCTTCCTTTTCAAGGCTGTTCAGCCTTTTTTCAAATTGCCTGTCTATCTCCGACTCATCCCTCAGTGAGATAAGCCCTACCAGCAGCCCCCAATCGTAGTCGCTGCCGTAACTGAGTATCCTGTAATGCAGCATATCCCACCTCTTAAAGTGTCGGAAAATCCTTGTCAACAACTACCTCGCATACCAACATACCCTTTTCGGTAGCCAGCGTCTCGATAGCCTTGTCCTCTGACTTCTTGTCCGTTACCCTTATAGCAGGTATGCCGTAAGCCGCTGCAAGCTTCACAAAATCGGGTGAGCCATCAAGGAATACAGCCATCTGCCTGTCATTGTAACCCTTTGTCTGAAGCTCTCTTACCATGCCAAGCCTTGTATTCGTGAAGACTACCACCTTGACATCTACGCCGTACTGCACCGCAGTTGCCAGCTCCATCATATTCATCTGGAAGCCGCCGTCGCCGCAGACAGCCACTGTTATACGGCTCTCGTCTGCCATTTTAGCGCCTATGGCACAGGGCAGAGAATATCCCATTGTACCCATGCCACCCGATGTAAGGAAACGTCCGCCCTTTTTGAACTGGTATCTGCTTGTCCATATCTGGTTCTGTCCAACATCAGCACAGATGTTGACATCAGCAGGCATACGCTCCGAAAGTCTCTGTAAGAACTCCTTCGGATTGACTGTACCCTTAACAGGCTTTGCAAACTCCGCAGGTACGCGCTTTCCGTCGATATGCTCCAGCCATTCGGTATGGTCTGCATTTCCCTCGGGGTGCTTTTCCAGATAATCCAGCATCTGCCTGAGAACTGTCTTAGCATCGCCTACCAGCGGGATATCAGCACCGATATTCTTGCCTATCTCAGCAGGGTCGATATCTATGTGAAGTATCTTAGTGTCCTTTTCAAGCTCCAGCGGAGTTTTCACCGCACGGTCGCCAACACGTGCACCCACAAGGAACAGGGTGTCACAGGCATTAACAGCGTAATTCGCCAGCTTTGTGCCGTGAGTACCTATCATTCCCACATACAGGGGATCTTCGTCCGCAAAAACGGATATACCCATCATTGTCGTGATAACAGGTATGTTCAGCTTCTTTGAAACCTCGACCACCTCAGCCTGGGCATTTGAAGCAAACACACCGCCGCCGATGCAGATAAGGGGCTTTTCAGCCGTTCTCAGTGCCTCGGTAACTCTCTTAACCTGCAAAGCGTTGCCCTTGCCTGTGGGCTTGTAGCTGCGTATCTCGCACTTTTTGGGATATTTGAAATCCACCGTCATCTTCTGAACGTCCATAGGCACATCTATCAGCACAGGACCGGGTCTTCCGCTACCCGCGATATAGAAAGCCTCCTTGAACACTCTGCCCACATCATCGGGGTCTTTAAGAAGATAGCTGTGCTTAACGAAGGGTTCAGCCGCGCCTGTCACGTCAGCCTCCTGAAAAACATCGGAGCCTATCTGGTCGGTATTTACCTGGCCTGTTATGCATACTATCGGTATCGAATCAGCATAAGCCGTAGCGATGGCTGTAATCAGGTTCACCGCACCGGGTCCCGAAGTCGCTATACAGACCGCAGGCTTTCCCGATATCCTTGCATAACCGCTGGCAGCATGACCGCCGTTGGCCTCATGCCTTACCAGAACGTGTTTTATATCCTTGTCAGCGTCAAGCAGAGCATCGTAAAACGGGCAGATAGCCGCACCGGGGTAGCCGTAGACGACCTTTATCTCCTCTGCCTTCAAACATTCGACCATAGCCTGACTGACTGTCATTTTCATAAAAGACTACCTCCTTTTTCCGCTGTTTTTCGGGTATTCCCCAAGGCACAGCACATTGTCGGGAAATTAGTCATTCCCTACAATAAAATATTTATATAATTATAACATATTTCCCACGTTTAGTCAACCCACCCCGCCTGCTTCTCACGGACTTTCCAAACGGCTCAAAACCGCCTGAATACGACAAAATGAGCAGGAATATCAACATTCCCGCCCATTAAAAATCTTATCTTGCATATGCAAATATTTCCAAGCCACCGCAAACAGCCATGATACCACAAAAAAGGCGGGAACATCAGAATTCCCGCCTTTAGGTCTTATTACATTTGCCGTCCGTAAAAGACAGCAGCGTTTAGTGGACTAATCGTCGTTAGGGTCAGTCTCTTTTTTGGAGTCCGCTTCATTCTTTGAACTATCATCCTTTTTCGCTTCCTCAGCCTTTGAGTTTTCGTCCTTCTTTTCCTCTTCGGCTTTTGAACTTTCGTCCTTCTTGTCCTTGTTGGTCTCAACAACGGTGATGGTATCCTCGTCCTTATCTACCAGAGGTCTTTTGCCGCTATTGATATCAATGGTCAGATCCACATAATTGATAGGATTCAGCACATAACCCTGATACCTTATCTCCAGATGCAGATGATCGCCTGTGGAATAACCTGTAGTGCCCATCAGTCCGATGAGATCGCCCTGTCTTACCACGTCACCTGGTTCAACAAGCACCTTGGTCAGATGACCGTACAGCGTCAGGAAATCATTTCCGTGATCGATGATGATAAAGTTTCCGTAACCGCCGCCGCAGCCGCAGGATTCATACTTTCCGTAATCGTGAGTGCAGGTGGTGTTTGTCATGATGACTGTACCTGTCTCACAGGCGTGTATCTCATAACCGTGATCACCGTTGATATCGATACCCTTGTGGTAAGTGCCCCAACGTGCGCCCACGCCCGAGTTTATGGTATAGTCCTGAGGAACAGGCCATGCAAAGGTGTAAGTCGGCTCACTCTCGGGTATCTCCTCGCCGTCCTTTACACGCTGTTTGATGCTGTCGTGAAGCTCCTTCAGCCGCTCGTTGGCAAGCTCTTCAGTCGCCGCAACTTCCTCATCGAAAGGCACAGCGCCGATAGTGGGCTTCAGTATCGCACCAAGGCTCTCAGCGGTCTTTATCTTCTCCAGATTGAACTGAGCTTCCTGCTCTTTCAGCTTCTTCTGCTTTTCTCTCAGAAGTTCCTTAGCCTGTGATGATGAATTGTATATCTCATCAAGCTTGGCTTTCTTCGCATCAAAAAGCTCATACTGCTTGTCGAGCTCAGCCTGCTGCTTATCAAGATGAGCCTGCTTTACCTCACAGGTCTCCTGCAAAGCGTAAAGTTCTTCAATTATGCGGTCGTCATGTGCAGCCACGCGCTTGATAAGCTCCATGCGCATGAGAATATCATAGAAGCTGTTTGATTCCAGCAGTACCGTGGTATAAGAATCAGTGCCCGAAAGATACAGAGCCCTCATTCTCATTTTCAGACGTTCCACGCCGTCCTCGATATTGCCGTTTATACGGTCAAGCTCACGCCTGTTGCTGTTGACCTGAAGCTCCAGCACCGACATGGACCTGTTGAGGATATACAGCTCGTTATCCAATTCTTCCGTACGCTTTTTGATGCTCTTGAGCATCTTTTCCTCTTCGCGTATAGCGGTCTCCGCATCAGATATCTCCACTTTAAGTGCCGACTGCTTGCCGATGATATATCTCAGATCTTCAGCGTGTTTTGTAACATCGCTCTTGCCTGTAACAGCCCCGCTGTCAACGGGTGTCTGTGTTGTCGTTGTATCATCGGTCGTCCCCGACTGTCCGTAATCCGTCCATGTCTGGTTGGGGTCGGTCCAGGTCTGATTCGGGTCAGTCCAGCCGTAGTCACCGCTGTAACCATAATCGCCGCTGTAGCTGTAATCATCTCCGCTGTAACCATAATCATCACTGTAACCGTAGTCACCGCTGTAGGTATCGTAGCCATAACCGCCGCTGTAATCATAGCCTGTATATCCGCCGTAGTCGTAGCCGTAATCATAACCGTAGTCATAATCCGCATTGACCTTTTCAGCGTTTATACCACTGCTGACCGCGGTAAACGTTATGCAAACCGCCGCCGACAGCGACAGTATCCTAATAAAGCCCTTACGCCTGCTCATTTTACACTCCTTTTAGGTAAAAAGAAGAAGCTGTAAAGCATCATAGCGGCATATTATCTATGCCGCTTGATACTAACAGAAATTATTATACATAGTTAGAGGGATCCACCTGACCCATATAGCCGCCCATATCTACCTGTACCTCGAAATGGGTGTGAGGACCTGTGGAATGGCCTGTAGAACCGACATAACCCAGCACCTGCTCCTTCTCTACGCGCTGTCCAACTGATACGATGATGTTGTTTGCGTGACCGTAGAGAGTCCACTTGCCGTCGTCATGCTCGATAATGCAGTATCTTCCGTATCCGCCGCCGCATCCGCACGAGTAGTTCTTTGCGTAGTCGTGAGTACAATAGTTCTCAACTCTGATAACGGTACCAGCCTCAGCAGCGCATATCTCTGCATTGTAGATCTGGCTGTCCCATATATCGATACCCTTATGGTTGCCGTAAAGGGAACCGGAGTTACGCCAGCCGAATCCATAGGATATGTTGTAGTGACCTGGTACAGGCCATGTCAGATTAGACTTGGAGTTTGTGTAGCCGTAAGCCGCATTCTTGCCCACCGAGGGTATCGGTGCGGGAGGAACGTACTCACCGCTGTCATCACTGTCGTCGGAACCGCTGTCATTGCTGCCGCTGTCATCTACGTCAACACTCTTGCTTCCGCCATTGTCGGAAGTATCATCGTCGTCATCATCGTCCTGAGCGTTGTTCTTTTCCTGCTCAGCCTTCTTGGCATCTTCCTCACGCTGACGCTTTTCAGCTTCCTCGCGTGCCTTTTCCTCTTCTTCCTTTTTCCTGCGTTCTTCTTCCTGACGAGCCTTCTCCTCGTCAGCCTTTTTCTTTTCTTCAGCCTTGATCGCCTGACGCTCCTTATAGAGGTCATTAAGATCCTTCTCGAACTGCTCTCTCTCCTGCTCGATTATAGCGAGATTGTTCTCATAGATCTCCTTATTCTCGGTCATATCATCGATAGCGAGCTGGCTCTCAGCTACAAGCTGTGCAAGCTTATCTCTCTGCTTTTCATTAGCTTCCTTCTGTGTTTCAAGATCAGCCTGCTTAACTTCCAGTTCAGTCTTCTGCGCATTGAGTTCAGCCTCTTCTGCTTCGTACTGATCCTTCAGTTCGATAAGATCATCTATCATATTATCATCATGCTCAGCAACTCTCTTGACCAGCTCCATCTTCATGAGCATATCATAAAAGTCCGAAGCACCGATGATGATATCCGAATATGTATTATTGCCCGCAACGTACATAGCCTTGAGCCTTACCTTGAAATCGCCCACGCCCTGTACTATCTGCTCGTGCTTTTCAGCTACCTGAACTTCCTTCTCTGCAATGGATGCTTCCAGCTCAGATATCTCGTCCTGTGTAGCTGATATAGACTCATTCAGTGCGAATATTGTCTTCTGAACTGTAGCTATCTGTTCCTCGATAGCTTCCTTGTTTTCCTTCTCTGCAGAAATATCGTCCTTAGTATCGGCAATCTTCTTGTCGAGTTCTTCCTGCTTAGCTATAAGTTCATCGATATTCTTCTTCTTAGCAGCGATGTCCTTGTAATTATCCTGGAGCTCCGCACTACTTAAAGCATGACCGCGGTTAGCGTTGATCATGCCGCTGCCGGCGCCTGAAAAAGCCGAGGCGCAGATCATAACGGCTGCAGTACAAGCCGCTGCTTTCTTAAAGCCTGTCAGTTTGCTCATTTTGAATTCCTCCGTGGGTACTGCGGCTCTTTTTCTCTTTTTATACCGCAGAATTTTTACACAAAACGTCGATTTTTTTGCTTCCTCAGTGATCTGCAAAAACAGACACTAAAGAAAAAGGCAGAAAACGATCGACCCCGTCCCCTGCCTGATCTGTCAATTCGATAAGCGATATATCTCCCTTATAACGCTTAGCATTATTACACCTTGAGGTGCTTGCCGGTACTGATAGAAGTACCTACCGCGCCGATAACAGCGCCTGCTGCAAGATAAGAAATACTTACGGGGAACAGCAGCTCCTTGAAAGAGTAGAGCTTCTTCATACCCATGATGACCCATATTACCGAATCATCACTGAAGATGTTGTAAACACCCTCATAGGCAAATTTTGTCATCAGCAGCGCACCGATAGCCGCAACCAGACCAACTATCATGCCCTCCACAAAGAAAGGTATCCTTATGAAAGCATTGGTTGCGCCGACGTACTTCATTATATTTATCTCCTTGCGTCTTGCAAAAACGCTTGCTCTGGTGGTGTTGGAGATAATTACCAGACTTACAACGACAAGTGCCGACACAACAGCCACAGCTATTATCGAGAATATTCTTCTGATGCTGATAAGCACATCTGCAAAAGATGTAGGAGACTGTGTAGACTCAACAAAGTCAAGTGTTTCTATCTGAGCGGTAGTATCGCTCATTATCTCAATATCCTTGACAGTCAGTCTGTAAGTGTCGGGCAGAGGGTTTTCGTCAGCATACTTGAAGAATGCGCGTTCTTCCTCTGTCATACTGTCCAGCATACCCTCCCAGGCTTCTTCCTTGGTGTACAGCGATATGGTGTGTACATTAGGTATAGCCTTGAGGTGCTTTTCCAGTTCCTTTTCGTTTTCCTTGGTAGCATTGTCGCTTATAACGACAACTACCTCACTCTTGTCTTCGATACCGCTGATTATCCTGGTCAGATTTATCGCGGTAAGACTCGCCAGACCTACCATAAGCAGGCTGACAAGCAGTATACAGAACGAAGCGAAAGTCATCATTCTGTTTTTCCATATACCTGTAACGCCCTGATGGACAAGGTAACGAAGGCTGCTAGCTTTCATTCTGCACACCTCCTACTACCTCATCGAAATCAACGTTGCCCTTGTTGATGTTGATGATACGTCCGCCGAAATAACGCACCAGATCATGCTCGTGGGTTACCATCAGTATGGTAGTGCCGCACTCATTGATGCTCTTCAGCAGCTCGACTATCTCGTAAGAAAGCGCAGGGTCGATGTTACCCGTAGGCTCGTCCGCGATTATCAGCTGCGGATCGTTGACAAGTGCTCTTGCCAGCGCCACACGCTGCTGCTCACCGCCCGAAAGCTCGGTAGGATAACACTTAGCCTTGTCCGAAAGTCCTACAAGGCTTATTACATAAGGTACTCTGCTCCTGATATACTTAGCGGGAGCATCTATAACACGCAGCACGAATGCCACGTTCTCATATACCGTCATAGTGGGTATAAGTCTGAAATCCTGGAACACAACGCCGATAGTTCTTCTCAGCGCAGGGACTTTTCCTCTTCTGAGTTTTTTCAGATTGAAGCCGTTTACCAGAACAGTTCCGCTGGTCGCATCTATTTCTTTTAGTACCAGCTTGATAAGGGTGGATTTACCCGCACCCGAGGGTCCGACCACGAAAGCGAAATCGCCGTCGTTGATCTTGAGATTGATCTTGTTTAACGCATCGACACCACTGGAATTATAGGTGACCGACACATCCTGAAACTCTACCAAAATTTTACACCGCCTTAAAGTTTACGGACATAACTGCCCGTACCCACAGGCTTTTCCTTAGAATTTGACGGGGTTGGCGGAGAGATACTTCTTCACCATAAGTGCGATCTTGAAAATGATCGCGTGGTCAAACTCTCTCAGGTCGAGCCCGGTGAGCTTTTTGATCTTTTCAAGTCTGTACACGAGAGTATTTCTGTGTACGAACAGTTTTCTCGAAGTCTCGGACACGTTCAGGTTGTTCTCAAAGAACTTCTGTATAGTGAACAGTGTCTCGTGATCGAGAGAATCTATCGAGCCCTTCTTGAATACTTCCTTCAGGAAAGTCTCGCACAGGGTAGTAGGCAGATGATAGATCAGCCTAGCGATACCCAGATCATCGTAGGAAACGATATTCTTATCAGTGTCGAATACCTTGCCGACTTCAAGAGATACCTGAGCTTCCTTGAAAGAACGCGCAAGATCCCTGACGCCCTCGATAACGGTACCGATGCCGACATTGACTCTTGTATAGAATTCGCTTGAAAGAGTATCCGAGATACTTCTTGCCAGCTTCTCCAGATCCTTTGTCTCAACACCTGCAGCGACTTCCTTTACCAGAACGATATCGCTCTCAGTGATATTGAAGACAAAATCCTTGTTCTTGTCGGGGAACAGGTTCTGGATAACATCGTATGCAGATACATCGTTGGAAGAAACGATCCTGATCAGCAGAACGACTCTCGAGATATCAGAACTGAAGTGCAGCTCTCTCGCCTTGACATGAACATCACCGGGCAGAACATTATCCAGTACAACGTTCTTGATGAAGTTGTTTCTGTCGTACTTCTCGTCATAATACTGCTTGATGCTGGACAGAGTGATAGCCAGTATGCTTGCATACTTTGCAGCCACTTCGTCAGTGCCTTCAACGAATACAGCATAATCGGGCTTCATGTGAGCGCCGAAAGGCTTGTAGGTGTAGCCGTCACGCACAAAGATATCATGGGAGTCTCCCAGATCGAGCGAAACGAACTCATTAGTTGTACCTACCTGTGCCAGTTCCGAGCAGGCGATTATGGTCGCAGTCTCGTCAATTACACCGATAACGCAGTCGATGGTGTCTCGCATCTGATGAACAACGCTTTGAAATAATCTGTTTGACATAATTTGATCCCCTCTACTTGCAAATTTTATTGTCGTGTTTCGTTTTGCCTTTTTCAGGCAGAACATTCGCTTACAATAATTATAACAAAAAAATTAGGATTTTGCAAGTCTTTTATAGTAAAAAGCGTAGATTTCTCAAAAAAACTTTTCACTTTGACCGAAATCACCCATTCGAGCTTTCGATATGTTACAAATTGTAACATATTTTTCTCCCGAATGTGTGAATATATTGTAAAATCGAAAGTTCCGTTGTATATTTTCAACAAATTCAGCCAATGAATTTCTACATTAGCGAAACTATTTTGTAATCATTGAACATTTTGTTGACAAACGTCAAAAGAGTCCTTATTTTACAAAAAAACAGACTGCCGTTCGGACAGTCTGTCAATTTTATTCAGATCGAAATTATCTTGCTTCCTCAGCGAAGCCGCTGTCAACCAGATCAACCAGACCCTTTACAGCTTCTTCCTCGTCAGCGCCGTCAGCGATGATCTTGATAGTAGTACCGCCAACGATACCAAGTGAAAGAATACCCAGCAGGCTCTTAGCGTTTACTCTTCTGTCCTCTTTCTCTATCCAGATGGACGACTTGAACTCGTTAGCCTTCTGAATGAAGAATGTAGCAGGACGAGCGTGCAGACCTACCTGATTCTGAACAACAACAGTATTCTGTAACATGATGCGATCTCTCCAATCCCTATTAGTTAATAAAACATTTTCACAGTCCCTATTATGAGTCGTGGGAGTTTTTTCCCCCTGTTCATGTAATATATTATACCCGACAACGCCCCTTTAGTCAACGCAAATTTTGAACAAACCACCGTCGCGGGCGTTATTTTCGTGAGTTTCAACCATAAAAGGTTAACAATTGTCAATATACATAGTTAGAATTGCACAATAAGTCAACATATTTTGTATCATTCTGTCCAAAGCTTTTTAACATCTTTATCAGTTATGCCCAATACATCTGCCATGTTTATTTGTCAAAATCGACGACTTTGTGTATTATTGCCAAATCCTCAGCGGAAAGTTCAAGCTTTTCCAAAAGCTCGGGACGCTTCTTTGCAGTAGTGATAAGAGCTTGTTCATGCCGCCATTTTTTGATGTTTGCGTGGTGTCCCGAAAGGAGTATCTCAGGCACTCTCATATCGTGCCATACCTCGGGTCTTGTGTACTGCGGATACTCCAATAGACCATTATAATGGCTCTCATCCTCGTAGCAATCGGGCTGAGAAAGAGTGCCGTCCAGCATACGCACCACAGCATCGACCAGCACCAGCGCAGGAAGCTCGCCGCCTGTAAGCACATAATCCCCGATGGATATCTCCTCATCAACCAGCGTTTCGATGATACGTTCGTCAACACCCTCGTAATGTCCGCAGAGTATAAATATATTATCCATAGCAGCCAGCTCTCTGCATCTCTGCTGAGTAAGGGTTTTGCCCTGAGGCGACATATATATCACATGAGGCTTCTCACGCCCCTCTGTCACGGCTTCATAGCAGTTGAATATTGGGTCGCACTGCATCAGCATACCCTTCTGCTCACTGTAGGGCGTATCATCGACTCTCCTGTGCTTATCCTTAGTATATGCACGTATGTCGTGACACTTCACAGTGAATATATCCTTTGCTCTCGCCCTGCCCACAATGCTCTGTGAAAGATAATTCTCCAGCATTTCGGGAAAAAGCGTGGCGATATCTATATTCATCTTATTTCCTCCGCATCGTCAAAAAGTCCCTCCAGCGGAGTTATCTTCATAACGCCGCCCTCAACGTCCGTTTCAGCGATAACTGAGGGTATGGCAGGAATGTAGTACATCTTACCGCTCTCGCTTTTAATATGGTATACATCGTTGGCACCTGTCTCGCTGACTTCCGTAAGCACACCGTATTCCCTGCCGCTGTTCAGGTCGATAACTTTCAGACCTATCAAGTCCTGCACGAAATAAGTATCCTCACCCAGCTCAACATCTTCCCTGTCAAGATAAAGCACGCGGTTGCGTATCTTCTGGGCTTCTTCCACAGAATCCACGCCCTTTATCTTCATAACAACTATATTCTTCTGAACTCTCGCACGCTCAACTTCAACGGGAGTACCGCTCTTGTAATACAGCGTATCGAACTCGCAGAGAAAATCGGGGGTATCGCACCAGGGCTGTACCTTGACCTCGCCTTTCAGTCCGAAGACTGATACTATCTTTCCCGCTTCAAGCAGTTTGTTCATAATGTCACTTCCTTATTAGATGTATATCTGTTCTTTTATTTCTGATATATGAGGCTGTTCGCTTTCAGTATCAGCTCAGTACGCCGTATCCTGTTCCGCTCTCGAATACAGTATACCGTCTTCCTGCGGCTCTACGCCCTTGGCATGGAAAAGTTCCGAGACCGTAACAAGCTCATATCCCTGAGCCTGCAATTCGGGCACGATGGTCTTCAAAGCTTCTGCTGTGCGGGTGTTTCTGCCGCCGTCATGCAGAAGTATTATCGCGCCGTCTTCAGCCTGTGCCAGCACGCTTTCAGCTATCTTTTCAGCCGATACGCTCTTGTCCCAGTCATTACAGCCCAGCCCGTTGATGAAGGGCTTGTCTATCGTTTCATACATGATATCGTTCACAGCAATGTACGGCGGACGGAAGAATCTCGGCACAGTGCCTGTCAGTTCGGATATCTTTTCATCGGTATAATCCATCTCCGCCTTTATCTCCTCGGCGGACATCTTGTTCATATAGGAATGTGTACGCGAATGGCTGTTTATCTCAAAACCAAGCTCCGCTTCCCTTTTGACAGTATCAACGGTGCTGTCGTTTATATTGTCGCCTATCAGGAAAAAGCTCGCCTTAGCGCCGTTTTCCTCAAAAATATCAAGTATCATGTTGGTAGATACACTATCGGGACCATCGTCAAAAGTCAGTGCAATGACCTTGCCATACTCCTCGGGTGCTTTAAAACTCGTCACTTTTGGGGTCACTTCCGTTTCCGCAGGCGCTGTATCCTGCTGTACCTTACTTTCAGTGAGTTCACTGCTCTCCTTTTCGGGAGCGCCGCTTTCATTTTTCGCCGAAGCCGCACAAGCCGTCAGCGACATCGCGGCTACTGTCATCATCAGCATTGCCGCCGTTCTCAAAATACCCATAATATCCTCCTTTTACCCTGAATGCACGTCATCAGCATTCAACATTTATTGCTTTTCCGACACCTTCTTCTTATCATAAGCTACCCAAACCGACACTGCGATGATAACCACAATGCACGGATAATAAATGTAAACATTTCCGCCCTTCGCCGTCTGCGAAAAGGTATTTATCAGCGAGCGGTCATCTTACCAGCCCATTACGCTCTTTATCTCAGCAGTAAGCGCATCTGCCGCCTTGGTATGGGTGGTCTCGGTGGGGTGGTAATCCGCCGCAAGTCCGTCCTCGGGCTTCTGGGGTTCAAGGTGGAATGCGGAGATATTAGTATCCCCTGTTTCAGCGCTGTAATCAGCAACTGCCTGTTCAACACAGGGATAGAGCGCATCGCCCATTATGCCCAGCACACAGAGTATCCTTGAATCGGGATTGTTTTTGCGGACGGTCTTCAGGAACTCAACATAGCCTGCAACATAAGCTGCACGCTTTTCTTCATCGGTCTTGCAGTAGCTTTCATCGTTGGTACCGAGATTTATCACCACAAGTTCGGGCTGATAGCGTCCGAAATCCCAGTCAACGCACTGCGCTTCAACATTGTTAAAACCGCCGTAGGAGAATGCCTGCTTTTCATAATAAAGAGGTATCTGCTGTTCGGGGTGCTGTTTGCCGTCACCCGACCAGCCCGAGATTATGCCCCAGCCGCTGATGGAGAACATACTGTAATCCGCACCCAGAGCCTGTGCAGTTTTATAGGCATATGCCTTGGTGACGTCCTCGGTGGATGTTGCAAAGGTATGTGTCGGTTCTTCGTCATCAACGCCGTAGCCGCAGGTTATGGAATCGCCTATGAATTCTATCTTATGCGGCTTGGCTTCAGTAGGCTTGATGGATGCGCCATCCTCAAGATTTATGGGCAGTATACCAAAGCAGGACATGGCAGTTTCGGAAAGCTTGATTATCTGCACCGTCTTTGTGACCTCGGTATCGCCCTGTATGGGAGAATACTTTTTGATGTTGTCATTGAGCATATCATCCACAACACGCTCGCCGTCCACATATATCGCCAGCCTTGAATAATGCTCTCTGGGACCTGTGGAAGTCACCTTATCGCTCTCGATCAGGATATCGAGATTCTTGCCTGTAAATTCAAATTCAACACCCGAACCGCTGAGTGCGCACCAAAGGGTGCCCTCATCGTTGAGATAAGTTCTGCCTATGAGCTTTGCGTTTTCTTCCGTGAGCCTTGTACCCTTCATACCCTTTTCCTCCGTTACCTGACTGCTTGATGAGCTGTCTTTTTCTGAGCTGTTATCCTTGCCGCAGCCTGATGCAAAAATGCTGAGCACCAGTGCGCAGAGCAGCATAAACTTTTTCTTTGTCATAAAATACTCCTGTCATTTACCCTTAACGAGCGCCCTTTCATCGCGGCGCTTGGTTTATTATAGCATGATTCTGCTATTATTTCAAGTGGTCAGGGGTACACACGAAGAATTTTACGGTGATTTAATATTTTTGCATAAAACTCGTCAATTCGTATAAAAAGGTAAAATACGACCCATGAAAAGACCCGACAGCATTTGAACGTCGGGTCATAAAATGTTTAATATAATGATATCAGTCAAATCTTTCGTCGATAACACGAGCGGTCTTCTTCATGCTTCTGGGAAGAACGCCTATCTCGACTACCTTTACTATGGGTGTGAAGCCTATCTTGCTCTTTACGCGCTCAGCTATGTGCTTTGCAAGCTCGGCAAAATCAACGCTTCCGTTAGTTTCAACATAGATACGCATGGTATCCTTGCCATCAAGATGGGAGATACGAATCTGGTACTCGCTGGATATCTCATCGAATTCCGCAAGCACTTCCTCTATCTGGCTGGGGAACACGTTAACGCCCTTGATCTTCATCATATCATCTGTTCTGCCCCTGATGGTATCTATGCGGGGATATTTTCTTCCGCAGGGACACTCGCCCGGAATGATACGGGAGAGGTCATGGGTTCTGTAACGGATAAGGGGTGCGCCCTCTTTAACAAGAGTAGTGATGACGATCTCGCCCCACTCGCCGTCGGGAACATTCTCGCCTGTCTTGGGGTCGATTATTTCGAGATAGAGATAGTCGTCCCAGATGTGCATACCTGTGTTGTGTTCGCAGTTTATGCCGATGCCGGGGCCGTATATCTCGGTAAGACCGTAGATATCATAAAGCTCGATGCCCAGTTCGTTTGAGATGCGCTCACGCATCTTATCCGACCATCTTTCGGAGCCGATAACGCCCTTTTTAAGATGTATCTTATCCTTGATTCCGCGCTTCTGTATCTCTTCTGCAAGAAGAAGTGCATAGGAAGAAGTGGAGCAGAGGACGGTTGTTTCAAGTGCCTGCATCATTTCAAGCTGTTTCTCAGTATTGCCGGGACCCATAGGAACTGCCATTGCGCCCAGCTTTTCACAGCCGTTCTGGAAACCGATACCTGCTGTCCACAGACCGTAGCCGGGAGTTATCTGGATCCTGTCCTTATTGGTGATGCCTGCCACCTCATAGCAACGCTTGAACATTTCGCCCCAGTCGTCAACGTCCTTGGCGGTATAGGGGATAATTACGGGAGTACCTGTTGTTCCCGATGAGGAATGTATACGAACTATCTCCTCCTCGGGAGCAGTCATAAGTCCCAGAGGGTAAGCGTCACGAAGATCTTTCTTTTCGGAGAAAGGGAGCTTTGCGAATTCTTCGGGAGTGTGTACTTCGGTTATGCCTGCTTCTTCCAGCTTTTTGCCGTAGAAGCTGTTTGATGCTATCAGCGCACGTATACGGTCATTGACCTGTGCCAGCTGAGTTTCTGTTATCTGCATTTGTTTTTCCTCCTTATGGAAGTATTTTCAACTTTATAATTATAGCACATATCACCAAAAAAGTAAAGATGCAGAGAGGATTTTTTTATTACAATATGTCCGATTAATATTCAGTTTTCAAGCTGCCGAGTCCGTACAGTATAACACGCCGTCCTTTGTACCGTAGTTACAGCGGTCGGCTGCCTGCCATCGTGCGCACGGACTTTTTATGTAAACGCTCATTCACAGCACGCTCTGTGCAGCAAACAGACTGGATCTTCTTTCTTACCATCAGCGTAAAATGCTGAAAAGTTGTACGTTTTTGTACAACTCTTGCAGAAATATGTCCGTGTTAAATTTAAAATCATTTGTTTGCACATAGGGTGGGGTGTTAGTTTGGGGAGTTTGACGGTTTTATGTGAGGACTGCGGTGGACGTTTCGCCCCTGACGGGTCGAGCCATCGGATAACAGCGACTGCGTCGGTTTGGATAAAGATAAAGGGTAAAAACCGACGATAAACTCATTTATTATCGCAGGATCAATTTCATCGGTGTATTCTCCTTTTATGATATATGAACCAAAAAGAGCCTTCGGAAAGGCTCTAAAAAAGTTTAGTCTGATATCAGAAAAATTATCAAAAATACTAAGCGCTGTCTTTGACTTTTATTCTTATACCTGATTCAGCTATTTTGTTTTTTACATTTTCACTGATATTGCAGTCGATAAAGGTCATTTCTTTCAGATTTGAAGGAAGTGATGAAATATCTATTTTATCACCTATTGTAAAACTATAAGCAGAAAATTCTTCCAATGACTCTAATTCATCGAAATAATTTTCAGGAAGTTCCGGCTTATCATCACCGCAATTAGGGAAAAAACTGTTACTGTATATTATCAGTTTTTGCACCGAGGACAGGTGGGTTGTGATTTTGAGATCTTCATCATTATATACTGCACATTCCAACACTTTAAGTTTCGACATCTCAGCTATTGGAGAAAGGTCAAAGTCAGGAAAATATGCTTCAAGATACAACTCTTCTAAATTGTCCATTTTAGTAAGTGGATACAGATCATATAATTTTTCATCAGTGCCATAAATCTGTATTCTTTTTATTTTATTGCATTTGCTGATATCCCTGATATTATCATCAGTAATGTGACACGAATAGAACGAAAGGGATTCTAACTCTGGCATTTTGTCCGATATATCCTCTGTACAAATTTCGGTAAAGTCGCAGTCAAAAATCACCAATTCTTTCAGTGATCTGACTTCAGGAAATTTTGAAATATCAATGGTATGATCTTCGTTTATATTTACATTTAACACTTCAAGATTCTTGAGTTTCTCAAGAAAATCATATTTATCCTGTGATTCTACCTCAAGCCTCGTAAGTTTTTTCATTCTGCCTAAACCAAACGAGGAATATATCCTAGTATCAAGTTCGCCGTTATCATCCAGCAATTCTCTACAGTCAGTAGAATAAAGTTTCCAGCCCGATAAAGTGCGTAACAGCGTTTTATCTTTGAAAAACCATACACCTGTACACGAAATAACAGCTATAATACAGATTAGAATTATTTTTTTCATACATATAAGCCCCATAAATAATCATTAGGATAGAATAGGCAGTTCAAAACAACTCCGCGCACAAACTATTGCATACCAATGACAAACTGCAATTCGCATCTATCCTGCGTACTGCGGCTGTCAGGATATCGTATAGTTCAGCACCTGCGGATAGAGTAAGCTTTCGGGAGAGCGCTTCGGCGGCGCGGGTGTCACAGCCTATTACCTCGCCATCTGTCAACAGTGCGCAGGAATCGCGGACTATCTCGGAGAAGAGATACACACCCTCACGCAGCAGGGCTTTTTTGCCGTCTGCGGCGGCAAGGGCTTTCAGCACACCGTACTCGCTGCCCTCGGAGTAGGCGGCGGCTAGGTTTTTCGCCAGAGCCACGGAATTATAATACTGCTCCTTTTCCATATAAGCGCGGCATCTTCCGATATTGCCTTTGCCCGCTTCAAGGGCTTCGCGTATCTCGGTGATATCGCGGTCGGGGTAATTCGCCTGCAAATACTCGCCGCTTTCCTGCATCGTCACAGGGGCGGCTGCAAGGCTTACGCATCGGGAGATTATCGTTGAAAGAAAAGTCTCCCTGCTGCGGGCTGTGAGTATCAGCGCGGTATGGTCGGGTGGCTCTTCTATCAGTTTCAGCAGGATATTCTGCACCTGCACAGTGGTCTGCAACGATAGGTCAAGGTCGGGTATGACGTAGACCTTTATCTCACCCTCATTGGGGGCAACAGGGGCATCTGCCACGATGGTATCACGGATATCCTCAACATAATAGTTGCCCTTATCGTTGGGCTGTGCAAAGATAAGGTCGGGGTGGACACCTTTTTCGATAAGCCGACAGCTTCGGCAGGTGCCGCAGGGCTCGCCTGTATGGGCTTCGCACATCAGCTGTGCCGCGATATACTTAGCTATCTCCTTTTTGCCAAGCCCTTTTTCGCCGTGAATTATCATGGAATGTGGTTCACGCCCTGCGCTGACCATGCGTGCGGTCTGTTTCAGCAGGGTCTGATTGCCGTATATCTTCATCTGTTATACCTGTTCAAAACGCTCGATATCGGTAACGAAGATAGTCGCGCCGCCGATGGCAACTTCAACAGGCACGGATTTTTCGTTGATAGGTTCGGTAACAACAGACGAGGGCACGAACTGCTTACGCTTGCGGGAATGTTCTTTAAGAACTTCGATCACCATATCCACCTGTGCATCTTCACAGCATATCATGAAAGTGGTATTTCCCGCCATGAGAAATCCGCCTGTGGAAGACAGCTTTGTGGCGCGTATGCCTGCCTTTTGCAGACCTTTATTTACAGCGTAGGTGTCATCATTATTAACTATCGCATATACAAGTTTCATCGGAGTACCTCCTGAATTTTCCGCCTAAAGATAGGGCGGATATTATACTATTATATTATTATATCATTTTAAACCCGAAAAGTAAAGAGCGTTTTACCTTAAAACGCTTATATCGGATATGCCGTATCTTTTGAGGATGGAGATTATCTCGGGGGTTATCTCCTCGCCGCTGACGGCTATGGGCACCGAGGGCTGACAGCTTGTGACCGTCATGCCGCATATCCTTCCTGCGGCTTCATCTGCGGGAATTTCCTGCTGGAGTGCAAATGCGGCTTGGCGTATAGGCAGACGAACCACCGCTTCGGGTATGCCGTCAAATTCCAGGTCATTGCCTTGTGAAACAGGTATCTCCGACATGGCAGATTCAAGGCGGATGAAGTCTTCTTCGGTGTTGAAAGGTGAAGTCATCAGCACCACAAGGTCGGGGTCGGTGTACTCGGGCTCTATTTTATTTCGGCGCAGGATATCTCCCAGAAAATCGCCGCTTATGCCGCCTTCAGCCGAAGCTATGGTTATCTTGCATTTTTCGTCCCCGATGGTGCGCCAGCCCATATCATTAAGACGGCGCTTGCAGAGTTCGGTGCGCTGTGCTGTTTCAGCGAGGGCGGCGGGATAATCTCCTGCAAGATATTCTGAGCAAAGATCAAGGCTTTGCATGATGAGGTAAGATGGGCTGGTTGATGCAAAAAGCGACATCATCAGCTTGGAACACTCCACAAATCCTGCGGGGGCAGACTTGGAAATATGCAGCATTGCACCGCCTGTGTAGCATGGCAAAGTCTTGTGGGCGGAATCACAGCACATATCAGCACCGAGGGTGATGGGGTGGGTGTCAGTATCGAGAAATTTAAGGTAAGCGCCGTGGGCGTTATCAACTATCAAAGGCAAACCGTGATTTCGGCAAAGGGCGGATATGGCGGGGATATCAGCGATAAAGCCCAAGTAGTCAGGTGAGGTTATATAGACCGCATCGGGGGTGCGCGGACATGAATCTATAGCGGCTGAGATATCATCGGCGGTTACAGCCGAAGAGCAGAGAGAACGGCTCTTGACAGCGGGATAGACCCATTTTACATCGATATCCAGCAGTATGCAGGCATTGATGAAAGCCTTGTGGACGTTGCGGGGGGCTATCACCAGCATACGGTGCTGTCTGTCGGTGCGGCAATGGTCGGCGATGGCGAGCATGGTCTTTATGCAAAGGCTTGAACCCTCGGTGGAATAGAGGGTCTTCGCCGTGCCGTAGAGGTCAGCGGTGCGGGCTTCGCTTGCGGCGATTATGCCCTCGGCACCGAAGAGATAATCGGCGCCGTGTATCTCGGTGAGGTCGAGGGGTTCAAGCCCGTGGAGCGGCTTGCCCTTATGACCCGGCATATGAAAGCGTGAAACGCAGCTTTCAGCGTAGTTTTTGGCAAATTCGTATATGGGTGCAGACATGGCTTTGTCCTTTCATAAAAAAGTGTGATTTTCGGTTTTGGCGGAACGGTCGGAAAACGTCAATAGTAAGATTGGAAGATTATTTCTGAAACACAGATATCCCATGATGTAAATAAATGGATATCACTGTAAAACTGCTTGTCAGCGGCAACACGCGGACGGGCATACCTTATATAAAAGGAACGCCGTTCAAAAAAGCGTACAGCCTGCCCGACCAAAAAACAGTACCGCCAAACAAGGCTGACCGCAAATTCGGATAGGCTGAAAAGGCGGATGGGTCAAAAAACGGATAGTCCGACAGGGGTGCCCCAACGGGGGTATTTTTACAGACACCTCAGTTTTTTGAAAAAAGTCTGCTCATGGCAGCGCGCCCCGCGTTGCCGACTATTCTTTTTCTGCCGCGGTTTATCGTCCGCGATACGGTAGACTTGTCAACCCCGAATTTTTCGGCTATTTCATTGACGGTCAGCTTATCTTTATAGTATAATATTATATAACATTTTTGCTTTTTCGTCAAATTGTTTTCAAGCATTTTATAGAGTGCTTTTGTATACTCGCTGCGGGCTTCATCATCATCTTTTTTCTCTTTTTTGAACATTTCGTCCTCAAAGCCGTCACCCGTTGGCAGGTACTCTGCACCGATATCATATGAGAGTCTTTTTTTGGTCAAGATAGCTGAAACCTCCTGTATTTCCTTTGAAATCAATTTGTAACCAAATTGTAAATTTTCAAACTCGAATGTTTGTTCCTATTTTTAGTATACCATATATTGTGGTCGAAGTCAATAGTGAACGCAATTTTAAAAAAATTTAGTCAAATTGAGTGAAAAATATCGGACTGTTTGTGCAAATTGTGCTTGATTTTTGTTGAAAGGTGTGCTATAATAGGTCTTGCAATAACGGTTCGGGGAATTTTATCGGACATATAAGATATATAAAATTCACAACAAATGTCTGAACAAATATCGTGGACTGTGAAAACTTCGTGAGGGTGTTGTGTAAGCCCATGCGGAGATCGGGTATTGTGTAAGCCCGAATGCACCTATCATTATGGGTCGTTTATGCTCTGTTTGGTTACAAATAGATTACAAAAGTTACAATTCAAACAAAGTATAGCGGCAAAGGAGCAGTGTAAAGATTTATGGAGAAAAAAAAGCTTGACAGAATATCTGAGCTGACAGCCATTTCCAGACAGAGGGAGCTGACCGATGAGGAGAAATCCGAACGCGAGGCACTTAGGATGGAATACAGGCGCAGTGTAACAGCGAATTTCACTGATACGCTGGAGCATACTGTGATAAAGGAGCCCGACGGTTCCATGGTCAAGGTAAAGGATATGAAGCGTAGCGGGGAGGATAAATAAAGTGGCAGTACAGTCAAGACAGAAGCAGAAGCTTCTTACGATGAAAAAGCTGTTCGAGGCTAAGACAGACGAGAATCATTCATTTACGGGCGCCAAGCTCATCGAGATACTCGGTGAGATCGGCATCAAGGCAGAGCGCAAGACCATCTATGATGATATAAAAACGCTCTGTGACAGCGGAATGGACATCGTGACCGTCAAGGACGGACATTCCAATGCTTACTACCTGGGCGAAAGAACCTTCCAGCAGGAAGAGCTTTTCGTGCTGGCTGACGCGATCGCTTCCAGCAGATTTCTTACCAAAAAGAAGTCGCAGGAGCTTATCAAGAAGCTGCAGTCCCTTACCAGCGAATACAAAGGCAAGCAGCTGCGCAGACAGATACACGTTGATAACCGCGCTAAAAACTTCAACGAGCAGATCTACTACTCCGTAAACAAGATACAGGAGGGTATTTTCGAGGAGAAGGAAATACGTTTCAGGTACACCGAATTCAACCCCGACAAAAAGCAGATACTCAAGCACGGCGGTGATTTCTACAATGTATCACCCTATTCCCTGGTATGGGAGAACGAGAATTACTACCTCGTTTGCTGGTGCAACAAGCACGAGAAGATCTGCCGCTACAGGGTTGACAGAATGATAAACGTCGATGTGACCGAAGAAAACGCCAGAAAACTCACAGATGATGAGAGAGCTGAAGTAAGCAATATGCAGTCGCTTTACGGTATGTTCGGCGGTAAGCTGGAAAGCGTTACTATGCAGTTCGATAATTCACTGGCTAATGTCGTTATCGACAAATTCGGCATGAACTGTCACCCCCACAGAAATTCCGACACCACTTTCTGCCTTACAGCAGATGTTCAGATCGCGCCAACTTTCTGGGGCTGGTTCTTCCAGTTCGGCAAGAAGGCTAAGATCCTTGCGCCCGATAACGTTATCGAGCAGGCTAAGGAATATCTGGAGGAGATATCCGAAAGCTACAAGTAAGCTTTCATGGCGCAGTACACTCTGTGCCTGATGAAAATTGGAGAGAGCGGGGCAACACCCGCAATTGCGAGAAAGAGATCATATGATAAGCAAATGAGCCTCCCGTCGTAAGGTCAAGCCTTGCGGGAGGCTCAGCTGTTATACCCCGGCTCCTGCCTAAAGCGATATTCTATCATACAAAATGCAGGCGCTGCCGGGAAAACCTTTCTGAAGAAAGGTTATTCCCAAGCATCACGAAGTCATGCGGGAACCCATTCCAAAGACTTTCATTTCTTTTTGGCAGGGGTGGGATAAAACAGATTCAGGTTTGCTTGAAAGGAGAACATTTATGTTATTTGCGCTCATTTGTATAGTTGCGATATTTGGAGCCGGAATACTGCTGTTTTCGACGGTGGGTCTTGCAATAGCGCTGATAGGCGCTCTGTTTATGGGTATCAGTGTGACGGTCATCAAGCTTTTCATTCTGCCCAGGTTTGAGGCGAGAGACAGGCTTCGTCTAGCTAATGACAATATACGCATAACTCCGGAGCGGCTGGAAGTTCGTTATGACGGTTACAAGAAAGGGTATGTTATCGACTGCTTTTACACTTCACCCGAAACAGGGAGAAAATTCGTGTTCAGCACACCGCCCTTTGCCGCTGACCCTACACCTTATCTGTTTGATGCAAAGATCTTGGTGATAGCTAACCGTGTGGACTATTCAAACTATTATATAGATATGAATGGTCTGGAAAATATTGTTAAGTAATGCGAGGACAATAAGATGAAAGGATTCAAACAGCTCAGCCTGATGCTGGTGGTACTGCTTATTTTCACGCTGGTGATGACAGTTATCGCAGTGCTTGCTAAAGGTGTAAACGAAGGCAGAATAGACGGACACGTTTTAGCGAAAGCTATAATACTGATAGTTATCGCGGTCTTGGGCGGACTGATACTGGCGTTTGTCAGTGCCTGCAGAAAGCACAAAGCCCACATGAAGCAGGCTAGTTCAGCGGATATACTTGCCGAGATAATGGCTATGAAAGACGATAACAAAAATAATAGCAAGGAGGACTGACTTATGTGTGATATCTCTGAAAGACTGGAAAAGGCTAGAGAATACGTCTGCGGACGTGCGGGCATAGTACCCGAAGTCGGCATCGTTCTCGGTTCGGGGCTTGGAGATTTTGCGGAAAGAGCGGAGATAGTTTCGGAGATACCCTATGAGGATATCCCTGGTTTTCCACGTTCCACCGTTGAGGGGCACAAAGGTCGCTTCGTTTTCGGAAAGATCGGTAATACCCCTGGGGTGATAATGCAGGGTCGTGTGCATTACTACGAAGGTTATCCAATGGAAGACGTCATCATGCCCGCCAGGATAATGGGGCTTATGGGGATAAAGACTCTTCTGCTGACAAATGCGGCAGGGGGCGTGAACAAAGACTTCAAGGCAGGTGACCTTATGCTTATAAGAGATCACATATCCTGCTTTGTGCCCAATCCGCTGATCGGTAAAAATCTTTCCGAGCTTGGAACGAGATTCCCCGATATGAGCGAGGTATATGACCGTGAACTCAGCAGCAATATCAAATCTTGCGCCGCAAACCTTGGTACAGAGCTGAAAGAGGGAGTTTACTGTCAGCTGACAGGACCCTCATACGAAACTCCTGCGGAGATAAAAATGCTCTCGGTACTGGGTGCTGATGCTGTGGGAATGTCAACAGCGGTGGAAGCTATCGCGGCGCGGCACATGGGCGTGCGTGTATGCGGCATATCGCTGATAACCAACATGGCGGCGGGCATTTCGGAAGTACCCCTTTCTCACGAGGAAGTCAAGGAAGCCGCTGACAAGGCGGCTGAAAAATTCGGGGCGCTGGTGGAGAATTTTGTTGCAGGGCTCTCGGAATGATTCTACCTAATGCACATCTGAGACGGCTGTACTGAACAGTTTTGCTGTGCAGTTTGTCAGTGAGGTTTTTTCAACCTGAAATCTTCGCGCAAAAGCTTTGTGCATCAACAACTTAACATAAAAAATATCCGTGCTCCTTTAGTGCATTATGCAACAAAGAGGTGCGGATTTTTCTGATTTTTCGAAATTTGCATTTATCCCATCGATATGGTATGATATCTTCAGCAAAGGAGTGATGAATATGACAGCAACAAATGCTGCACAAAGCAAAAGAACAGACAAGGAGAAAGTGTTATATCTGACGCTTGCGGGTGTCTTCGCTGCGATGATATATCTGCTGACTGCCTTTGTAAAAGTCCCTACAGGGGCTGGATATACTCACGCAGGTGACAGCGCGGTTTTTCTGGCGGCTTGTCTTCTTCCTGCGCCTTACGCTGCTGCGGCGGCGGCAATAGGTGCGGGTCTGGCTGACGGTCTCAGCGGATTCGTAGTATGGCTGCCTGCTACACTGGTGATAAAGGCACTGGCAGCGCTGTGCTTTACTTCTAAAAAGGAAACTATCATCAACAAGAGAAATCTTCTGGCACTGCTGCCCGCACTTGTTCTCTGCGCTGTGGGTTACAGCCTGTATCAGGCGATTTTCATGTTGGGCGGAGTATCCAAGACCGCTTTCGCGACTGCATTCGCACAGGTGCCTGCATACTGCGTGCAGACAGCCATCGGCGCGGCTATTTACATATTAGTCGGCACTGCGCTTGACAAAATGAAGTTCAAACAGCATCTCTCACACAAAACAGCACGCTGACGGCAAAGCCAAGAAATGCAGATATAACTAAGAATAACAAAATGCGGGGGATAGCAGTACTTTGATAGTACGGCTGTCCCCCGCATCTATTTCTGTTATCCTATGGCTGTGCCGTCAGATTTTTTTGATGACTTGTATTGGCGGATTTACGCAAGCTGCAAAGTTATCAGCTTCGGATGGTTTGCCTACTATGCTGCCGTAGTGTATCGGAACAGCAATTTCAGGCTTTATCTGGTTTACAAGTTCCGCAGCCTGTTTTGCGCCGATGGTAAATGTTCCTCCGATGGGAACACAGATGATATCACAGGTGACATCTTTAGCCTCGAGGGTAGCATCAGTATCGCCGCAGACGTAGATGCGCTTGCCCTCTAAGGTGACCACATAACCCAGCCAGCCGCTTTTCTTCGGGTGGAATGGTTTTATCATATTATATGCCGCGATTGCATCGACAGGGACACCCAGTACTTCGGCACTGTAGCCTGCGTGCATGAAAGTTACGCTTTCCTCGTTTATCCTGGCTTTCGAGAATGCCTTTGCCATGGTATAGGGTGCAACGAAGCGCGTATCGCTGTTGGCGCACTTTTCGATATCCTCGGGTGAAAAGTGGTCATAGTGATCGTGGGTGATAAAAATGATATCCGCATCGTGATCTGCCTTGTTAAGGTGAAAGGGATCGAAATATATCACTTTATCAGCGCCGATACGTATACTGCTGTGTTCGTTGACGGTCAGCTTATCTATCATCATTAACTCTCCTTTCGTTACAAAAGGACCTCTTCCGCTTATGCGAAAGAGGTCCTTAAACTCAACATTATGACGTATTACATCTCGCGGTAATCGATCATACCGTATGTAGCTTCGCCTCTAACGTTAGTCATTTCCTTCAGTGCAGAAACTACGGAAGTATCTGCGGGACCGCTTCTTCTGATGACAGCGATCTTGTACTTAGGATAGATAGCACCCTGATTCTCGATCTTCTCGGGAACCATCAGCTGTCTGAATGCTGTATTAACATCATTCATTACCTGATCGGGAGCGGGCTGACCACCCTCGGAGGGGACCATAACAACGAATTCGTCCGAACCTGTACGATATACGGTCTTACCGGGGAATACTTCGGTAAGTGTCTCAACAGTTCTTACAAGCAGACGGTCGCCTGCGTCGTTACCGAATCTGGTGTTGATCTCACTGAATCCGAGGATATTGAACATCATGAAGTAGCAAGGCTTCTGAGCACTTACGTCAGCATTTTCCATATCCATTGAGAAGGATACACGGTTGTTTGCGTTTGTCAGCACGTCCTTGAACATCGCGGTGTTCAGCGACTGTCTTGTCTGAGAGTTCTTTGCTATGGTAGATATCAGCTTCTGGTTGATCTTTTCCTGTCTCTTACTGATCAGGAAGAATACGATTGTCAGAGCGAGCAGGATGTAACCGAATACGATCAGGAACATTCTCATGGCGTTTGACAGAGCGTAAACATCCTTCTGTTCTGCCGAAACGAGGAACAGCCATTTATACTTTGGTATGTAGATATAAGATGCAACATATTCGGTGCCGTTTACCTTGTATTCAACTTTACCCTCATCATCTTTGTTGCTGTTGTTATATTCTCCACAAAGCTCCTTAAGTTCGGGAACTTCAACTTCAGTATTTATCTTATCTTCATCAGGAACGAAAAGATAAGTAGCGGAATTCGAGTGAAGCATGAGGTAATTTGCATCTTTAAGCTCAGAATTGCCATACTTTTCCTTATTCTTTTCGTTATTCATGTCCTTGTTGGCGCCGGAGATCCTATCCAGAGTTGTGATCAGACCCTTGGTTGTGATACCCATGCCTACCAGACCGATGGGCTTACCATTATTATTGTAGATAGCCTTGTACATCGAAACTATCTGCGCACCTGTTGCAGGTGATTGGATGATACCTGCGTTGTAAACACCGGTTCCTTTTGCTAACAGCTTATCCTGAAGTTCCTTAAGCTTATCAGCATCTTTTCTGGTCTGCATACCTATTGACTCAGGTGATTCGCTGTGTGTAAGTACGATAGTATCCCATGTACCTATCCACACACCCTCACATGAAGGTATTTCTGAACCGAAGCTTACTGTGTATCCCTGTGCGATACTCTTGAGTTCATCAGTGGTCATATCCTTAACATCAGCGGTAAGATTATCATCACTAAGACCATTGGCTTCGTTATATACTCTGTTGAGCAGGTCTGTTACCTGTCTTGCCTTAGAAAAGTCTGTCAGCTGACGTTCTGACAGTTCAACGTAGTTCAGTACCACCTGTGCACGCTCTTCAGACGTCATAGCCATATGCGCATCCGCACTCTGTTTTGTTCGGCTGCTTACGGTGTTTGTAATAAAAATCGATACACCGAGCATGATCGCGAGCTGAATGATAAGTACCAGGTTAAGTGATATCTTGAACTTTTTCTTCTCTTTCTTCTTTTTTGATTTTGCCATATTCTAACTACCCTTTCTCTTCTCGGGTACACGAAGACCCGATTAATAATTTTAGTCTTTATATTATCCGGATGTCTACTAACCAAACAGTCCGAACAGACCTTTCTTCTTTTTGCCGACGCCGAGTTCTTCAAGGAATTCAGCATCTTCTTCGTCATCGTTCTCCGCTGCGCTCATAAGACTGCTGACACGGTTCTTCAGCAGGTCACTCTTGGCTGTACCGCCGTTGCCGCCTTCATACTGTGATGAAGTCATAGATGATGTCAGCGGTGAGGATGGCACCGGTGCTGCCGAACCATACTGCACCGACTGTACAAACTGTCCTGACATATATCCTGACTGTACGGGTGCTGCTGCGGGCATACCGTTTGGCATCCCACTGAATGCGCTGTTTTGCGGATATGCACCTCCCATGCCGAGCAACTCCGGCAGTGCTATCATTCTGTCAGGCATTATCACACGAGCCATTGAATTTTCAGGACTCATGGACAGTATGTAGTTCACACATCCTGTACAGGGTATCATCGGGCTGCGGTTGATGGTATCTATCAGCACCATCGAATCTACTGCAACTTCATTTCCGTAAGTCTGCATATTACGCATAGCCTCGATCTCTGCATGAACACTCATCGGAGCTCCGTTCATCATTTCCATATGACTTACTCCGTTATACACCCTGCCTGTACGTGAACAGATGACACATATAGTTTCATCGGGTGCGATATACTCTCCGCTTTGAGCGCGGGCATTCGCAACCTCCAGCGCAATGTTGTAAATGGCTTCAAACGTCATATATTCAAACCACCTTTCATCTCGTCTGTCTGTTACTTCCAAAAACAGGAACAGACCTTTCGTGTGTATTTATTGTATACCTTGACCAACAAAAAGTCAATAGTCTGTGCACTTAATTGAGAAATTAAAGAAAAACTTCGTATGATTGCACAAATTTAACCCGTCACTGCAAGTAAATATGACAATACAATCCCCGTGTAAGGGTAATACTTTTTTGTATAATCTGCTTTATTATTTAAGTTAATTTCAAACGTTTAATAGTTCAATCGTACAGTTTGTTAAAGATTTTCGCAGGGTCTGCGAACGACAATAGTCGCGTGTTGTCATAATGCACAAATTTATTTAAACTGTTTAATTTTTTCAGATAGATAAAACACTTTATAGTGCCGATATTACGCAGATATAAACTATCTTTCTGACCCACCTCAAGACATGGTGTTTTTCTCCCATTTTCAGCCCTCTTATTGATTTTTCGATGAATAAAGTAATGAGCTAAGTTTATTTCATATTATTATCGAATTAAAAAACAAGAAAAGACCCTCCCTGAAAAATACCCTGACGCTACTTGCAATATTGCAGATATAGCAGTATTCGTTTCTTTATTATGCGGAATAGTTTTTTGAATTTTTCTCCGTTTTTCATTTATTTAACCTACTACAGTAAATTTTTCGCTTTGCATATTTTTGTCGTGAAATATGCTTATAGTTTGCCCGATATTCTTTCCCGAGCCGTAGTAAAGATGTTAAGATCGTTAAATCCAAGCACTTTTCCGATCAAGCTCCTACACTTATAAATCCAATGGTGTCTTGTCCATTTTCTAAGAAGAATCGGCATTTCGAAATGCAGATTTCTATATTCGTTCAATTTTTTGTACTCCCCCGCTGTACGCTAAAATGTACCGAAAATACTGTAATAAATATGTAATTGACAAATCGCAGACAAAGTTCTATAATAAATTTATAATAATTATTATAAATTTAAAATCCGGCACCCAAACTCTGATGTGTTTGGGATAATGATGTATCGAAAGGAGAGAAAAATTATGAGTAAAATCAAGGTAGTGACAATAGGCAGACTGTACTGTTCCGGCGGCAGTTCCATAGGAAAGAAAGTTGCTGAAAAACTGGGTGTTCCCTGCTACGACAGAGAGATAGTCGAGATGGCAGCTGAAAAGAGCGGCATCTCAATGGCAGAGATCAAAAAATTTGAGGAGAGCGTTCTCAATCCTATGAAAAAGCCGATAAATATCTTCGGCAATTCGGTGGATATATGCGAAAAGATCTTTGCGGCTGAAACTGAGGTCGTTTATGATCTGGTTGAGAAAGGTCCCTGCGTTATCGTTGGCAGATGCGCGGATTTCATACTAAAAAACAAGGTCAAGACCCTGGACGTTTTCATATACTCCTCTCTTGACAAGCGTATGCAGACGGCAATGAGCGAACCTCACAATATTCCTGCGGACGAGGTGGAGACACGCCTGAAAAAGTACGACAAGAAGCGCGGAGATTACTACAACTCAAATACCAATAAAAAGTGGGGCACAAAGTTCAGCTATGATCTTTGTCTGGACAGCGGCGCGCTGGGCTATGATATGTGTGCTGACATAATCGCCCACACAGTGGAGGCATCTAGTTAAAAATGGCAAAGGACAAGGACGTTAAGACCAATGCGATGAGGATACTGGACAGGAACAAGGTGGCATACAAGGTGAACACCTATGAATGCGAGGAGTTCATTGACGGGGTACACATCGCGGATATGCTGGGTCAGCCCCATGACAGCACTTTCAAAACGCTGGTGGCTCAGGGAAAAAGCGGCGGATATTATGTTTTCGCGATACCGATAGACGAGGAGCTGGATATGAAAAAGGCCGCCAAGTCAGTGGGTGAAAAATCCGTGGAGCTGATACACGTGAAGGATATCAACAAGGTGACAGGCTATATCCGAGGCGGCTGTACGCCCCTTGGCATGAAAAAGCAGTACCCCACCGTGGTTGACAGCTCGGCTGAAAATTTCAGCGAGATAATCATAAGCGGCGGCAGGCTGGGCTCGCAGATATTCCTTGACCCGAAAGACCTTGTAAAGGTCACTGGCGGAAAGTTTGAAAGCATCATCTTTGAACAGGTCTGACGTTGAAAAACAATTGAATAAAATATCGGGGACAGCTATACTTTTTTAGCATGACTGTCCCTCTTTTTATGCAAAAAAAGGAGACCGCCGCAGGGCGATCTCCGATATCATCATATTTTACCAGGTCTGCTCATCAACATTCTGCTGATCGGTAACCTGTGGCTGTTCAGCCTGAGAATTTTCTGCCTGGGTATCAGTCTGTGGCTCGGGCTGAGGTTCAGGCTCGGTCACAGGCTCAGTATCAGTCTCGGGCTCCGGCTCGGGTATGGGAGCTTCAGTGGTGGTAGAGGTCTTGGCAGCCTCCTTCTCCTTTTCGTCTTCCACGATGTCAGCCTCTTTCTTCATGGTATCCTTTACGTCGCCTATCTTGTTTGTGTAAACAAGGAAAGCGTATTCGTCCATCAGTCTTATCTCGGCAGAGAGCATATCTGTCAAGGGGAAACCGTGGAGCTCGAATCTTTGACCGTCATCGAGAGTTATCTCAACATTGAAATCGCCCAGCATCATAACATCGCCGGATACAGTGTGAGACCAGTTGAACAGCCTTACTTCGTCTATCTCGAAATCCTCACCATCAGGTATCAGATTTTCGCTGTACTCGCCATCGCCGTAGTTTATGGCAAATCCAATTATCTCATGCTCAGTGCCGTTTGTCAGCTTAACGGAATAATCAGCTTTCTTGGCGTCCTTTTCGCCTATGTAATTGAATTTTTCTTCCTCTTCCTCGGGCTTTGATTCTGTGGGTGCCTCAGAAGATTCAGCCGCGCTGTCCTCCTCGGGGGTGCTTTCAGTGTCCTTTTCAGCCACTGAAGATTCAGCCTTGCTTTCGGAAGTCTTATCCTTATCGTCTGTCTTCTTGCCGCAGGCAGTAACGCTTGCAGCCATAACTGCCGCCGCTGCAAGGGCAGCCAGTACTTTTATATTCATCTTACTTATCCTCCGTCTTTCCTTAATTTTAAGGTTGTGGTGAACACATATATTATACCACACCATTCGATATCATTTATGAACAAACAGTAAATTCTCCCCTGCTGCGTACATTAATTAGTCTGCGGTTGGGATATGACTTTACGTTTTAAAGCATTGATCTGCAAAATTGCCAACTTCTGTTGCGCAACTGCCCGCAAAGGTTGCTTGACCCGCTGAATTTTTTGAGCTATAATATTAACCAAGGAAACAACAAAGGGTCATCAAAGAAATAGCGGGGAAGAAAAAAATAAAAAACCACCTGCTGTTTCTTCGATCATCCGCAGCGGCGAATAAACAAAAAGACGCCGTAGACAAAAGAAAGACAACGACAAATACAGGAGATCGTGAACATGATACACAGCTTCGGCAGCAAGAACTCCCCTTCTATGGTGCTGATACACGGTATGATGACGCCATGGCAGGTTTGGAAAGATCAGATAGAATATTTCAGCCGAAACTACCATGTCATCGTGCCCGAACTCAGCGGTCACACCGAGGATAGACCTACACGGTTCATCTCCATCGAAGAGGAAGCGGATAATATCATCAAGGCACTGCATGACATGGATATAGACAAAGTCAGGGTGCTGTGCGGTATGTCCCTTGGCGGGGCGATAGCCTTTGAGATAATGGCAAAGGGCAGGATAGGTATAGATGATCTTATCCTTGACGGAGCACCGCTCATGCCTGTATCGAAGCCATGCGAAAAGATCATGACGCTGAATTACCTCTCGATTTTGAAAAAAACAAAACTTCGCGACAAAAAGACACTGACAAAGTGCGAAGAGCATTTTCTGCCACAAAAATACATGGATGATTTTCTGAAAGTCGCCGATAACATGGACGAAGAAACTGTCAGGAACGTGATGCACAGTGTTTGCAGCAACAGTATCACCGACAAAATGAAATATCACAGCAGGATGCTTTATATCCACGGGACGCTGTTCAACGAGGTCATCAGCATGAAATCTGCCGCAAGACTGAAAGAACTTTATCCCGATATCAAGATCCTCTGCTACAAGGGCGACCCTCATGTTTACAAAGCGATCCGACGGACCGATGTGTGGATAAGGGACGTTGAAAAATTTCTTCAATAATAGTACGATCTCAGCCGTAGTGTTTCTGATACACCATTCAGAAGTGCTATGGCGTTTTTGATATTTGATAAGTATATATTGAATGAGCAAACATAAAGGGGATGACCGCGCTTTAAAAGTACGGATATCCCCCGAATTTTTTACACTATTTAAAGTATCAGATGCTGTACAGGTCAGCGCCGTTGATATCTCTTTCTACGATATCTGCAATGGTGATGCCGTCTACAACATCATTTATAGCCGCGTACAGCTTCTCCCATATAAATAAGGTGGGGCAGGCTTCAGCACGCTCACAGAGGTTCTCCTCAGTCTCCAGACAGGCAACAGGTGCAAGACTGCCCTCAGTCAGCCTGAGTATCATACCTACTGTATATTTTTCAGCAGGATAAGCGAGAGTATATCCGCCGCCTGCACCGCGTATGCTTCTCACATAGCCCGCACGGCTGAGTATAGAGATTATCTGCTCCAGATATTTATCGCTGATGTTCTGCCTTTCTGCTATCACCTTGATGGGTACATAACCGTCTTCCTTGTGCTTTGCGAGATCTGTCATAAGTCTGAGTGCATATCTTCCTTTTGTGGAGATCTTCATAGCCGCCCCTCCTGACTGCTTTATTGAAAATTGCTTTAGTAATCCTATTGTTGATGTATGATTTAATTATAACCGATTTTTTGTCATTTGTCAAGTACCGAGGAAGAACAGATAAAAGTCTTATCGTAAGTCAGAGAGTATACTCTACATTGCAGAAGACTTTGCCCGAATCATCACGGAGAGAAATGATGCAGCCCGATGTGGTATCATATCTGTCAGCAAAGACTGCATCGCCGCGCTTTATCGGGAATTTATACTCGGCGCGAAGGCGTTTTGCGTTATAGCACTCGTGGAAGAGTTCATCGGTTATGTCGAAATAGCGTGCGTTATTGACATGATCGTTCATATCGATATCGCTTCTTCTTATGACCATCTGGCAGGTTATGACGGGGTCGGTATCAGGGACGGCTATTTTACGCGGAAGGTACTCCATTTCCAGTTTCTCGTAGCTTTTCACCTGAGCAATGAGGTCTGCGGAAACGCGTATAGGTCTGCCTGTTCTGATATCCATGAAAGCACCGCCTGCGATGGACTTTATGCACACATCGCCTTTTTCTCCCAGCACTATGGTATTTCTTGAACCGTACATTCTGTTGAGTTCATAAGTCCAGGTCTTTGTAGAGATATGTTCACCGTATTCAGGGCGCCTTATTATATCCACCTGACGGTGAGTAAGGAACATAACACTGCCTGTTTCCTTGAAAAACGGAGCGAGAACAGGGTGGTTCATCAAATGTAGATCAGAGGTATCCTGGAGTATATCCACAAGACCGCTGTTGCGGACTTTTCCGCCCTCACCTATCTGCGAGCAATATATCATTCTTTCTGTTTCAAACATAATTCCCTCCTGCGTTACTATAGTAAAAAAGCAGCATAATAAAAAAGCAGCCGCTGAGGGCTGCTATTTTATTAATCTTTATTTTCCCCTAAGGGCTTTGTGGTATTATCGCCGTAATTGCCGTAACCGTAGCCGTACTTATAGCCATACTTATACTTATAGCTGTACTTACCGCCGTATTTACCGCCCGATACAGAAACGTTGTTTACAACTATACCAAGCAGCGAACCATCTGCCATCTTGATAGCCTGAATGGATTCTTCAAGAGCATCGTAGGTGGACTTGCCGTGGTTTGCAACAAGAAGCACACCTGCTATGGAATCCAGAAGTGTCAGTGCGTCGGTAACGATATTTATCGGGGGTGTATCAACGACAATATAGTCATAGTGAGCAGAAAGCTGTTCCAGAAGCATCTTCATGTTATCCGAACCCAGCATCTCAGAGGGGTTGGGAGGGATAGGACCGCAGGGAACAACATCGAGATTCTCGATGACTTCGTGGTGAACTATCTCCTTGAAGGTGTTGCTGCCGCTTATCAGTGTGCTGAGGCCCACTTCGTTTTTCAGGGTGAATACTCTGTGCTGAACGGGCTTTCTGAGGTCGCCGTCTATCAGCAGAACATGGTCATTGTTCTGGGCAAGGGTAATGGCAATATTCGCCGCAACTGTGGACTTACCCTCGGAAGCAAGAGCACTGGATACTGCAAATATCTTGTTCTTCTTGGTAGAGAGAGCAAAGGATATATTCGTTCTGAGAGTCTTATAGGCTTCAGTTACAGGGAAAGCAACTTCTTTATCGAGAAGAGTTCTTCTTACAGTATTTCTGCCGCCTATACCGCGATTTCTGTTAATACTTGCCATACTTGCTCGAACCTCCCTTACTGTCCATGAAAATATCAGGTATCTCTGCAAGAACAGGAACACCGAAACGATCTCTCAGTTCTTCACCGCTCTTAACGGTATTATCGAGGAAGCTTGAGATAATTGCGATACCTACTGCTACCGCGAAGCCTGCTACCATGCCGAGAAGCAGATATCTGGGGATATTGGGGCCGCTGGGAGCTGTAGGCACCTTTGCAGGTGAAACAGTTTCAACGGAACCTGCCTTGGTTGTACGTTTGATTATCTCAGGCGCAAGCTTGGATATATAGGTGCAGATATCAGCCGAGAACTTTGGCACCTGGCTGGTAACCGTTACCTGAAGCACCTCGGTATTGTTTACCGCGGAAATGTTTATAAGTCTCTTGATCTGATTTGAAGGGATATACTCATTGCCGTCTTCATCAACAGCGATAGTAAAGTAATTCTTTAGGTCTTCCTGATTATAGTCTTTCAGAAGTCTGTCAGATATAGCCTCATACATCATAGCGTCATCCAGGATAACGATATAAGTCGTTGCGAGGCTTCGTGCTGTATTAAGATCCTGCGCATTGATCTGATTGATATCATTTGCATCAGACATATTATTGTTCGTAACATAGATCTTGATACTTGAAGTATACTGGAGAGGCAGCACGAACTTAGCGTAGCTGTAACCTGCTATACCTGCAATTATAGTTACAACGATTATCATTCTCAGATGACCCAGCAGGATACCCAATAATTCCTGTATACTCATCTCTTTCTGTTGTTCCATTATTTACAACACCTACCTGATTCTCTAATAATATCGTACAGATCTGCGGGTCGCAGATCAATATAATAACACACTATATAAGTATACAGCATAAAGCAGATTTTGTCAATCCCTTAACGCCAAAAATTCGACATTTTTCCTTACTCTATTGCATTTGACTGTCAAAGCGGCTGTCAGTAGCTGAGCAGCTCTCTCATGACCCATCCTGAGGTGCCGTTATACAGTGTAGCCACCCATACATTTCCGTCGGGGCCGACTGTTTCACCGTAGCCTGTGATAGCAGAACCATCAGGTATGGTAGTTCTGATATCATACTCCTTTGAGGGGCCGTATCTCAGATTGAGGTACGTAGTATCAGATGTGACGGTGTATTTTCTTTTTGAATCGTACTCCATGGCAGACTCCATACGGAACAGCTTATTGGGCACTATCTTTGTGGTGGCAGCTGTTGTGGTGGTCTTGGTGGTAACTTTTGTGGTTGGACGTGACGTCGGGTCTTCGATACTTATGGTGCCGTTGGCAGTTGTGGTGGTCTTTTCGGCGCTTACTGTCATTATCGCACCGGTAGTGCCGTTATGCTCGGGGACGGAGTAGTAAGTCTTAGCCTCGGTACGCTGTGTTGCACGTATATCTTCATCAACCTCGTCATCCGAATCGAACAGCTGGTCGTTTTCCAGTGAACCTATCACCGTTGTAGTCGTGGTATATCCGCCGTTGGCATCTTCGTCATCCGCATCAACATCACCCACAGCAAAAGCCGCTGTCTTTGTAGTATGTGCGGAGCGCTTTTCCAAAGCTGAGGTCGAAGTAAATATAGGCTCAGTATCCGAGCCCTTGCCTTCGCCCACATGACCGCAGCCAGCCAGTGATGCTGCTGCGAAGGCTGTCATTATTACTATCCTGAAATTTTTACACATTTTTATCTGTCCTTTCAAACAAGAAGTCTGCTTATTCTATACATTGCCCAGCAGACGCAGGGCATTCTGTGAGAATATTTTCTCCTTATCATCATCGGAAATACCTAACCGCAGTATTTTTTTCTTTATCTCTGCGGGACTGTCCCAGGGGCAGTCGCTGGCAAAAAGTATCCTGTCGGCGCCGTGTTTTCTTATTATCTTTTCCATCAGAGCATCAGTGAGGAACCTGCCTGTGAATGCAGTATCGAAATACACCTCGCCATCAACACCTGCAAGGATATCGCAGACCTGCTGGTGACTGTCATTTCCGCCAAGATGGGCGAGGATGACTTTAAGGTGAGGGTGTTTTTTTATCATGCGCATAGCACGTTCTGGCGGGCAGTGTACAAGCTCGGGCGAGAAAACATCAAAGCCTGCGTGAAGTATCACGGGGAGACCGCGGCGTTCTATCTCATCATAAAGTAAGTCTATCCTGTCCTCATCCACCATGAAATCCTGATAATCGGGATGGAGCTTTACACCGTGTAGTCCAAGGGATACAAGCCTGTCAAGCTCGGCAGGGATATCTTCATAGTCCGGGTGTATAGTACCGAAGCTTATGAATCTTCCGCCGTTATTTTCAGCACACCAGTCGTTTATAACTTTGACCTGAGTGGGGCGGGTAGCCACCGAAAGAAGCACTCCCCTGTCGATGCCCCATTCATCGAAACGGGCAACAGTGGTCTCGATAAGACCATCGGTCAGCGGTTCGATCTCTGCGCGGTCTTTCAGCTGAGTTATAGCTTTTTCGGCAATTTTTGGTGCAAAACAGTGCACATGGAAATCTATCGTCAGAGTTATCACCTCCGTAATTTTCAGACATTACAGCCCCTATTATAGCACACTAAGCGCCCTCATTCAAGTAAAGTCACAGAACTTTCGGTATTTTCATACATATATCACACAAATCAGCTTGCATAAACTGAAAAAATGTGGTATAATTTGATAGTATAGTAAATTACATCTGTGAACATTTGTCAGTAACCGCCAAAAATTGCGACGGCATGATGTTCACGGGGCGGAGGAAAGTATCAATGGACAGTTTCAAGGAACAGATAATCAGAAAAGAAAACACACAAAAAGACAGTACATTACGCTTTTTGATAACATTTGCCTGCGTTGCACTGTGCTTTGCGGTGATAATGTTTACGATGATGCTGAACGGATTTCTGCCGCTGGCGGTGTTTATATCGGGTGTTATCGTATACGGCGGTGTTTATCTCATGCAGAATCTCAATCTGGAATATGAGTACATCTTCACCAACGGCGACCTTGATATCGACAAAGTCATTGCAGCGAGAAGCAGAAAGCATCTGGCAACGATAAAAGTCAATGACACCACAGATATCGGTGAATACAACGGCGGTGACAACGGCAACAGAACAGTCATAATGGCTTCGGCTATGAACCCCGAGATAACCGACTGGTTCATGGACGTTAAGCACCCCGACCTCGGCGATGTAAGACTTATATTCACCCCGGATGATGATATGCTGAGGGTGATAAAGACTCATCTGCCCCGCACCATACGTTCAAAGGTGACCGTATCCGAAAAGTCGGAGGACTTTGAATAATGGCTGCTTTCACGGTGGGCACAGATCTTGTGGAAGTGGATCGTATACGAAAGAGCTGTCAGCGTGAGAGCTTTGTGAACAGGGTATATGCGGAAGTTGAGAAAGAGTACTTCAAGAAATTTCGCGACCCTGCTGAGAGCATGGCAGGGGCATGGGCAGCTAAAGAGGCGTTCTCAAAGAGCCTTGGTACAGGTGTCAGGGGGTTTGAGCTGACAGAGGCAGCAGTAGTCAGGGACGAGCTGGGCTGCCCTCATCTTGAACTTACGGGCAAGGCTGAGGAAATAGCCAGAGAGAGGGGTCTGGATTTTTCCCTCTCCATAACTCACACGAAAGATTATGCTTCGGCTGTAGTGATAGCTTTTCCCAAAGAGGACTGAACACGCGGAGCATACATATAAAAATTTTGCGGAAATACCGCTTTTAAGGAGGAATGGATATGATAAAGGACAGGATACTTACAGTTGAACAGATGAAGGCCTGCGAAAGACGTTCGGAAGAACTGGGCGTTCCCGCTTCACAGCTGATGGCAACTGCTGGTGAAAAGCTGGCTTCCCATGTAATGCATGAAACCATGGCTGACGGTCAGCCCGACACCCCCGAAGTACTTATACTGGCGGGCAAGGGCAACAACGGCGGTGACGGTCTGGTGGCTGCAAACCATCTGCACAGATCGGGTATCAGCACAAAGATCGTGCTTTGCTGCGGAAAGCCCACTACACCCGCTGCCGTTAAGGCTTTCGATTCGCTGAACAAGGATATCGATGTGATGTTCTACGACGGCGACAACACTCACCCCTGGGCTGAGGCCATCGACAATGCGACTATCATCGTTGACGCTATCTTCGGTACAGGCTTTACAGGCGAGATAGAGAGAGATCTTCAGCCGCTGTTCATCAAGCTGAACACCTACGCCAAGCGCGTTATCGCCTGCGATATACCCTCGGGTGTAGACGCAAGGAGCGGTCAGGCGGGTGTACTGGCGGTGCAGGCTGACGTTACAGTTACTATGCACGCCAAAAAGCTGGGTATGCTGCTTTCTCCCGGAAAGTATTTCTGCGGATATATAAGAGTTGAGGATATTGGTATACCTGCGGCGGCTATGTCCGACGACCCGATAATGGCAAACGAGATATACGCCAAGGCAAGTATGCTGGACGATCTTCAGCTGGGCAAGAAGTTCCTCACATCCCGCAAGCCCTGGGCTCACAAGGGCACCTTCGGCAAGCTGGTATGCGTATGCGGCTGCAGAAGGTACATAGGTGCCGCGGGCATATCCGCCACGGCTGCCATGAGAATGGGTGTCGGACTGGTGGAGGTATGCTCTACAGGCAAGGTCATAGATTCCCTTGCAGCAAATCTGTACGAGTGTACATTCAACGAGATGAAAGCCGACGCTGAGGGCTACATGACCTCGGAGAACGTTCCTGCCATACTGGAAAGTCTTGCAGATGCCAAGGCGCTGCTGTTGGGCTGCGGTCTGGGACATACTCCCGAGACCGAGAAGCTGGTGGCTGAGCTTATAGAAAAATCTCCCGTACCCGTTATACTTGATGCGGACGGAATAAATTCCCTTGTCCCGAATATAGATGTACTGTTGAAGAAACAGTCAACGGTGATACTCACTCCTCACCCCGGGGAGCTTGCAAGGCTCTGCGGAGTATCTCAGGATGAAGTACTTGCAGACAGGCTGAAATATACCTACGACCTTTCAAAGAAATACGGTGTTACCGTGGTAGCAAAGTCTTCGGAGACAATCGTCTGCTGTGCTGACAGAACAGAGGTCATCACAGCCGGAAACACCACGCTGTCAAAGGGCGGCTCCGGGGATATGCTTGCGGGACTTATAGCTTCGCTGACAGCTCAGACAAAGCGTTCATCGCTGATAAACTGCATACTTGCCTGCATGGTCATGGGCAGGGCGGCAGAGGTGCTGAGCACAAAGCGCTCCGAGCGTGGTATACTTACAAGGGATATCCTTGCTTATCTGCCATTCTTCCTGAAACATCTCGAAGGCGGCGAGGACTGATATATGCCAATAACACAGGCGGCTCTTCTTCACGGAGAGCCGCTTTTTTTGGAGGGATAGCTATGAAGATGATAGTTTTGCCGATAGTGGCGGCAGTGACAATTTTAGCAGGGTGCGGTGCTGAGAGGGCTTCCGTGAAGCCCGAGAAACTCAGCGGGGATATCCACAAGTCAGCGGAGATAACGTATTTCGGCAGAGAGTACAAAGCAGAGCTCAGGCGGGGTGGCGAAGGCATATGGGAATTCGGTTTCACGGAGCCCGAAAGCCTTGCGGGGCTGAAAATGACTTATAACAGCGAAAGCTGCCGCATGGAGCTGGATGATCTGGAATACCAATGCGATAGTGTGGCACTTCCCGAATACGGGCTTATGCCACTTCTTGCGGGCGCATTGGAGACCCTCATAGAGGGCAGGGACGTAAGCTGTACCGACAAAGGAGATCATACCGTAGAAACAGGCGAAACAGCAGGACAGAAGTTTGCAGCAAAGGTCAGAAACGGAGAACTGACGGAGCTGGAGGTCGAAAGAGCGCTGACAGTACGTTTCAGGTAAAAGCGCGGATAACAAAAAGGCACTTCCCGAAAGAAGTGCCTTTGTACTTGTGTTATTATTTTTCAAGGACAACAGTGCCGTCTTCTGCATACTCGATGATGCCATCGGAGTCAGCGTCAGTAAGCTCTTCCTTTTCGTAGGAAGCGCCGCCGGGGATAGCGCCCTCGGGAACCTTGATAACGTTGCCTGCATCGTCTTCAAATACAATATCAGCGATGTAGAGGTCGATGTCGCTCTTTACCACCCATGCCATAACGGTAGTGTAGTTGGTCTCGTACTCGTGGTTGAACTTGGCATTCTCCTTGATACCTATCCTTGCGGAAGTAACGGTGTGAGCCCACTGGTTGCACCAGCCCTCGCCCGAATCGGAAGCCATTTCGATAGTAGCGGTATTTCCGTTCCACTCGCCGTTGTTATTGGTGCCCATAGCTCCACCGTACCATGCTACAGTAACAGGTCCGAGTCCATCGTCATAAACAGCCTGCTCGCGAGCGACAGCTACCAGTTCCACCTTGATATTGAAGATATTGTCCATAAGCTCGGGCTGAGAAGCAAAGAGCTTGTTCATATCTGCCTTGATCTTCAGCACCTTGTGGCCGTTGTTCGCGGTATCCTCGGTATCGTAGATCTCCTCATCGCACTTGAGCATAGGTACGCCTGCGACTTCCTGTACGGAGAAATTCACCTTAGCTTCGTCGCCGCTATAGCCTTCATCGCCGGGCTTTGCTTCGTCAGAACCCTCGTAGAAAGTTGTGAAAATGCCTGTGATATCGCTGTCCGCCGCAAAAGTGAGAGATGCGTTGTCATAGCACTCCAGAGAATCTGCAATAGCGGCCAGTGGCTTCCAGTTGGAATTATCAACTTCGTTAGCTGTGTCCTCCTCGGGAGTTGTTTCAGCAGGAGTTTCGTCCTCAGTAGGAGTGGTCTCCTCAGCGGGAGCCTCAGTCTCAGCAGCGGTAGTGGTAGTCTCTGCCTTGGACTCGCTCTTCTCACTCTTATCACCGCACGAAGCAAACATCAGCGCTGTCATAGTAAGTGCAAGAGTCATTGCAAGTATCTTTTTCATTTTTTAATACCCTCCATATCATATACCCGTGAACTTTGCCCGGGTCTCACAAATTACATTTTTATTATATCACTTTTCACGAAGCTTTGCAATATGAGTTTTTCACAATATTCAAAGGCTTTTACAGTATTTTTGCACTGATAACGATTACAGTGTGAACAAAAAAAGACCCCCGCTTTAAGCGAGGGTCAATGATAGTTTCATATTTTAAGAAAATTACTTTCTCTTGGAAACTACAGCAACAGCGCCTGCCAGTGCAAGACCTGCCAGTGCCAGACCTGCGGTAGCACCTGTAGCCTGGTTGGTGTTGTCAGATGCAGCAGCTGCGGAAGATGCAGCAGTTGTACCTGTTGTAGTATTCTTGGTGTTGTTATTGTTTGTTGTAGCAGCCTTGGAAGAAGAAGAGCTGTCAGCTGTGCTGGAAGCCTCAGAATTGCTGGACTCTTCAGCCTTGCTGGACTCAGTATCAGCAGCAGAAGACTCTACGTCAGCAGCAGAAGAAGCATCTTCAGACTTCTCATCGCCGGTAATCTCAACACCTGTTAAGGTGATATCTGCGCCCCACCATGACTGGAAGCATACCTCAGCCCAATACTGTTCATCAGAAGGTGTACCCCAGTACTCTGCGTCCTTTGCATCGAAAGTGAATATCAAAGTGTAGCTGCCGTCAGAACCCTCAGCAAGGAAGTTCTTTTCAGAATTAGGATCGCCCCAATCCCATTCGCCGTCTCTCTGATCCCAACCGCTCTTATTGCTGTTGAGCATGATTCCGCCACCGAAGCCTTCAGTATCATCAACATTGAAAGTCAGCTTAACTGCGGTTACAGTTGTAGGATCATAAGGGCTTGCACCCAGGCTTACCTTGACCATATTACCGTCAGCAGTAACATAATCGAGACCAACCTCATCAATAAATGTCTTCTCTGCGAATGCAGGGATAGCTGTAGCAGCTGCGATAGCCAGTGCGGACATACCTGCAAGAATCTTGGAAATTTTCATTATGATCTCCTCCAAATTTCGTTATTTTTATTCAGGAATCCTGAAATACTTGGTTCCTAGTGTTCAGTATAGCAACTTTTATAAAGATTGTCAAGTATTTTAGAACAAAAAATCTCAAAACGGTTACAGAATCTATCACAAAGTTTTCACAATGTATTTGTGCAATATGCATGGAAATCGTTTACAGAAACTATTGAAGCTCCATTAAACCAAAAAATATCGGCACAGGAATGCCCGCGCCGATATGTATTTATCAGTGTTCTGCAACGCCTGAGAAAGAAACGCCGACGGTCTTGCCTTCATACGTTGCAACGTATGCGAAGCTTTGATCCATGACTTTAACATTGCCCTCAACATCTATATCGAGACTTGCGATAGGTCTCTTTTCGAGATAGAGCTCCTTGATCTTTTCGGGATAGTTATTATCGTAGATCCTGAGGATATACTTTCTGTGGCAGTTTGAATCCCTTATCAGACCTATGGTATTGACGGTGTGGGTATCGTCTATGGTAGTAACCACGGGCACGCCCAGGCTCAGCTGTCTGCAAAGGGTATCAAAGCCTTCATCACCGCTGGTAAGGTTATATTCATCGGCTTCATCATCCCACCTGAGGGCATTGAGCCTGTACAGTGCCGCACAGAGCTGTGCATCGTCCGAGTTATAGCCTTTGGCTATCTTATCCACGCCCTCTGCCACATCTAGCGATAAAAGCTCGACCTTTGACCATGGCAGATTGCCTGCTTCTATCTTGCGCTTGACAATTTTCCAGCCCATTTTTTCTGAGTCATTGCGGTATTCATCCATTACCATTAAGGTATCGCCCTTTGATCTGTAATCGATATACTCCGTGACCTTGGAATAATGATGCCTGAATATATCAGTTGTGACCGCGCTGAGGGTCTTTCTTTCCTCATAAGCCTTGCCTGTGACCGTATCATTGAGGTCATAGCCTGCGGCATCGTTCTTCTGTGAAGAGGGGTCTGCTGGCGAGATATCGCCCAGAGACATCTGCACATTTCCGAGATACCAGTCTCTTGCCATAACCGCCATGCCGAAGTCAACACTTGCGCTGGTGGTAGTTCTGAAATTCTTGAAAGAGAATCCGTTCCTTGCAGGGTCAAAGCCTGTGTTGTAAAGCGAATAGCCTGTTATTTCGTCGCTGGAATCGGTATATGTTACTATATCGTAGTTGAGGGTCGTGACTATCTGCTTATAAACGTCATCGAGTGCGGAAGCGTCAGATGCGGAGTAGTACTTTCCGCCTGTGGAATAAGCGACTTCCTGAAGCCAAGCACGGTCGATATCTCTGCCGAGACCAACTGTCAGCACTATTACCGATTTCTCATTTGCAAGCTTTGAAAGGCTCTCGATGGTTTCGGCGCCGACTTCATCGGATTCGCCGTCGGAAAGCATAACGATTATATTGACATACTTACCGTCACCGGTTGCAGTAAATTCGTTTATACACTTTTTCAGAGCCGTCTGGTTGAAAGTACCGTCGAAGACCTCATCTTCAGTTCTTATCCTTCTGATGACATCATAAAGTTCTGATCTGTCGTCAGTAAAACCGCACATCTTGGTATATGTTCCCGTGAACTTGCTTATGCCTATATGGAAATCGCTGTCAAACTTATCTATCAGCGACTCGGTAAAGTCAAGTCGTTTGAAATCCACGTCGTTCTCGGAAGAAGTGGGACAGAGCTCCTTGGGATACATGGAGCCCGAGTTATCGATAAGAAATGCAACTCTTGTTATCGCAGGCTCGTTCACTGACTTATCACACCCCACCACATAGGTGCCGGGATCAGTGATGGTCGCCTGAACATAGCCTTTCTTGCTGTCGGGTTTGGATTCTATGGGGATATATTCCTGTTTGTCCACATCAAAGTGGAGCACTTTCAGATCACCGTAATCACATCCGAGTTTTTTCATCCTGTTTTTATCAACGTCTATTTTAATGGTGGCTTCAATGCAGGGGTACTCGGAATAATAGTCATACGCCGCCGAGACCACACTGGGATTCGATGATATACCGAAAAGATCCAGTTTTTCCACAGAAGCACCCGCTATATTCGGATTGCCGCTGAGGTGTAGCTTACAGCCGTCCAGTTCCTTTTCGACAACCACAACTCTGTTTTTGTCAGGAGTGACACCGTCGGTGATATCCAGTCTGGGGCTGGTACCTGAGATCACCTCATAGCCGTCCAGCATATCGTCGCCGTCGGTATCGCGATCGAGAGGGTCTGTGCCGAGCTTCATCTCATCGCCGTCGGAGATCCCATCGCCGTCGGTATCGCTGCTCTGCACACTGGTGCCCTCTTGTGTCTCCGATATATTAACGAGTCCGTCCTCGTCCCAGTCACCGTTTTCGGGAAATTCGGGATCTTTATATGTACTCTGGATATCCAGCTGTGAAATTGCATTTTTGGCTATATTTATCCTGTTGCTTCGGCTGATGCTCGTCAGGACAACAGCCACTGCGACTATTACGACAGCCAGTATTCCCAGCAATATAAGCAGAGTTATACGCTTTTTGCGCATACCTCTATCAAGGCTCTTCACAAAATCGTCAGCTGTCGGATTACCCTGATATTTTCTCATTGCTTCTTCACCATTCTTCCCGGTTTTACATACCCGCCATACATTATTTTATATGTTTCCCTCATGGCGGTCAATTTTATATGTATATAATAACACAATATCGGTTATTTTTCAAGCCGATTCTTATGGAAATATTACACAAAATATCACAGAGTTTTTCTACTTACACAACAGCAGATGATTTCGTTTTTTAATATTCTTAATATGTTTATATGAACTTTTTTTAAAACCGCACCCCGCGTCATGGGTATTTTTGTAATATACGGATAATTTTATTTGATTTTAGTTAATATTTAATTCGTGAGCCCTATCGTTATTTTTCACATATGCCCCTTTTTTCGAGGGTAAAAATATCCACCTTGCCAAATTGCATATATTTAATTAAACAAAATAAGTCACATTTCCGAAATTTATTTTTCCTATTGACAGCGATTTGGAGATAGTGTATAATATTAGGTGAAAATTTTTGGAATAGTTTTTGACTATTCTGTGCAAGAAGGAGTTTTTGCTTATGACCATAAAAGACGCAAAACAGCAAGTGCTCGATTCTATCAAGGCTTATCTGGAAAAAGATGAGTTTGGTGAGTACAAGATAAGCATCGAGCATCAGAGACCCTGCTTCCTGCTCGGACCTCCCGGTATCGGCAAGACCGCTATCATGGACCAGATAGCTCAGGAGACAGGTGTTAACCTGATATCCTACTCGATGGCTCACCAGACCAGAGAATCTGCAATGGGTCTGCCTGTTATCGTTGAGAGAAACTTCGTCGGTGCTGACGTTAAGGTTTCCGAGTACACGATGTCGGAGATCATTGCAAACATTTATTATACTATGGAGCAGACTCACATCCGTGAGGGCATACTGTTCCTCGATGAGATCAACTGCGTATCCGAATCTCTTGCACCTATCATGCTGCAGTTCCTGCAGTACAAGATCTTCGGTCTGCACCAGATCCCTCCCGGATGGGTAATCGTTACCGCAGGTAACCCCCCTCAGTTCAACAAGTCCGTTAACGAATTCGATATAGTTACATGGGACAGATTCAAGAAGGTCGAGATCGACGCTGAATTCCTCTGCTGGAAGGAATACGCTTACTACGGCGGTGTTCACCCCAGCATAATCGCTTTCCTCGAACTCCACCCCACTCTGTTCTATGAGATAGACGCTACCGACAGACACAACTACAAGATCATCACCGCACGTGCGTGGGAGGATCTCTCCGAGATGATCCAGCTGTACGAGAGCGCAGGCATGGCAGTTACTCTGGAGCTTGTAGGTCAGTACCTGCAGGATCACGACGTTGCTCCTATGTTCTACGAGTTCTACTGCAAATTCAACGAGCTGCGTGAGGTATATGATCCTGATGATCTGCTGGACGGCAACATCACTCAGGCTGCTGTTGACAGAGCTGCTAAGGCTGACATTGAGGAAGCTGTAGCTCTGATGAACCTTCTGATGGACGGCGTTACTTACACTATGAGAACGACTATCCAGATGGAGAAGATGATCAGACAGATACACCCCAAGCTTGAAGATATACTCATCAAGATCAACGAGGGTCTTTCCTGCCGTCAGATCATCGCAGAGCACATCATGACTACAAGAAAGAATCTGGATATGGCTGTTAAGGCGCGTATCATCTCGCCTTCCAACAAGAAGATCCAGCACTGGATAATCCACAACCTTGAGGCTTACATGGATAAGTGTACAAACGAGGGCCGTGACAACAAGCAGAGATGTACCATCATCATTCAGAATGCGTTCACCAACCTGCTTAACGGTGCCAAGAACGTTACCAGCCAGTCCATGTCAGGTCTGAAGAATATGTTCGTATTCATGGAAGCTGCTTACGGCGCTGAAAGCCCTGTTATGAAGAAGCTTCTTGAAGAGCTGACTGTAAACTGCCACACCACTGACTTCATCAAGAAGTACGGTTCTGACGAGTTCTACAGACTGCTGGGTCAGCCTGCTGTTGCACCTACATATAACAATATGTATGAGCTCAATCTGGAAGACTGTCTGAAGTTTGAACAGCAGCAATAAGTATACTATTCTCCCCTGTCATCTGACAGGGGAGTTTTTATGTCCTCGGGAAGACAAATCCTACACTGTAGGTGCTTTGCCTGCATGGCAGCCTATGGAAATTTTTGTCTTTTACCGCAGTGAAAACTTTACTTTGTAGTTTTATGTATAAAACGATTTCGCGGTCTTTCGTGACTTTACTTTTTCCAAAAAATATGATATAATCAAACAAAGTTATTTTCGTGTAAAACTTACAATAAGGGTGAATGTGAATGAGTGCTTTTGTTGAATTCAAAAACGTAAAAAAGACCTATAAAACAGGCGAAGTCGAGATACAGGCGCTGAAGGATGCTACCTTTGAGATCGAAAAAGGAGAATTCTGCGTTATAGTCGGTGCTTCGGGTGCAGGCAAGACCACGATACTGAATATACTCGGTGGAATGGATACCCTGACCTCGGGCAGCGTAACTTTGGACGGTCGCGAGATATCGAAGTTCGGTAAAAAGGAGCTGACAGCCTACAGGCGGTACGATATCGGCTTTGTTTTCCAGTTCTACAATCTGGTGCAGAACCTGACAGCCAAGGAAAATGTTGAGCTTGCGGCTCAGATATGCAAAGACCCTCTTGACGCTGAAGAAGTGCTGAAACAGGTGGGGCTCAGCGAGAGAATGAAGAACTTCCCTGCTCAGCTTTCGGGCGGTGAACAGCAGAGAGTGGCAATCGCAAGGGCTCTGGCGAAGAACCCGAAGCTTCTGCTTTGCGATGAGCCCACCGGTGCGCTGGACTACAACACGGGCAAGGCTGTGCTGAAATTATTGCAGGATACCTGCCGCAAAAGCGGTATGACGGTTGTGGTCATCACCCATAACTCGGCGCTGGCGGCTATGGCTGACAGAATAATCACGGTAAAGAGCGGCACTGTTGAAAGTATGAGACTTAACACGGAGATAGTAGATGTAGAAAACATCGAGTGGTGATGCTCATGAAGTCAAAACTGAGAGTTTCAACGTTAAGGGACATAAAGAGCACATTCGGACGTTTTGCTGCGATACTTGCCATAATCGCGCTGGGTGTGGGATTTTTCTCGGGTGTCAGGATAACCACCCCTGCCATGATACGTACTCTGGGCGGCTTTATGGAAGACCATGAGCTTTTCGATTACAGGATAGTATCCACACTTGGCTGGGAAGAAAAAGATGTGGAAACTCTCCGCGGACGGGATGATGTCCGTGCGGCGGAGGGTGCGTATTCTCTGGACATAATGTTCAAGGACGATTACGGCAACGCCCCTGTTATGAAAGTACATTCGCTGACTGAGAACGTCAATGTGCCCGAAATACTGGAGGGCAGGCTCCCCGAAAATGACAGCGAGTGTGTCATGGACGGCAAGACCTCCTACAAAGTGGGCGATGTGCTGTATGTGAATAGCGAGAACGAGGAAGACACCCTTGAAAAGTTCAAGCCCCGGGAAGTTACCGTGGTGGGACTGGTGTATTCCCCTGCATACGTGCATTTTGAGCGAGGCACTACAACCCTCGGGAACGGCACGATAAACGGATTCATATACATGAACAAGGGCGCTTTCGATATGGAAGCCTATTCCGAGCTGTATATCAAACTCGACCACGAGCTTGAAGTGTATTCGGACGAATACGAAGACTACATGGCAAAGCGCGAAGACAGCTGGGAAAAGGCGGCTGAGGATGCGGCTGATGACAGATATGACCGCATAGTATCCGATGCAGAGGACGAACTTGCAGAGGGCAGGCAAAAGCTTGAAGATGCCCGCGAAGAAGGTCAGCAGAAACTTAATGATGCCCGTGCGGAGCTCGATGATGCCAAGACCGAGCTTGAAAAAGCGGCGAAGGAACTCAGCGATGCGGAAAAAGAGATAGCTGACGGCGAAAAAGAGATCGCGGATAACGAGAAAAAGCTGAAAGACGCGAAGATCACCCTTGACGACAGCGAGCGACAGCTTGCTAACGGCAAATATCAGCTTGACAGCGCCTGGTCAAAGCTTATGGCAAGCAAGGCTGAGATAGATGCAAACGAGAAAAAGCTCACGGACGGCGAAAAAGAACTTGCGGCTGCACAGGCTCAGATAGATGAGGGTACGGCGCAGATAAATGCGGGTCTTGCAGAGATAGAAGCACAGTATGCGGCGCTGAACGAGCAGAACCAACAGTTTATGGAAAACTTCGGTCAGTACATAGGCATGGAGGATATGCTCCCACCTGAGCAGGCAGAGCAGATGACGGCGGCAAAGGCTCAGATAGATGCGGGTTTTGCACAGCTTGACGCGGCTAAAAGCGAACTTCTTTTGAAGCAGGAAGAGCTTTCGGCAGGACAGGCTGAACTGGACGTGCAGAAAGCAGCTCTCGCAGAGGGCAGAAAACAGCTTGAAGCGGGCAAGGCACAGTACGCTCAGGGATATGCGCAGTACAATGCTTCCTGGGCGGAATATCAGTCGGGCAAGGCGAAGCTTGACAGCGGCAGATACGAGTACAACGACGGCGTAAAAAAGCTTGAAGACGGCAAAAAAGACCTTGAAAAGGGCAAGAAAGAATACGAGGACGGAAAAGCCGAATACGAAGACGGTCTGAAAGAGTATGAGGACGGCGAAGCTGAATACGAAGACGGTCTGACCTCATTTGATGAAGAGATAGCAAAGGCTGAGCAGGAGATTGCTGACGGCGAAAAAGAGCTCCGCGACCTGAAAAAGCCTGATGTTTTCCTGCTGGACAGAGATACCAACATCGGCTATGCCTGCTTTGAGAACGATTCTTCAATAGTCGGCAAAGTAGCTAAAGTCTTCCCTGTGTTTTTTATACTTGTGGCAGCACTGGTGTGCATAACTACCATGAGCCGAATGGTTGAAGAGCGCAGAACACAGATAGGCACCCTGAAAGCCCTTGGTTACTCCGAGTGGTCGATAATGAGCAAGTTCACCATATACGCGGGCAGTGCGGCTCTGCTGGGCTGGTCCATAGGATATGCGCTGGGCACTTACATCTTCCCTAAGGTCATATGGGTAAACTACAAGCTGATGTACCTTGAACTGGAAGTTAAATACCTGTTTGACTGGAAACTGGCTCTGCTGGCAGGTCTGGTATCTCTGCTCTGCTCCGTGGGAGCGGCATGGCTCTCATGCAGATATGAGCTGAGCGAAACAGCGGCTGAGCTAATGCGTCCGAAATCGCCTAAGGCAGGCAAGAGAGTTCTGCTGGAATACTTCCCCTCCATATGGAACAGAATGAAATTCCTGCACAAGGTATCTATACGTAATATTTTCAGATACAAAAAGCGTTTCTTCATGATGGTAGTGGGCATAAGCGGCTGTACGGCACTTCTGCTGACGGGCTTCGGAATGTCCGATTCTGTGGGAGATTTCGCGGTAGTGCAGTATGAAGAGATAGTCACAGCGGATGCTTCGGTCACTTATTCTTCGGATGATAACGGCAATATGCCCAAAGAACTCGAAGAAAAACTTGCCGACACGGGAGCCACTCACGCCTGCCTGTATGCAGGCTCATGGGACTTGGTGACCAAGGACGCGGTGAAGAGCATAAGCCTTATGGCTCCTGTTGATTTCAGTGAGCTTAAAGGCAGTATGAACTTCACAAAGACCGACGGCAGTGCAATTGAAATGCCCACAGGCGATGAAGCCCTTGTCAGCGTCAGCCTGATGAACAGGTACGGCGTGAAAGAGGGCGACAAGATAACTCTCCGCGATGAGAATATGCGTGTGATGGAATTCACGGTGAAAGCTGTGTTCAGCAATCACGTTTACAACTATGTTTTCATTCCATATGAGGCTCTTGAAAGACAGCTTGGCGAGAAAGTCGGACTGAATGAGGCTTATGTGAATTTCCCCAAAAATACAGACGTTTACAAAGCTCAGACGGACATTGCAAAGCTGAAATGCGTGAAGAACCTGACCCTGTTTGAAGACCTTAAAAAGCGTCTGACAGATTCCATGGCTAGCCTTGACTATGTGGTACTGCTAATCATAATCTGTGCGGCATCACTGGCATTCATCGTGCTTTACAATCTCACGAACATCAACATCACCGAAAGAGAGCGCGAGATAGCAACGATCAAGGTGCTGGGATTCTTCAAGAAAGAGACCTCGGCTTATGTGCTGAGAGAGAACCTTTTCCTTACGGGACTTGGCATCGTCATAGGACTTGTGCTGGGCAATCTGCTGCTGCACTTTGTAATGTCCTACATAGTGGTGGACATGGTATGCTTCAAGGAAAGGATACTCATGAAGAGCTATCTGTACAGCATCGGGCTGACGATAGTATTCAATCTCGCGGTGAACCTTGTGATGGAAAACAAGCTTGAAAAGATTAATATGGCGGAAAGCCTTAAATCGGTGGAATAACGATAAAACATACTTTACGGAGGTAGGCTATGGCTACACTAAACTGGAACGAATATCTTGCAAAAGCGGCAGAAGTCAATGCAGAGGGCGCTGTACTGCTGGTGAACAATGGCGCTCTCCCGCTGGACAAGAACTCGGAAACGGCTGTTTTCGGACGTATACAGCTGGATTATTACAAAAGCGGCACAGGCTCGGGGGGCATGGTGAATGTTGACAAGGTCACAGGCATTGTTGACGGTCTGCTTGAAGCGGGTGCAAAGCTAAACGAAGAAGTGCTGAAAACTTACAGGGACTATGTGGCTGAACACCCCTACGACTACGGCGAGGGCTGGGGCGGTGAGCCCTGGTGTCAGGAAGAAATGCCACTTGATGACGCTCTGGTTAAAAAGGCGGCTGAGACCTCCGATACGGCGGTATGCATCATCGGACGTACTGCGGGCGAAGAGCAGGACAACGGCGTAAAGGCGGGTTCTTATCTGCTGACCGACGGTGAAAAGGCTATGCTCCGCAAGGTCAGGGACAATTTCAAGAAGATGGTCGTACTGCTTAATGTGGGCAATATTATCGACATGGGCTTTATCGACGAATTCTCCCCCGATGCGGTGATGTACGTATGGCAGGGCGGAATGACAGGCGGTACAGGCTCGGCTGAGGTACTGCTGGGCGAGGTTTCTCCCTGTGGCAAACTGCCCGATACTATCGCATATGATATATCCGACTACCCCTCGGACAAGTATTTCCATAACAGGGACAGGAATTTCTATGTTGAAGATATATACGTAGGCTACAGATATTTTGAGACCTTTGCCAAGGACAAAGTCAGATTCCCCTTTGGCTTCGGCATGAGCTATACTCAGTTCGAGATAAGCGCAGAGGGTAAAAAAACGGACAGCGGTGCAGTTATCACCGCTAAGGTGAAGAATGTTGGAAATACCGCAGGCAAGGAAGTAGTTCAGGTCTATGCTGAAGCCCCAAACGGCAAACTCGGCAAGGCTGCAAGAGTTCTCTGCGGATTTGAAAAGACAAAACTCCTTGCCCCCAACGAAGAGCAGATACTGACCATAGAAGTCAGCGACCGCGATATAGCTTCATACGATGACAGCGGAGTTACAGGTCACGCTTATGCGTGGGTAACGGAAGCGGGCGAGTACAAGTTCTATGCGGGCAGTGATGTGCGCAGTGCAGCTGAGTGCTTCTCCTTCGTGCAGGATGATACCAGGGTCATAGAACAGCTTGAGCAGGCTCTTGCCCCTGTTATGCCTTTCAAGAGAATGGTACGCACCGCCGAGGGGCTCTCCTATGAGGATACTCCCCTTTCAAAGGTGGATGAAGCCGCACGCAGGCTTGAATATCTCCCCGAAGAGATAGCTTTCACAGGTGACAAGGGCATACGCACCGCCGATGTTTTCCACGGCAGGAACACCCTTGATGAATTCATAGCACAGCTTGACGACAATGACCTGAACTGCCTTGTGCGCGGCGAGGGTATGTGCTCGCCTAAGGTAACTCCCGGTACTGCGGCGGCTTTCGGCGGTGTGGCAAAGCATCTTGAAGAACTTGGCATACCTGCGGGCTGCTGTTCTGATGGTCCTTCGGGCATGAGACTTGATGTGGGCACAAAGGCTTTCAGCCTGCCTAACGGTACTCTTATCGCGGCAACATTCAACAAGCCCCTTATCACCGAGCTTTTCACATATCTGGGCTTGGAGATGAGGGCTAACAAGGTAGATTGTCTGCTGGGACCAGGCATGAACATTCACCGTCACCCGCTAAATGGCAGAAACTTCGAGTATTTCTCCGAAGACCCCGTCCTCACGGGAGATATGGCGGCTGCCGAGCTGAAAGGTCTGCATTCCCAGGTAGTAGAAGGCACTGTCAAGCATTTCTGCGGAAACAATCAGGAGACCAACAGACATTTCCTTGATTCGGCTGTGAGCGAAAGAGCCCTGAGGGAGATATATCTCCGCGGCTTTGAAACGGCTGTCAAGGATGGCGGTGCAAGGTCTGTCATGACCACCTACGGCAAGGTTAATGACCTGTGGACTGCGGGAAGCTTCGACCTCAACACCATGATACTCCGCAAGCAGTGGGGCTTTGACGGCTTCACCATGACAGACTGGTGGGCTAACATCAACGACCGCGGCGAAGCCCCCGACAAGAATAATTTCGCGGCGATGGTACGTGCGCAGAACGATGTGTATATGGTATGCGCTGACGGCGGCAGCGGTAATGACAATGTTATAGCGGCGCTGGGTGACGGCAGACTTACCCGCGGCGAACTTCAGAGGTCGGCAAAAAATGTTCTTGCCTTTATGATGGATACTCACGCTATGGCGAGAAAGCTGGGCGAGGACGAGGCAGTTGAAGTTATCAACAAACCCGCCGAAACAGTTGATGACGGCGCAGGCGAAAGAGTTTTCCTGCTGGACGGCGAACTTACCATAGATATGAGCAGTGTCAAAACCGAGAGAAATCTCGATTTCAGCTTCACTGTGGATGTGGCACAGCTGGGTCAGTACCGCATGGAAATGACTGCAAGTTCGGAACAGAGCGAGCTGGCTCAGATGCCTGTGACGGTATTCAGCATGGGTACTGCATGGGGCACATTCACATGGAACGGCACAGGCGGAAAGCCCGTGACCTTCGCAGTGGAAGAAATGCCCCTGTTCTCCCGCTATACTATATTCAGACTGCATTTCGGTCTTGGCGGACTTGACATGGACAAGATAGTTTTCAAAAAGATCAAATCCGCTGAGGGTACAGGTCTGAGCGTTGAGGAGATATAGGATATGTCTTCCCATGAAGACTTTCTGCTGGCGGAGAGCCCGAATTTCGAGATAAGGGGCTGTTACGAAAGAGCTGTGCTCGTCGATAAAGCGGCGGGCACAAAATCCCCGATCTGCGAGATGTACGGCGACCCCGAGGGCGCTCTGATAGACAATGACGAACGCTTCGCAGTAGTTTACGGATGCGGAGCTGTTGTCTGCTATACGGCAGACGGTGCTGTGCGGGAGATATCCTCAGAATGGATCGATTCCGCACGGCAGATAAGCGCAGAGGAGATCGAGCTTGTTTACGAGGACGGCAGCAGAGAGGGCATTAAGGTTTGATAATTATTTTTCTATTTTGGAGGTACTACAATGAAAAAGATCACAGCATTCACAATTGCGGCAATTATGGCTTTAGGCATGACAGCCTGCGGAGACACTGAAAAGTCAGCCGAAAAGGAGCAGGCGAGCAAATCGGCGGCGGCAAATGATGAAAACAGCGATAACAGTATCAGCGAAGAGGTTCGTGAAGACCTGCTGAAAGCGGCTAACAACAATGCAAAGTTAGGCTATACCGCTGTTGCAGAATATCTTGCAGATATGGAAACACAGGGCAGGATCTCCGAAGCGACCGAACAGGAAGCTGCCGACTTTGCGATAAAGGAACTAGGTTCAAACGGAAACATCAGCGGTACGGTCGGCGTAAGGTTCGATGGATCGGATGATTATGGCTTTCTCAACTTCACAGTGCAGTTCCGTGCCGATGAGGACAGCACTGTTATCGGGCAGTACCCCGAACCTGCACAAAGCGTAGATGATATCCCTGCGTGGGCAGCTAATGCCGAAGCTTCATACACGGCAGAATAATAGATCCGTTAGTCAGAGTTTAGAACTTAAAGCAACACCGCGCAACCATCGGATAATGTTTTTGTAAGCCCTCTGCTTGGAACTTTTGTGCATCACACACATATAACGCTCCACATATTTGTGAAAATTCACACTGAAAAATCTCCCCCTCCGAAACGTATATATGATGTGAGCGGCAATGATCCGCAGAACTGATAAAAACTATCACGGAGGGAACAAAAATGAAGAAGATCACAGCATTTGCAGCTGCGGTAATTATGGCTTTGAGCATAACAGCCTGCATAGATAAGGAAAAATCACCTACAAATGAACAGGAAAGCATATCTTCGGTGGCTGAATCACAGGATGAAAACAGTGAAACTTCCCGGGAAGATCTTCTTAAAGAAGTTAATCTAGCGGCAGAGATGGGATATAATTTGACATCAGAATATCTTGCCGATATGGAATCGATGGAAAATCTTTCCGAGGAGACTAAACAGGAAGCAGCTGAGAATTTAGCATTGGTTTTTACCTACTACGAACGCGTATTCCCCGGCGGTACGGTGGGCATTTGCTTCGATAATAATGAGGAGTTCAGTTTCACGGTGCAGTTTCGTGCCGACGAAGACAGTTCTGTTATCGGGCAGTACCCAGACCCTGCTCAAAGCTTAGATGATATGCCCGAGTGGTCAGAAAAGACCGATATTTCATGCAAAGTTAATGGCTTAACACTTTCTGAATTTAAGGATTATGTGGCGGAAACAAAACTGAAATCCGCAAATGGAAATGCTAAATCAGCTTATAATGCGGTAGCTGAATATCTTGCCGATATGGAATTTATGGAAAAACTTTCAGAAGCAAGCGCAGACGAGGCTGCTAAAAAAGCAGCTGAAGAATTGTCTTCCGATGGTTATAGTGGAATAGTCGGAGTAAAATTAATTGATCTGAACGAATGTAATTTTCAAGTGTTCTGGCATTCAGATAAAAATCCGGAAATCGTCGGCAGATATCCCGAACCTCCCCAATCTGTGGAGGAATGCCCCGAATGGGACGTTGACGCGGAGTATAAGTGTTCGGGAAAACCACGAATGAAGAACTCAAAAAAAGAAACTGAAAAACACACTAAAATTGACCCTGAACTGAAAACCGCAATCACAAATGCTAAAAAAGCTTATAGCGCAGTAGAAGTATATATTGGCGATATGGAAACCAAGGGAGAACTCTCAGAAGTCACCGAGCAGTCGGCTGCCGATGTAGCCGCAGCTATGCTCAAAGATTACGAAATAAGCGGTATTATCGGAGTGACGATCACTGATCTTTATCATGAATATCCCCAGTTTGAAGTGTTCTGGCGCGAAAGCGAAGACAGCAATATCGTCGGCAAATACCCCTATCCTCCACAATCTGTAGACGACTGCCCCGAATGGGATGTCGGTGCATATTCATATGTAAAATAAAAATACAGACCCGTTCCCTTACGTGGGAGCGGGTCGTTCTGTTATCGTATATCCTGATAGAACGCGCCGTGTTCGGTGCAGTACCATATCAGCCTGCCCATGCGGACAAGTGGGAGCCTTGCCTGCATTTTCCATTCGGGATACTGCCTGAACATCATCATAGTATTGTCGCAAACATATGCCGCAAATGAGATATAATGCTGCTTGGTCATCTCATGGTCTGAAGTCACGAAGAGTTCACCGTCGATGACTTCTGTCTTTAATAGTTCCTCGCCCTCAGCCTTTTTAGGCACCAGCGGAGAGAGTCTGTTTCCGCAGCAGCTGACAGCAGCCTCCGAGGTGGAGGTCATTATGCCGCCGCAATCCTTGCAAACATAGAATCTTATTTTTTTCATATCGCCTTTCTCACTTTCATTGATATCTTTACTGCCCGAAAGCAATGTGTTCACATCTGTACCGAAGACCTCTGCAAGGGCGGTAAGCAGAGATACATCGGGCGCGCCGTTGCCGCATTCCCATTTTGATACCGCCTTATCGCTAACGTTAACTTTTTCTGCCAACTGCTTCTGGGTAAGCCCCGCATCCAGCCTGAGCTGCCTTATCAGTGCGCCTGTTTTTATCTGATCCATTATCCTCACCTCTGCCTATATTTTAACTCACAGCAGCCGAAAAGTCAATCCACGCTCCGTAGATACTAAACAAGAGCTCCGTTATGCAAATTTATTTGCCGATTTATTTATTTGATATATATATAAATATATTAATACTTATATATCACTTTGGATTATTTAGCCATTGACCGTGTACAGCTTTTATTGTATAATATTTTTAACATAAAAATGAAAGGAATGGTATTATGTTATTAAAAAATACTTTGTGCGGAATAGCTGCACTTACACTTGCGTTCTCATGCGGCGGCTCGATCATCGGAAGTGCTGCAGATAATGCGGCAAGCGCGACAGAAGAAACTGAATCTAAAGAAGTACTTATCGATACTTTCACATTCGGCGGTCATGTATATCAGCTGTACAGCGGTGGTCTTACATGGACTGAAGCAAAGGAAGCGTGTGAGAAGCTGGGCGGACATCTTGCTACTATCACTTCTGCAGATGAACAAACCGCAATAAAAGAACATCTTGATAAAGTCTGCAACAATTACTGGATAGGCGGATATCGTGATGCTGTTGGGGAACCCTGGAAATGGGTTACCGGAGAAAACTTTGAGTATAATAATTGGGCATATAACGAACCAAATAACTACGGAAATAATAACGAGATCTACATTCATGTGTTCAATGGTAATAAGCCTATAGGTACCTGGAATGACGCAGCCGACGGCGGTGCAGGATACGCTGGTTCCTTTTACAATCTTGATGGACATGGATTCATATGTGAATTGAATCCGGTTAATCCAGATGTCACTTACACTCCCGGCAATGGCTGTGCGAACCTCGAATGGAACGCAGTTATCGGCGCTGAGAAGTACGCCGTATACGGTAATGTGAACGGCGAATGGACAAAGTTCAACGAGACGACCGACACCTCTTACACTGTAAGAGGGCTTACAGCAGGCAAGAAATATGAGGTTGCAGTAATTGCCATGTTCGGCGATTATTGGTTCGAGGATTATTCAAAATCAATCATCGTTACGCCGAATCCTCCGATCGTTGTTTATCCCAAGGTAAGTAATATTAACATAAACAGTAAAACTCATAAGGCAAAGATCGACTGGGAGGGCGTTCCCGGTGCTGAGAAATACGGCGTTGCTGTGTTTATAAACGGCAAGTGGAAGGTACAGGGCTACACAGATGCCGATACTACCACTATCACCACTCCACAGCTCAAATCTGACACGGAATATAAGCTTGTTATATGCGCAAAGGTCAACGGCAAGTGGGAAATAAGCAAGCTCAATGAAAGAGCATTCAGATTCATCGCATTATAATTATTTATAATCACAGAACGGCTGTACTGGTAAATTCGTACAGCCGTTTTTTGAATTTATTCGCACGTAAATGTATCCCCTGTTACGGAATATCTTGACGCATTTTACTATATAACAAAAAAACAGACCCGCGAAAAGGTCTGTTTTTTTCTTTATATGCCGCTGACCGGACTTGAACCGGTACGGTATTGCTACCGGCAGATTTTGAGAATTGTAGGCAACTTTGCAAATCGTTGCAAAGCATTGCAGTTTACGGCAGATTATTCCCTGTTTTCGGGGCTTTTCTAACACTCAGAATACAAACATACGAAAAATCGGGAAAATAGGAAAAATGGAAAAATGGTTGATTTGGTAGAAGCGTGGTAGAAAGTAATGGAATCAAGGCTGGTAGAAAGAAAAGGTTGGTAGAAACGTGGTAGAAATCAAACGAGGTTCACCACGGTAGAAAAATGGAAATCAACATCTCAGCGTATATCGCTCTATGATGAATGTCAGGAGCGCTATACGCTATTTTTATGCCTAAAACTGAATACTGTGTTAAGCGTTCCTCAGAAATGAGGGACGCTATTTTTTTGCCTATAAATCAGAAAATCACTATGCGCAAGGCACATAATCGCCACTCAGCATAATCTTCAAACCTCTAAGCTGAAAAAAATATTTAGTTTCACAATAAGATCAAATGACATATTTGACCTTTCTACCATTATATCATGGCAAACAAACGTTGTCAAGCAAATTGTAAAAAAACAAACAAAACAAGGAGGAATTTTCTATGTCCCGAAATCTGAGGATTGAACCGAATGACAATGAGCTTTCTCTCGAAGCTAATGGAGTTCTTTCCAAGATGCTCAATAATCCTGATACGGATTATGTCAAGGCAGTTGACCTCTGTGCTGTATGTGAGAATGACTCGCTGAGGACAATCAAAAAGGCTTTAAGTGAACTGACCGACAAAGGTTACCTCCTGCGTATCGGCAACACCTATGCCGTCAACAAGGTTAGGATCACGCAAATGAAGCTCGCCTGAGCTGCAAACAGGAGGAAAATGGATATGTCTGCTAAAAAATCGAAAAAGAACAAAACAACAGCTTCATCGGTGTGCCGTGTCAATAAAAACGCCAACTATACCGTAATGAGCAACTATCATCTGCGGTCAACGAACCTCAGCCTGAAAGCAATCGGGCTTCTGAGTAAGGTTCTTTCTCTGCCGGAGAATTGGGATTACTCAATCTCAGGTCTGACGGCTATCTGCAAAGAGAAAGAAACAGCGATCAAGGCAGCATTGGACGAGCTGAAGCATTGGGGCTATCTTGTTGTCACGAAGCTGATGCCGAATGAAACAAACAGCGGTCGAATCGAGTATGTCTACGACTTCTATGAGTATTCCGAAAAGGATACGCCTGATGCCGACCAGAACGATGATGATACATACGATGAGGACGGAGATGTTTCAACAATCTCCGTAAAAAAATCTCCGCAAGGGGCAGAAAAACAAGGCATAGAAAATCTACCCCTTGAAATTCTACCCATAGAAATTCAAGCGGTAGATAATCAGGGGCAAATAAATACTAAGAAGAAAATAAAGAAAAATCAAATACTGAGTGATCAAGTATCTATCAATCAATCCCCCTCCGACAGCGAAAAAGCTGTTGAAAATGTTGAAAGTCAGACAGATGGACTGATTGACGGATATATCAGCGAAAAAGAAGTTTATACCGATGTGGTGAAAACCAACATCGAATTTCCTTACTTTGCAGAATGGCTCGGTGATGAGGAAGAAGCTGAGGAGATCGTTCAGATGATCGTTCGGCGGATATGCTCCCGAAAGAAAACAGAGCGTATCTGCGGACAGGACTTCCCCAGGGAGGTTGTTAAGTCCGCTATGCTCAAGGTTGATATAAACGTTCTTGAAAACGCTATAGAGCAGATGAAGCGTACAGACAATGTGCGGAACTATGAGAGTTATCTTATCAGCACTCTGTTCAACGAAGCCAACGGAAAGCGTTTCAAGGAAAATGCTGAGGGACGATGGGCTGAGTATGCTGTCAAGAGAGATTTTGGCGGTTATGGTGGCTGATTGTCCTGAGAGGAGGTGGTGGCTATGGGTGCGGTGAAGAAATCGGACGCAACCGCTTGAAATTCGGCAAATGAGCTTTTTGGAAAGGAAGGTGAAGATCATGGCTAAGACTATCGCTACGCAGTATGGCGAGTTTCTGAACTACGATAATCTCGTCAAGATCGGTATCGAAATGAATTGGGACGATGCCGAGCCGGACGAGGACGGTATTATCACTCCCGATTATGAGATGATCGGAACGGATACCTCCGGCAATCAGATTCCTATGGGCAACTATAAGACACCTGAAGAAGCCGAAGCTGCACTCAAAGACCTTCATGACTGGCTGGCAATGGAAGCCTATGCGGTCTATGAGGTCAAGTCCGGCGGTGATGCGTAATGCCGTCGGACTATGAGAACGGTGCGAAGAAAACTATCGACATTTCGATCAAGGCGGAGAAAATGACCGCTGATGTGCTGAAATCAGCATTGCAGGAGTTTATGTCGGGCAAGGCAGAGAAAAAAGGGCGAATGACCTACAAGCAGTTGCAGGCTAAGTCACCGTCCAAGCTCGACAGCATTGAGGTTTCGGACAGGAATATCGGAGATTTTCTGAAAACCGCAAGGAAGTATGATGTGGATTTTGCCCTGAAAAGAGATAAAAGCACCACTCCGCCTACCTATCATGTTTTCTTTTCCGCTGCCAAAACAGAGGATTTCAAGAGAGCGTTTTCAGAGTATGTCGGCAAGGGACAGGGCAAATCGAAGAAGCGTGGTGAGTTCACCCGTGAGCAGATGCAGCAGCAGGCTCAGAAGCTCAGGAGCAAACCTCGCAAACAGAAACAGAGAGAGAAAACAAGGGAGCAAAGACGATGATCTACGGCTATTTCATGCCTGCACCCGTTCCACGGGCAAGGGGCGATGATGTTTTTACGGCGGTTTTTGATGCCGATACCAACAGAAAGGAAAGGTCTGCACATTGCAGATCGACACGAGAAAACTCAAAAAGCTGATCATCAAGGCTATCCCCTATGTAGCTTTCTCTTATGTGGGTAACCTGATCGGCTTTGCGTACCGAACCGCTGAGGGCAACGGCTTTCAGGAAAAGCTCCTGCCCTTCATGAGTAATCTCGGTGTGGCATTTGCAAGAATCTTTCCCAGTTTACACCCGTTTGATCTTCTTTTCGGCTTGGTTCTTGCGGGTGTAATGAGGCTCGTCCTCTATGTCAAGTCGAAAAACAGGAAGAAATTTCGCCAGGGTGAGGAGTATGGCTCTGCCGTATGGGGGACGCAAAAGGATATTGAGCCGTATATGGACTTATCCTGCCCCGAAAACAATGTGATCCTCACAAAGACGGAATCTCTGACAATGGGTAAGCCCTCTGCACCGAAATTCGCCCGTAACAAGAACATTCTCGTTATCGGTGGCTCAGGTTCCGGTAAAACACGTTTTTTCGTAAAGCCGAACCTGATGCAGATGCACTCCTCCTATGTAGTCACCGATCCGAAAGGCACGGTGCTTGTGGAGTGCGGAAAGATGCTTGAACGGGGCCGCCTGAAACGTGACAAAGACGGGAAAATTGTGTACCGCAAGGACGATAAAGGCTATTTAATCAAGGACGAAAAGGGTAAATATATCCCTGTCTATGAGCCTTACAAAATCAAGGTGTTCAATACCATAGATTTTGCGAAGTCGATGCACTATAACCCGTTTGCATACATCAGCAAGAAGAACCGTGAAAAAGACATACTGAAATTCGTGGAAGTGCTAATCAAGAACACTTCTTCCTCTCAGCAGCCGTCCGGCGATGACTTTTGGGTGAAAGCGGAGAAATTGCTTTATACTGCGTATATTGCCCTTATCTTTGCGATGTACCCCAAAGATCAGTGGAATTTTGAAACGCTGATCGACATGATAAACAATTCAGAATGCCGTGAGGACGATGAGGAGTTCAAGAACTGTATTGACCTTGAATTCGAGATCGTAGAATGCTGGCTGAACGGCACAAAGCACGATGATCCTGATGTTATGGCTGATTACGGTGATGTCTTTGAAGCTGAACCCGATGCCGATCAAAGGCGCTTGGGTGCTTTTGCACTCAAACAATTCAAGGCGTATAAACTCGCTGCCGGAAAAACGGCTAAGTCTATCTTAATTAGCTGTTCGACACGACTCGCGCCTTTTGCAATAGATGAGGTCTTGGAGATCACCTCCTACGATGAGCTGCACCTTGACAAGCTCGGTGACGAGCTGAGTGCGCTTTTCATAATCATCTCCGATACAGATGCCACATTTAACTTCCTTGTGGCTATCATGTATTCTCAGCTTTTCAATCTGCTCTGCACAAAAGCAGATAATTCCCCAGGTGGAAAGCTAACCTATCATGTACGCTGTTTGTTAGATGAGTTTGCGAATATTGGCGAAATTCCGCAGTTTGAGAAACTCATAGCGACTATCCGAAGCCGTGAAATCAGTGCGTCGATCATCTTGCAAGCTAAGAGCCAGCTAAAGGCTATTTATAAAGATAATGCAGATACGATTGAGGGCAACTGTGATACGATGCTGTTTTTGGGCGGTAAGGAGAAGTCCACGCTGAAAGAAATATCCGAAAGTCTCGGTAAGGAAACTATCGACAGTTTCAATACCTCTACCAATCGTGGACAATCGGAAAGCTACGGAATGAACTATCAGAAGCTCGGAAAAGAGCTGAAATCTCAGGACGAACTGGCGGTCATGGACGGCGGTAAATGTATCTTGCAAGTGCGAGGAGTGCGTCCGTTCTTCTCGGACAAGTTTGATATTACCCGTCATAAGCAGTACCCTATGCTGTTAGACGATAATCCTGCGCAGGAGTTCAACATCGAAACCTATGTGAGTGACCAAAAAGAGATGCGTTTGAGACTGCGCAAAGGAGAAAGTTTTTCGGCATTTGGTGTTGATATGACCAACGCCGGACAGGAAGTTGCAACGGCACCAGCAAAAGAAACAGATAACGCTGATGCTGTAATATCTGAGGAAACCGAAGAAAAAGAGATATATGTCGGCTTTTAACTCAGACAGCGAAGAAACCGAATAAAAAGAGAATCGGTTGAAGCTGCGGACAATCTTTACTTTATTTTTTGAGGGAGACTTTTTACCTATGAACGAACTGAATATTTCTGCGGTCGATGCAACCGCAATGGAGACAGCAACCACCACCTCTGCACCGAAGCACAAGTGGCTTTCTAAGCTCACCCGTGGTGCAAAGAAGGCAACCATGTTCTGCACTATTGCAGGCGTTATGGCAACAACCTGTACTACTCAGGCATTCGCAGCAGGTACGGGCGTGGTCGATACCTCGTCCTTCATCACTACTGCCTGCACCGTTCTCAAGTCCGTTATCTGCCTGATCGGCGGCGGTGTTTCGCTTTGGGGTGTCGTAAACCTCCTTGAAGGTTACGGTAATGATAACCCCGGTGCGAAGTCTCAGGGCATGAAGCAGCTTATGGCTGGTCTTGGTCTGATCCTGCTTGCAGTTATCCTCGTTCCTGTCCTCGAAACCATGATGACAGGTGCAGTGTAATCTGACACACGAAGATTCAAGGAAAGAGACAAGCGTAAACCTCGGCTGAACGCTATATAAATCACGCCGATTCAATAGAATTGTGAAAGGTCGCTCATGCGGTGGGCAGCGGTGGGTATATGAGCGATCATCTCAGTAACTCCTGAAATGGGGGTGATGAATAAATGGGAGTAATCAGCGATGCGATAGATGCACTGGAAGATTGGTGTAAAGACTTGTTCAAGGACGGCATTCAATCTCAGTTTGACGGCATTTCAGACCTTCTGACCGATACGTTTTCACAAACAACGGGTTCAGGCGGAAGCGGTGGGCTTGTCAATGACTTCGTAACGCAGCACCCGTCCGCTTTTACCGGTGGCGGAAGTGGCGGAACTACGATCTGGTCAACTATCGAAACGCTATGCAATAACGTAGTTGTCCCTATCGGTGGCTTCATACTGACTATCATTCTTCTGAATGAACTATGTCAGATGGTGCTTCGGGGAAACAATTTCAAGGACTTCGATGATTCGATCTTCATTAAATGGATCATCAAAGCCTTATGCGGTGTAATACTTGTCGCCAACACTTATTACATCGCTTCAGCACTATTTTCGTTTGGCACAACGGTATGCTCCAACGGACTTGCCACGCTATTCGGGACCGGAGATTATCTATCCTCCACGCTCTCGATCAATCCGTCTGCACTCAGCGGTCTGAGCTTGGGTGAACTGATGACGGTGTGGTTTATATCCCTTATTGTTCATCTTGGAGTGCTGATACTGATAGTGGCTATTGTTATTACACTCGCTTCAAGAATCATTGAGGTGTTCATGTACTTATCAATCGCACCTATCCCTATGGCAACCATGATGGACAGCGGTGAATGGGCTTCTATCGGTAAGAACTGGATCAAACAGCTTCTCGCTCTTTCTTTCCAGGGGTTCTTTATCGTAGTGGCACTCGGTATTTTCAAGACTTTGTTCAGCAATGCAATCGTCGCCCTGAACGCAAGTACAGACGGCGTGATCCTGCAAATGGGACTGCTTCTCGGCTATACCGCAGCACTTATCTTCACGATTCTCCGTACCGGAGCTATCAGCAAATCAGTGTTCAACGCTCACTGAGAACAAGATCGGAGGTTATTATTTGGCACATTATGTACCGATCCCGAAAGATTTGAACGACATCAAGGAAAAGTTCATCATGGGATTCACAAAGAGACAAGTAATATGCTTCGGTATCGGTCTTGTTCTTGGTGCGCCTGTGTACTTTCTCACAAGAGCGTCTATCGGAATGTCGGGAGCTATCTTCGCTATGGGTGCGGTCGCTGCACCTGCGATACTCTGCGGTATTTACAAGAAAAACGGCGTGTTCTTGGAGAAACAGGTGAAGTTCATGCGTGAATACTTCACAAGACCACGAAAGCGATATTACAAGTCAACCAATATTTTCGATGCTGTTGAGAGACAGATCGAGTATAACAGAATCAAGAAGAAGCTGAGAGATGCCGAAAGGAAGTAACAGCTTCACATATATAATAGTGTAACTTTCGGTGTCTCCGCTTTGGAATATAAACGGAGGTCACTATGGGCTTTAGAAAGAAAGATGCCAGGAAAAGTGATAACCGCAGCAAAGCAAAGGTTATCATGGGCAAGCCTGCCTCTCAGTTATCAAAAGAGGAGAAAAAGATACTATCCGCAAGAATGGCGGAGATCAGGAGTGCAAACGGCGGCAAATCGACTGTGCAGAACACGCTCCCGTTCCTGTGTATGTATAAGGACGGCGTGTGTCAGGTTAGCGAGAACTTCTTTTCCCTGACGGTGCAGTTTTTCGATGCCAACTACTCCATTTCTGAGTTTGATGAACAGAACAATATCTTCTCTAAGTATTGCGATGTTATCAATCTCTTTGACAATACGATCAAATTCCAGCTTACCTTTGAAAATCAGAACAGGTCAAAGGAAAAGCTCGTAAAAACTGTGCAGATACCCGAACAGGAAGATGATTTCAATACGCTCCGTAAGGAGTACAGCGAAATGCTTACTGACAAGCTCATGAAAGGCTCTAACGGTCAGTCGGCAAGAAAATTCCTTACATTCGGTATCGAATCCACATCATATAAGGCAGCAAGGGCAAAGCTGATGAGCATTAAAAATGACGTAATCAAGGGTTTCAAAGCCTTTGGAGTCGAAGCTGAACTGCTTGACGGCAGACAGCGCCTTGAAGCTCTCTATTATGCCCTGAACCCTTACAGAAATTCCCCATTCATCTTTGATTGGGACAGTATGCTTCATGCAGGAATGGACACAAAGGATTTTATATGTCCGTCCTCGTTGAAATTCAATAAGGCTGACTTTGAGATCGGCAACGCCTACGGTGCTGTATGGGGTATGAATATCCTTGCCGGAGAGCTGCCCGATGAGATTCTCAAGGACTTCCTTGAAATGCAGAACCTTTTCTGCGTGAATATCCACGTTGATCCGCTGGACCAGATAGATGCCCTGAAATTCGTCAAGAAAAAGCTCACCAATGTGGAGCAGATGAAGATCGACGAACAGAAAAAGGCTTCGCAGTCCGGTTATGATCCCGACATTCTTCCGCCTGCGATCAAGATGTATATCGAGGATATTGAAAAGCTCCTCGGTGACCTGAACAGCAAGAATGAGCGACTTTTCCATATCAGCATTTCGCTGAGGGCATACGCAAAATCAAAGAAAGAGCTGAAACTTCTTTCTGAGATGCTGAAAAGAACGTGCCAGAAGAATAACTGCATTATGTTCCCCTATGACTATCGGCAGGAACAGACACTCGTTTCTACACTTCCGCTTGGATATAACGAGATTCCCGTCCGCCGTGAAATGCACACTTCGGGCATTGCGATTTTCGTGCCGTTTACCACAAAGGAGCTTTTTCAGGACGGACAGGCTACCTACTACGGTATCAATACGCTTTCGGGCAACATGATTAGGGCTAATCGCTCCCGATTGAAGAACCCGAACGGACTTATCCTCGGAACACCGGGTGCGGGCAAATCCTTCAGCGTTAAGCGTGAGATTCTCGACTGCTTTCTGACTACCGTAGACGATATTATCATCTGTGATCCCGAAGGCGAGTATTTTCCGCTTGTTTCAGCTCTGCACGGACAGCTTATCCGAATTGCAAGCAACTCTGAACAGCACATCAACCCTATGGACATTACCATTGATGACTATATGTTCAGCAATCCTATGGAAGTCATTGCGAATAAGTCCGACTTCCTGATTTCCCTTTGTGAGATCATTGTCGGCGGTCGCTACGGTCTTTCCGCTGAGGAGCGCTCGGTCATTGATAAGTGTGTTCAGCGTATCTACAAGCATTTTATCGAGAATGAGCCGACACCTGAGAAGATGCCGCTTCTCTCCGATTTACAGCAGGAGCTTCATAATGAAGGCGAAGTCGCTCTGCGTGTGGCAAATTCCCTTGAAATGTTCGTAAACGGCAGCCAGAACCTCTTTAATCACCGCACCAACATTGATATGACAAACCGTATCATCTGCTTCGATATTAAGGAGCTTGGCAATCAGCTCAAAAAGGTCGGTATGCTGATCGTGCAGGATACCGTGTGGAACAGAGTTTCTGCGAACCGTGAGAAGAAAAAGATCACTCGCTACTATATCGACGAGTTCCACCTTCTGCTGAAAGAAGAACAGACAGCGAAGTATTCCGCTGAGATCTGGAAGCGTTTCCGTAAATGGGGCGGTGTGCCGACAGGTATCACCCAAAATGTCAAGGACTTGCTTTCTTCTCAGGAGGTCGAGAACATCTTTGATAACTCAGACTTCGTGTATATGCTCAATCAGGCTGCCGGAGACAGAGACATTCTTGCTGAGAAACTCCATATCTCAAAGGAACAGATGAAGTATGTCACGAACAGCGGTCCGGGCGAAGGGCTTATCCGCTATGATAAGGTCTTACTGCCCTTTACTGACCGTTTTCCCACTGATACAGAAATGTATAAACTTATGACCACGAAGCCCACTGAGAGTGCGTAAACTGCGTAGATTGGAGGATTTATGAGCTTACAAAGAAAAGAGAATAACCTCCGCAGAGCGCAGGCACGTTTCGATAGAGTCAGCAGACGGTCGAAACAGTTTCAGATAGACTTCCGCCGTGAAGCAAACAGCAGAGGTCGCTTTCATACCCGTCCCCATATTGTCCGTGGTGAGAAAATGCACCACGGCGGTCGGGGTATCATTCACAAGTTTGCTAATGCCAAATACCGCATTACTGGCGATAAACCGTCCGTCACCCGAACGATAAAATCATGGCAGCCTAAGACATTCAAGGGCAAGCTGTTCAAGGCAAACGCCCGTGCTGTGAATTTTGCGTTACATGATGTAGCTCAGACGGCAGTCGATACAGCTCTCGCAGCGGAAACAGGCGGTATCAAAACCGCCGATACCGCCCAGCGTGAAGTACGCAACAAGCTCAAACAGAAATACACCCGTGAAGCGGTGGACGATTATCACCGTGGTGTGTTTCTCATGGGCCGCACGGCGGTCGATGCCGTCAAGGGTACGCACAATCACCTGAAAACAAAGAAGCAGTACAAGCTCGAAAAAGCGAAGTTACAGCTAAAGAAAGCCGATAACAAGCTATATAAGGCTAAAACGCAGAAGCCGAAAATGGCTGCGACTAAGGCTGACCTGAGAAAAGCGAAAGCTGAGTATAGGGCGAAGATAAAGCCAGCACACGGCAACAAGCTCCGCAAGGCGATGAACAAACGCCGATTGCAGGCATATAAGCAGACAAAGCGTGAGCTGAAATTTGAGCGTAAGCAGATCAGAACGGAAAGCAAGTTCCGAATCAAGGAATACCGCAATCAGAAGAAGATCAAAAAGCTCAGTGATCCAGGGCTGCTTGCATTGAAGCCTGCCACATATACCGCAGGCAGAATGAAAGCGTCCGCTTGGCAAAAGGCAGTCAATGAAGATCAGGACAACGATTTTCTCCACGCTATTGACTCCGCAAAAAGACGTGTAGTCGAACCGGCTGCACAAAAGGTCAGCAAGCCCCAGCGTTTGCAGAAAAAGGAGAAACAGCGTGACCGCCTGAATGACAAGAAGTCGAAGTCCAACAATCGCCTGAACCGTCAGGAAAGCAAGCTCAAAGAGAAGCATGACAGCTACAAGAAGCGGAAAAAGCCTAAGCCCAAAAAGAAAAAAGGTGCAAAGGATACGATCTCCGCAGCTCTGAAAGCCGCTTGGAAATTCGTGAAGAATGTTTATGAGAGCGAGGTCAAAAAGTTCTTTCTTTGTCTGGCGATACCTGTCATTGTAATACTGCTTGTATTTGCGATATTTACGATGATATTCTCGGCTACTTCCTCTCATAGCGGTTTCACCCTCGGCACATACGCAGCTCAGGACTATGACCTGAGTGAAGCAGAGAAATACTACACGGAGCTTGCCTATAACCTGAATCAGAAGATACGCAAGGTCGGCAGTTCTACTGACTGGCAAAGCGGTCTTGCAGCGTTCGGGGCGAATACAGGCGATTTGGAAGATACCCCTGATGAATGGGTATGGGGACAATCCTCGGTCTATGACTGGACTCCGCAGTATGACTTCGACACCTACAAGCTGTGGTCTTTCCTCTGTGCGTACTACTATGATTTCGATGCTGATAACGATGATATTTATTATTGGGAGTTTGACGGCGATACAGAAGATCTGCTTGAAGAAATTTTCAATGATGAATATGAGTTTGTGTATTGGTATGATAATCAGTCCCGTTGGGAGGAGCTTGACAACTATGTTTATTTCGGCGGTGGAAGCAGTACGGACGGCAGTTACTACTACTGCGAACAAGATGCAAGCAAAAGCGACGGTTCTTGGACTTACAAATTCAAGCCGACTTCTTACACATCGGAGCTTGGACAGTACCTTGACGGTGACGGCTACTGTTATCTGAATGGCAATTACCGTGTGCTGAATCCCAATAAGAGTTATGCTCTGACAGGATACTATGTGCTTGACAACCGTTATTATGCGGACAGCGCACATACAAAAGCACCGTTTTACTGGATAGACGGTGACGGAAATTTCTTCTTCCGCAATCATGACGGAAATAATCAATACCGTTCATTCTACGGCTGGACCGGAGATGATGCTTGGTTCATGATAACCGAAGCAGATGCAAGAGCTTGGCTCGGTGATGATGATTGCTCCGCACTGTTCGGATATGTGCAGAAACAATACTGGAAAACAGAGTGCAAACTCTATTACAACGTCAAGCAGAACAAGACCTTTGATGAGGTCATCGCTGAAAAGCTCGGCGGTATGTCACATTCTGATGAGCGTTTGCAATATTACAGCCTTCTTATCGGCACTGACGGTACAGCTTCGTTGTACGGTAATCATCAGACTTTGCATAATCTTCTTCCGGGTGCTACGATCCGTGACTATACCCTGAAACGTGAGTTTGGGTATGAAATGACGGGTTGGAACACTGACAGTGACGGTCTGTATCAGGGCATCAAGGTGTACTGCACCAATGGCGATAAGCTCAAAGCTCCGTTCAAGGGCAAGATCACTGATGTCGATACCACGGATAACAAGATCACGATCCGCAAAGACGATGTGGAGTATTGGTATGACGGTACGGGAGGTACTAAGCGTGATACGGAAGTCACCATTGCAAATGCAAAGCTCCTGAGTGGCTTCTCTGAGGGCGATACGGTAAATGACGGACAGGAGTTCGCTAAAACAACAGCAGGAAATGTGAATTTCCATATTTATATAGACACTGACGGCTACGGTTGGGACTACATTGATCCCCGACTTGTGCTGTATTGACGGAGGTGCTGAATGGCTCTTTATGATGCAAAGATCGAGAAATTCAGCAAAAAGGTAGAGCAGCTTGAAAGAAATATCAAGCGTGATACAGAGGAACGCAGACGGCTTCTCTCCGAAATCACACGCCTGCGTTATCTCTCGCTCTGCGAAAAGCTGAATTGTGAGGGAGAGGAATTAGAAACCGTGCTTGCCAGAGAACATGAGCAGATTCAGAATATGAAGGCTCGTGGTCTGACCGATGATGAGATAGACGATCTCGGCAAGGGCGGTAAATACGAAGAACAAATGAGTTTTTACTCTGAGGAGGACAATGATGAAAACAAGAATGATTAGTGCTGTGATGGCTGCTTTCATGCTTGCAACAGCAAGTGTCGGCGGTATTACCGCTTCTGCCGCTGAGAGGGCTTCTGCCGAAGAAGGAACAGCAGAAACTACTGCGGTCGATGATGAGGAAAGCTCGGCAGATACTACGGAAACAACCGCTTCTGATCCTGCGGACGAAAGCTCCACTGTAACGGAAAGCTCCGATGATATGGAGAAGTTCCGTGAGGTCATGAGTGAGCTTGCCGAGGCAGAGACAACCGATGTTGTTCCCGACTATGACGGCGATCCCTATTACGATACTGACGGCAATGCAACCCTTATCAAGTCTGAGCAGATCATCTACAACACGGAGGAAATGCAGTTCATCGCCGTGACCACAAAGGACGGTCACGTTTTCTATGTGCTGATCAATTATACCGCAAAGAACGGCGAGGACAACGTGTATTTTCTGAACAAGGTCGATGATTACGACCTCTACGCGCTTCTTTATGCAGGAGCAGAGGAAAAAGACGATAAAAAGAAGATCACACCCGAACAGGCAGCTCAGGCAGCGGAAAGAGCAAACGGCAGAGTGCAGTCCGGCAACAGTACCGATGCAGACTATACCGAAGATACCGCTGAGGACGGCGAGGAAACATCTGAGCCTGAAGCTCAGGTAAAGCCCGTTCCTATGAACAAGAACAGTATGATTCTTGTTTTCGGTGTGCTTGCTCTGATCGGTGTCGGTGCCGCAGGATTCTTCCTGATGAAGAAAAAGAACGGCGGTACAGCAAAGACTGCGGTTCAGTTTGAGCCTGAGTATGACGATGATACTGAGATCACTGAGGACGAGGACGATATGAGGTTCTACGATAATCAGGACGATGAAGAATAAGAAAGAGAGGGCAAAAGAATGGGAAATATGAAGAAGATCGGTGTATGTGCGGCAGCGGTGGCAGGGGCTGCAGGAATTGCAGGCATTACTGCTAAGGCGGTTGAGGGCGTGAGAAAGAAGTGGTTTCTCCGTGGCTTTGAAGCCGGACAGTTTATCGGCAATCTGACCGCTGCGGAGAACTTCGCCCATGAAAAGACTGTTATCCAGAAGAAGTATGACAAGCTCTGCGAGGAATATGAGGAGCTTCAGGAGAACTACTACGATCTTTGTGAGGATTACTACGAAGAATAATCAACTTTGAACCCAGTGGATTCAAAGTTCCGGACAACAGAACAGATAACATAAGACAATGAGAAAAGAGAGAGAATTTGTCTAATGAAGGTACTCAGCTTATTTGACGGTATCTCCTGCGGTATGCTTGCTTTACAGAGGGCAGGCATACCCGTGGAGTGCTATGATGCGTTTGAGATCGACAAGTATGCCGTCACGGTCTCAAAGCGTAATTTCCCCGTAATCGTTCATCACGGGAATGTATATGACGGCGATTTCACGCAGTTCAAAGGATATGACTTACTGCTTGGCGGTTCGCCCTGCACCTATTGGTCTATTGCCAAAAAGGATAGAGAAATCGACTGCAACGGCGAAGGGTTCAGGCTCTTTAAGGAATATGTGAGAGCCTTAGAGGAATCGGGCTGTAAGTATTTCCTCTATGAAAACAACTACTCCGTTCATCAGAATATCAAGGACGAGATCACAAAGGTTCTCGGTGTAGAGCCTATCATGATAAACTCCGCGCTTGTATCGGCACAAAACAGAAAACGCTGTTACTGGACGAATATCCCTTTTACTTCTTTTCCCGAAGATAAGGGCATTTTACTGAAAGATGTGCTTGAAAGCGGTGTAGCTTGGCAGGACAAGTCCTACTGTATGACAGCTTCTTATGACGGTGCGGTTTTGTTCAACACCCTTGAACGCAAACAGCGTACTATGGTCGCAGAGCCTATCCCGATCAATACATATCAGGGTACGGACAAGTCCCGTACTGTCATGGCAGGCTATCACAAGTACGGCGAAGCAACGATCATCAAAAATTCAGGCTTCAACGGCGGTACTACAGCGATTGCCACTCCTGTTCGTATCGGACAGTACGGCAAGGGCGGACAGGGACAGCGTATCTATTCTGTTATCGGCAAGTCCGTCACGCTTTCCGCAAACGGTGGCGGTCAAGGTGCGAAAACAGGTCTGTATAAGATTGATCTGCCTGACGGTGACTACGTTATCCGCAAGCTCACGCCCATTGAAGCAGAGCGTTTACAGACTCTCCCCGATAACTACACGGAGGGCATTTCTAAAACTCAGCGATACAAGTGTATCGGCAACGGGTGGACGGTCGATGTAATTGCACATATCCTTTCTTTTTTGCCGGAAAGTGAGTGTGTGATATGAGGGTACTCAGCTTATTTGATGGGATTTCCTGCGGTATGGTCGCACTTGAAAGAGCCGGTATTCCTGTGGAGCGTTATGTTGCTTATGAGATCAACAAACAGTCTATTGCTGTCAGTAAGAAGCATTATCCGAATATTGAGCATAAGGGCGATGTGAATGGTGCTGACTTCTCGGAGTATATCGGCTTTGATCTGCTGATTGGAGGCAGTCCATGTCAGGATTTATCTGGTCTGAACACGGTTTACAGGAAGGACTATGAAACAGGTCTGAAAGGAAAAAAGAGCCGTCTGTTTTACGCCTATGTTGATGCTCTGCAAACGGTCAATCCGAAGTTTTTCCTTTTTGAAAATGTCGCAAGCATGAAAGCGGAGTGGCGCGATGCTATCACAGCAGAATTAGGCGTTGAGCCAATAATGATAAATTCTGCCCTTGTTTCAGCACAGGAACGCAAGCGACTGTACTGGACTAATATCCCAAAAGTTACGCAGCCTGCTGACAGAGGTATAGTGCTTGAGGATATTATTCTCCATGCAGATACTATTCCTGAAAAATATTGGTATCGTGATAGAAAATATACAATTCATGGTGAAGACGATCGTGTTATCGCCACGCTTGACGAAGGACACTTATTCTCGGAAAACAAGCGCGTGTTCAATCTGAAACATAAATGCGGAACGCTGTGTGGTGATGGTGCAGGTGGTAATCTTCAGAAAAAGGTCTTTCAAAATGGTGCTGTTCGCAAGCTAACACCTGTTGAATATGAGCGCTTACAGACACTTCCGGACAATTATACTGAAGGCGTAGCGGACTCACATAGATATACTGCTATCGGCAACGGGTGGACAGTAGATGTGATCGCTCACATCTTGGGAGGGCTTCACGATGTTTGATGAAGTTCTGAACAAGTGTGCCGAAAACAATAACTACACTATTTATACCAGTATGTGCAAGGCACAACGCATATTGATGAGGTCTTATGATCCTGTGTGCAGTATCAGCGGTGGCTCGGACAGCGATATTGTCCTTGACCTGATTCACAAGGTCGATGAGGACGGAAAGGTCAAGTATTTTTGGATAGATACGGGACTCGAATACTCCGCTACAAAGGAGCATTTGGACTATCTCGAACAGAAATACGGCATTACCATTGAGCGTGTCAAGCCGGATAAGCCTATTCCGACTTGTGTGAAGCAGTATGGTGTTCCTTTCTTGTCGAAATATGTCTCCGAACAGATGATGCGTTTGCAGGCACACGGCTTTCAATGGGAGGACGAACCGCTTGAAGTGCTGTTGCAGAGATACCCTCGGTGTAAGACGGCTCTGCAATGGTGGTGCGGTGAACGCTACTCTGACAAGGACGGTATCCAGAAGATAAGCCGTTTCTCTATCTATCGCAACAGATTCCTGAAAGAGTTTATCATGCAGAATCCGCCAGATTTCCCCATATCCAACAAATGCTGTGAGTACGCCAAAAAGAAGCCTGCAAAGCGTATCGTCAAGGAACATGAAGCAGATTTGGATATAACAGGTATCCGGCAGGCTGAGGGCGGTATCCGTTCCGCAGCTTTCAAGACTTGTTTTTCAGAGTGTAAATCTAAGGGGTGCAACACCTTCCGTCCGGTATTTTGGTACACGGACGGCGATAAAAAGGACTATGAGCAGATATTCGACGTTCAGCATTCCCGATGCTATACAGAGTACGGCTTACGGCGAACAGGCTGTGTAGGCTGTCCGTTCAGCAAGCATATCAATGAGGAGCTTGCGATCATCGAGGAACATGAACCAATGCTTTATAAGGCAGCAGTCAATATCTTCGGCAAGTCTTATGAATATACTGCGAAATACCGTGCTTTTGTAAAAGAGATGAAGGCAAAGGAAAAGGAGCAGAAAAAGAAAGATGTTTGATCCTGACATACAGAAGAAAGCAATCAGCCTTATCATGGGCTTTATTATGGAATTTTCGGGAGTATCTTCCGAACCTGAACCGATCGAGCTGACAGCGGATAACCTGAATGTATCGACTGTTTCTGTTTCCTGCCTGAAAGTCTCATGGGATTCTGAGCCTGACCGTGACTATTATGTGAGCTGCACGGCTCATGACGATAACTACGCTTACGGCGATAATATGTACTTTGCGTTCAAAAGCAATGACCTTTGCTACATAACAGGTCTGCGTGAGAATACAGAGTACACAGTGACGGTCGAGCCTATTCTTTCTGAGGAAGAAAAAGACGGATATACTGTAACACCTTCAACTGCTGACGGCAAGACAGAAACGGTTGAGGTCATATATGACTTTCCGTATGAGGACGGCTGGACAAACTGCTTTGCAGGCGAAAGAGCTTCGGGGCTGACGGCAATGCCAAGCTCGGGAGCAATATACGGCTCTAAGGTCGATACCATAACAGGTACCGGAATACGCCGTGATGAGTACGGTGATTACTGCTGTGCTATGGGCGTATGGTACGGATACTGCGGAGATCGTTTCCTGATCGAGCTTGAAAACGGTACGCAATTTACCACAAAGATATGTGACAGCAAGGGTTTTGCCGATGATGGAGAGGGCAAATATCATCACTTCGGCGGCAGCGGAAAGTGTATCGTGGAGTTTATCTACGATGACGGCAATCTTCCGTCCTGCGTGGCATTCTCAGGCTCTTGGGGTTATTACAACTGGAACGGTCTTGATCTCGGAGCGAATATTAAATCAATCAAGAAAATCAACTACGGTGAACCCGTGGAATACTGAAAAATGTGGAGGTTTCTATTATGAAAGTAAAGAAGATCATCAAGGGAATTATCGGACTCGGTGCTATGGCAGGCGTTGCCTATGCTGCATATAAGATCGGTGAAAGCAACGGCAAGATCAACGAGCGTTTCCGTGAGAAGTACGGCGATGACGAGGACGATATTGAGCTTGACGATGATGAGGACGAGTACAGGTTTTACGATAATATGATCGAACCTGACGATGAGTGCCTTGCACCTAAGAAAGAGAATAAGCCTTCTTTCTCTGTAAGCATACATAACTATGCTCCGCTTGATTCCGTTAAGGTTGACGGCATTTCGGAGAAAGATATGGATATGCTTGTTTATCATATCTCGCTTGATAAATATACCTCTAACAAGCAGATTCGTGAGTGGCTTGAGGTTGACAAGGATACCGCTGCTAAGGTTATCTCTGCTCTGAGAAAGGCAGGATATATCGGTGACGAGTATTCCAACTATATTATTCCGGTCAACATCACAACCGAGGTATATTTTCGACTCAGAGGTGATCTGCATTGAGTATCCTGATCGTGGGCGAAAAGCCCTCTGTTTCCCGTGCTATCAGTTCCGTGGTCGGTGCGAATACCACAAAGAAAGGCTATACCGAAGGCAACGGCTATATCGTTTCATGGTGTGTTGGTCATTTGGTGGGCTTGAAGTTCCCGAATGACTACGGCAACGGCTGGGAGCAGAAGTGGAGCTTTTCTCAGCTCCCTATGATTCCCGACAACTGGCTGTTTCAGGTCACGGAAAGCACAAAGGCTCAGTATCATATCCTGAAAGAGCTGATGAACAGCGACAGCGTGACAGAGATCGTCTGTGCGACTGATGCTGACCGTGAGGGAGAATGTATCTTCCGCTATGTGTATAATATGGCTCGGTGCCGCAAGCCTGTGAAGCGTTTATGGGTATCAAGCCTTGAAGAATCCGCTATCCGCAAGGCTTTGACCTCTATGAAGCCCATGTCTGCATACGATAATCTTTTCAATGCAGGCTATGCCCGTGCAAGAGCTGACTGGCTTGTGGGTATGAACGGCTCTCGGCTGTTTTCCGTCCGTTACGGCGGTAAGCTGAATATCGGGCGTGTTCAGACACCGACACTTGCGATGATCGTTCAGCGTGATGCAGAAGTAAACGGCTTTGTAAAGCAGAAGTATTACACGGCTGACCTCAACTGCGGTGCTTTTACATTATCATCTGCAAGAATTGATGATGAGAAGTCCGCCGATGCCCTTGTATCTGCCTGTGACGGGAATACGGTCACAATCAGCTCGGTGAAACGTGAGGTCAAGATTGATAAAGCTCCGAAACTTTATGACCTGACTACGCTCCAAAGAGAAGCAAACAAGGCTTTTGGCTATACGGCGCAGCAGACACTTGACTATACGCAGTCGCTTTATGAGGGCAAGCTCGTTACTTATCCCCGTACCGACAGCCAGTATCTCAGCGATGATATGGCTCAGACCGCTCTTGAAGTGACGAAGCTCTGTGACAGCTATTTCGGGTATGGTATTACCCATACACCTGATATTTCAAAGGTCATCAATAACAGCAAGGTATCGGGACACCATGCAATTATCCCAACAAGCGGTATCGCCACGGCTGACCTTTCTTCTCTGCCGACAGGTGAAAAGAATATCCTCACTCTGATTGCCGCAAAGCTGATCTGTGCAGCGGCTCCGGCTCACAAGTATGAAGCTGTCAAGCTGACAGGTATCTGCAATGGAACGGAGTTCACGGCAACAGGCCGCACGGTGCTTGAAATGGGTTGGAAACGCTTTATCAGGCAGACCGATAAGGAAAAGCCCGATGAAAAAGCTCTGCCTGCGGTATCTGAGGGACAGTCTTTCACGGTGGCAGCAAGCAAGGGCGAACACTTCACATCTCCGCCGAAGCCATACACCGAAGATACGCTGTTATCTGCTATGGAGAGAGCCGGAAACGAGGACTATGACGAGGATACGGAGAAAAAAGGACTCGGCACTCCTGCAACAAGGGCCGCAACCATTGAGGCACTTGTCAAAAACGGCTATGTTGAGCGAAACGGCAAACAGCTCAGGGCTACGGATAAGGGCAAGGAGCTTATCACGGTTGTCCCTGATGAAGTGAAGTCTCCGAAACTCACGGCACAATGGGAAACACGATTACAGCAGGTCGAACACGGCGAGTATTCTGCGGTCAGCTTCATGAAGGATATTGAACGGTTCATCAAGGCGATGTGCAGTAATTACGGTGCAAAGGACGATTCTGTATCTCTGGCAAGACAGTATCAGGAAACTTTCGGCAAATGCCCGAAATGCGGCGGTGACATTCTCAAGGGCAAGTACGGGCTATACTGCAAAGTCAAGTGCGGTATGAGCGTAGGCAATGTATACGGTGTGAAACTTTCTTCTGCTCAGGTGAAGTATCTTCTGAATGGCAAGTCTACTTCAATTATTTCAAAGGGACGTCGCAGCGTGGTCTATCCTGAAATAGAAGAAACCATGTATAACGGCAGAACCTTCTATCAGTGGAAAGCGGAGTGGGATATAAATGAATGATGAACCGGAATACATTAATCTGAACGTAGGCGATGGGTGGTTTTATCATCTGCTCGGTCAGATTGACAGAAACACCAATGAGAGAATACGGGAGTTATCGCTCAATGACATTACTAATGAACGTCGAACCAACCTTGAAAACTTGGTGGAGAGAAATAGATTCATTAAGGAATGGGTACTTCGGAATACCGACATTAACGGTATGGTAGTGCTTTCCGGTCGGGAATATCAGGCTTTATTTTGGATACTGCTTGAAAACACTGACCTTGATAGTACAGATGATGACGATGACTACGATGATGAGGAGGAAGATGAAGATGAATAACAATCAGCTTGCGGAAGTCGCAAGAATCCTCGGTGTCTCCGAGGACAGTATCTCCGCTATGGACGATGAGATCAAAAAGAGTATGGCAGTGGTTTTTGAAACTGTTGCTATCAGGAATGACGATGACAAAAAGGCTGTCTTTGAAACCCTCGACAACCTTTGGCAGAAAGGCTCTATCTATATTGAGCTTGCAGAAGTCGCAAAGTCTACGGGTATCACCCTTAATACGCTCCGCAGCCTTGACTATGAAACCCAGCAGACTATCGTCTATGAGTTCATGGCTGACAGCTCGCAGACAGAGCGTTTCTATGACCTTGTGAACAAGTCTCTTGCGGTCGCAGACCTCCCGAATGTGGCAAAGCTCATCGGTACTCCCGTGCGTGAACTGAGGACGCTCCCTCGCCGTATTCAGGAGAATATCTGCGGGGCGTACACAATGGAATATGATGCCGACAGCACCAATATAGAGCTTATCGACCACATCAGGGAGATGATCGCACCGTGACAGAGTTCCCATTTATCAGCAGTACGGATATTGCAGCTATCGAAAACAGGAAGTTTATCCGCATTGAAACGGATAAGGCTCAGGAAATCGTGATTGCTCTCGATAAAAGCGGTATTCCTTTTTCAGCCCGATACGGTGAAACCGAAATGGTGCTGACCTATGACGGCAGTTTCAAGGAACAGGTCGAGGATATTATCGCAAAAGCTACGTCCGGCGAATACGAAGCATTGCTCCGTGAACTGCAAGTATATGGAGAGCCTGACGGTTATTATAGGCTCTTGGGCGAAGTCGCAGAGCTATTGAACACAACGATTGGCGCATTGAAGAACCGTCCCGATGAAATTCAGCTTGCACTCTGCAAGACCTATGTGGATTTTTGGCTCTGCGATACTCCTACGCTTCAGCGTGAGCTTGACCGTGTGATCTCTGTAAACGGCAGAACGCTCTCGGATATTCAGGAACATGAGCGTAAAAAGGCTCAGGAGAAAGCTCCTGCCGCCCCCGTGCAGAGTGCAGCGGATACAGTTCCGACTTTGAGTGAACTGTTTGACGATTATAATCGCCGTAACGGTCATTCGCATTTTTCAAGAGAAAAACATCAACACTTGTCTGAGATCGCCCGCCGCAGACAGCAGAGCGAACAGGAGCGTATCATTCAGACCGAAGAAAGAGAAAGGAAGTTCAGACCATGAAGAAGATTATCATCATCGGAAGTGCCGTTGTTACGGCTGTGACCGCAGCGGTTATCATCATCGTCAAGCGCAGAAAGTGAGGTAGCCTATGCCCGTACAGGATAATGATGACAAGCGTACCGCAGAACAGCCTGTGGTAGATGCAGAGGAAGAACTGAGAAGAAAACAGGCTCAGTCTCAGGAACAGCAGCAGGACGAGACCAGCGTTCAGAAGTCGGGAAAACTTCTTCCTCTCCTGAATGCTAAGGCGGAACATCATCAGAGCCGTATCGACGCTCTTGATGAAAAAATTGCCAATCAGACGGATAAGATTGACCGCAACAAGGCAAATATCGAAGCACTCAATGCAAAGGCTGACAAGCTCGAAGATACGAACCGTATGCTGAAAGCGACTATCGGTAATCTGCCGGGTATCGGTGCTATCATCGCCCTTAACGAGAAGCGTATTCAGACTATCCGTGAGGAGAAGATTCCTGACAAACAGCAGAAGATCGACCAGGCGTGGAAGAAGATCGACAAATTCACCGCAAAGCGTGACCGTATCGAACACAAGCTCAATCGTGTAATTGCTCTGAATGATACGATCAAGAGCTTTTCTATCGGCTTTAACAAGGAACGCCGTGAAGCATTTGCAGATGCAATGACACGGCTGAACGGTGCGACGGTTGACTGCCTGAGCGATAAGAAAGCGACACTTGAAGCGAAAAAGCAGAAAATCCTTGATACCTATAATGCTCCTGCTACAAGTGTCGTTGACAAGTATAAGCTCTCCGAACAGCTCAAAGATGTGAATGAGCGTATTTCAGCTCTTGACGATAAGATCATGAAGCTCGCCCGTCCTGAAACGCACTACGAGGAGCAGACAAACGATCAGCTCGATGCTTCTATGAAGCTGACCGGAGATAAGCTCGGTGAAATGGTGCAGAAAGGCACTGTGGATATGCCGACACTTGCTGAGACTGCTGTTCAGGCGGCGCAGGAGGTCGAAAATCTTGACCGTTCTAAGGTCGCTGAACTTGCAGATCAGCTCGGTATTCAGCCCCTTGCCAATGCGGAGATGCAGCTTGAAGATGATTACAACATGATCGACGGTATCATCAACAACGGCTCTAAAGAGGACATTGACAAGGCAAAAGCAGAGCTTGCCGAAGGTATCAAGAATATGGAGAGCCTTGCGGATAATCCTTTTGTTTCTGAGGAAGTCCGTGCTTCGGCGGCTGATGAGCTTGCAAAAATGAAGAAGCAGTTGGAACTTCTGAGTGCTTCTGATGAAGTCCTTGTAGAAAGCTGGCTCGATACAATGGTCGATAAAGGGGCTGCGGAGTACACGCAAGACGGCGGTTTCAAGGTGAATCCCGACTACTACAAGGAACTGCCCCGAAATGACCGCCATGTAGAGACTATGACAGAAATTCAGGCTGTTGAGGTCATGTCAGCACTCGTTGAGGCAGGCGTACAGTTCTCCGCTGCTACTAAGGGCGAGGATAAGGTCGGCATTACCGTTTCAAAGAGCGATGTGCCTGCCCTGAATGATGTGATGTATGCTTCTATCGGCAAGATCGCACATACAGAAGCAGCAAAGGAGAACGGCGGTAAGGGTGAAAAGGGCAAGTATGAGACTGTCAATCCCGAATACTACGCTTCTCTTTCAAAGGAACAGAGACACACCCGTGTTGAGCCTATCGACACTGCAAGGAAGATCGCAGGAGAACTGCAAAAGCAGAATATCCCGTATTCTGCGGTAGTACGCAAGAATGACACGGTAGCAATTACCGTTTCTAAGGAGAACGCTCAGGCATATAAGCAGATCGAGAGTGCTGTCAAAGGTGAACGTGCGGCAGAGCTTGTGAACCCTGAGTTTTTCAAGGCACTCCCGAAGCAGGAGCGTTTTACCCAGCGTATGGACGAGGGACAGGCTCGGAAGAAGTCGGCAGAGCTGACCGCTAAGGGCGTGGAGCATTCCGCTGTGTTCGGCGGTGAAAAGTCTGCGGTCACGGTCGCAAAGAAGGATTCCAAAAGAGCTTTCTTTTCCCGTGGCAAAATGCAGAGAGATGCCCAGCGTATCAGCGGTCGAGGACAGCAGAACCCTAAGCAGAGACAGCAGACACCCAAAAAGAGAAATAATCAGGGGTTGGAATAACAGATGAGAATAACTGATGAACAGAAAGAAAGGGCGAACCTCGTCAATCTTCCTCAGTTCCTCATGTCTCACGGCTTTGATCTGAAAAAGGTCGGCAAAGAGTATGTGTGGAAGGAACATGACAGCCTGCACATTAAGGATAATGGTCCGGGCGAACGTGGTCAATGGTTCAGGTTCAGCGAAAACAAAGGCGGCGATAATATCGGCTTCCTCCGTGAATACATGGATATGTCCTTTATAGATGCCGTCGAAGCTCTGACCGGAGAACACATTGACCGCACCTATAATCCGTCCCGCACATACGAACCGAAACCTGTTCAGCAAACGGCAAGGGAGCTTTCCCTTGCCGAAGCTGATAATTGCAGGCGTGTGTTTGCGTATCTGTGTAAGACCAGAGGACTTGACTATGATCTGCTTTCCGCACTTGTGAAGAATGGCGTTATTTCCCAGGAAGAAAAGACAGGCAATGTGCTTTTCAAGTATTATGACGATCAGGGCAAAGTGATCGGTGCAGAAAAGGTCGGCACATCAACAGAACACAAATTCAAGGGCATAGCAACAGGCTCGGCAGGCGGTCACGGATTTGAGATTGTCCGCGGCACGGGCGAAAAGGCTTTTTTCTTTGAGAGTGCGATTGATATGCTCTCTTATCTGCAAATGCACGATAAAGAGCTGACCGATTGCAGGCTTGTTTCAATGATGGGAGTGAAGCCGAATATCGTCCTTGATACGATGCTCCGTCATAATATCGCTCCTGAGAACGTGTATTTATGCTCCGATAATGATACCGCAGGCAATGAATTTGCCCAGCGTTTGCAGGAGCAGTATCCCGATATGAAGCGTGTTATCACTCCCGATACATACAAAGACTGGAATGATATGCTTCGTGGTATTCCGAAAGAAGTAGAACATGAGACTGAAATAAAGGAGGTTCAGCAGACAGATATGCAAAGATACGGCAACGAAATGTGGCACAAGGCAACAGATAACAGAGATAAGAGCCTTGTGACGATTCAGGCTGCGGATTTTGCAAGATTGCAGGAACAGCTTGATAATTCGGGCATTAACTACTATGCCTATGCCCGTGATAATTCCGTCATTATGGCGATCAATGACAAAGACATAGAGTGGTTCAAGCGTATTGCAGGCACTCCCGATCTTGTTCGGACTAAATCAAACAGACCGTATTCTCCGCCCGAAAAAAACATCTTCGGTTCAGCGGAGTATCGTTATATTCCGCAGAAAGAGTATATCTCCGATGACCGTGATCTTGTCCTGAAAATGGCAGAGATCATGTCAAAGCGTGGTATGCAGTTTTCGGGCAGAGTCTATCCGTCCGGCAAGGGTACGCTGACAGTCAGCCGTGCTGACCTCTTTGCTGTCCGCAATATCAGGGACGAAGTTATCAATATGCGTAAGCAGTTTGCAAGTCCCGATAAGGCGCAGGAAGTCGGAAACCGTGACTATCGTGCAAACCGTGATACTCATTATTATATGAGTAAGCTCACACCTGAACAGTTCGGAGAGGTCAAGCCTTTCCTTGAAACAAGTGTGAGCTATCACGCTGTTGTTCGTGACGGCAAGGTAGCTTTTGCGGTCGATAAAGAAAATGCTCCTGCATTTCATAGAGCATTGGAGAACGCTGTCCGTGAGGTCGGTATGCTCCGCAATATGACAGACCTCGGTCTGCCAATGGAACAGATGGTAGCATTATCTCCCGTTGTTCATCGTCTTGCCGTTGAGGATATGAAGCTGAATCTTGCTGAATTTTTTGACCGCAGATATGATGAAGCTCAGTTCGGTGAAATGCTCTCACTTGTCAATGCGTATATCGCTCAGGCTCCGGCTGAAAGATATGGCGAAAACTCCAAACTGAATGATATGCTTGAAGCAAAGTCGAGTTTTGACCGCAGTATCGAGCTTTCAGACTTTTTTTCTCAGCACGCATTCTCAGATGAACAGAGGGCCGCTATTACCGCTATGTTTGTCGGTGATGTGACAAGAGGTCAAATCGACAGCATTGACGAAACTTTCACGGCTGAGGATATTCAGGCGTATGACGAGATTCTGCATAACGCTTTGCAGGAATCTGATGTTGCGGACTTCCTGACTGCTCATAAGCAGGTTGTTATCGACAGAGAGAACGCAAGCAGAGTGCCGACAGAGGAAGAAGTATTATTCCCGAAGGCTGACCTTGCAAAGTTTATTGCAGAACGTACACCGTCCTCCGATGAGTGGGAGGATATGGCGTACCCGATGTTTGAACATGGGTATCTCGATAAACACAAGCCCAGCGACAAGGCGGCTTTCGGCTATCATCTTAGTGAGCCTGCGTTCTATGACCTCGCCCAGCGTTTCCATGACGGCGACGATATTCGCAAGGAGCTTGCACTCGGACTGTTAGAGGGCGGTATTTCTTCTGACATTGAGTTTGTCTTTGAGGACGGCAAAATGTCCGACCGCACCTATTATTATGCCGAAAATCTCCGTCACTCTCTGCATTTAGAGAGGACTGAGGACGGATATAATTGCAGTATCAGCGGTATGGAGCGTTTTGTTTCCTTTGAGGAGATCGGACAGGCTTTCATTGACCGTATTCACGAAGAATTTGACGATCTCGCTTTCTGGTGGGTTCGTGATGATATGCAGGAGGCTATTCCCGATATATCCGATGAAAGAATCAGCAATCTTCTCACGGCATTTGACGGTGCTGCTATGGCGGATTGGGAGAAGGGCGATAATATCCCGAAGCTCAACCGTATCAAGAAAGCTCTCTATGATATTCTCGGTGATGAAGTGCAGACCGAAAAGGCGTTTGCTATCATCGCAAAGGAAAAGTATAATGTGACCTTTGAAGCTGAACAGCCCGAAAAACAGCCTAACAGCCTGACATTCCATTTCGGCAAGGGTGACGGTGATGAATGGGTTAGCGAAAGCGACATCGTTCACGATTTTGCACTTGCACACCCTGATTGCAGTTTTGCACTCGGCAATGCAGTCCTTGAATACCTCGATGAGAAACAGCACTCGGAGCGCAATATCCCTGAGCTGAAAGCAGGCTGGTATAAAAAGACGGACTTCACGATCAGTGCTGTTATCAATGGTGAGCAGTTCGGTTATGAGGGCCGCTTTGATATTGGTGACGGCAAAGGCACGGGCGGCGGTTCGCTGATTGACCATATCCGCACCCATAATGAGGGTATTCTCGGTTATACGCAGCACCCGTTCAATCAGCCGGAGTATCAGGAAAGAGCGAAGCACACACTTGATGTGTTTGTTCCTTTCCTTGAAGCCCATTCTGAGCTGACGGCTGAGGAACAGCGTATCTTTGACGATTTCAAGGAACAGCACCCGATCCGCACCTATGATGATGTAGAAAAGGCTCAGGGCAAGTTCCAGATCTATCAGCTTCCCAGCGGTGAAGAATATCACGGTATCCGCTTTGAGGGTATGGAACAGCTCAAAAAGGACGGCGTACAGCTCAACAAGGACGATTATGAGCTTGTTTATGAGGGCGTGGTCGGAGAGTTCAGGGGCAATGCTACCCTTGAAACACTCTTTGCTCAGTTCAATACAGCACACCCTGCGGACTTCACTGGTCATTCTCTTTCTGTAAGCGATGTTATCGTCATTTCCGTTGACGGCAAGGATACAGCGTATTTCTGCGACAGCTTCGGCTTTACGGAAATGCCTGAGTTCTTCAAGGAGAAAGAGCTTTCTCAGGAGAAGTCTGCCCCTACGGTCGCTGATCTTGATGTCGGTGACGTTATCATGTATGAGGGCAAACGCCGTGAAGTCGAGAAAATCAGCGAAAAGAGCATTTCTCTCAAAGACCTCGACGCTCCCGATTACGGTGGGATTCTGCTCGGAACTTCAGATGTGTTCGCTTATGAGGGCTGGCAGGCAGATATGGAAGAAAAGGGCTTTGAGATTCTGTCTAAGGGCGGCCAGACTGCTGAAAAGACAGAGCCGGAGGATAAAGGTCCGGTATCGCTCCGCAAGGTCGGTGATTTCTATGAAATGTATGGCAAAAATGCGGAGATCGGTGCGGAAGTCCTCGGACTGCGTATGCTGTCAAAGCACGGTCAGCCTATGGTCGGTTTCCCTGACCATGTAAAGGACGAGTATTCTAAAAAGCTCAGTGATGCAGGATATTCTGTCCTGATCGAACAGGCATTTGAACTGAATCCTCCGAAACGTGAGCCTGAAAAGCTCCAGACGTTACAGCAGGTCGTTGACACATATTTCGGCACGGACTGCGAGTCTGCCGAAACGGAACACGGCACATGGAAACTGGCTATTGCTGACGGCGATAAGGTCGGTGAGCTTTTCTACGGTGGAGAGCCTGTTTGCGGTATCTATAACCGTGGCGATAAGATGGAGATCGAGCCGTACCGTGAGCTGTCCACTTTCCCGAAGCTCCTGCAAACGGCAATGCTTGAGCATAATCCTGATAAGCCCGTGGAGATCATGGACTTCCAGCGTACCTTTGAAACTCCGCTTGATAAGGCAAAGTGGCTTATCAACGATTTCTGTGAAGCCGAATACCGTGAGGGGGCTGATTTCGATGATCTGCACAATGTCGGTCTTGCGTTTACCACGCTGACGGACGATGAGCTGCCCATTCAGGTAAGGGCTGACCTTGTGGACTTCAAGATCACTCACGAATTTGACGGTGAAGTATTCGATACAGAGCAGTTTGACAGTATCGAGGATATGATCGAAAACGGACTGACAGGGCTTGACTTTTCTGACCTTGTTTCCGTTCCCGATGAAGTCATTGACAGGCACAATGGCAAGGACGAACAGACGGTTGACCTTATGAGCGATGCCGCCGATATTTTCGATACTTCTTCTCCTTCTGATGATGTTCCAGCGGTTACGCTGAAATACAAGGGCGATGCTGAGAGCCTTGATGAGATCAAGGACAAGGCATTATCCCTCGGTGCGACTGTTCTCATTGACAATGCTGAGGGCGTTATCTCTATCGACACCTATGAGAATCATAAAGCTGAGCTTGACGGTCTTGCTTATGAGCTTGGAATTATGCGTGTTGATGATGCTCCTGCTGTATCGGAGGATATTGACAAGCCGTTATTCACCGATGAAGCGGTCATTGACGAGATTCAGCGCAGCGTGAATGATGATGTTCCGTTTTGGGAGAAGCCCGACATTGAGGGCGAACAGCTTTCTTTGTTTGGTGATCCCGAACCGCTGACAGCCTCTAAACCTGCACCTCAGAAGCCAAAATCTGAGTTTTCCGCAGGTCCGGTTGTGGACGGCGTTCAGGTCTATGAGGCTCTCTATGCGGAAATTGAACGTGGAACAGGCTTTGTTGACGGCAAAATCCGTGTGCAGGAGTTCTATGAAAAGATGAGAAGCCAGCCGAATCACCCCACAACGCAGGAACTGGCTGACTTTCTGAAAAAGGAGTATGGAACAGGCGGTCATAGCGGTGACGGCAAGATCACGCTTGTTGACTACAACAGCAAGGGGCTTGTCTTTTCCTTCGATAATGGCGAGAAATTCCGTCATTCGTGGTTCAACGTTGCAACCGCAGTCGAATCAAAGCTGAGAAGCAATACCTACCTCTCACCTGAACAGCAGGAAAAGTGGCAGGCTATGAAAGCTGAACGCTCACCGGAGGAAAACGCAGAGCCGTATAAGGTAGAAATCGGTGACCGATTTCGCAACAAGGCTACTGGCGTGGTTTCGGAGGTTGTTGCATTGACGGGTGCATTACCGTATTATACGGACGATTGTACGGTCAAACGCAGAAGCGGTGCTTTTGAGATCGAGGAGAATATTTCTTATGATAAGCTCCTGAGCAGCGGTCTGTATGAATACATTGGCAGGGCTGAACCCGAAAAGGAAAAGTCTGAACCTGTGAAGCCTGAGCCTGTTGCTGAGGTAACACCGGATAATACTGCGGTCGCTCCTGAAACAGAAAAGACTGATATTCCGACAATCAAGAACCTATCTCAGCTCAAAAAGGCTTTGAAGCCGGGAATGATGTTTGAGATCAGCGATCATCTCCGTCCTGAATGTATCGGAGAACGCAGAATCGTCACTGGCGTAAGCACCGTCGATTTTACTTCCAGAAAGCTCGATGAAAATGGCGAACCTACGGGCAAAGACCTTCACATGGAGTTTGACCGTGCGAAAAACTGGAGTTTTGACGGCGGTGAGCTGACTTCCAGACTCGATAACGGCGATATGCTCATGAGCTTTCATTTTATTGACAGCTTGGAGCGTACTAAAGAGCCGGAGATTGATACTCCTATACCTGAGATCAGCGATACAGATGAAGCGATAACTGAGAAAATCACCGCACCTACTCCCGATAAGGGCGATAACTTCACCATTACTGATGATAACCTCGGTGACGGCGGTGCTAAGACGAAGTTCAGAGCCAATGTCGATGCAATCAGAACGCTGAAAGCACTTGAAGCCGAAAAGCGTTCTGCAACGGCTGAGGAAAAGGAAACCCTGTCGAAATATGTCGGCTGGGGTGCTTTGGCTAAGGCTTTTGATAAGAATGATGAGAAGTGGGCCGCAGAGTATAAGGAGCTTTCTGAGTTGCTGACTCCGCAGGAATACGCTCAGGCACGTTCAACCGTAAATGATGCGTTTTACACCAGTCCTACGGTTATTGACGGTATCTATGAAGCTCTCGGAAACTTCGGCTTTGAGGGCGGTAATGTATTAGAGCCTGCAATGGGTATCGGAAACTTTTTCGGACGTATGCCCGAAGAAATGCAGGCTCACTCTCAGCTCTACGGCGTGGAGATCGACAGCTTATCGGGCAGAATCGCTCAGGCTCTCTATCCCGATGCGGATATTGCAATTCAGGGTTTTGAGAAGAATCGTTTTCAGAACGGCAGCTTTGATGTAGCTGTCGGTAATGTCCCATTCGGTGAGCTTGGTTTCCGTGATACCGTCCATGATACCACGAAACTGCACGATTATTTCTTTGCAGAAGCCCTCTCAAAGCTCAAAGACGGTGGTATCATGGCATTTGTTACCTCGGCAGGCACACTTGACAAGCGTGATGAAAGCACTCGCCAGATGTTAGCTGACAAGGCTGATTTCATCGGTGCTATCCGTTTGCCAGGTGGAAAGAATGGTGCATTTCACGATAATGCCGGAACAGATGTTACCACGGATATTATCTTTTTGAAGAAGCACGAAGGCAAGTCGCTTGCCGAAATGTCCGATATTCCCGATTGGGTACAAATCGGTGAAACGGCTGACGGTCTGCCGATCAACAAGTATTTTGAACAGCACCCTGATATGGTGCTTGGTACTGTGGTCGAGGGAAACAAGCTCTACGGCAGCGGCACTATGGTTGTCGCTGAGGACGGCTTTGACCTGAAATCGGCACTCCATGAAGCTGTCGGCAAGCTCTCTGCGGAGATCAGCCACGATAAGGGGCGTGATGTATACGCTAAGACCGCTGACGGCGTTCAGGTACAGATTCCGTCCAATCTGCGTAATTACAGCTTTTTTATGTCTGACGATCAGGTGTTCTTCAAGAAAAACAACGCTGCCTGCGAGTTCCGTTTCGATAAAGGAACAGCGCAGCACAAGCGTTTCAAGGCTTTTATTGAGCTTCGTGACCTCACCCGTGAGCTGATCGAAGCAATGGAGCTTGACAAGCCTGACAGCGTTATCAAGGATTTGCAGGCAAAGCTGAATGTGGCTTATGACGATTTTTACAAGAAATTCGGACTTATCCACTCTCAGACGAACAAGCGTTACTTTGCAGAAGATGTTTCGTATAACCTTGTGGCAGGACTTGAAAAGGACTATGATAAGACTGAGCTGAAAGCAAAGTCCGATATTTTCACAAAACGTACTATCGTGCCGCCGAAAGCAGTCGATCATGTTGATACGGCTCTTGAAGCTCTCACTTTGTCCGTAGCTGAAAAGGCTCATGTAGATTTTGAGTACATGAGCAGTCTGACGGGTATGACGGAGGACGAGCTGAAGCGTGACCTGACAGGGGCGATTTTCAAGATTCCCCATACGGAGAACGGTTATCAGACGGCAAGTGAATACCTGTCGGGCGATATTCGCAAGAAGCTCCGTGAAGCGGAAGAAATCGCTGAGTACGATGCGGACTTCAACATCAATGTATCGGCGCTAAAACAGGCTATGCCTGAACCGCTGAAAGCCGGCGATATTGACATTAAGCTCGGTGCTGCTTGGCTTGATGCGAAATACTATGAGCAGTTCATGTATGAGCTGTTGCAGACACCTGAGTATCAGCGCAGTACAAGTCCGTCCGCAAGGTGGAATAAGAGTTCTATCATCGGCGTGGAATATTCCGTACACGCTAACTCTTTCCATGTCAGCAACAAATCTTCCGACAGGTCGGTGCTTGCTACGCAGAAATACGGTTCTCATAAGATGAACGCCTACGACATCTTTGAACATCTGCTGAACTTACAAGAACCGAAGGTATATAAGACTATCGAGGTTCCGGACGGTTTGGGCGATACAAAGGAAAAGCGTGTAGTGGATATTGATGCTACCCGTGTGGTACAGCGTAAAGCCGATGATATTCGCAAGGCATTCAAGGCGTGGATTTTCAAAGATCCGCAGCGCCGTGAAGCTATCGTGGAAAAGTACAACGAACTGTTCAACAGTATTCGTCCCCGTGAGTATGACGGCTCGGCTCTTTCTTTCCCGATGATGACTTCGGATATTAAGCTCCACGATCATCAGAAGAATGCTATCGCACACGCAATGTTTGGCGGTAATACGCTTTTTGCGCACTGCGTTGGTGCCGGAAAAAGTGCGACACGTTCGTAACTGAAAAGGTTACGCACAAGGTCGTATGATAAATTAATATTTGAAATACGGTTCTTGGAGAACTGATATTCCGACAGGTGGAATGAAGGAGTAACGTCCTGAAACGCCTGCCTTAAAACTGCGATTTGCTTTAGCTACGGCAGTGGTAACTATGGTAAAACGCTCGCGGAAGTCGGCAGAAGTTTGCCCAAACAGACAATGCTGTGGAAAGCGTTCCAGAGGTGGAATGTGCAGATGATATGCCGGAGGTCTATAAAATACCTATGGTCAGAATGTCAATGTTGACTGGCGAAACCCCGAATGTACGGGTCTAAAAGGCGTTACGACAGAAATGTCGCAGTCCGAATACGGAAGTGCATGAGGATGAGTAAAATTTTTTTTACTATGAAAATCCTTGCAGTGTTACAGGCACTGGGTATGCGCAGGCTCAGAGGGACACCTAAGGGTATATGTACAGATAGGAATATTGGAACGTGGAAAGGTCGGAACGCAGAGCTAACTGCGGCAATGAAGCGTTGAACAGGAAATCAGCTCATACTGTATAACTGTTCTTTATCCGGCTGAGAGTAGTGCCACAGTACCGATGAAGCCGCTGCGAAAAAGAGGCGGTGGAGGGATAGGCACAAGTCAACAATTACAAATAAATTTCAAATTATACAAATTCAAAGGTTCGAGTATGACTAAGAAAAGCGAAATCCATTCTGAAAGCAGAAAGGAACTAAGCTGACTTTGACAGACAAGAAAAGAACTCTTAAGAAGCAAAAACTCCGTAATGCTGAATATTACAACTTGCAAGGCATATTTGATAAGCTGTATGCAGACAGTAAGGATGGTAAAGCGTTCACGCATCTTGTGAATATCATAACCAGTCCGGAAAACATAAAACTTGCATACAGAAACATCAAGAAAAACCAAGGAAGCAAAACAGCAGGAACGGATAAGAAAACAATAAGCGATTTAAGTAAGTGGAAAGAACACAAGCTTATCTCCCATGTACAGCGAAAACTGGAAAGATACACACCGCAGAAAGTTCGAAGAGTAGAAATTCCTAAAGACAATGGTAAAACCCGTCCTTTAGGCATACCTACAATCATGGATAGACTTATACAGCAATGTATATTGCAAGTACTGGAGCCAATTTGTGAAGCTAAATTCTTTGAGCGAAGCAACGGATTCAGACCTAACAGAAGTGCAGAAAATGCGATAGCACAGGCTGAGCGAATGATGCAAAACATGAATCTACACTACGTCGTAGATGTAGACATTAAAGCATTCTTTGATAATGTAAGTCACGGCAAGCTATTAAAGCAGATGTGGACATTAGGTATTAGAGACAAGAAGCTGTTGTGCATCATATCAGCTATGCTTAAAGCAGAAATTACCGGAATAGGTTTTCCAGAAAAAGGAACTCCTCAAGGCAGTATCATTTCACCATTATTATCCAATATTGTTTTGAATGAACTAGACTGGTGGGTAGCAAGTCAATGGGAGAACATCCCCACAAGGGAAAATTATATTAAACGCATATACGCCAACGGAACACCCGATAAATCGAAACAAGTATTTCATTTACGGAAGTCTTCTCTTAAGGAGTGCTACATTGTAAGATATGCGGACGACTTCAAGATATTTTGTAGAAATCGTTCGGATGCGATTAAGATGTTTGAAGCTACTAAACTTTGGCTGAAAGACCGCTTAGGACTGGAAATCAGTCCCGAAAAGTCAAAAATAGTAAATCTTAAACGTCATTTCTCGGAATTCCTCGGATTTAAGCTGAAAATGAGGAAAAAGGGCAAAGACAGACAAGGCAAACCAAAGTATGTAGTTGAAGCACATATCAAGGAACAGCGATTATTTAAAATAAGAGCGTATACCAAGGATATAATCGGAAAGATAAGGCAAACGTACAATAAAGAAATGGAATTTAGGCTTGTTCAGATGTACAATGCCTATCTGATTGGCGTTCATAATTACTATTGCATTGCAACTCATGTAAATATTGACTTTCACGTTATCGCTTATGATGTCAAAAAGAGCCTTTACAACAGGCTGAAACACAGGATAACCAGAAAAGGTACAATCACTAATAGCTATATCCGGAGTAAATACGGAAAAAGCAAAGAAGTAAGATTCATCAATAACCATGCCATTGTGCCAATTGCATACGTCCAACATCGAGTTCCTATGGATAAGAAAAGACGTATAAATAATTACACACCAGAAGGACGAGAGGAAATTCATAAAAATTTAGGATTTGTTGATTTTTCGCTCCTATATCATCTTATGAATACTCCCTGTGGTGCTGAAAGCGTAGAATACAATGACAACAGGATATCGATGTATGTAGCTCAAAAAGGTAAATGTGCTATAACTAAAGAACAACTTGATATAGGTACGATAGATTGTCACCACAAGAAACCAAGAGCTTTAGGCGGTGGTGATGAATACAATAACTTGATTATTGTATCTGACAAGGTTCACATACTGATTCACTCAGTAAACACAGTAACACTGAAAAAGTATCTAGAACTGGTTAAACCTGATGCAAAACAGTTGAAGAAAATAAATGAGCTGAGAGTAATGGCAGAAAAACCACCAATCTCAGCCGATGGAGAACTGATTGAAGTCTGAAGTATAAGTTTGAATAAAAGTAATTGTTGATGGAGCGCCGTATGACGGGAAACTGTCACGTACGGTGTGGGACAGGGGAAAACTTGGAGATAACATCAAAGGGTTACCTATTGTCATCATTTGAAATGATCGCAACAGCTATGGAATCAAAGCGATTGGGTTTGTGTACTAAGAGCTTGTTTGCTGTCCCGAATCATCTGACGGAACAGATCGGTGACGATTTTCAGAAGCTCTATCCGGGTGCTAACATCTTGGTAGCTACCAAAAAGGACTTTCAGAAAGCGAACCGACAGCAGCTCTTTGCCAAAATCGCAACAGGCAATTATGATGCGGTTATCATCGGTCACTCTCAGCTCGGCAAAATCCCTGTTTCAAGAGAGAGACAGGTTATGACGATTCAGAGCCAGATCGACGATATTCTCCGTGGTATCGAGGAACTGAAAAAGAGCGAAGGCTCAAAGTTTCAAATCAAGGCTATGGAGCGTACCCGTAAGAGCTTGCAGAAACAGCTTGATAAGCTCGAAAAGGCTAATCAGGACGATACGCTGACCTTTGAACAGCTCGGTATTGACAGGCTATTCGTCGATGAGGCACATGAATTCAAGAATTGTGCAAAACGTTACGCATAAGGTGTAGGTAACGACTATGCCGAAACACGTCATGTAAATGAACTTAGCAATAAGAATCATTTACAGAGAACTTGAATCTCAAATTCAGAGGTGGAACTCCTCTGCCGTACAGAATTAATACAATGGCAAGTTAAAGCCAGTAGTACGAGAGTTAATACTCCACTATGCGATATGAAGCTGTAACTCCATATCGTGTAAAGCGTGGTGAAGTCGTAATCTGAAAACCTAAACCTGAAAAGGCATGGATAATAATGATGCGGACTTCCGAAATCCATGGTTAAACATATAAGTTGAAGCTATGCAGCACCGTCAAACTCGGCTGTCGAAAGACGGAACAACTGAAGAAAATGTATGTGGTTGGTTTTTCCGCATACGTTCCATTGGATGAAATACCTATGGAGACCCTGAGGAACTGTAATTCAAATCAAGGTCAGATTCTTCCGGTGTAAAGTGGCAACCTAAAGATTTCACAAAAGGATAGAGGTTCAGGAACGTTTGAGAGCCTGTCAAGGGAGCTTTACAGGGCTATGAACTTGGCAGGAAGTCAGCCGTACCATAGTAGTCTGAGACGGTAGGACCGATCACACGAGGCTGAAATGCCTCACGGCGAAGGGTACGAGTCAGATTAACGATAAATTTCACACTTGAGAACAAATAACTCCCTGAAATATCGGGTGACGAACTATGAGGTGATGCCTTATACACTTAAACGTCATGTTCTCCAGCGAAACCGACCTTAAACAATGTCAGGACTTTCTGTATCAGAAAAGTTCTGAAAATGTTAATTTTACAGGCTTGCTCGAAGCGATGTTCTATAAGAACACAATCGTTACAGCAATCCATGATATCAAGTCCAATCACGGCAGTAAAACGTCAGGAGTGGACGGTCAGAGCATCAACAGATATTTGCAAATGGACAGAGATGAACTGTTTGCATTGATTCAATCTAAAATACAGAACTATAAACCTAAGCCTGCAAGGCGAGAATATATAGCCAAAAGCAATGGTAAAATGCGACCCCTTGGCATTCCTACAATGCTTGACAGAATAATACAGCAATGTATGAAAATTATCCTTGAACCAATATGCGAAGCAAAGTTTTATCCCCACAGTTACGGATTCAGACCGTACAGAGCACAAAAACACGCAATAAGGGATATCGTTAATGTTATAAACAGTACAGGACGTTCAGTGGACAAAGCAGTATGGGCAGTTGAGGGAGATATTAAAGGCTGTTTTGACAATATCAACCATAGAATTTTAATGAATAAGCTATGGAAGATAGGAATACATGACAAGAGAGTTTTGAAAATTATCAGTCAGATGTTGAAAGCGGGATATATTGACCGTGGAATATATTACATGACAATTTCTGGAACTCCGCAAGGCAGTATAATTTCACCATTGTTAGCAAATGTGTACTTAAATGATTTTGACTGGTATGTTGGCAGAAAATACTTTGAACCGCACAGACAATGCAAGTACAAGGTTAATGACAGCAGAAGATTAAAATCACAGGGTACAACGCCTAAATATAACTTCCGATATGCTGATGACTGGGTTATACTCACCACAACTAAGGAAGAAGCAATAAGGCTTAAATATGAAATGACAAGCTACTTTAAGTACAAGCTGAAACTCGAACTATCGCAAGAGAAAACCTATGTCACGGACTTGCAAAGAAAAGGAATAAAATTCCTCGGATTCGTGGTTAAAGCGGAACGGAAAAGGAAAACTCCCGACCCAAAGACTTGGACAGATAACCTCGTCGGTAAACCCTACCCTGATTTGGAACGCCTTAACCGAAAATTGGACACCCTGAAAGCCGATATAAAGAAAATTGAAACTTTCAAGGAGCCAACATCAAGGGCGGCTATGATACACGAGATTAACTCGAAAATCATGGGTATAGCTCAATATTTACAGCCATCAATCTGCTCACACGCTTTTGAAATAATCGACAGGCGTGTCAACAATACTGCTTTTGCAGTATGGAAGAATATGTACCCTAAGAAGTACAATCAAATGCAGGTTCCGCTCAAGACACTATGCAATTTACCCCACAGGCATCAGGATTACACCAGCACTACGTTTGCAATACAGGTAGAGGGCAACTGGTTTGGTCTAACCTATGCGTTCATTACACATAGCAGATATGAATCAAAGCCATTTGACCAGAAGACCACGCCTTACACAGAGGACGGCAGGAAACGATATATTCAGCAATGCAGTAAACGAAAAAGTCTGCCTTGCGACAGACCTTCAATCAACACTCCCGAAGAAATTGCGTTTTCAAAATACAAGAAAGGCAAGGACTGGAAGAGAAATTTTGAATTTTACATGAATCGTGAATATGCCTACAATCGGGACAAAGGAAAATGCAAATGTTGTGGTAAAGAGTTCGGCAATAGCACTACAGGACATTGTCATCATGTCGATAATAAACTTCCAATAGACAGAATCAATAAGGTTCAGAACCTTGCTTGGGTATGTATGAGTTGTCACTATATGATTCATAACAGCCCTATAATAAATGTTGATGCAAAGACAGAAAAGAAAATTCTAAAATATCGCGAAAATCTCAAAAAGTGAAATTTATCGCAGGCTGTATTTCGTGAGGATACAGTTCTGTTGAAATCAATAGAAAGTAAGTTAATCTGATGGAACGCTGTGTGCGGTGAAAATCGCATGCACAGTGTGAAACGGGGGAAAACTTAGAGATTATATCAAAGAGTTACCTATCGTTATTGTTCGTAGCGACAAAATTGCAGAATGTCGCAGGCATTTCCAACTCTGCTTCGCAAAAGGCACTTGATTTGTTTCTCAAATGCCGTTATCTTGATGAAAAGACTGGCGGTAAGGGCGTGGTTTTCGCAACCGGAACGCCCAACGCATCACCTTATCAACACTAAAAAATACCGAAATTCCGCACTTTTTCAAATGCTGAATTTCACTTCAATACCTGTTTCATCGGAAATAAGCACCACATCAATCATAGCTGCCGCCAGATCGTGCTTTTCCTGCACCGTCAGTTTATCCCACTGCTTCATAGGTTCTTCCAACGGCTTTGTGTCGATAGCTTTACGCTTACGGCACATGGTCTGCATTTTCTTTTCAAGCTCCGACTTCTGTTCGTGCAAGGCACTCACACGCTTCTGAATGTAGTCAAACAGAACGGTATCGGCATCAGCGAGCTTTTCCATAAGTTTCTGTATCTCGCTGTCAAGGCGGATAATTTCTGTTTTGATACTCTCCGTTTCGGCATCGGGCTTGCTTTCCTCATGCTTTTCAATGTTGAGCTGTTCGATACGCTTTTTCATTTCCGTCAGCACAGCGTCCTCGACCTGTTTCGGCTTCATCTTAATCGGAGGAGTAGGACAGCCATTCAGCGTATATTTGCCGTAGTCAAGAAAGCGATAATATACTTTCTTTCCCTCATTTCTAACGGAATGATTGAAGTGCATCGCATAACCGCAACAGGCACATTTCACCATACCCACAAGCCAAGAGTTCATAGCCTTGCCGTTGTTCGGGAATTTACTCTGGTGCGACTTTCTGTCCTGCACTCTCAGCCACACATCGCCGTCCACAAGCCCCTCATGGTAGGCTACCTTGACGAAGTGCGTATCATCACCGCCAGCGTGAACGAACAGCCCATGAACACCGTCATAGGCTTCAATATCGTCAAGCAATTCATATCCTCTGGAAAGAAAATAGCGGTACACATCTTTGTTGGCACGGACATACAGCGGATTTTCAAGTATACGGCTCAGGTGCGACCTGTCAAGATTGGATATGCCTGTTTTTGTGCGTGGTGTCGGTCTTGAAGCATTGATACCGTTCTCCGTCATGTAGCGGATAATATCGGTCAGAGAATTTTCGGGGTGCTGATACAAGTCATAGGCCACACACACCGCTTCTGCATTCTCCGAGGGAACAAGCACCGAGCCTGTCTTGCCGTTAATGGTTCTTCTTTCGGGAGTGTAGCCAAACTGCACCTTACCGCCCTGATAAAAGCCCGTTTCTCTTGCTTTGGTATTGAACGCATCTGCCACTCTTGCGGCGATCGTCTCACGCTCAAACTCAGCGAAGTTCAGCAGATTGTTTCGCATCATACGCCCTTCTTTTGTCTCCGTATTGAACGGCTCGGAGAGGGAGTAAACGGTCACACCGTAGCGGTCAAGCTCGTCCGTGATGTTGAGATATTCTCTCATATTTCTGCTGAAACGGTCATACTTTTTCACGATAATTCTGCTGATAAGTCCCTCACGGGCATCGCTCATCATCTGCATAAATGCGGGACGGTGCATCACATCTTTGCCCGACTTTCCATCGTCACAATAGATACGATACTCGCAGTCTCCTACAAAGCGGATACATTCCTCCTTTTGTGCGGAAATGGACAAGCTGTTGTTGCCCTTATCCTTGTCGCTGACGGATCGGCGTACATAGATAGCCGTGATACCGTCATTTGTTTTCGTTGATTTTCTCATTGTTGACCTCCAATTGCGTTTGCAATCGGACGGTTGGTTTTACATCTATATCATAGCACAACCGCCCGATATTTGCAACAGCATTTCTGTAACTGTAATCAAATTCGGCAGAGTGCCAGATTATTCAGTTGTTTCCTTTGTTCCGTTGCGGCGCATTGCACCGAGGAAAATATCGTACATCTTGTTGATCTTCTGCTGTCTGATATTTTCGGGAACATCGTCAGGGTACGAAACCTTGACTTTGATACCCTCATCAGTCACATAGTCAACCGCCTTCTCTCTCTTTTCTACGGCAGATGTTGTGTTCAAATGTTAGTCCTTTCCGACAGCTTTCTCTTTGTCGCTGTCTGTCAATTCAGGTTTGATAATCAGCATCATCGCATCTCTCAGCTTATGCTGAATCGTGTATGTGTCACAGCCCCAAATGTCCGCATACCGCTTGCACACGGCGAGCTGAATATCAAGAGGTCTGCGGCGGAGCGTACCCTCTGTCATACGCAGGATTTCAGCCACCGCAGGAATAAAAAACAGATAGTCCTTTTCCCTGCGATGTTTCTCGATCTCATCACGCTGATCGGCGTACTTGTCCGAGGTGATTTTCTCCATGATTTCCTGCACGGTATCCTTGTAATCGCTGTCATAAGAAAAGAAAATGCTTTCCTTATCAAAGCGACCTTTGAACGGCACACCGCTTACGCCGAGGGCAACCGTTATCTGCTGTCCTTTATCAGTTTTCAGAGCAACATATTCTTTATCATCGCTCTCAAAATCGTCCCCGACCTTGTAAATGTATTCGCTCATTCAAAGCCCCCTTTCCGTCAATCCTTGTCAAAGAGAGTACGGGGAAATTCTTCCTGCATAACCGCATCGTCCTTATACGCAGGAGAGCTGTCCGTCAGGCTGTCAATATCCGAATCGGACATACCGCCGTCACGGAGCTTTTCAAGCTGTTCATGCTCACGCTCGATAGCGGAGAACAGGTCTTTGCCTTTCAGCTTGAACTTGTCGGCAAGAGCCATAAGGTACAGCTTGTTATACTCCTCCATATCCTTGTCGAGCTGTTTCTGCTCCTCAGCGATAGTTGCCTGTCGCTTTGCGATCTTCTTTTCGAGCTTTGTCAGCTTGTCAGCGATAGAAGTTGTAGCCATATCATCACCACCATTCTGAAATTTTAGTCGAGCTGATCACTCAGCCCCATACTAAAATTATAGCGCACTTCCGTATAAAAAGTCTATTCGCAGTGCGCATGAAGTTGAGTGCGCCATTAGATTTTTCCGTTCGATATTTTGACTGGGGAATTTTTGTCGGCAGAAAAGAAAAATGCAGAGCTGTTATGCCCTGCATTGATTTGATTTATTTACCCGTTAAGGCTATCTATAAACTCCTTCATATCCTTGCTTATGCGCTCATACTCGAAATCATGAACATAATGCTCGCAATCAAGCTGAAACACCTTACCGTTGACAGATTTTTCAGTATATTCTTTGCAGGCTTTTATCTCATCATCACTATCTGTATTTGAAAGGTACTGCAAAGTTGGAATTGTCGGCATCGGTTTGGAGTTTATCTCATCGCAGACCGCCCTGACATGATTGTTCTCGCTTACAATGTTATCATTGGTTGTCTTATGGCAAACTATCTCGGTCAGTATCTTCTTTTCCTGCTCACTCAGAGTACCCGAATAGTCCGCATCTGTCAGTCTAAGCACCCCCGTCACCCTTGCAAATCTGTTGATATTGATAGCGATTTTCTGAGAGGTGCTTTCTTTATAATCGGGCAGAGCCGAAAAATTAGCAAATGCCATATCAAGTCCGACAACAGCTTCAACTTCTTCGGGATATTTCTGTGTCCAAAGTGTGGCTTCAAGTCCTGAAAGCGAGTGCGGACACAGCACATAAGGTGCTTCGATGCCTGCCTTTTCGAGTGCTTCTCTGTCCTGTCGCAGTATCGTGTCAAAATCTCTTTCTCCGTCAACGACATCGCTGAAGCCGTAGCCGAATTTTTCAATAACGACTATCCTGTATTTATCGGAAAGCCTGTTGTAAAGTGGCTTGAAATCCAGTATCGGAGAAGGAGTGTCCCAACCTGACATAAAAACGATAGTGTGCTCACCCTCGCCTTCGGTGTATATGCTCATGTTGTGACCGTCCACCTCGACAAGCTGTCCGAGGGGAGTATCGTAAAGGTCTTTATTCTTTTTGAGCATTATTTGATTATAAATCGTCATAACGATAAGAAATACCGCTAACAGTATCAGTAATCCAAGCAATACTTTCCCTATGATCTTAAACGCTTTTTTCATGTGTTATCCTCTCATACTATTTTCATTTATAACGAATATGCCGAATGCCTATTCCTGCCTTTCCATTATATCACACCACCCCCAAAAAATCAATCCCATTTCTGAGAAAATCTCCCCTCTAAAATAACCGTCACCATATACAGAAATCCGCTGTTGAATTTATGCGATAGGGAGAACCATCATGAACAAAGTGTAAACTTTTCAGAAAATCATGCCCAAAACCTCAAAAACTCCGGTAGTAAAGTGAAGGGTGTTTTTCATAGGCGGTCAGACAGGGCAGAAAATTGAATGTAGCGATAAGCATATCGACATTCAAAATCGGCTCAGGGAGTGCCGAAAAATAGTTTCACCAGACTGCCGCCCACCCAGCATAATAACTGCGCCGTACCCCAGTATCATATAGTCAGAGCCGTGCGGATACAGAGAAAAGTCGCATAGCTCCAAATCACGCAGGAGCGTGAAAACAGCCGTAGGAACGGCAAAATTCAAGTGAGGGCGTGAAACGCCCGATCAATTTTCACAAGCACGGTATAAAGTATTACGATTATGGAAAATCGTAAACTTTATACGGCTTGTCAGGGGAAAATTCCCCTAAGACCCCTGAGAACGATTGCAGGAGCAATCGAACAACGGCGGCAGAACCGCCGAGAAAGCGAGGACAACACAATGTCAATATTCAAAAAGCCCGAAAAGGGTTTCCTTGCAAAGCTGTTCAAACACAAGCAAGTCGAGGAGCTTGCGGAGGAACTTGCCCACACCTATGCGGACGAAATGCAGGCGGATATGCTGTCAGATAATTCTGAAACGGATACCGCCGAGGACACCTCTGCCGAGCCGATACCAATGCTCGAAGTCACCGAAACGGGTGAGGTAGATTTCACCGAACCGCCCGAAACCACCGAGGGCGAATCTCCACCGCAGGACACCGAACCGAGCGAGGTACGCAAACACCTTATCACATTCCGAGTGAATGACATGGAGCTTGAAGCGATCAACCGCCGATATGCGGAAACATCATTCAGAAGCAGGGGCGATTTTTGCCGTTATTCTGCATTGACCGTGATGAATGTGGAGGAAGATACCGAGGACATCAAGCAGATAGCACGGTACATATCTTCAATCTCCAATTCGTTCAATCAGGTAGCCCACCGTGTCAACAAAGGCGGCAAGCTCTACGATGAAGATATTGCCGATATGAAAGAGAGGTTAGAGGAAGTTTGGCAGTTACTCGTATCCATACGATCCACACGGGAACATACGGTGCAATTGCTTATATCTGCAACCCAGACAAAACCGCAGACGGCAAATATGTTGTTAGCAACCTGTGCGTATCTACTCCATGTGGAGCATCAGAACAATTCAAAAATATCCGAGAGTGTGTCGGCACAGGGCGAAGCCGAAGTGAGTGCCAACACATAATACAATCGTTCGCCCCCGGAGAGGTCACTCCCGAACGGGCTTTGCTTATCGGGCAGGAACTTTGCAAGGCACTTTTCAATGACGAGTATCAGTATGTGCTTGCCGTCCATTGTGACCATGAGCATATCCACAATCACATCATCGTGAATAATGTAAATTTCTACACGGGCAAAACCTTTGAGACTGAGCATAATCAAGGCAAGATACCCGACCGAGCGTGGAGCAAACTACGCATGATTTCGGACGAACTTTGCAGGAAACACGGACTTTCTATTATCGAGAATCCGCATCTTTCAAAGGGCAAGAGCCATTGGGAGTGGGAGCTTGACAAACAAAATCTTTCGTGGAAGGAACAGCTTAAAAGAACTATCGACGAGGTTATCAAGGGCAGCGAGGACTTTGAAGATTTCCTTGCAAAGTGTGCTGATTTCGGAATACTTGTTGACTACAATCCCGACCATAAAATTGACCTGAAATTTATGCTTGCCGAACAGAAAGAGCGTAATCCGAGGGCGAAGTTTACAAGAGCCAAAACGCTGGGCTACTTCTACGAGAGCCAGCAGATCAGAAGGCGTATCGAGAGTTACAAGTACCAAATGTCGCACCGCCCAACAGCGAGAATTATCCGCACCACAGCAGAGAAATTCCAACAGTCTCAGGGCTTGCAGAATTGGGCAGACCGTGAGAATATGAAAGCGGCGAGCAAGGCACTCAACGAGATGAACGCAAGCAACTCCACCCTTGAAGAATTGGAGAGTGCAGCTCACAGGGCTTTTGCTGAATTTATGGTGATGTCAACACCGCAGATCGAATTGAGCGACCGTATCCACGAATTAGAGAAGCAAATTCCGGCTATCGAGGAATATCGCAAGTATAAGGTCTATTACAAGACCTATTCTTCTTTGGAGGGAAAGGCTAAAAAGAAATATGGGGAGAACTGCCGTTACGAACTCGACCAGTATCATGAGTGCCGTAAAAAGCTGAAAGAACTGTTTCCCGACGGCATCATTCCCAAAATCAAGGACTTGCAGGACGAGCTGAAAAAAGCCCGTGAAGATTATGCCAAGATGAGTGCGGAGCGTAAAGCCCTAAAGAAAGAAGCGGACAGGCTTTCACGGCTTGCACAGCAGAAGCGTGACAGTCAGAGAACACTTGCCCGATATATGCAGAACGAACAAGCTGCCAAGAGAAAGAAAAGTCAGCTTGAATAAAGAAAGGAATTTTTATGAGTAGAATAGGTTATATCCGTGTTTCCACGGAACATCAGGAGACAGCAAGACAGCAGGAGATCATGTGCGACTATCAGGTTGACCGCATTTTCTCCGAGAAGATTTCGGGAGCGAACAAAGACCGCCCTCAGCTCAGGGCTATGCTGGACTATGTGCGTGAGGGCGATACGCTTTACATCGAGAGCATCAGCCGTCTGGGGAGGTCAACTAAGGACTTGCTGAACATCATCGACACCCTTACCAACAAGGGTGTTACCCTCATCAGCCACAAGGAGAGCATCGACACGGACACGCCTGCTGGCAAATTCATGTTGACCGTGTTCGCTGCACTCTCTCAGCTTGAAAGAGAACAGCTCAAACAGCGACAGCGTGAGGGCATCGAAATCGCCAAAGCACAGGGCAAGTACACGGGCAGAAAGCCCATTGAAATTGACTGGACGAGGTTCGGTCAACTCTATGGGGAATGGAAGTCAAAGAGCATCACGGGCAGAGATTTTATGCGAAGAATGGGCTTGTCGGCTAACACTTTCTATCGCCGTGTCAGGGAGTATGAAGCGGAACACGGGATCGCAGAGCCGACTTCTGCTTGATCATTATTTTTGAGCATCAAGCAACTGCATATAACTCCTGTCAATTCCAATTGCCCCCAGCGGAGCTGTTATCAGTATCGCAAGCACCGCCACCGACAGCACGATCTTTCCGCAGGGCAGACCGAGTGAAAGCGGCACCGAGCCGATAGCCGCCTGCACTGTCGCTTTCGGAAGATAGGCTATCACGCAGAAGATACGCTCCCTTGCGTTCAGCTCCGTACCGAGCAGACACAGACACACGCCCACAGCCCTGAAAGTAAGCGCTATGAATATCATCAGCACAGCTATACCGCCTGCCGACAAAGTATAACGCACATCGACCGCCGCACCCACAAGCACGAACAGCATGACCTCGGCGGCTATCCACAGCTTGCCGAACTTCTCGGACAGCCGAGTGGAAACGCTATTGTCGGTTTTCAGCTTGACAACGCAAGCCATAGCCACAACAGCAAGCAGTCCCGATAATGCAACATAGGGCTTTACAAGCGTTTCAATGCTCATCAGCAGGAACGCAGTACCAAGCAGGATAATGACCTTCGTGCTGTTCCTGATCTTGTGTCTGTGCTGATATGACTTCTCAAACAGCAGATACACACCAAATCCCACTGCTGCACCGAGCAGAACACCAAGCACAATGGATATGGGAATATTCAAGAAGTCAGTGACCTTAGCTGAGCCGCCCTGCGCCATCGTCACAAACGTTGAGAATAATACAATCACGAAAATATCATCGCAGGACGCTCCGGCAAGTATCATCTGGGGTATACTTTTTTTCGTACCCCATTTATCTTCAATGAGCTTCACCATTCGTGGTACGACCACCGCAGGAGATACTGCACTCAGCACCGCCCCCATGACGGCAGCTTCGATACGATCTACCCCAAGCAAGATAGGTGCGAAAACAACATACCCTACTATCTCACAGCAGGCAGGCACAAAGGACATCAACACCGCAGGTCTGCCGACTCTTTTCAGGTCGGACAAATTCAGCGAAAGCCCTGCCTTTATCAGTATGATAATGAGGGCTATCTGCCGAAGCTCCGTGGATATGCCGAGTATTTTCGGATCGAGCAGATCAAGCACATAGAGGCTTACAAGAATTCCAACAGCAAGCATACCGATGATGCGTGGCAAGCCTATCCTTTCAAAGATCGCAGCAGCAGATAACCCAACAAGAAAAATGATTGCAAGTGATAACAGCATAAAAATTCCTCCATAAAATAAAAGAGCCGACAACTATTGCGTAAAACGCAGAAGTCATCAGCTTATGTTAAGCGGTTTCGGTTTCCCGTGGGAGAACATCATTCCCGTATGAAATTTTCTGTTATTATTATAACATTTTGCCGGCAAGTTGTCAATAGTGAATCTAAACCGAGAATTTCAATTTTGTACTTGACATAAGTCGAAAACTATGCTATAATCGACATAAGTCAGAAAGGAGATGCTATTATGCCAAGACCTCAGAAATCACGCCGTATCTGCTGTTATCCCGATTACTGGAGCTTTGCGCCCGATCAGGATAAGGCGAATGATACGGTCATTATGTCCCTTGACGAGTTTGAAACCATACGCTCTATCGACTATCAGGGAAAAACGCAGGAACAGTGCGCCCGTGATATGTTTGTTGCAAGAACTACCGTCACGGCGATATATGACAGCGCAAGAAAAAAGCTGGCTGCTGCACTGGTCGAAGGCAGACGCATCGTCATTTCGGGCGGAAATTATATTCTTGATAACACGGTCTCCGAGGAGATCGCACAGAAAGGAAATGGTATTATGAGAATTGCAGTGACTTATGAAAACGGACAGATCTTTCAGCATTTTGGCAGAACGGAGCAGTTCAAGCTCTATGACGTTGCCGACGGCAAGATCATTAATGAGCAGGTAGTTGGAACAATGGGCGCAGGACACGGCGCACTTGCAGGATTTTTGAAAAATGCACAGGCAGATGTGCTTATCTGCGGAGGCATCGGCGGAGGTGCGCAGATGGCTATGCAGGAGGCAGGCATCACCCTCTACGGCGGCAATTCGGGCAGTGCCGATGAAGCGGTGCAGGCTTTCCTTGCACAGACGCTTGTGAAGAACGAGAATCCTACCTGCGATCATCACCACGATCACGGCGAAGGTCATTCCTGCGGAAACCACTCCTGCGGTGAACACTGATGAAGTACGACCATACCGAAAAGGCAGTCGCTCTTTTCACACAGGGATATAACTGCGCTCAGTCGGTCTTTGTGGCGTTTTCTGATGTGACGGGCATGGACGAGGAGCTTGCCAAAAGGCTTTCATCATCATTCGGCGGTGGAATGGGACGGCTGCGTGAGGTATGCGGCACCTGTTCTGCCATGTTCATGGTGGCAGGCATTCTTTACGGCGAAGGAACGGAAACCGATCACGCTGTTAAAACAGAGCATTACAAGAGGATACAGTATCTTGCAGAGGAATTTCGCAAACAGCATGAAACCATCGTCTGCCGTGATCTATTGAAAGGTCTTTCCGTCACAAGCGAACCAACTCCCGAAAAACGTACCGAGCAATACTATAAAGTAAGACCGTGCGTGAAGTTTGTAAGAACTGCTGCGGAGATACTTGACCGCTATCTTGAAGAAAATCCGCCAAGAGGTGCTGAACTATGAAGATCGTCACTCTTGTAGAAAATTCCTGCGGTAATGAAAACTGTATTGCAGAGCATGGGCTGAGCATCTATATTGAGACTGAAAAACATAAACTCCTGCTCGATACAGGACAGACTGACGCTGTTGTGAAGAATGCGGGAGTTCTCAGAATAGACCTGTCTGCTGTTGATACTGTGATACTGAGTCACGGTCATTACGACCATTCGGGCGGTATCCTACCGTTTTCAAAGCTCAACCATACTGCACAGATAATTATGCAGAGGTTAGCCGCCGAACCGCATTACAACGGCGAGCGCTATATCGGCATTGATACCGATATACTCAAGCTGCCGAATGTCCGGCTTATTGACGGTGATATTCAGTTTGATGATGAGCTGTTCTTGTTCAGCGGCATCACAGGCAGGCGGTGCTATCCGCAGGGAAACAGAAAGCTGTCCTGTCTGAAAGACGGTGTAAAAACCGAGGACGATTTTATGCATGAGCAGTGCCTTGTCATCACACAGAACGGCAAACGCTGGCTTCTGTCCGGCTGTGCTCATAACGGAATACTCAATATCCTTGACAGATACAAGGAACTGTTTGACAGCTATCCCGACTATGTTATCACAGGATTCCACATGATGAAGCGTGATGGCGAGCACACCGAGGAAGAAAAAGCTGTTATCATTCAGACAGCGCAGGAGCTTGCAAAGATGAACACTGTATTTTACAGCGGTCACTGCACGGGCATTCCTGCATTTGAACTGATGAAAGAGATCATGGACGACAAGCTCATTGCTCTGCACAGCGGCGAAACTGTCATATAACATAAATTCCGTGAGCGAAAAACTCACGGATTTTTTTATCACTATAAACCAAGTGCATATCCTGCGATAATGCCGATAACAGCAGAAATACCTATGATCGCTATTGGGTGCAGCTTTTTGAAAGCAAGCGCAGCACCGAGGGCGAATATGCCAAGAGAGAGCCAGAAGCCTGCACCTGAAAATACAGAGTTCTTTAAGCCGTTCGGAAAGAAAACCGTCATTCCCACAGACAGAAACGCCGCCCCGATCAGACCGATCACCGCAGGACGCAGACCGTACATCACACCGTCAACAGCACGGCTCTTGCGGAATCTCTCATAAAACTTTGCAACGATCAGGATTATCGCAAAGGACGGCAGGACAACTCCGAGTGTAGCACAGACAGCCCCAAACATACCGCCTGTTCTGATGCCGACGAATGTAGCCATATTGATCGCCAGCGGCCCCGGTGTGCTTTCACTCACAGCAATGAAGTCCACTACCTCAGCCTGTGTGAGCCAGCCGTGACGCTCGACTTCGCTCTGTATCAGAGGAAGCATTGCATAACCGCCGCCGAACGTAAACGCACCGATCTTCAGGAAGGTCAGAAACAGCTCAATCCATATCATCGCTCTGCTCCTTTCTGAATATCAGCGACCATATAAGCCCGAATATTACACAGCCAATGATCACGAACACTGCATCAATTTTCAGAAAAGCTGTCAGCACCAATGCCGCTGCCATGATAACATAGGAAACAGCGTGCTTCTTCGTTGCCATGAACATGGTACAGACCGCTTTGAGTATCAGAGCGAGAACGCCTGCACGGATACCCATAAATGCGTACTGTACAGCTCTTGACTCCTGAAAGGCTTTCAGGATAAAAGAAATAAGCGAGATGATCAGGAATGACGGCAGCACCACTCCCAGCGTTGCACAGACAGCACCGAGCGTTCCGGCAGTACGACTTCCCACAAAGGTTGCTGCGTTGATCGCCACCGGTCCCGGTGTGGACTCTGCGATCGCCACGACCTCCAGTATATCGTCCTCATTCAGCCATTGTTTATTATCGCAGACCTCACGCTGTATCAGCGGTATCATTGCGTAACCGCCGCCAAATGTAAACGCTCCGATTTTCATAAAGGTCAGGAACAGATCAAGGTTTTTGTTCATAAGATCACCCTGATTATTATACCACAATGATAGATTAGTGTCAATCTTCAACTGCTTGCAAAGCAGACAGTTCTTATGCTTACTACCGCCCTCCTGATTATAGTAGGTTACATTTACAGCTTGGTATGTCACTCGTAACATCACGAGCCTGCGGAGTGTAAAACTAACCGCCTGAAAAGAAAAAACCTGAGAAGTTCTTGTGTGAGCAAATCTCAGGTCTTTGTCTGATATACAGTTCCAATAGAGTATGCTGTCATTGTGGCGCGCGCCATAATGCTGATTTGAACCCCAGCGGAACGGAAAGTGAGTGTGTCATTAGACTTTGGGCTAAGGACACACTAATTGTATCGCTTATAGATACTGATGAAGCCAATCAGGCATATTAGGATCATCAGTTGCCCATGATTCAACTTCTCTCTCCTCAGTTTCCCAATTGTTTTCATGTCCGTCGAAGAACTTTTGTCTATGGCACTTATACTTGACTACTGTTCCGCCTTCAAGACGGTACTCGTACCAGTAGTAGTTCTGCTTACCATAGCCCTTATACTCCTGCGTTGTGTAAATAGTCATAATATCAACCTCCCTCATTCATCGTCGATTTCAGTTTTTTCGCTTTCGTTATACAGCTCACCATTGGAATCGCTACATATCTGCCTTAGAGCTTCCTGAGCGGCTTCTGATCGTTCTACAACCGCTTGTTTCTTAGCTTTGTGTTTCTGAACAAGATGCTTGATACCTTCGTATGCACCTATTGCAGCAGCGATTACAACAGTTGCAGCACCAGCGCCCTCAATCATACCGTGTTCATGACCTTCCTGATAGCCTTCATTATGAATATCATCAATGAAGTTGTCTACACCACCGTGTTCGCTTGCTGTCTTTGTCAAATATGCGTAATTGCCTTTTTCATTTGCATCCCACGCCATAAACCATTTCTCCTTTCACTCAGTCGATATAATTAAACAGCCTGTCAGCCGTATCCGGACCTTTACCGTTCTTTTGCGTTGATTGCCTGCTGCCGATGAATGAATTTGCGGAAGTGCGCACTGCAAAGACCTTATACCCCTGCAAGAGATCGACCGCATCATTCTGTATTACGTTAGAAACAATAACGATCTCTATCTCAGGATTTTTCTTTTTCAGCTTAGTTATCATATCAAGGACAGATTTCCCAGTATTGATTACGCTGTCAACAATTACCGCAAGTCCTTGCTGTATATCGGGAAGTGCATCGGTTTTAGGATTGTAACTGTAAAATGTACCGCCAAAGCCTGTGTATACACCGTCACCGAAGAAGCGTCCGCCACGTTCAAGTACGATAACATCGGAATTGACATTCGGGATAAACCCTCGCATGACCTCACCGAGTTTTCTTCCAAGCCTGATGTGTGCATCTGCAAGCATTGCACCGTTTACACCTGAATCAGACTTGCAGATCGCAATATCATCTGCTATACTATCGTCATTATCAGCCAGTATGTAAGGAAATCTGTCATAGACTAAACTTATTCCTGACAAGTCCGAATCTCTCAGAGAACGACTAAGATATTTGCCGATATACAGGTAGCCCTTGTCTGCCTGTTTCAGCATAAAGTAATCATTCTTGCCGTCACCGTATGCTGTGACAGTATATCCTTTCTCTTGCAGGAGTTTGACTACAAAATACTTTGTGTCAGCCGAGATAAGCGTATCAGCAATCACGTTCTTTAACGTAAACTGTTCGGCAAGCCGTTCCCAAAGCAGCTTGATACCTGATGAAAGTATAACATAGTTTTTATCAGCAACCATACCAAAGATAGTTCCGTTGAGGTCTACTGTACTGAGTTTTTCGGTGTCATAGCTTAGATTTTCAACTTCTTTGGTGAACTGAAATGCCTGATACCCCGTATAGAAATTGCCGTCAAATACATGAGTAACGTGACCGCCTGTGCAAACCCTGAACGAGTCCTGTTCTATAATGGTCTTGTCACCGTCACATATATGAATATCGCATGGCTGCGGATAAAAGTGCATGATCTGATCGGCTATGTCCTCAGCAAGTCCGAATGAACTGAACCCGTTCTCAATACTGTCGATGAAAGCCTGCAACTCATCAGCAGAAATATCTTTCACTACATAGAAGTCCTTGTTATGCTTATGACATTCGGCTCTCAGACTTTCAATCTCAAAACTCTGCCACTTGCGGATACGTTCGATAGAAAGCTCTGCAAATCTTCTGTTTTTATCAGAACTTTTCAGCCGCTCACTGATAATTTCAGGCTCGCAGTATAGATATATGAAAACATCGTATAACTCTCCGTCAGCATCGGTAAAAGCCACATCATCAAGAAAGGAATAGTGACCGTCCGAGATAAAGTTGCCTGTTCTTGCTTTGAGCTGTTCGGCATATCTGATACGGAGAGACTTCTTTTCGGTATCGGGAAGATCCGAAAATCTTCCCGATGCCATTCTGTTAAGCTCCGTGCTTCCATGTACAACAGGGATAGTAAGCCATTCAAATACTGTTGTCTTGCCTGCACAGGGCAGACCGTAGAGTGCATACTTCACAAATCATCAACCCCTATTCTTATTAGCAGCCACACCGAGGAGCAGAACGATTATATCGTCCACGGGTGAACCGGGACACACGTCAATGGGCGAGATGATATAGAGAAGAACCAGTATTATAAGCATACCTTTTTTTACATCATCCATAGTATACCTCACTTTCTGAGCAGTCTGCCACCGAGAAGAAGTGCAGCATTCATCAGTGTAACACCGATTGCAGCAGCCACCATTCCTTTTCCATAAGTATGTACCGGCTTCTTTGGAATATTGACCTCAGCCTTAATATCCGAAGCATTTACTGCTTCTTCATCGGGCTGTTCAATATCTTCGCATTCTTGGTCAGCTTCTTCGGCTGCTTCGAGTTTAGCCATAAGTACCGCAAAGTCTCTCTTGAACTCAGTCATGTCTATCGACATCTGATATTCCTCCGGACACTTCACCTCAGTCACAGCTTCTGTCATGGTGCAGATGCTCTCATAGGAATACCACTGGTTGCTTGTAAACTTTTCGATGAAAGACGGGAGATAGCTGCTGGGACATACCTTGATATAGTGATATTTGCATTCAACGTCAAGGCGAGGATTCGTGAAAGTTACGATCTTGAAGATTTTCAGATAATCCATTCCAGCACGTTCAAGTGCCTTACGGAGCAGAGCTTCACGCTCGTCCATTTTATCAGCGATATTGCAGTCATGGTGCATCGAGTTACCTATTCTGTAAAACTCGCCGTTCTCATCTATAAAGATGTTCTTCTTGCTGTTCTTGATCTCGATGATGAATATAGCATGATTGGTGAACACGATAGCATCGATCTCTGTTCTTCTGCCGTCGAACTCAAGTTCAACATTGTGAATCACACTATTCTGACAGCCGAGGTTATCTAATGCTCTGAACACCTTCTGTTCTCCCGCATTTCCTGAAAACTCAGCACTGATGTTATTGCAGACTGCCTTGCTGCCCTTTACGAACCTTGCAAGTTCATCATCGGCTATATGACCACGCTCATCATTCATCTTGCGGAGATGCCTTTCAACGTCCCAAAGCCGAAGATCACCGTTTTCAGCGTGTTCAGCGTTGAAGGTAAGATCGATCAGCTCTTTTTGGAGTTTAAGCAGCTCAGGCAGGTACTCACTCCTGGTATAAGTGTCCTTAGAAAAAGCGGTTATCTGGGAAATGATCTCGTTTACTCTCTTTTCATTCATCATTTCAAATTCCTCCCTCTTAGGTTGAAAACGGGTGTTTTTTCTTCTGTATACATTATAATACATATCAGGAAGCAGTTATTAAAACCGATTCCATGATTTACAGCCCTCGTGATTCTCTGAAACAAGTGTTTCTGTCGAATTCAGGAATTTCGGGGTTTATACGGTCAATATGTGTATCTGCTTTTGCTATCGGCGGCAGATCCACGCAGTTACCGCATAAATAGACATTTCCATTAGCGTAGAATATATTGTTTATCCCTGCACCGCACATACCTCCGTACATCGTGCAGTCATATTTGCCTATACGAACATTAACTCTGCTCTTGGCTTTATCAAGGAAACTGTGGAACTCGTCTAAGGATATACCGCCCTTACCTATCATTCGGGAGAATGTTATCCTGCTGCCGAACTGCTCAAAGAAAGCAATTGTATCATCAACATTTTCAAGCGTATCTCTGCCAACGGTACAATTCATAGAGGGATAGTAATCGTTTACCAAATGATACAGTTCGATAGCATTCATAACCTCTGAATGGGTATTGCATCTCAGCTTATTATGTATCTCAGGTATTCCGTCAATCGAGAAACCCACATTGACCTTATGTTCCTTGAAGAAACCGAGCATTTCTTCGGTTATGAGAGTTCCATTTGTTATGGTATAAGCAGCTATCCTGCCCGACAGAAGGTAGTCGCTGATATATTCAATGTATTCGAGCAGCGATTCGTAGTCGAGCAGAGGTTCGCCGTTGCCTACGAAACCGAGCTTGAATACCTCGATATCATACTTGTTTATGTGCTGCTTGATATTGTCAAGTATCGTATACACGTTCATTTCTGATTCTGTAAGGTGTTCTGCCTTTTCAGTGGTGTGAAAGTGGCAGTAGGTGCAGTTCAGGTTACAGCGGTTATTGATGCTGATACAAGCACGATCAATCATTCTGTTCCATTTCCTTTCTCAGCTCATCGCCTAATTTCCACCAATCGTTTGCTGTTCTATTTTGTCTGTCACGGATCAAAGTATCCACCCTGTCTAAGGTCAAAAGGTAGCGATAGATTGATTCAACATAATCGACCTTTTTACCTTCTTTAATCCTGTTATATCTTTGAACGGCACATTTTATTAGCGCAGTGTATCCATTACTATCCTGCTGATTCAAGGAAATATCAGGAAGGCTACAGAGCTTTTCAACGAATTTTTTGTTTGCGTGCCAACAAGCAATCATCAGCGGTGTGTTTCCTTCATTGATATTCTGCATTTTCAAATGGCTTGGAGTAGTTTCGTCCACAGAACCCTTGTTATAATCAGCTCCCATTTCAAGTAACAAATTGAACAATTTGAAGTTTCCCTTTTGGACGCAATGTGCAAGCGGTGTCAAACAATATCTGCTATTATCGGTTTTATCAAGGTCAGCTCCATTTTCAATCAAAAATTTGAGCTTGCGATATTGCTTTGTGTCCGAAACATAATAGCCGTCCCTTTCAGCGCACTTATCTTCATCATTACATCTGATGCAACTTATGAGCAAAGTCATACCATCAGGCAGATACATATTTAAATCGAGATCGGACATCATCTTCTGAAAAGCATCAAGATGTTCATATTCTTCATCAAGTGCAAGAAAAGACGCATAATTGGTATTGTTAGAGCGTTTGGCTATATAATCCTTTAAGAGTATGCTGTTATCATACGAGAGTGACATACCGATGTCATCATGAATAAGATAGATGACCTTATTGAGCTTTCTGTTTAACTGTTCAGCCAGTTCGATGATTTTAGCATCATTTTTGTCCTGCTTGAAATGACTGCTTCTCTCAAATAACAGTCTCTCTCGAAAACGGGTGCGATACTCATCAATCGTCATCATTACCTGCCAAGCAATCTTTTTGTTTCTGCCTTTATCCTTCTGATAGTCAAGTTCGTTCAATACAGTATCGGGAATGATTACCTGATCAAAATCTTCCAAAAGCATTGTTAGCAGTCTTTTGTTTTTTAGAAGTGCCGATGTGTCCGGAATAACAGCGGAAACACACTTTTCAAGTTCACTGATGTCAATATCAAAGATGTCAGCAAATTCCTGAATTCGTTCCTGTGTGGGTGTTAGCTTTCCTGTTTCATATTTGGCATATACAGAACGGTCAATATGAAGCTCTTTCGCTACATCTCCCTGTGTCATATCTCGGCTCAGACGGATCTCCTTCATTTTTTTGCTGATGATAACATTCTTACCATCTTTAAGAAATTCGTTTCTAAAATCTTTGTTACCAGACATATGATTACCTCCTTGATAATATAGGGCGGACACCTTGCCCACGGCATCCGCCCTATGCCGTCTTACTGTTTGTTTTCGAGTTTCTTCTGGCTTGCAAGTCCCAACAGGATCACAATGAAATCATCTACTGGACCGGGGACAAAGTCAATGGGGGAAATAACATAGATGACTACCAAGATGATCAGCATACCCTTCATTACATCATTCATAATAATACCTCCTCTGGTATTCACACAGTTCGTAACAGCTCCTTGCTGCCTCTCCTGTTGTATTTAGTATAGCACAAAGTAAAATGTGCGTCAATAGATAATGCACACTATGCACACATTGAGCATTGATTTGCACAAACAAAATGCACACCTCAAGGCACTTATGCACAAGCTCTATGCACATTTTATATCGTCTATGCACATTTTATGTGGTCATACTATTATATAAAGGGCTATGCCTTCCGTACACGGTCACGGAGGACATAGCCCTTTCCTTATGCTATGATTATATTAGTCCTGAATCTCCTGCATCATAGTTGCACCGTCCTTGAAGCCAACCTTGTAAGCAGCTCTCATTTCAGCGGCGGCGGTATCGCTCACGCAGTCCAGTATCTTGTGAAACACATCAATCTGCTCCTCACTCAGCGAATCTTCAAACGGTATGCAGAGCTTGTTGAACTCCTCAGAGAACTCGGCGGAGTGAATTTCACCCTGTCTGTAATTATACATCGCATCAATCATTTGTATCTGTCCTTTCGGTTTTATTGCTGTAAAACCAACCGTCCGAACATTACCAAATAATCGTTGCTAAGGTGTTGCTTACGGCACACCTCTCAGCAACAGTATTACAGAGCTTCACACCATGATGCGTTACTTGGAATATGACTTCCTGAACGATCACGGCTTACAGCACTTTGATAATTGGGTAGCGGTCTTTGGAGACCAGAAAACCGATTGGGAGTTAAAGCCTGCGGGCAACGGTTTCAAGGAGCGCACCCGTATCGCAAACTATACAGGTCTGCCTGAATTGATGAGTATGTTCAAGCAGGTCGCTGACATTCGTACCGCCGATACGCTGAAACTTGATGTGCCTGACTGTGATTATCAGGTGGTTCAGGTCGAAGCTACTCCTTTTCAGCAGGAGCTTGTTCAGGAGCTTGCCGACAGAGCTGATGCTATCAACAGCGGAAATGTTGATCCTACGATTGACAATATGCTCAAGATTACATCGGACGGAAGAAAGCTCGGTCTTGATCCTCGTCTGATTGATCCGTCATTTGAAGATAATCCCGACACAAAGCTCAATCGCTGTGTAGAGAATGTTGCCCGTATCCACGCTGAAACGACTGAGGACAGGCTCACGCAGATCATTTTCTGTGACTTGGGCGTTCCTCATAAGGCAGCCGGAGAAGCAGAGGTCGAGGGCGAAGATGCCGACGATGCTAAGGATAAGAAGTCTATCGCTGAGGTCGAATCTCTCGAAGAAGAATGTGACTTCTGCGTGTATGACGATATTCGTGACAAGCTGATTGCAAAGGGTATTCCTGCAAGTGAGATCGCATATATCCATGATGCAAAAACCGAACAGCAGAAATCTGACCTCTTTGATAAAGTCCGCAGCGGAGAAATCCGTGTTCTGCTCGGTTCTACGGCGAAAATGGGTACGGGTACAAACGTACAGAAACGGCTGATTGCCGTTCATGACCTCGATATACCGTGGCGACCGGCTGATCTGGAGCAGCGCGCCGGACGTATCATCAGACAAGGCAATGAGAACAAGAATGTTCAGATTTTCCGCTATGTAACAAAAGGTACGTTCGATGCGTACAGCTATCAGACATTGGAGAATAAGCAGAAGTTTATCTCTCAGATTATGACAAGCAAAACTCCTGCGAGAAAATGCGAAGATGTAGACCAGCAGGCTCTTACATACTCGGAGATCAAGGCACTCTGTACGGGTGACGAGCGTATTAAGGAGAAGCTCATGCTTGAAAATGATGTTAAGGAGCTGAGGGTTCTCGCAGCGGAGCATAGAAACACGGTGTTTGAGATGGAGGACAGGGTTGCCCGTTTTCCTGAACAGGAACAGCGACTGACAGCTATCCTTAATGATCTGCATACAGACCGTGAAGCTCTCCGAAAACTTCCGATTGATCCTGAGCGAAAACTGCCCGTATTCAAGATCATCATTGGGGAGACTGAATACACCGACAGAAAAGAAGCGGCTAAGGCTCTTGAAGATGCGGTATTGGCTATAAAGTACGCTGATACGCCTGTTAAGGTCGGCTCGTTCCAGGGCTTTGACCTGACAGTTACCGTCAACAGCAATATGATGGGCGGTGGTATGTCGGCTTGCCTGAAAGGTGCCGCTTCACATACTACAAAGCTGATCGAGAGTTTTGCCCATAACCTGAACCGCCTTGAAGCTGCCCTCTACAACATTGACGGCAGAATTGAGCGTACTCAGGCTGACCTTGCAAAGCTAAGGCTTGACCATGAAGAAGCCAAAAAGATCGTAGCAGAGCCGTTCCCGCAGCAGGAGGAGCTTGACAGCAAAGAGGAAAGACTGAAAGTCCTGACCGATGAGCTGAATCAGGCAGCTATCGAAGCTAAAAAGAACGCTCCAAAACGTGATAAGACCTATTACTTTGAGAGAGCGAAAATGAAGCGTGATGCGGCTCGACTTGCTAAAAAGCCGAGAACTCCGAAGGATAAACCTAAGAGTAAGGATAAGAAGCAAGGAATTGAATAGTCAACTTTGAACCCAGTGGGTTCAAAGTTAAAGCGGAGGTAACCAATAATGTTCCTCCGCTTTTTATTAGCTGTAACGCTTTGTGTACTTTATAGGCTTAGACTGTCTGTCCACTCTGTTTGCACAATATAGAATCAGTTCCTCGATAGATGGCTTTTGCCCATTTTCAGTCATACAATGCCACTTTGCTTTGATTGCAGGATCATCGCTTTCATACAGGTCATCTATAATAGCCTGAATTTCTCGTTTTACCTCCTCAACAGTTACACCGTTCTGCTCGGCAACAGTATTGAGAATACTCTCGATGTTTTCCATTCTCCATTTCCTCCGAATCAATAATCGTATAATAGAATTATAGCATACTTCATGCCGAAATTCTACGATTTTTCTGTAAACTAATCGTCGAAGAATGACGAGAAATGTCGAAAAGCGCAATTGACTGATAAAGATTATTAAATTACCTATTATTATAGAGCGATAAACACTCCCAATTATCTTGAGCATAGTCTACAATCAGCCGTATATTTCTTTGTGTAATATCACAACGCATTTTGAAAGCAAATTCTTCTTCTTTGCTTGCAATATGAACCCAAATGTGCTATAATGATTATGTATACGCAAAGCTATGTGAGGCATATTGCTAAGAACTTTATACAACAATCATTTCACGATTTCTATTATTTCAACAAAACAATATTTTGCAATCATAGTCACGTCAAATTTAATTGCGTATAATCACTAAATCTTGAAAATTATTCTTTGGTATTGACTTTAAGATAATTATGCGTTTCGTGTATTTGCGTAATGCATAGAAAGGTATTATATTGAGGTGATCATATGAATGAATCTGTATTATTAAACCTAACCCCTGATCCCAAAGTGCTTATTGCGCTTACCCATACACATATTCAGCCATTTGATGCCCTGTGTGAATTAATTGATAATTCTATAGATTCATTTTCAGCAGCGAAATTACAAGGAACTCCTATTTCAGCTCCTATAGTTCGTATTGATCTTCCTAAAGTATCAGATATTGATTCTAATAAAGGAGTTATTCGCATCTCTGATAACGGTCCGGGATTATCAGTTGAGTCGACAGAAAAAGCACTAAGGGCTGGTTTTTCAGGTAATAATCCATACGATACATTAGGTTTATTTGGAATGGGTTTTAATATATCGACAGGAAAAATGGGTAGTGTAACTACGTTTTATTCTGCACGAGAAGATAGTGAGCAAGCTGTTGAAGTTACAATTGATTTGAATGAAATAAACGAAACAAAGAATTATCAGGTTAAAGCTAATCTGATTCCCAAGAATGAAATATGTCATGGTACAATAATAGAGGTTTCTAATTGGTGGCCAGAGGGCAATTCTAACAGAGGATTTATTAAAGCACTGGTGCAATACGGCGCTAAGAAGATCAGGCAAGAACTTGGAAGAAGATATTCTACAATTCTAAGAGAAGAAGAGATTAAAATATTTGTAAATGAAACACCTTGTGAGCCTTTTGAACACTGTGTTTGGGGAGACAATAGATATGTCGAAAGAAAAAAATATGGTCGAATTCCGGCTGTTTTTAGATTTGATCAAACTATATTTTCGCAAAAAAAATGTATGCATTGCACGGCAACATTAGAAAACTATCAAAATCAATGTCCATCTTGTGGTTCTCACGAAATAAGGACTGTTGAAGAGAGAATATATGGATGGGTTGGCATTCAAAGATTTGATTCATTGTCTGAATTTGGCATTGATCTTATTCGAAATGGGAGGGCAATACGCATTTCAGAAAAGAATGCCTTTTTTGAGTATGTAGACGAATTTCAAAAAACGCTCAAGGATTACCCTATAGATTCTAACTTTGGACGTATTGTAGGAGAAGTTCACTTGGATCATGTTCCTGTTGACTTTATGAAACAAGATTTTCAAAGAAACAGTCCTGAATGGCATAGAGCTATTTCTTTTTTAAGAGGAGATAGTTCTTTACAGCCAACTCAGCCAGGTGCTGAAAATAATAATTCGCCCATTTTCAAATTGTTCCAAGGATATAGGAAGGTTAAAACAGCAGGAAAAACTGATTTATATATGGGAACTTGGGACTCCGTTAAAGAAGAACCGAGGCGTATCAGTCGTGATGTTGAAAAAGATTTCTATGAAAGATTTAAAAAACACGAACCTGGTTATTATGATGATGCTGAGTGGTACAAAAAGGTAGAAGAAGCAGAGCATAGACCAGTCAAACAACTACCACTTTGCCCTGTATGTGGTTGCCAGAACCTAGAAGAAGCAGAAGTATGTATGTCATGCCAGACAGTTTTAAAAGGGAAAAATTGTATTTCATGTAATGAAACCATTCCATTATCAGCTAAAATATGTCCTAAATGCGGAAAAAGTCAAGAAATAGAAGTGATAAAGCCTTGGATATGCAACATTTGCGGAGCAAAAAACAATGCAATTGATTCAGAATGCGTAAAATGCGGTGCTGTTAAAGGAGAAGAAAATCATTTATCAAAAGAATACTTATTGAAGCACTCCGAAAAAGATGATCATTTATCCATTAACAATTGTTTTGTTGAACTTGCAAATGGTCATAATTCTTCCGCTTTAAATGTTAATGTTTACACGACTAACGAACCGATTAAGTCGAATTTTGACAATAAATCGCTTCCTTTATTTACAGACAAAGTTTCTTTAGACGAGATTGCTATTTTTGTGGATAAATCTCATAGAATGTTTAAAAGCTGTAGAGTTAAAGTTGAGCAGATTATAGCTTCTGAAATTGCAGAGCATATTTATCTACTGAATAAATCTGTTGTGAGTGCTAACGGCAAACACACCATTTCTTTCATTTCATGGCAGATTATTGAAAAGTACTGGGCAGATAAAATGGAAGGCAATAGTGATAAGCTAATTTCTAGTATCGAGTCACTATTCAACATGATTAGAGAAAGATTGATGTTATCAAATACTGACTTTGAAGTTTGCAAAGATATGATGACTGATGAGCAAACAAAAACGATGATTAACAATATGATGAATTCAGGAGTGGATATTACTAAACTATCAGAAATAACTACTTCAAGTGCAGCATTTCAGTTCGTTTCTATATCGACTGTCATTCAATTGTTTTCTGTTCATCCGGAATTATTTTTTGATGGTGTTGTATGGAATGAACCATATAAAAATGTCGATGTGAATCATGATGTTCTATTATTCACACAAGAACGAATAAAAGGACTGTATAAGGGGTGCCTTGATGATTTACAATATTACATCGAATATAAAAGCCAAAGTGATTTTGTTATTCAAAAAACAAGAATCGCTGTCCAATTTTTAAATCAAAAGGTGGCTGATTAAATATGTTTATTAGCACTGAGGGCGTGAAAAATAGTTCATGGCAAAGCTTTGAACGTGTTATCAGTCGTTTATTGATGGCTGAAGGTTTCAATGGAGCACGTGTGGTTGGGCAGAGTAATGATCATGGTGCCGATATTGTAGCATCAAGAAATGGAATCAGATGGGTATTTCAAGCTAAGCATTGGAATAAGCCGGTAGGAATTGATGTAATTGATGAAACCCTTCGTGCAGCACAAATTTATAATGCAAAAATCCCAGTTATTGTTGCTTCTAACGGATTCGATTCAAAAGCAATAGAACATCAAAGGACACTTATGTCAAATGGTATTCCACTACAGTTGTGGGATGTTTCAGTCTTGATTGACCACGTTAAGCGATTACCAAATACAGTTCCAAACACCAATAAGCCAAGAGAGTATCAAGAAGATGCAATAGTAGGAATTGTAAATTCATTCATGAATAAAAAGTTTAAGGCACTTGCTGTGATGGCTACTGGACTTGGGAAAACGTTTGTTGCTGCTGAAGCTATTCGACGCATACTTGTAAATAAACCAAACTTAAAAGTGCTTGTTCTTGCACATACTAATCCCCTAGTATATCAGTTAGAACGTTCCTTTTGGAAATTCATGACCAAAGAACAAACCTCCATTATTTGGAATGGATATGAAGAACCAACACTATCTCAATTAGAAAAAGCCGACTTTGTATTTGCTTGTGTAAATAGTGTTTCCGATTATGCTACTCGCAACGAAGAATTACCGAAGTTTGATATTATCATAGTAGACGAATGTCATCATGCAGGTTCATCAATGTATCAAACAGTTTTTAATTATACAATGGCAGGAAAACGTAATGGTTCATTTTTGCTCGGTTTAACAGCTACACCATGGAGACCTGACGAGATTGATCTTAGCGATATATTCGGAGAAACTGTCGTTTGCATTGATATGGTAGAAGGTTTACAAAAAGGGTTCTTGTCTAATGTTGATTATAGAATGTATACTGATAATATTGATTGGGATTCTCTGAAAAATTTAAACGGTCAAAGTTTTACACCTAAACAGATTAATCGCACATTATTCATAGAACAGTGGGACGATTCGGTTGTCTATGAATTGAAAAAGACATGGCGTGAACAACCCAATCCTAGAGCTATTATTTTTTGTGGAACAATAGATCACGCTAATATAATGTGTACCAAATTAAATGCTATGGGCTTTTGTAAAGCAGCGGCAATCTATTCCAATTCTGGAAACGGATATACTATGACACAATTTGAGAAAAACCGTATTCTTACCGATTTTTCAGATGGAAATATAAATGTTGTATGTACCGTGGATATTTTTAATGAGGGCATTGATGTTCCAGATGTTAATATACTAGTTTTTCAAAGGGTAACCCATTCAAGAAGGATTTTTATTCAACAATTAGGAAGAGGATTAAGAATATCAGATAATAAAGATAAGGTGATTGTTCTTGATTTTGTCTCTGATATAAGAAGATTTGCTGCAGGTATTGAACTTAAAGATGGACTTGAACAAGGTACGAAACAAACAACCCGCATATCTATTCCCAATACAGTTACATTCAGAAAAGTTACAGGAGATGATCCAGAAACTGAACGCTTTTTAAGGATTTGGCTTGATGATATTGTGGCAATCGAAGAATCAGGAGATAATTCTAGTATTTTAAAATTCCCACCAATATTGCCCAACTCAAAAAGATAAAGGGGGTAAACATGGTTAATGAAAACAGAGAAGTTACAGAAAAGATAATTAATGAACTTCTACATGGAAAAATATGTACTGATGCTTCTGCTTTTTCTGAATTGCATAGAATAGCTACATGGACAAATCCATATGTTGATTACGCTTATGTTGATGATTACAGTAAAAAGACTATTGCTATTATTTTTTTTGATAAATACAATGATAATGAGATAATAAAAGAAAACACTGTCAAAGCTATTTCAGAATTCGATATGGTTGTAGATGCATATGATGTACATAGTCTTAATGAAGCTAACTTTTATTTACAAGATATAACTAGAACGCGCTTAAATGCTTTGCCTATTTCAGTGATAGTATACGATTCAAATGGAAAGGTTTCACCATTAAATACAATTAGCATTTCAGAACACAAAGCAACTAAACGAACCGTTAAGGAACAGCGTTCCTATTGGTGTTGGTGGAGGGACGGAAGTCATTTTGAAGTTGCAACATTGTTGGAATTGAGTCAAAAATATGATGATGAACAAGGAGACATCTATACAAATTTTGTCTATCCAGAATTCTTCAATTTAATGATTGAAGGAAAGACAAGAAAATGGGATGGGACTCCAAGAGTTAAGAAGTATTCCACTTCATCATATAAATCTGAAAAACAGAATTATAAAATCCCAATGTGTCAACTTGGATTGTGGGACGTTGAAACTGGTCATATAACTCATAAAGGTGAAAGTGTATTATGTGTAATAAAAAGATACGGTGCAGACAGTAAAGAATTTTTCGATTATTTAGCAAAGATAATTTTGATTGATGGGAAGCATCTTGATTTAATAAAGGATCTCGAGGAATTTCAAAAAAACAATACAGAATTAATTCCAGAATCAAGTTCAGAATTTTTCATCTTATTTGATGACTACATGACACAAAAGAACTCTATTGGAACGAGAAAACCTACAGCACAAAAAACTGGAGCTAAGAAAGCATATGTTAGAGATGAACCAAAACTATGGAATAAACTAGGCATCGTTAAGCTCCAAGGAAAATCTCGATACTATAAATCATATGTTGGCATTGAATTCGACTGGGATCGCATTAATGAGATTCTTTTAGCCGATATTTTTGGAGGTAGTAATGAAAAAATATAATATAGTAGATCTCTTTAGTGGAGCAGGCGGATTTCAGATAGGTTTTGAACGACAAGGTTTTAAAGTACTGCTATCTACCGATTTTGATGCTGACTGTGAGAATGTTCATAAGATAAACAGACCTAAAGTACCGTTTTTGAAAATTGATATTCACGATCTCGATAGCGATACAATAGATAAATATGTTAAAAAAGGTTCAAATATTGATGTGTTGATCGGTGGGCCGCCGTGTCAGGGTTTCTCTACTATTGGCAAACGTATATCCTCAGATCCAAATAAAAGAACTGCTTTTGATCCACGTAACACATTGTTTAGAGAGTATATAAGAATACTCCGATATTTACAACCAAAATTCTTTTTGATGGAAAATGTAGAAGGGTTACTAACAAGAGATAAGGGACGTATATTCGCAGAAATCAAAAAAACATTTGCAGAAACCGGGTATGATTTTAATTATGTGATTTTGAATGCAGCAGATTATGGTGTCCCTCAAATTAGAAACAGGGTATTCTTTTACGGTAATAGAGTAGGTGTGAAAATGCACCCGCCTACTCCTCAATATGGAGAATCAACTGGGAAACCATATAAAACTGTTGGTGAAGCTATTAGTGATTTAGCTGATAAGGGTGATGATCCTAGCATAAATCATGTAGCTTTAAAACATGGAGCAATCAATATTAGAAGATATTCCTTAATTCCAGAAGGAGGTCGACTTCCTGAAGATAATCTTCCTCCTGAGTTATACAGAAAGAACTTTGGAAATACGTTTAAGAGGCTGCATAGAAACAAACCATCTTTAACTATGGTTCCAGGACACAATGCATTTCCTATTCACCCTTGGCTTAACAGAAGTTTAACTGTGCGCGAAGCAGCAAGGATACAAACATTTCCCGATTCTTATATTTTTGCCGGACCAAGACAAAAGCAGTGTATGCAGGTGGGAAATGCAGTTCCACCACTTCTAGCTGAAGTATGGGCAAAATATTTAAGAGAGGAATTAGATAAATACTATGCAAGAATATAGTTTTATAGATCTTTTTAGCGGAGCTGGAGGTCTTTTACGTGGATTCATGGATGCTGGATTTAAGCCGGTCTTTTCGGTTGAGTTATGGCAGCCTGCCATTGAAACACATAATAAAAACTATCCAAACGTACAATTAATAAATAAGGATATAAGGACAATTAGCGATGATGAAATCAAACCATACAAAGGAAAAATTGATGTCATAGTAGGCGGGCCGCCTTGTCAAGGTTTTTCTACAATAGGCAAAAGACTTGTAAAAGATCCAAGAAATGAACTGGTATTTGAGTTCATAAGATTCGTAAATGTTATCAAGCCAAAGGTCTTTTTAATGGAAAACGTTAGAGGATTACTATCTTCTGATGGAGGAAAAATCAAAACTGCGATAATTAATGAGTTTGAAAGCGTTGGTTACAAAGTGATTTCTAAAGTTCTATGTGCTGCTGATTATGGTGTTCCTCAATTACGAAATCGAGTTTTTTTTATTGGTGTTAGGAATGATTTTAAGGGCGAGCCAAGTTTTCCATTAGCAACATACGATAAAGAATCGTATAGAACAGTTGGTGAAGTAATAAATGATTTAGTAGGAAAAGAGAACCAGTTTCCAAATCATATTCCTATGAAACATAATGCAACTGTAACTGCAAGAATCAGTTGCATAAAAGAGGGAGAAGGAATACCCAAAGAAGGTTTACCTGAAGATGTAGCTTTCGGTTCACGTAGTGACTATAAGAATAACCAGATTAAGAACTTTAGTCATGTATATAAAAGACTAAGTAGATATAAACCTTCTACAACAATGGTTCCAGGACATAATGCATTTCCATTGCACCCAACTCAGAATAGAAGTTTAACCGTTCGTGAAGCTGCGAGAATACAAACATTTCCTGATGATGTAATCTTTTGTGGAAATAGGCAAGAACAGTGTATTCAAGTTGGCAATGCTGTGCCAGTACAATTAGCTTCGTGTTTAGCTAAACACATCTCAGAGATTTTGAATGGAGCTTCCTGTAACCAAACAAATCAAGGGGTTGCAAAAAAGAACACCTCAGTGTAGAATGTAAATACTGACGATGCGAAAGTTAGTAATACAAACTACAGAAAGGTGTCCTCTATATGTATTATACACAAAATGAAAAGATTTTGCAAGTAGGAGAAGAAAAAATAATTGTCGGGATCGATGTAGGCAGCGAAAAGCACTATGCCAGAGCATTTGACTGGAGAGGGATGGAGTATTCAAAGAAGGCCTATGTGTTCACAAATGACGCAGAAGGATTCGCAGGCTTTTTTGAATGGATCACCGGGATCATGGAAAAGAGCGGAAAAGAAACCGTTATGCCG
>NZ_FOKQ01000066.1 GCF_900112155.1 Hominimerdicola alba | reverse complement strand
TTTCTTTTCCGCTCTTTTCCATGATCCCGGTGATCCATTCAAAAAAGCCTGCGAATCCTTCTGCGTCATTTGTGAACACATAGGCCTTCTTTGAATACTCCATCCCTCTCCAGTCAAATGCTCTGGCATAGTGCTTTTCGCTGCCTACATCGATCCCGACAATTATTTTTTCTTCTCCTACTTGCAAAATCTTTTCATTTTGTGTATAATACATATAGAGGACACCTTTCTGTAGTTTGTATTACTAACTTTCGCATCGTCAGTATTTACATTCTACACTGAGGTGTTCTTTTTTGCAACCCCTTGATTTGTTTGGTTACAGGAAGCTCCAGTATGGTCATAAGTGTTTTCTGTTCTTCTTTCTCTTTTTCTTGCCCTTTGCCGCAAGTTCCTCGGTCAGCTCCTCCGACAGATATGTATTCCTGAACTCCATAAACGGCGGTTCATAGGAATAAATGCGTTTCTGAGGGCTTGCGTAGAAGTTAATCACCTCAAACGCAAACTGTTCAAAAGCCATATCGTTATATCTGAAAAAACCAGTAAGCATAAGCGGCACGGCGATGAAAACGACTATCCACGAGATAGCCTCCTGCGGCAGAAAATGGTGTCCCCAGATATACAGGGGAACACAAATCGCAAGCGAAACTCCTGCACAGATGCACTGCCGCAGGGTCAGTCCGAAGAACAGCTTTTCACGGTAATTCTTTATCTCTTTAGGAATACGGATCTCTATCATAAGCGTACACCTCGTAAAAATAGTCATTCAGGCGCACAAGTCCGTAAACTGTATAGAGTATCCCAGCCAGTCCCACGAACAGTGCCGCCCAGTATATGAACTGCATTTCTTATCTCCTCCTTACCCTGCGCACGATAAATGCACCAACTGTTCCCGCAGCTATGACCGCAACGGATATGATTATCTTCTTGACCATTCAATTCACCTCCTACTAACCACAACCAAGGGCTTGTCTTGCCCATTGTCCCGATTTAGCCACACCGAGAGCCAATGACAGTGCCACAATGGTTATTCCTATTGTGTCTGCACCGCCAAGCAGATCAACGACCTGCGAGAATGAATAGAACATCAGAACCACCACAAGCCCTTGCAGGCAGACCGCCGCATAGCTCTTTATGAAGCCCTTTGCGGTATCATGCCAGCCCTCTGCGGCAAACGTTGAAAGCGGTATCGGGGACACTGCGGTATATACCACTATTTCAAAAATTCGTCCGATCAAGATCAGATTTATTACCCAGCAGGCTCCCATTAATATGAGAAATGTGGGCATCGTTTCAAGGTATTTCACCAGATAATTAAGTCCTAAAAAGCCCGCCTCATCGGGTTCGGGAAGTATGTCGCTTGTCGTAAACTCGGATAGAAAACCATAACTGTCCTCTATCAAGCCTGACGCCACCGAATTGAAGCTGTTGTAGATTATCCCCATGAGTCCGCGGGCGTTCTGCACAATAACTTTAGCCAGAATGAACTTGAAGAAAACCTTGAAAACCTGTTCGTATGATTGTATTTTGAGGAGCATGGCTTCGTTGCAGAGCTGTATCGCAAAAAACATCGACACAAGAACGAGCGCCACCCCCTCGACAGCAGCAAGCGCCGTATCAATGGCGGTGATGCTGCTGTTGAACGGAGAGATCGTCAGAGTATTCATAGCGGTGTCGAAAGCGTTGTTTATCATACAAAGCCAGTCATACACCCAATCCTCGACGGTATCCCAATCTATAAGATCCATTTAACCAACTCCTTTCTTCTATGGAGCCGGAGATCATACTGTGAACATATCGTAAGCCTTAGCGACCGCATACACGATAAAGCCGGATGCAAGACACATCAGACCTCTTGTCTTGCCGTCTGCGGAATCGTCCTTGAAACCGAGGGCAAACTGCACCGCACCGATAAAGCCGATAACAAGACCTATTCTTGCTACCCAGTCAACGATGAACTGAACGACCGTGTTAAACGTTTCAACGCCGTCACCCTCACCCTCGGCAAATGCGGTAATACCGAACGCTGATGTCATCATCATGACGGCCATAAATCCCATCGTGATTCTGCGCATGGCTCGCTCACGCTTTCTGTCACGCTGCTCAGTTGTCAGCATATTATTACGGGTAAAATCCTCTCTGAAGGCGGTCTTTATTTCAGCCACCTTTCTGCGGATCCATCTCATTACACATCACTCCTTTTCATATTGAAAGTCGAATAATTTGAATATTAGAAATCATCGTAATAATCATCGAGGTAGTTTTCATCTTCGACCCCGATGAAATCACTGTCTTTTGTAAATATCGGCTCTGCCATCACAACGCTCTCTTTGCCGTCCAGCTTTGCCTGTTCGGGCTCGCCGTCCTCCGGCAGCTTAGGTATTTTGTTCATCATAGCGGCAGCCGCCTGCATCTCGGCAATACGGCTGTGCGGCTGCTGCGACCCGGTATCGACACTCTCCACATGACAATCTTGCTCATCATCCTGCGTAGTATTTTCGGGAACAGATTCATGTTCGGGAGTATCGTCATCTGCCGGCTCGGTGTGCAGGTCATCGTCATCGACCTCCGCCGCCTGATCGAACTTCACGGTATTCACATCACCGATAAGGTAAGCGTTTTTATCGTCGAAGTCCTCCAGCAGCTTGTAATTCGGGTGCCGCTCGATCTTGAACTTATTGCAGAAAAACGGGAAAATGCCCCTGACGAACAGGATACATTCGTTATCCTTCATCGTCTTAAGCTCGTCGATAGTCATCAACTCACGACCAAGTATTCCGTCGTTTTCAGATGTTGACCCCTGCCGCCCTCTTGTACGGTTATGCGACCTGGTATCTATCGTTTCCTTTCCGAGCGTCTTTGAAATATGTTCAAGAGTTGTCGGCTCCTGACCGCCCAAGAACAGCAGGCTGTCGCAGTTGCCGAGTACATTCTCCCAGCTGTCCTTGTACATCTTTTTGAGCTGTGAGAGGTTCTGGATAATAACGTTCGCAGAAATCTCCATAGAACGCATTGTAGCCAATAGTTCCTCAAAACGAGGAATTGTGCCGACGTTCGCAAACTCATCGAGCAGACAGCGCACATGAACAGGCAGCCGCCCTCCGTACTTGAAATTCGCTCGGTCATACAGCACATCGAAAAGCTGAGTGTACATCATAGCCGCCAGGAAGTTGAACGTATCGTCCGATGAAGGGATAATGATATACATCGCCGTAGGTCTGTCGCCTATCGTTTCAAGGTGGATATTATCACAGCAGGTCAGGTCCATTACCTCGGGGATATTGAACGCCTGCAAACGCACCGCTGTCGAGATCAGTATCGACTTCGCCGTATCTCCCGCCGCCTTCTTGAAATCCTTGTAGTATTTAAGGCACATATACTGCTGAGGCTTTTTGTTTTTCTGCGCAAGGTCGATCAGATTTAACTCCTTGACCCTCTTGTCTAACTTTTCAGCCTCCTCGGTATATTTATCGGGATTTTCAAGCGCATCGAAGATAAGGTCGAGATCGGACATATATGCCTCATCGCCCTCCCTGACCTCTGCCTTTTTCAGCAGCTTCATTACTTCGCTGAAATTCTGTCTTGACTTATCTTCACATTCCACAAGATAAAAACAGAGAGCCGCCAAAAGTGCTTTCGTCGAATCATCCCAGAACTGGTCTCCCCCACTGTTTTCCTTTGCGGTGTTCTTCATCAGCACATTCACCATCTTGATGACGGCGGTCGCACTGTAATTTCCGTCCACATCATAGATGTACTGGAAAGGGTTATAGTTATTGCTGTGTGCCATATCTATAAGGTTGAACACCCGAATATCGTAACCGTAGCTTTCGAGCATCTTTCCTGTTGACCGCAGCAGCTCTCCTTTCGGGTCGGTACAGACGTAAGAGGTGTTTGCCTGCATGAGATTGGGCTTGACGTAAAATCGGGACTTGCCCGATCCGCTGCCGCCGATTACCATTACATTCAGGTTTTTCCTCGTCTGCCTTGTGTTCAGCGACATTTTGACCTCATCGGTCAGGATAATGTTGTTATCAATGGTGTACGCCTTGTCTTTCTTTTTCCAGAATTTCAGCTTTTTAAAGAAATTGTGTACCTTGACCTTGAACGGCAGCTTGACCTTTTTCGGCTTATCCAGCAGACTCTTGATCTCTTTGGTATTTGCCCAGCGAGCAGAACCATGCTCTTCGCCTTTTCTATGAAATTTCTTACGGCTGGTATATTTATTCAGCGCATACAGCCCGATGCCGAAAGCCGTGAACAGCGGTATCTTCATAGCATAGCCGCCGCTTTTTACAAGCTCAAAAACGAGCCGGGTGTCCTTTAATATACTATCCAAAGATTTGGACAGCAAATCAAAATCGACCTTGCCGTTTTCATTGGCTGATACGTCCATACAGGCACCGACCGCCGCCGAAAAGTAAACGGTGAAACCCGCGAGAGCCGAATAGATACTGACCGTGATAAAGTCCGCTTTCTTTGGCTCTCGACTTATTTTCTCGCCCCCCTGTTCCTTGTCTTGTTCGTAAGCGGATTAGTAGGCTTAGCGATTTTCGCCTTAGCTCTCTGCAAGGTATTCATTGAAACGCTCTGCTTCTTCGCCTTATTGAAGATCTTTTCAGCCTTGCCCCTGCTTATACCAAACTTGTCCGTCAGCTGCTTTAAAGCCGATTCCTTATCCGTCAGATCGAGTCGCAGCACCGTGTTGCCGCCCGTGACCGTAAAGCTGTTCTGAGATTCTCGCTCGATGACGAAATTCTTGAAATTCAGCGTCACAGCCTTTTCTGCAAATCCGAGCTTTTCAGCCTTCGCCATGAGCGCAGCTATCGTTTCACTGTCCGTGACCTTGAGATAGTTCCGGATATTCCTCTCGACTTCATCACGCCGGATACTTGCCCCGGACAGAACCACGAAGTTGCCCTCGCTGTCGGTTATGGTCAGGTGCGGGGTCTTTTCGTCCTTGAATTTCATTCTCGCAAATGAAAACTTCTCGGTGAGGATATTATCGTCTGCCAACTTTATATCCTTTTCAAAGTAATCCATCTGCTCGACCATTTTCGAGCTGCTGTAATAGAACTTCTTCTGTTCATCGGTCAGCCGCCCCGCAAGGACGTTTGCGACCTCCGCCGCCTTGAATGGCTCGAAGCCCATACGCTCGTTCAGCATACGCTCCAGTCGCGCCTTCGTACATAAATTCATCGTGAGCTTCCTGCCGTCGTTCAGGTCGGTAACAACTATCTTCGGTTTTCCCTTTTCCTTCACGACCTCGACAGAGATCTTCGACAGCTCCTTCTGCATTTTTCGGTAGTTTTCGAGAGCCTGATTTATCTGCTGCTCGTATGCCCCGTTAAAAATGCACTTCACGCCGTCCTTCGCTTCCATGAAATTCACGGGAATATCGTGGTCGCCACAGTACATCTGAAACCCCTCGACCTGCGTTTTTTCGATGGTTATCATCTTCTCCGCCTGCGTCGGCTGTTTCAGCTTTTCCTGCACAATGTCACGCACGATGCTGTCAAGGGCAGCCTTGTCCTTCGTGTTGAAGAATACAGAAAGGGTATTCGCCTTACCTTTTTCCTGCACTCCTGCGATAGGAATATCCAGCTTTTTCGCCCTTTTGACAAGCTCTTTGTAGTCAGACTTATCAAAACTCGGAAGCATACCGATCTCGCCGCCCGATTTCAGCTTTTTAATGCTGACTTCGCCTCCGGACAGCTTGTTCGCCTTGATCTTTTGCAGCTTCTCGTTAACTCTCTGACGTTCTTTGTCGAGCTCTATCTTGATGATCTCCAGGATCACATCGGTGGTTTTCGATATGAGTTCCGTGGTCATAGATACGCCGGCAGATGCAACGTCGTCTCCGTGCATGGTCATCCCTCCTCTCATTTTCAATTCTGTGAGGAGGGCGCCAACCAACTCCTCTCATAAGGTAGGAAACGGGAGAGCATTTTTTTCTGGTCAGTTAGAACGAAATCTACTTTTTGCACAAATCAAGCTAATCCAAAGTATTCTTTTCCGTAGCTTCTTACAATTGCTTTGATCTTATTGACCGACTCCCACACAGACTTGGGACTTACATTTTCAGACCTTGCAATCTGCGCTGCGTTCTGATCGTAAATAAGATACTTTATCGCTCTGCGGCAGAGAATCTCCCCGTACTGCTCAAAAACCCTCTTGACTGTCAGGTAGCGTTCGATCTTTTCTGTGTTATCACTTGTATATATCCCATCCATTTCACCCCTGATATCTTCATCAAATCCCAAACCGTCACATCTGTTGTTGTAGTTTTTATCTTCCGCATTATCCTCGTTCCTGTAAGCCGCTAACGTCATGCACAACTCATTCGTGACCTCCATAAAAACGGGGCAGTCTCTGTAATCCTTCTGCATATCCTTGACCTTGATAAGAACAGTCCTGCGATTTTTAACGTGGTCCATCTGACTTTCATACATCTCTCTGGTGACAAATACCTTTGTCTTTTTACTGCACAGATGGGGATACAGCTTCTTTATATCTATCCTCACATCGTTCTCATCGGTTCTTTCCTTGGTGCAGGTTCTCATCAGCACATTATATTCACAAAGGTCATAGTAAGCTTCTCTGCTGACATCGAAAAACTCTAAGCCTGAATTGTCATCGGAAAAGTAATCACCGACCCTTATTCTAACCTTCTCACCGATTGTTGCTGCCTTTACGTTTGCGTCCTTGATATTCTTATTCATGATAAATTTCCTCCGTTTTGAAAAATGTTTTGATTGATTTTTGTTAAGCTCAAATTCAAAACGGAGATCATGGATATTTGGCTGTCATGCACAGCCATTTTGCCGATAAGAACACGAAAAGCCCCTTTCCCGCACATAAATGCCGGAAAGGGGCTATCTAACACAGTACAAAATCGAGCACAAAAAAAGCGCTGCACAAAACGACCGAATAAGCCTGCGTACATGAGTACAGATATACTCATATACCGGTTTTTCGGTCAGATTTTGTACGGCGCTTGGTAGTCCGCAGTTTTTTACGCTGCGCCTCCGCTAAGACGGGTTTCTCTCCCGTCCCAATTATGCACGATTAGAAATCTTAGTCTATATACAATTGTATTTTTTCGGGTATTCTCAGAAATACCTCTTTGCTGTCCTGAAATACGCAAGATTTATCGCAAAAATGCGCTTGCACTTGGGACACTTTATATTCATATGTCCGGTGCAGTCGGAATAAACGCTCTGCACCTTGTAATTGCACTTTGGGCATTTGATGAACCTCTCGTTCAGCCCTGCCGCGTCTATTTCCATAGAGGAAATAGAAAGATATTTATACATAGCCTCAGTGGTCACTCGCAGCACCTCCGAGGAAAAAGCCTCCCGTAAGCTCTTTTATGTTATGCTTTTCGAGCATATTCAGATGCTTCAAACGGATAATGAGTGCGCTCATGGATACCTGCATGAAATCGGCGATCTCACGGAGCTTGTTCTGAGTTTCTCTGTCAAAGGTATCATTACCGTAAACACATATAGGCTGATCCTCCATTACCGAGCGGCAGGTGTTTCTCACAAGTCTTCTCGGCATAAGGAGCGCGGCAGCACCTCTGTCCGCCTGAAGCTCCCTTTTATCCATGAGATTTTTGAGTTCTGCCACAGAGCATTTCTTTTCCATGCTGAACTCGGTGCGGTATGCCGCGATAGGGGTTCCGTTATTAAAAACGGTTTCAAGATGATGATACACCTCATGAGCCAGCGTAAAGCGGCGTTTATGTTTCTTTTCGTCAACCTTAAGTTCATTGGCTATAAGGATGTTAAATGCGGGAAAGGTCACGCTCCTCGGACCTTCTTTAGTCATAACGTTTACCGCAGTTTCTCCGTCGGAATAGAAACCGAGCCTTTTTTCATCTTCCTCATTACAGAAGGAAACATATCTGAGCGTCAGTCCGATAGACTTTGCAAAGCCTGCAATGTCAACGGGCTGGTACGAATAGTAAAGTCCTGCAAAATCCTTGATAAGCTGCTCGCAGATCTCGTCCTGCGCTCTCGGTGATAAATAGTAGTTCATGTTTCTTTACTCCTTTCACTTTACCTGATCTTTTTCCTGTTATATGATATATTAAGCTATCAGCGCCCGTGACCGGGGCTTGCACGTTTGCTGCGATATGAATTATATCACTTTCAAAATCCAAAGTCAAGCGCATTTAGCCAAATATTTAAAATTTTGTAAGTTTGCACCTAAAAGCGCATTTCAAATGCGCAAAAATCAAAAAAATAGATAAATTGACGTTATTTTGCGGAAACCCTATTGACAAATGCACTTTTTTGTGGTATTTTAATTATACTAGATGCGCTTTTTAAAAACAAGTTGAGCGCAAACAAACGGAGGAATAGTTATGACATTTGGTGAGAAACTAAAAAACCTGCGCATTTCAATAGATAAGACGCAGGGAGAAGCGGCAGACGGAATAGGCATTTCAAGGAGAGCTTTGCAGCAGTATGAAATGGGCGAAACTATCCCGAGATTTGACAGGATATATGAACAGGCAGCAAAATACTATAATGTCCCCGTAGAGTTTTTAAAGAACGAATCCGAAGACGATTTTAAAAAGTGTGCCGAATATGGTTACGGTGCCAAAGGTAAAAAGCAGGCAGAGGATCTTGCTAACGAGATAGCTGGTCTTTTTGCGGGCGGCGAGCTTTCCGAGGAAGACGCGGACAAGATCATGAAGGTCATGGAAGAAGCCTACTGGGAAATAAAGATAAGAAAAAAGAATAAAGACAACAATACTTGATGTTCCGGAGGTATTCAAACATTGGAAAGTATCTATGCTCTTGTTATGCAAATTATTTTGACATATATGACGAGAGACCCCTTTGAGATTGCAGAAAGTCTGGGGATACTCGTAAAAGAAGCAGACATGGGTAATCAGCAGGGCTTTTTCAGATATATTGATGGTGTTCCCTGCATTTTCATTTCATCACGATTAAATGTGTTTCAGCGGCTGATAGTGTGTGCTCATGAGCTTGGACACTATTATCTTCATTCGGAAATAGCAAAGGAAAAAGTGCTCCGGGAGTTTGGACTGTTCAACATGAAAAACATAGTTGAAAATGAAGCTAACGTTTTCGCCGCAGAGCTGCTTATTGACGAAGATGAGTTACTGGAAAAGTTTGAAGAAGGCTATACCATATTTCAAGCTGCAAGTTCTTTGGGCTACAGCACCAATCTCATATATATAAAGCTGGGAGAAATGAACAAACGCGGCTATGATTTCGATTTATCATGGGGAAACCGTGAACTGTTCAACTGATGATATTTTGAGTTATGAAGGGAGGGAGTGCAATGGCAGAAAATTGCTATATGTGCGTGGATTTAAGCAAGTTTTTTCGCAAGTGCAGAATGTGTAGCCAGGAACCTTGACCCGAATACGACCGATCTCGTTGTAGCAGATAAATCGAGAGGCAAGGGAGCTATCTGCCTTGCAGTATCTCCCGCCATTCACAAGAAAGGCGTCAAGAACCGCTGCCGCCTTTATGAGATACCTGACAACCTTGATTACATCATTGCAAAGCCACGAATGAGAATGTACATGAACATTTCGGCGCATATCTACGGCATTTACAAGAAATTCGTAGCCCCCGAGGACGTTTATCCTTATTCCATCGACGAGGTTTTTCTGAATGCCGGTCCATATCTTTCGTTATACAAGATGACCCCGAAAGAGTTCGCCAATGCGATAATGGACAAGATAATGGAAGAAACGGGCATCACCGCGACCGCAGGTATCGGCACGAATATGTTTCTTGCGAAAGTTGCGCTTGACATAACGGCGAAGCACGTTCCCGATCACATAGGCGTTCTTGACGAGGACACCTTTATTGCGACTGTTCAGAAGCACCGCCCCATAACCGACATCTGGGGTATAGGCAGAGGAACAGCGCAGCGGCTGGAGCGTTTCGGAGTATATGACCTTGAAGGGATAACCCATATTCCCGAGGCAACCATGTACCGAACCTTCGGCAAGAACGCCGAGATATTGATAGACCACGCTTATGGCAGGGAGCCATGTACACTTGCCGACGTTCAGAATTATCAGTCAAAGACACGTTCTTTGTCAAACAGTCAGGTGCTTTTCAAAGATTATTCACATTCAGGTGCTCGGCTCATACTGAAAGAAATGGTGGACAGCCTTACGAACGAGCTTGTGGGACAGGCTATGTACACTAATCACGTTTCACTGTATATTCGTTACAGTAATGACGTTATAGCCCCTACGGGTGGCTCGAAGAAACTGGAACAGCACACCAATTCCTACAAGGATATTTCAGAGATGATGCTGAAAATATACGACAGCACCACAAACAAAGGATACAGTATCCGTCAAATCGGTATCAGCTATGGTGACTTGGTATATGAGCACTGTGAGCAGCTATCGTTTTTCAAGGACGATGTTAAGGCACAAAAGGAACAGCATCTTCTTCATGCTGTTTCGGTCTTAAAGGACAGGTTCGGCAAAAACTCTGTCCTGCGCGGCATGAGCTTGCAGGAGGACGCAACGGCAATGATACGAAATACACTTGTAGGAGGTCACAGCGGTGGATAGAGCAGAACGTGCAAAGATATTCATGCCCTTTGCCAGTTTGAAAGGCTACTATGACCTTATTCTTGCCCAAGAAGACGGACAGGAGGTCAAGCGTCAGGTCGATGACGAGACCGCCGCAAAGATCTCCGACAAGCTGAACCGTATCAATAAAGGCAGCAGCGTCAAGGTCGAGTATTTTGAGTGCGGCAACTACATCACTGAGAAAGGAAAGGTCAGCCGCATTGATTATTCATACAAGTTTCTTGTGGTGAACGAGCAGAAGATCTGGTTTGATGATATAATGGATATTGACGACTATGTTCCTTACGGACGGGAAACGTGGCTGTAAATAAGGAGAAAGACTAAATGGGATATATATTTTCAACATGCAAGGACGGCAAAAAGCTGGTTATAGACAGATATGAAACCATTCTGGCAACAGACGAGGAGGTCGAAATAGCCAAGCTATATCTTCTCCCCGAATTTGATGATGACTTTGTAAGAATGGAGAAGGAGCTGTCCGAAGATGTAGCATCTTATGTATATAGGAGAACGCTTGTTATTTTTCTCGGATATGTGCAGGAATGGATGAACACTGCGTTACACTATAGCTCATTCGAGTATGAGTACAGACCCTCGGCTACAGAAGAAGCAGTCATGGTTATTGCTACAAGGATTTCTTTAACGGATTTTGTATCGGAATATATAGAGAGAAAAAGTTACTTACGGGATTATACTATATATCAGATTTCTGATGAAAAGATATTAAGCCTTCGTGAAGAGTTTGAAATAAAAAATAAACCATCTGAAGACGGGCTGATAACCATTGGTTCCACTGCATATCACGTCGATAACTACGAACGAGTGATCACGGTCACAGTGACAAACCGCAAAGGATTTTTCTTCTTCTGCAAAGACAGTGAGGGAGAAGACTATTATGTTCCATACCACGAGCTCTTCCGAACAAAGGAAGAAGCAAACAGAATGGTTTCGGAAAGAAATGAACGCAGGAATAATGCAATTGAAAAATATCATCTTCTTGATTCCACAGATGATGAGAAATTACAGAGTGATCGAAGCTTAGCGCTTGAATGGCTACATTTTAACCAGGATATACCTGAACTGCTGGTTAAGAAGCTCGAAAAAAGTATTGAAATAATGGCAGCAGTTTGAGAATGACAACCCGACATGGATAAGCAAATGGTTTAAACAAGAAAAGGGCTTGCTCCGATGTGGAACAAGCCCTTGAAACATCCGGTGTAACAAACTAACAATGCACCCACCAGTTGAGTTAAGTACGAAAGCCGAGAACCCCGAGGTGATTTCATACCACGCGGAAATAAGGCGTAGATCAGTCGAGTAATGATATGAAAATATTATGCAAAACTTTTGGTTAACATCAAAAGAGGTGCCAAGCAAGTGAACTGTATACTATGTACATTTTCTAATATAGATTTTATGCATTATGACCAGGCGACAATTTATGTCACCGCCCACTCATACGCATGAAAAAACCCAAAAACATAGTGTTTTCGGGCTTTTTGTAGCTCCCCGTGTTGGACTCGAACCAACGACCCTGCGGTTAACAGCCGCATGCTCTACCGACTGAGCTAACGAGGAATATATGAAAGTCTCTATGAAAATATGAAACTTTCAATTATGTATGCCTCTCAGCTCATTTGTTGGGTACGACAACTTATGAATTGCTCTACCGACTGAGCTAAGGAGGCAGATATACCAAAACACTCCGAAGAGTGTTTTGGGAAGAGCCGGCGACAACTTATTTTCCCGGGCGGTCGCCCGCCGAGTATTTTCAGCGAAGATGAGCTTAACTTCTGTGTTCGGCATGGGAACAGGTGTGACCTCATCTCAATGATCACCGACTATAGATTGAGGACAATAACCTCAAAATTGAATAATGAAACATTTAAGGACTAACATAATTTAGGACAAGCCCTCGACCAATTAGTACACGCTAGCTTAATGCATCACTGCACTTACACTTTGTGCCTATCAACCTTGTAGTCTTCAAGGGGTCTTACTCATAAAGATGGGATATCTTATCTTAAGGGC
>NZ_FOKQ01000064.1:8617-13452 GCF_900112155.1 Hominimerdicola alba | reverse complement strand
TCAAGGCCCGTTGGTCAAGCGGTTAAGACTCCGGCCTCTCACGCCGGCGACGGGAGTTCGATTCTCCCACGGGTCATATTTCCCAAGACCGCAAGCTGACTTCTTCAGTTTGCGTTTTTTTGTACATGGACCATTAGCTCAGTTGGTCAGAGCAACCGGCTCATAACCGGTGGGTCCGGGGTTCGAGTCCCTGATGGTCCACTCTCTTAATTTAATACCTAGGGGTATAGCTCAGCTGGTAGAGCAGCGGTCTCCAAAACCGCGTGTCCCGAGTTCGATCCTTGGTGCCCCTGCTATCTCCGTGAGGGAAGAAATTCCCTTGCGGGGGCTTTTTCATATTTAAGTAATTATTAAGCAATTCACTTGCTGGCACAAGTCCATTGTATTCAGTGAATTTGTGCCAACAAGCGGTACTGCTATACCAGCCTGTTGGTTGTATTAAAACCGCTATAGTGAGCGGTAATAATTATTTCTTTGTACCTTGAATGGTTTCCTTTTGACGTAGATCATTTAGATCGCCTAGTCATCAGCGAATTCTCAGAGTGACAAACTCTATCATTGAAAACGCCTTGCTGTCGGCTGCGCCCTTTGCACGGTCGAAACAGACCATGACTTCTCGATTACGTCCCCGGTAGCTCACACCACAGTGTTTATACTCGCTGCACTTACTGTTACTAAGTGGTCACGGCGCACATTGAGGTATCTGCTATGTGGCAGGCTTGCAAATGCAAACTGTTACAATGTGACTGGATAACTCCAGTAGTTATTGAGGTTTCGTCGAGGTTGCCGTTCATTCAATGGCTATTCAGTTAAGCTGTTGTCAGCCGTCAATTCCTAAAGACTGACGGTATGAGAAGAACAAAACAAAAGAGCTTTCAGCACTGCTCCACAAAGCGACTGAAAACCCTCTTGACAAATCTATCAAAGCCATGCTATAATAAAAGACATGACAATTGATGCACTCATCTGTAAAGATCTCACATTTGCTTTTCCGGAGCATTTGTGCTGATCGATTTAATCGAATTGGCGTTCGTTTAAATCACAGGTGGGTGTTTTGTTTTCCCACTATGGTGCATTATAACACATTGTTTTTGATTTGTCAACCCTCTTTAGAAAATATTTTGAATAATATTTAATTTGTTTTTTTTCTTTTTCTTACGTATATAAATTCTGATATTACAGATGTGTTTTTGGATATTTCTGGATATTGATTATTGACATATTTTATTCTTTTTGGTATTATATTCTTTGTGTGATTACACACAGGCATATAGAACCCAGGAGGATATTAAAATGATTTTCGAGAAACAGACAAATAGTACCGTCGAGGAGTATATGACGAAATGGCTTGTTAATACCAAACGTCCTACCCTTAAACGTTCATCTTACGATAGGGTTGAGCAGAGTCTTAACTGTCAGATATTTCCTGTTATTGGCGGAATCAAGTTGAAGAAGCTTACTTGTGATGATATTCAGATGATGTTGAATGACCTTTCAGAACGCACGTCTTTTAGTACTACAAAGAAAGCCTATGTTAACTTGAAAAGTTGTCTTGATCTTGCTGTAATAAAGGGCGATATAAAGAAAAATCCTATGCTGACAGTTGTTCTTCCAAAGAATAATAAGCCTGATGAGACAGTTGTTTACTACTCTCCCGAACAGGCTAGGGCGATAGCTTCTGAAGCTGTTTCGAAGTATAGAAATGGTAATTATAAATATCGCTATGGATATATCATTGTTTTGTTGTTGAATACCGGATTGAGATTAGGAGAAGTACTTGCACTCAGCTGGTCAGATGTAGATTTTTCTAATAGAGTACTTTATGTACATAACAGCGTTGCTACAGTAAAGGCAAGAGGTAACAGCAGCACGAAATATGAAACCATTGTCAATTCACCCAAGTCGCGTAAGTCTATTCGCTATGTACCGTTGAATATGACTGCTCTTGATGCATTGGTTAAGATACATTCTATCATGGGAGATAACGAAAGGGTTGTCACTACAGATAACTGTAAGTATGTGAAGCCCGGAAATATTCATCGCACAATGGAGAGAATCCTTAAAAACTGCGGTATTTACGGTAAGAGAGATATAGTACACGCCCTCCGTCATACATTTGCTACGTTGCTTCTCAGACAAGGAACGGATATTAAGGTTGTTTCCGAGATATTAGGACATTCTGATGTTTCTGTTACTATGAAATTTTATTATCATATCATAGAGGAACAAAAAAAGACTGCGATGACAAAGCTCGATGAGATTTATTAAAGTGTGTCTATAGACACAGCAATAATCAAAAATAATCCCCCTGTTTGCAATATACAGGGGGATTATTTGATCACTATGATGTATCATGTTAGTAATTTTTTGCCTTTAACATGGGCTGCGATTTTTGTAATATCAGATATATTAATTTTACCATCATGGTTTACATCAGCACGTTTCTGCTGTTCTTTTGTCATTAAGTTCTTGCCTTTGACATGCGCAGCGACTTTAATAACGTCGGTAACATTGATCTTACCGTCAAAGTTTACGTCACCTTTAATAACGTTTTTTTCAGCTTCTGCAAGCGCTATTTCTGCGGCTTCAAGTTTTGCCTTTGCTTCAGCGGAGACCTTAGCTTTCTGGTCTTCTGTCAGTTCATTATAAGCCTTTCTGGCTGCTTCGATATCTGCCTTGTCTTCGGTCGTGATATCTTCTGCTGCAGGTAGTTCATTGATAGTGCCTGTTACAGCATTTGCTGCTGCCTGATTTGCATCATCCTTCTCGGCTGCTGCGAGTGCTGTCTCAGCTTCGGTCAGCTTTTCCAGAGTGTCAGTGGAAACCTTTGCCTTCTGATCCACGGTCAGATCATCATAAGCAGCTCTTGCAGCTTCGATGTCTGTCTTGTCAGCGGTTGATACATTTTCAGCAGCAGTTAGCGCATTGATCTTATTAGTCACAGCCTGTGCATCCTTTGTGTCATCAATATCCTTAACGTCAGACTTTGCAGTTGTAACAGCGTTGTTTACATCAGTAATAGCCTGTGCTACCTGTGCTTCGGTGACATTATCATTCGTGAGTACTGCATTTACTGTAGAAATTGCAGTTGATAGATCCGAAGAAGGTGTAGCGTAGTCTGCATCGTTCTTGATAGTGTCAAGATAGTTATTTGCATTTGTGAGCGTATCGTTCAGAGCAGTTTTGTCAACGGGAACAACTGTCACTGTGAGATCCTGATTAAACGTATTGTAATTTGCTGTGTCATCAGGAGTATAGGTAGCTGCAAAAGCATTATCACCTACATTGCCAACACTTGTTGCAGGAGCGTCCCAAGCCCAGCCGTTAGGAAGTGCAACATCAGCAAGTGTCTTGCCGTAATCGGCTGTCAGACCTGTTACTGCATCGGGTGTTGGATCTGCCTTTGCAACATTGATTGTTATGTCCTGCTCAACCGCGGTGTAGTTCGCACTTGAAGGTGTAAATACTGCTTTGAATGTCTCAATACCTGCATTACCAACAAGGGTTGTCAAAGCATCTTTCCAAGTCCATGAACCGTCATTGGCTGTAGGAAGTGTTACATCTCCTAGTGTCTGTCCGTATACTGCATTCAGTTCCGATACCGGATCAGGTGTCATGTAAGCTTTTGCTATCGTGAAATCAACCGTTGCGGTCTTTTCTTCCACCGTGATGCTTGCGGTATACTCGCCGGCATCGGTGGGAGCAGTTGTGCTTTCCTCATAGATCGTGTCATTTCTGCCGACATACTTAATATCCGCCTCCGAAATGGTCTTGCCGGTAGCGCTGTTAAAATCAGTCAGCCCGGTCAGTGTTGCCGATGCGCTTCCTGTGCCGCCATAGGTGGTCAGAGTAGGCGCAGTGATAGTCAAAGTGACCTTGTTTTCCGTCAAATAACAGTTTTCTGCATCGCAGGTCGCCGTGATGACGTCGTCGCTTGCAGTGTATGTGAAATTGTGGGTATGTGTGATGCCTGTTTTCATATAGTAAGTTGTGTTGATAACGGGTGTACCTGTAAAGGTTCCGCCGGTACCACCGAACATTTCAACAAGAGCAAGGGAAGGTGTTGTTCCTTCTCCGGAAGCAGGAATTTTGTATTCGACACTGTATTCAGAAGTTTGTGTTGTTGACAACATGATTCCAGTGCAGCTGTAAAACATTTTATTGTAACAATAATCTGCCAGAGTTGTTGCAGGCAGTTCAGGTGCTCTTGTCAGACCGGTACAGCCATAAAACATACCATAGTAACAATAATCTGCCAGAGTTGTTGCAGGCAATGCCGGCGCTGTTGTCAGACCGGTGCATTTGGTAAACATAGCCTTGTAACAAGAAGGTTTCAGAGTTGTTGCCGGCAGTTCAGGCGCTGTTGTCAGACTGGTGCAGTCGTAAAACATATACTTGTAACAAGAATCTGCAAGAGTTGTTGCCGGCAGTTTAGGCGCTGTTGTCAGACTGGTGCAACTGTAAAACATCTCATCGTAACACCATGCTGCCAGCGTTGTTGCAGGCAATGCAGGCGCTGTTGTCAGACTGGTGCAGCACTCAAACATACCATAGTAACAAGAACCTGCCAAAGTTGTTGCCGGCAGTTCAGGCGCTGTTGTCAGACTGGTGCAATTGTAAAACATATGATCGTAACAATCTAATGCCAGAGTTGTTGCAGGTAGTTCAGGCGCTGTTGTCAGACCGGTGCAATTGTAAAACATAGTATAGTAACACTGAGCTGCCAGCGTTGTTGCAGGTAGTTCAGGCGCTGTTGTCAGACCGGTGCAGCCGTAAAACATATGATCGTAACAATTTGCTGCCAGAGTTGTTGCCGGCAGTTCAGGCGCTGTTGT
>NZ_FOKQ01000064.1:0-8222 GCF_900112155.1 Hominimerdicola alba | reverse complement strand
AGTTGTTGCCGGCAGTTCAGGCGCTGTTGTCAGACTGGTGCAGCCGTAAAACATATACCTGTAACAAGAATCTGCCAGAGTTGTTGCTGGCAGTTCAGGCGCTGTTGTCAGACTTTTACAGTAGTAAAACATATAACAGTAGCAATATTCTTTCAGAGTTGTTGCCGGCAGTTCAGGCGCTGATGTCAGACCGGTGCAGTGGGAAAACATAAAAGTGTAACAATTTGCTGCCAGAGTTGTTGCCGGCAGTTCAGGTGCTGAGGTCAGACCGGTGCAGCCGAGAAACATAGTATCGTAACAAGATGCTGCCAGAGTTGTTGCAGGCAATGCCGGCGCTGTTGTCAGACCGGTGCAGCCGCAAAACATACTACAGTAACAATTTGCTGCCAGAGTTGTTGCAGGCAGTTCAGGTGCTGAGGTCAGACCAGTGCAGTCGTAAAACATATAACTAAAGCAACTTAAACCCATTGTAGCGTTATCGGGATTCTCCCAATCCACCAAAGTCATGACATTACCGCTGCACGATACTTGTCCGGTGATTGTTACATGGTTGTCGGGATCAAATAATTGTACATTATTATTAGTCCCACGAAAATAAACGGTGTCACCGCTATTAATGAGCTGTATTGTTGTTCCGGGTGTATAAACGCTCCACTGTTCACCATCTGTTGAATACTGCAATGCGCCAGTAAACAGCTTTATTGTAACTGAAGAATTATCCTGTTGAGCCGTGAATGTCAGGGGCGTGTTCGACCCCGTGTCGGCATACGCCTTAAAGTTCGCCGCAGGCAGCATTGTCAGAACCATCAGGAACGACAGCACAATCGACAAGAACCGTGTTTCGTAACTTCGTGTTTTCATAATTCATTCCTCCTAAATCTGTTTTTTTAAATACAACAATGGCGCACCCCATGGAAAAACCTTATCCCATAGAGTATGCTATGTCTGTTTGATTATAATGATTCATCATGCTTAGTTAACTCTTTATAGACAGTTTACGTTTGGTTCATATAATTATTTTATCACTATTTGACAATCACGTCAAGTTAATGTGAAACAATTTGAATCTTATAATATAAACCTTGGACATGGTGACAAACGATCAAGTGTGGAGTTGTGCAGAATAAAAGAAAAATTCTAAATGAATTTATCTTTATACAGTTGTATCTTGTGAGAAAAGTAAGCGTAAAATAAAACCGCATTTTGTCCATATCTGTTACCTCCTTGTCTAATCTACTCCAATGAACTCCATGGATCAATTTGGACTGTCCAATTTACTTCATTGTGTTGTTTGGAGTTTATTATACTTTTTTAGACTTCGGCGGGGGAGGTGCGGAGGGTTTGACGCTTACTATTAAAGTGTGTCTATAGACACATTATTAAGTATAAAGAACCCCCTGTTTGCAGGGGGGCTTTTTGTATTTAAAAATATATGATGTGTTAAGCATCTACATATCTTAAGATAATGTCTTCTAGGATGGCTAGTAATTATCAAATAAGTGCGGAGCACCGAACAGCAGCAATCTCAGCAGTAGTTCATCGAACAGAGCAGCATCATTCTTCGGTCATTTTTCTTCAATCATTTCAAATAATTCTATATTATTTTCCATTGCTAATTGCTTAGCACTTTTAGTAAATTTAGAATTGGTGATAATCGCAGCTTTGTTAGCGCTATAGTGTTTTCGAGCTGCACAGACCTCTTGTACTGCTTTCACTCCAACATTCCCACTATAGCGTTTACACTGAAAGACCCAATTATTTCCTAGCCAGTCTTTTGCTGTTAAATCAGCACCATAGTCACCTGTTATCGGTGTAGTCTGAACTATCCTAAATCCTTTACTTATAAGATACTTAGCACAATACAGCTCATAATCCCGTCCTGTCATTCCTTTAGTCTTCTTTGGTTTATACATCAGATAGAGCAAGCAAGAGATTATTAACACCATAACTAATGATACTTCACTATTACCATATTGCTTATTTTCCAAATCTGCTTTTAATATTACCAGAAAAGTGACTAAGAACATGACTAAGATACTAGCAATTAAATCTTTAGCAGTTTTCATAATATCACCTCTTGCTTTTTATGACTTTACTTATAAATTCATTCTTCACTCCATTGTATTTTAAGGTAGTAATCTTTTACCCTTAACATGAGCAGCAATTTTAGTAATATCGGTTATTGTTATTTTGCTATCACCATTGATATCAGCACGTTTTTGTTGTTCTTTTGACAGTAATTTTTTCCCTTTGACGTGTGCTGCGGTCTTGGTTATATCGGTTATGTTAATTGAACCATCTCCATTTACATCGCCGATACGTAAATTGCTAATGACTTTAAATCCAACATTTATACGTCCTGTATAAAGTCCGATTCCAACGATTGTCACCGTGTATTCGCCGGGTTCTGTCACTGAATAGTCGCCTTCAAGGTAGTAATCAATACCCTCTGATAGAGTTACATCATTCAGCTTTACTGTCGGTGTGACAATCTGTGATTCGCCCGTGTATTTAAGATCCTCAATCTTTACTTCGGCAGATGAAATATCCTTTCTACCCATTGGAACCGCCAGCCATGTACCAGCATTGTTGGTTTTCAGCTTGTATTTAAAGTCGATACTGCCATTCTCATCGGCGGTCTGCTGGGTTATGTACAGCAGATTTTCGTTTGTCATGCCGTTTGCCAAGTCCTTGAATGCATACAGGTTGTATGTCTCATTTGCCTTTAAGCCTGTGAACAGAGGCTCAGTTTCAGGTGTTTCGGGCTGTGCGGGGGCAGCGTTCAGTGCTTTGTGGGTGGTTTGGATATCATCAGTAGGACCTGCTATTTTTGTAGGAACAAGTTTATATTCAGTTGTACCATCGCCAAGTTGACCATATTCATTGTTTCCCCAAGTAAATAAACTACCTTCATTTGTAATGCATGCTGAAATAGGAGATTCAAATACTGAAGTTCCAATATTTACATCTTTTATATTATCCATTATCTTTACAGGTGAATAATCCCCATGACCCCATTCATACAAAGTGCGATCTTTTGTAATACAGGCACTATGTCGAACATGTAAAATTATTTTTTCAACATTATCCATTACCTTTACAGGTATGTTTTTGTCTTCATTTTCCTGTTTTGATCCATAGCCCAATATTCCGTCGTAATTATATCCCCAAGTATATAACGCGCCATCTTTTGTAATACATGCTGATTGTGATTCGCCAAGACAAACCTGTACTACATTATCCATTATTTTTTTAGGAACAAGTTTGGAATCATACGTTCCATCACCGATTTCACCATACATATTATTGCCCCAAGTATACAAATTACCGTCTTTAGATATACAGGCAGAATGAGATGTTCCAAGACTAATTTGTGAAACATTATTCATTATCTTTATAGGTTTATTCTTATGTTCAGTTGTTCCATCACCAACCTGTCCAGAGTAATTCGCACCCCATATATACAAAGAATCATCTGTAGATAGACAAGCTGTGGTACAACCACAAAAATGTCCTGGTGCAATGATTACTTTTTTCGCATTATCCATTATCTTTATTGGAGAAAATTTATCTTCGATTGATCCATCTCCTAGCTGTCCGTAATAATTCATGCCCCACATATATAAAGAACCGTATTTTGTTATACAAGCTGAATATTGATTACCAAGACAAACCTGAACAACATTATCCATAATCTTTACAGGAGTTATTCTGTTTTCATCAGTTCCATCACCAAGCTGTCCATGATAATTCCAGCCCCATGTATACAAATTACCTTCTTTAGTTATACAGGCAGAATAATTTGTTCCAAGACTAACTTGCGAAACATTATTCATTATTTTTACTGGTTTATATTTATTTTCGGTTGTTCCGTCACCAAGCTGACCAGATTCATTGTTTCCCAAAGTATACAAGCAGCCATCTTCAGTTATGCAAGCACTGTGATCTGTTCCAAATGCCACTTGTACAACTTTCTTTCCCTCGATATCATCTGAATTATCAACAACATTACCACTGAAAATGGATTGCATTAGACCTGATATGCTGAACAGTTTTGAAATTACATCATTAGCATTAGCAGGGTCAATAACAGGTATAACGATATCAGCGGGAGCACTTTCTATCCTTATATCACGTCCTCCTATAAGATTTCCACAGAGAGCTTTAGTTTCATATCTACCAGATGACAGCATCAGTCTGAAATAGCCGTTAGTTCCTGTCGAATATGATTTACCGTTTATATCTACATCTGCATTTTGTAGATCTTTTCCCTTTGTATTGAATATATCTTCAAATTCCTGTACGTGGACAGTTACTTTGAATTTCTCATGTGGACAACCATCGCTGCCGAAATGGTTGTGTGTCAAAGACCAGTGACCACTCCACAAAGGCCATTCAGCTTTAAATTTACCTTCAAGATCGACCCATCCGAAAAGGAATTTTACAGATGCCTTTATGTTAATTTTTACAGCAACATTTATCGATAAGCAATTGTCACACAAATGCACAGAATCGACTTTATCATCAAGACATACTTGTTTGAAGCATTCATCATGTGTAATATTTGAATATTTTTTCACATCTGAAGGTTTACCGTTCTTCTTACATTCTATTTCAAGTCCTACCTCAGCACTAGCTTCGGCACTTGCAATTTTTTCATGAAGAACTTTTAATTTTGGTTCAAAAGAAATGCCAAAAAAGACTTTACCCTCAACTTTTAATTCAACAGGGTCTTCTTCTAATTTAGTCAGATCTGTATTACCTTGATTTGATATTTTAAAGCCCCAAGTTCCATGTACTGACCATGTAAATTCCGTTTCAAATTTTCCATTTAATTTAATTGACGGAACAAACGATATTTCCACTATCCCTAGTGCGTTGCATTTCCATTCACAAAGAGGGAAAGCAATGTAGCCATCCAGTTCTAATTTTACATCTATTCCAATGTTAAAATCTACTTTCAATTCCAAATAGCGGTATTCCCATGTAAGATAGACTTTCGCAGAAGGTTCTAATTTCAATTTCATAGCACCGTCAAGAGAACCGTTTCCGCCTTTGGTCACGCTACTAAGGAGATTATCTTCCTTATCACGACCATTGTATTTTTCTCCCCATTTTAAGTCTAAAAATTTATTCCACTCTTTTTTATCATTGTTTTTGCCGGAATTATTAGACTTGTTGAGAGTACGATAATCTGATACTGAATTTATAGTATTTGCACTTGTTTCTTTTCCGTCAGATACTATATCATCAGTTATAGCAATATCATTTATATCAGTATCATAATCGTCACGGTTTATATCTATCTTCACATACTGAAAAACGTCCTTCATTTCAACATAGGGATTTTCTGTTATAGTAACTGTATCTCCATCCGTCGAAATATTTTCAACCGTTACGATGATAACATTTTCAACATCACCATAGGCAAAAATATCACCGCTTTTTAGTCCTTTTACACGCTCACTTGCGTTAGTAATGACATAGGTTGTTCCGTCCTCGGTAAGTACGCCGTCGTTCTCATCAAGCAGAATTACTTCTTCACCATATACAGCGAAATTCGTCCTTTTATCATTGTCCAAATTCAGCACTCTGTCTGCTTCAAAATCATCAGTAGTCTTCGTAAGAAATTCTTGCATTTCTTTTGTGTACATCGGAGATTCATAGACTGTCGAAAGTGGACTGAAAACAGTGCTGTCAACTAAAAATGCTTTAATAAAGAAATATTCAGGCATGGTCTCTGTATCAAGGGTAATTTCTGCAAGTTCGCTATCTTCCTTGACCTCAGTTGTTCCTGTTGCAATCATTTCCTTGCCGTCCTCGCTGTAAATTCCAACTATCAGTGTGCAATCTTCTTTTGTCTGATAGTCGACAGTAGCTATATTTCCGTTTATCTCAACAGAGAAAATGTTACAACCATTGCCTTCATTCTGTTCATCCTTCTTCTCGTCAAGCACAGATGCCACCATTCGTCCAAAAGAATTTGTACCATCAATATTGAGTTCATCACTGCTGATCTGGGTACTACTTACTTGTGGTGATGATACCTGTTGTGCTGTAGCTGGTACTATGTTCACCATCGCGAACATCATGGTCAAACTTGTTGTTGCTGATAGGATTCGTTTCAATAACATAGCTAAACCTCCCTTATTCTTTTATATGAACAAAGCCTCCGTAGAGGCTTTGCAATTGATATGCTGTTTATTTCAACATTCTTTTACCCTTAACATGAGCAGCAATTTTAGTGATATCAGTAATTGTAATCTTGCCATCTCCATTGACATCAGCACGTTTTTGTTGTTCCTTTGACAGAATTCTCTTGCCCTTAACGTGTGCAGCGACTTTTGTTATATCGGTAACTGTAATTTTGCCGTCACCGCTTACATCGCCGAGAATTGCATCGTCTTTTGCAACAATTTCAAACGTCAGACTCGTAGTACCCGAATACTGTCCGATACCTGTGACAATGATTTCTGAAGTACCCACATTTATATTATTGGAATAAGAAACAGTATAATCAGTGCCTTTTACGAGTGTCTTTGTTTCATCGTTTACGGTCACAGTAGGTTTCTTTTCCGTTCCGTCATAGGTGTATGATGTCTGGCTGAGTATGATCGTACATTCAGAAATAGCTTTTGTTTTTTCTAGCAGTTCATAATCAAATCTATTTTTATTTGCATATTTCTCGCCTGCAGAATCATTATAGCAGTAAATTTTAAAACCAGGAATTGCTTCATAAATTTTTTTCTCTTCATTTATTATAAATCCAAAAGCACCATTCCCTATGCTATTTACACTATCTGGTATTGTTATACTTGTCAGGCTTGTGCAGTCAATAAAAGCACATACTCCTATGCTTGTTATACTATTGGGTATCTTTACGCTTTTTAGGCTGGTACAATGCCCAAAAGCACTTGGCGCTATGCTCATTACACCATCGGGTATTACAATATCTCCTGTACATTTTGTTCCATCTACCAATATTTTATTTACAATTACAATCGGGTTTTCCTTTTGTTTTGTTTCCAGCCATTTTGTATTTGTAAATGCCTCGGCTGCTATGCTAGTTACGCTCTCTGGTATAGTTATATTTGTCAGGTTGATGCAGTTGGAAAAGGCACCCGTCCCTATACTGGTTACACTCTCAGGTATCGTTATACTTGTCAGGTTTATGCAGCTATTAAAAGTACCGCCCCCTATGCTCGTTATGCTGTCGGGGATTATTATGTTCGCTAGGCTTGTGCAGTTATCAAAAGCATTGAATCCAATGCTCTTTACGCTGTCGGGTATCGTTATGCTCGCTAAGCTCGAGCAGTTATCAAAAGCACTGACCCCTATGCTTGTTAGGCTGTCGGGTATCGTTATGTTCGCCAAGCTTTTGCAATTATTAAAAGCAAAATTCTCTATGCTCGTTATACTATTTGGTATTGAAATACTTGTCAGACTTGTACAGTTACTAAAAGCAGAGTTTCCTATAGTTGTTACACTATCGGATATATCTATGTTCGTCAGGTTTTTACAATTATAAAAAGCATATTCCGCTATTCTAGTAACGCTGTCGGGTATATTTATGCTTGTTAGGCTTGTACAGTTCTGAAAAGCCCAGTCCCCAATAATCGTAACACTATCGGGTATCTTAATATTTGTCAAACTTGTACAGCCATCAAAAGCAGAGTACCCTATGCTCGTTACGCTGTCGGGTATCGTTACGCTTGTAAGACTTGTGCAGTTCAGAAAAGCAGTCCCCCCTATATTTGTAACTATTTTCCCGTCTATCGTATCAGGTATTATTAATTCCTCAGCAGAACCACTATATCTTGTGATCATGATTGTACCATTATTAAGTTCATAATACTCAAAAAAATCATATGTATTCGCATTTGCCGAGATTAACGATCTAAAATCAAATCTCGTCTCTGGTAATATCCCACTAGATCCAAAAATCATAATTCCAGCAGTTAATATGACTAATACTTTCTTTTTCATAAGATCACCCTTTCTCAATCAATTAAAACAAAAAGGGGCTGTTGCAGCCCCAACAAAGAAAAAGACGCCTGACACACCAAAAAGGTAGTGCCAGGCGTCTCATTTTGTGGTATAATGTAATTGCAAATATAACATCAAACCAACGAAAGGATTGTACCACAAAAATGAGAAATTGTCAAGTGCGTCTTAACATGAATTATGAGATCTACATCGAAGAAAGCTCACCTGTCAGAGTA
>NZ_FOKQ01000075.1 GCF_900112155.1 Hominimerdicola alba | reverse complement strand
GACAGCAAGGCTGAAAAGAAGGCAGCATATAAAGATAATACCGACAGGATCGAAGTGGAGCGTAAGTTCAGTCTCGCAAAGCGCAAATTCGGTCTTGGTCTGCTGCTCACAAAAAGAGAAGACACAACAAGAGCATCGATAGTTCTCAGCGTTATCGCAATGAACATCGACCGCCTGGCGGCGATGCTTTTGCGCTTCTGGAAAATAGTGATAAATATTCGCTTCTCATATCGCCAGCCGGTATGCCATGGATTTTAGAGGCTTGTTGAGGAGAGACTAATTATATCCGGTATTGTTGTTCTTAATCGATCAGATCATTCTGAAAGCGTGACAGATGTTCGAAAGGCAAGATCTGCCGACCGCGGAATAGACCGCAGCCGTCGTTTATCAGCTGGTTGTTGAATGCTTTGAACATATTCACATTTACGGAGGCAAGGTCAAGTTCCTGTAATTTTGTGAAACGCTCGTAGGCTTCATCGAAATATCTGCACTCACCTAGAGGGATATTATCCCGCCTTGTTCGGCTTTCTTCCTGCTGGCGTTCATAGCCGAAATGATTAGCACTTCCTATCTCGGCAAGGTCATCCATATCTTTTGTTCTCAGTTGGAGTTCGGTAAAGCATCTTGCAAGGTTATCGTAGAAAGTGATGTGCAGGGACTGATATCCCGATGGCCTGGGGAAAGCAACATAATCCCTGTAGTAAGGGCGGTTGCTGCTAATTAGCGAATCGGCTGTCTTTTCATGACCCGAGCCCGAAAGTTCAGCTGTGAAACCGCGGACTTCAAGATACTGGGGAAGTACATTGGCTATCTCGTATAGATAATTTTTCTCCTGTTCTTCCTGTGAGATTCCGTCTTCTAGGTGACACATGGGCATGGATATCACAATACGGTATGCGATAAGGTCACGGAAGCAGGTGAGGTTGCTTTTTATCTCGGCTTCGCTGGGATAGCTGTGGTTTTTCTGGTAATAGTCATAGATATATTCAAGGATATAGCCGTTGAATTTTTCCTCAGCCCTTATCAGCGATTTTATCCTGCCTTTGAATGTAAAGGCGAGAAAGGGATATTTCTGGGTCATGTATTTGTAGAATTCCTTTATCCTCTGGGACTGTGAAGTAAGGAAGTCGTTGTGTTCGAGAAGCTCGATTATCTGTATCAGAAAATTGCAGTGGGCAAGGTCGATGGGGTTATCGGTCTCGATAGCCGATCTTTTCAGGTCAGAGGAATACTGGTGCAGTATCTTCAGCACCGTATCCCCAGAGAATAAATAGTCGTTCAGGGTTATCATTGTTTTCTCCTCCGTAAATGCGAAGCTGCCGTGCTGTGCGGCAGCTTCGTTTTATGATAAGGCAGTGTCACCGCTCGGGTTCGCTTTAGGGTAGTAAGATAATTGCTCGTTTCTTTCTCTCATTGCAGGTGTGGGAGATACTCCTGCTTATTTACACAATCCCGACCTGTCTCGGCGGCACCGGCTTATTTTATTATTTTGAAGCAGACAGTCTTTGCGTTTATTAGCGGGCTGTTATATGCGAAATATACTGTGCCTGATACGGGAGTCCTGATCTCGGCAACAAGTTCACCGTCCAGGGGGTCGTATATCCTGCCGAGGACATCTCCGTTTTCCACGTTCTTGCCTATGTCGGTCACTCTGAAAAACAGTCCTGCCGCCTCGGAGCGAAGCTGCTGTGTCTGGCTCTCGTCAAGTATCTCGGTTATATATCCTGGCGGTGTTTTGGCCGATACTATGCCGCGGTTGTTCATGAAGCGGAGTATGGCATTAACTGCTTCGTCTGCCGCTTTTACATCTATAACGTCAGTGGCATTTGCGTATACCGAGAATGCTTTGGTTTCCCAAACCTGCCAGTTGAAGTTCAAAGTAGTGGTATCGTAGGGGCGGGGTTTGCGGATAATGCCGAATTCAAGACCGAAATCTTTCATTATCTCGGGGTCGGTGAAGCCTGTGTCCATCATTTTTACATGGGGCAGGAATATACCCGGCTGATAAAAGCTTGCAAGCTGTATGCCGTACTCATAGCCTTTGATCTGGCTGAAAACACCGTCAGCGATACGCTGTGTGGTCTCGCCCTGATCGTATCCCGGGAACATTCTGTTGATATCTGTATTATCCATCGCCCAGAAGCGTTTACCGATGTTCATTGAGTAGTAATTCACACAGGGAACTACGAGTATCTCGGTATCCTCGGCGAGCTTTCCGCTGCTTCCCAGTTTTTTCAGCGCCTGCACCATTCGCGAGCAGACGTACATCTGCTGGACTTCGTTGCCGCGCATAGCACCGACTATTGCCAGCGCTTTTTTGCCGTGACCGAAATGAAAGCCGACGATATCGAGTTGTTCGCGGTAGGGTGAGCGCAGTGAGAACAGTATGCTCTTCTTCATTTTGCTTCACCTCCCGCGGGCTGTAATATTCTTGCAAGCAGAGAACCTCCGTATACCACTGGATATTCACGCAGGGTGAATATCATTCCGTCGCAGACTGCCTGCACTTTTTCAACAACGGTGGAAGTCAGAGGGTCAACCACATCGCCGATGTGGTCGCCCTGCTTAACAGTATCTCCGAAATTAGCACAAGGTACGAATATCCCTGCCGCATCGGAGTTGACGAAACCAACTTCGCGCCCCTCGGAGATCACAGGCTCACGCACAGGAGAAGTATCGCCTTTCCACATACCAAGCTCTTTCATGAGATTCATCACACCGTCAAAAAGCTGCTGACAGTACTCCTTTGTGATGCGCATACCAACCCCCATTTCCACAACAAGGGTCTTGGTGCCGCGGCTGTTGAGGGTGTGGGCAAGGGTGGATTCCAGAACCGTTGCACTTTCGTGGATCCATACAAAATCAACGTTCAGCATTTTGGCATAGGGCACAAGTGTTTTTGCTGTGGGGACGCTTATGCGTATCTGGGGTATCTCTTTGAGGAATATATTGCTTGAGTGTACATCGATACAGACATCAGAACCCGCGATATCCTCAACTATGGCTGAGCATATAACCTCAGCCATAGTTCCGCTTTTAGTTCCCGGAAAGACCCTGTTCATGTCAAGGTCAAACATAGGGATGCTCCTTGTGATGCTGTCGATGCCCATGGGGTTCAGGGCGGGGTAGATATCAAGTGTACCGTCAAGGTCTTCGATATGCTCATCGATATAATTGCCCACCATGTAGGCAAGATACTGCCCCTCAAGTTCATCGCCGTGGGTGCCTGTAACAAGGCTCAGGCGCTTATTGCCTGTGCCATGGCGGATACGCCGCTTTTGTATATTTAGACTTTCGTTTACTGCAAGCGGTATGCTTGCTATTTTTTCTGTCATTGGTCACACCTCTTTATGTAAGCACTGTGCGCACAAGCTGTAGCTGCCTTGTGTATCTGCCGAACATCACACCCCGATCTATGGAACAGTCGCGGAAATCTCTGCCCTGAGAGATAACAAGGTAATCATCGCTGACAGGGCAGTTGTTGGCAGGGTCGATGCCCTCCCAGTGGTCGCCTGTCCAGTACTCCACCCATGAATGTGTCTCACCGTCACAGAAGGCAAGTCCTGCGATATATCTTGCGGCTATGCCGTCCATTCTCAGCAGTGTTATGAGTATATGGGAAAAATCCTGACAGACACCCTTTTTGAGTTCAAACGCCTGTGCTGAAGTTGTGGAAGTATCCGTTAAGCCCTTTTCGTATTCCATGGTATCTGAAAGAGCATCGCAAAGAAATTCAGTCCTGTCCTGTACCGTACCTGTGCATCTGCTCTTTACGCTTTCATAGAAATTTGTAAGCGCTTCATCGGGCTTTGTGTACTGTGACTGATATAAATAGCAGGGCATATAGTCGGTGCGGTGCTTTGAATGGTCTATATCTGCCGCGCCCTTTATCTCAAAATCAAGAAATCGGTGGTCGCCTTTGAGATAGCCCGCTGTTACATTGTTGCCGAAAGCATCGGCAGTCTGTTGGGTTGAAACGTGTGGGGATATATGCAGGCTGCATGAGATAACGTGCTGGGTATCTGTCTCGGGCGGGATAATGCGCAGGGCAAAGCTGTGATCGTGGACGTAATCATCAAAGGTAAGTTTTGTTATATAGCTGAAATTAACTCGCTTCATGCATACACCTCCTCTGATTCAAACAGATGGGCAAGGCTTTCAAGTGCTTTAACGGTATCCCGTCTGTAGTCTTCCTCGGAGCCCAGCGCCTCAACAAGTCCCGAAAGATACTTCGTGTTGTAGCGGTAGGGAGTGTGTCTCGGTACGCGGTTGAGGTTTTTCAGAAGCCGCACATATTCGCGCTTTACGCTTTCAAAGGGATACTTCATGCGCATATAAAGATCAAGACGCTCTACGGTCTTGCCGATGTAGATTATGTTTCTTATCTCGTCATCGTAGATATGCTCGTTTACACTGCCCCAGAAACCGTAGATTATATCCTCCAGCGGCAGAAGTGCCAGCCTGACATTATCGCTGTGTTTAGCTTTGGCGAGTGTATCCTTTGCCATCTGCAGGAATGACAGAGAGTCGGTGGATATCTCTTCACGCAGGACAATGCCGTTGTCATAGGCACGTTCAAGACAATATGCTGCCGAATTGGGGTTGCTTTCATCAAAGAGAAAGCCCTGTATGAAATCTCTGTTGTCTGTATATATATCGGGATAGCCGAAGCAGTCAAGATAATCTTCGTAGCTGTGGGCTGTGCCGATCATTTTATCAAGCTGTTTTTCAAGAGCTTTCAAAGTGGTGAAAAATCTTTCTGTATACCGTCCAAGCCAGTAAAGACGGTCGCTGTGTTCTAACGAGATAGTACCCATGTGTCTTTAAATCCTCCTCCTTGAGATGAGTTAACAACGAATGAATCGGGGTTTCGTGAAAATCTTGTAAGACCCGATGCCCAGACTTTTGTAGTCTTGCCTGAAAGCACGAAAGCTCTCAAGTCTGCCTTACGCATAACGGTCTCACCGTTTTCAAGTATAGGCAGATCAAGAAAATCAATGACCTCCTGTGCGATGAAGCGTCGGGGCTCTGCGATTATAGTTGCACGAAATTCCTCCAGTTTTTCTTTTGTAAGGTCACTGCCGAAGACTACTCCGTAACCGCCTGCTTCCGCAACGTCCTTTATGACTAGTGTATCAAGATGCTCCATTACATACTTCATATCGTCTTCATAAAAAGGAAGATAGGTGGGAGCATTTTTGAGTATCGGTTCTTCGCCCAGATAGTATTTTATCATCTTCGGTACGAAATAGTAGATGCCCTTGTCATCTGCCACACCGTTTCCGGGAGCATTGATTATGCCCACGTTTCCGCTGCGGTAGGCTTCCATGAGATTTGGTATTCCAATGAGAGATTCCGGCAGGAAAGTCAGCGGGTCGAGGTACTCGTCAGCGATACGTCTGTAAAGCACACCTATCCTCGTCTTTCCACCGGAGTAAGTGCGGTGGTAGAGGATATTGTCCTCAACGAACAGCTCATCGTTCTGCACAAGCACCGAGCCTGTGTGTTCAGCCAGATAAGAGTGTTCAAAGTACGCCGCGTTGTAACGCCCCGGGGTGAGTATAGCCCTTGCTCCACCGCAGTTTACGTCTTCCATAGTTTCTTTCAGAAGCTTTGCATATCCGCGGTTGTCGATTATGGGGTTTTCCTCGAATGCCTGAGGTGCCGCGATACGTGTCAGCTCCCTCGCGATAAGAGGATAGGAAGCTCCCGAGGGGATACGAAGGTTATCCTCCAGTATATACCACTCTCCGTCCTTAGCCTGAACAAGGTCGATACCGGAGATATGGCTGTACACCTTGTTTTTGGGAGTGATGCCCTCGCATTCGGCAAGGTAGCCCGAAGATATGTAGATAAAGTCTTCCGGGATGATACCGTCACGAACGATCTTTTTATCGTGATATATATCAAAAAGGAACTCATTCAAGGCATTTACACGCTGAACAAGTCCCTTTTCCATACTTTTGAAATCCTCCGCCGATATGACTCTTGGTATAGGGTCGAAGGGGAAAAACTGTTCATTGAATACGCCATTTTTGTATATGCCGAATTTGACACCGTATCGTCTTAATAGTTCGTTGATCTCATTTGCGTTGCCTACTGCTTTAGTAAACTGTGTATTCTGTGTCATTTTTTATCACTCCGATCATCAAAATGTCCATAAAAAAATGGCGCTTGCTCCGATATGGGAGAAGCGCCATTGCCTTTGTTTCTATGGGTCTATTTTATCATTAAAGATCGTATTTGTCAATGGTTTAACAATTAGTTGTCTGATAAATAGTGGATTAGAACTGAATGTTTTTGTGTCTGAGTTTTGATATCATCGTACTATGCTTTATCTCTCTTTAAGCAATATGTATGCGCTGGCATCACTTGGCATACGCAGGTCACCGATTGGAGAAAATCTGACCGTTACGACTCTGGTATACTTTTCCTTGAGATTAGTGGTAAATGTCGCTGTGGTAGAGCTTTTTTAGCTTTTTGATGGTAGCATTTCCGCCGCCTTCACCGATGTGGACATCGTATCTGCCCTTGATACTTCCGATGGTAACTAACTTTTCACAGCCTGTATGCTTCATGAGCTTTGACAGCATATGTTGTTTGGAAGCGATGGGTGAAAAAGACTTTAAGATATTTATATCCGTCGCACTCGTATTCACTTACGGTTATCCGCGCAGATGTGCCAAGAGAATTTACAAGCTGTTTTTCAATAGTGGATATCTTCATCGATTCATCTAGGACGGTGAGATATAGTACGCGCTCGGAAGCATCGTGCCGTCTGTAAATATGGCGGACGTAGTTCCTGTAAGGGGAGTGTCTGTGTGTCGAAAAAGTCTTTTTCAGCTCTCCGTAGAATATCAGCAGAGTTGAATCGTACATGACATTCACAGAGCAGTTCATTCCGCATTTCGCGATGATGCTTTCAGCTTCTTCTCAGATATCTGCCTGAATGAATTCTGCCTCAAGATACTCCTTGGAATTTACATCGTACATTGCGGCACCGTCCATGACGATTATCGGATATTTCAGGTCAACACCTTTCATCAGCGACATAACTTCTGCTGGAGTACGTATGGTTGAAAGATTGAACTTCACACCTGATTCTATCATACGGTTAAGCTCGACTTTATTGTAAGCCGCAGAATGGTCTTCAGGGATTAGTACAGAATCTATTCCGCTGATGTATAGGGTCTCGCTGTCATGCTTTACGGGAAGATGGAAATTATTCACCATAAGCCCTATGCCGATGCCTATCAGTGTATCAAGCACACGGTTGAAGACGAACAGGTAAGGGTCATCATCGAAAGAATGGGTCAGGGCGATGCTGAGAAATACCACACATGAGAAGAAAGAGGCATTTTTCTTATCAAGTACAACGGTCAGATAGATGACCGGTATGATCATAAGTGATGCCAGAAGATACACTCGCATAGCTTCGGTAATTCCGATGATACGCAACAGTAAGATAAATATCAATCCGTACAGAGCACCGATGAATGTACCTATGGAACGCTGTCCAGCATTGTGCTTGGCGGTATCTGAACTGGGCTGTAAGCACCAGAGTGCCGCAAGGGCGCTGTAGAATGGTATGCCATTACCTACGGGAAGATGCGTTCGTATATAATACACCATCATGCACAAAGCCACAGCAGCAGACGATTTGATTATCCTTGCTCC
>NZ_FOKQ01000068.1 GCF_900112155.1 Hominimerdicola alba | reverse complement strand
ATGCTTTCGGGCTTCATTATCCTCAAAATAATTTCGCTGCCCTCGTATCCTGCTTCGTTAGAGGATACAAGAACAGCGCCTGCCTTCTCGTAAGCCTCGTCATTGAAGCCGCTTTTTTCGCCCGCTCCGCGGGTCACTTTTACTTCGTAGCCCATGGTTATGAGCCGCTTGATGTCATCGGGGATCAGCGCCACGCGGGTTTCACGCGGGTCGGTTTCCCGGCAGACCAGTATTTTCTTCATGATAAAAACTCCTTTCGATTAAAAATAAAAACTATTTTCAATATACCATATTTTCCCCGAAATGTAAAGATATCAGGTACAGAATTTTTTCTGAAAAAACTATGTCGTGAGGGAGGTGAAGCCCGATGAAAGAGTATACTTCTTCGGGTGACGAAAACAGGGTATTAATAAGGTGTGATTTTTGGGCCTGTTTTGGCTAAATTAACAAAAATAATGTGCGCCTATTGTAAAATATGCGGGAGTGTGATATACTGTTAAAGTATATGTGTATGCCTTTGGCAACAGATAAACGGAGGATATAAAATGAGTTTAAAACATAGATCTGTATGTTTGCTGCTTGCCGCCGCGATGTGTATCTCGCTGAGCGGCTGCGGTGATAAAAGCGTCGGTGAGGGCAAGACGAAGATCAGCACTTCTACGACGGATAAAAAGTCCAATAAATCGGACACTGACGTTCCCGACGAGCCCGACCCCGAAGCCCTTGGCAAACAGCTTCAGAATATCGGCGAGGAGGTCGATTATTCGGAACAGCTGGAACAGATAAGCCAGCAGACAGACGCTTTCCTAGATGCGGTGAAAGCGGGCGATATCAATACTTTGTGCGATTTCCTGGAACCGTCCAGCGCTTACTATAAGTTTTTTGACCGCCACAGAAAGTCGGAACAGCTTAGCAAGATAATGCAGACGGTTTTCGCCGATATGGTGTGGACACACTGGGCGGAGACGGATATGAACAATAAAAACTGGCTCCAGAGCACTTATTCCGAGCACGGTATGTACACCAGAAGCTACGTATGTGCGGGCATCAAGGAGATGCTTTTCTATGATGAGTATTTTCTGCTGAATTTCAGCAAGGGCGATTCAGTCAATGCGAAATTCCGCATTGAAAACGAAGATGACTGCTATTCGTGGCTCACAAAAACTCTTGATATGATGCCCCTTTTGAAGAATAACTGGTCGTTTAAATGTACACTTCCCGGTGAGGACGGCAAGGTGCTTTTCAATATCGATGAAGATTTCATATTTGATTACACGGCGCTGACTTCCCTCGATGAGGTCAAGGACGAAAATATGCCCCAGACCTACGTGAATAACATCGTCACGGCGCGTGGAACTATCGAGGATGAGAATGCTACGTTCGATAACAGCCCGGAACTTCGTGAGAGCGTTGCGCAGATGATCAAGGAAAAGCGTTTCGAGGACGCATGGAAAGCTCTGAAAGACTTGGACGATGACGGATTCTTTGCGGATAAGAAAACCTACAGCGACCTGGACAAGGATGCTAAAAAGCGGGTGAAGAAGTTCCTGGAGGAACACACTTATTCTGTGGTATGCGACCACTCTACCCAGGTTTATGACGCTTCGAGGCGCAGACATATATTCACCCAGATATACTACGATGCTATCCCCGCCGAAAACGAAGAGGAGATAGCTGACTGGCTGGAGGAAAACAATATCAAAGAGGGCGGAGAGGCTGTATTTTTCGATATAACCAACGATAACAGGCTGGCTACCGCTCTTGGCGGATATTTCGATATAATCGCTAAACTGGGATAAATTTCGGACAGGAGGTCATTGGTATGAAGCTTATGAAAATAAGCAGGGTAAACAGTCTTTTGGTAAATCTTTTGCACAGCGCTTCATATGCGATGGTCTGCGGTTATATAATTATGGTAGCGGTATGGCTTATCAAAGACATGGGTATCTCGCTGATGGAGTGCTTCAACATATGGGTGGTGGCGATGGTGTCGCTTTTCTGCCTGCTTGGAACTTTATCTGCGTGGATAGATGTTAAGAAGCATATCGAACTTGATGAACTTGCGAATCACAGGATGACCAAGGGATATGATGACGAATATTTCAGGAAGCTGGCTGAATTTTTCCGTGCATCGGACAGCGGCAGCGGAAAGCTTTTCATGGCTTCGATGTACCTTGAGGGCGGACGTTTCGCTGATAGTCGTGCGCTATTAAAAGAACTGGATTTTGCAAAGCTCAGCGGCAAGGAGCAGGAGGAGTACTTCAACATTTGCCTGTATTCTGCGGTGCTTGAGGGAAATACCGAGCTTGCAAACGACATCTACTTCAAGGCGCGGCACTACTTCGACCGTGCGGTGATGGGCAAGCGCAGCGGTTTTATACTCCACACGCTGGGGATGCTCTGTCTGCTGAATGGCAGAACGGAAAACGCTTACAGACTGTTTCAGTCGGCTATGCGGCAGAATGATGAAGGTCTTCAGTGCGAGTGCTGCATAGGGCTTGGCAAAGTCTATCTGCAAAGCGGCGACAGGGCTTCTGCAAAGGATATGTGCTTTGCGGCGGCTGAACTGGTGGAAACAAGGGCGCAGGCGGTTCGCCTGAAAGAACTGATGATAGAGGTCGAGGAAGCTTACGGCAAGCGTCACTCGGCTGATGATACTTTTAAGGAGACTACATAATGCTTACTAAATACGGTCATTTTATAACATTTCTTATTTCAATGGTGCCTATAGTCGAGCTGAGGGGCGCGATACCCTTCGGTGTGATGAAATGCGGTGTGCCATGGCAGCAGGCGGTAATAATCTCGATGATAGGCAATATGCTGCCTGTTCCCATAATATTCTTTTTTGCGAGAAAGGTGCTGGAATGGGGCAAGGATAAGCCTGTTATCGGCAAGTTTTTCTCATGGTGCCTTGAAAAAGGTCATCACGGCGGAGAAAAGCTGAAGGCAAAGGCAGGCAAGGGAATGTTCTGGGCGCTGCTTCTTTTCGTGGGTATACCTCTTCCCGGTACGGGCGCATGGACAGGAACTCTCGCGGCAAGTATGCTTGACCTTGATTTCAAGAAAAGCGTTATCGCCGTTATATGCGGCGTTCTGCTGGCGGCAACTATCATCACGCTGCTGACTGTTATGGGCTTTAATATGTTTATCACAAAATAACAGGGAGAATTTATGGACAGCAGACCAAAGGATATATCGCCTGAAGTCAGGGAGCATTTAAAATATCTGAAAGCAAGACCCGGTATGTATATCGGCAGTGTGAGCTTAACAAAGCTGTGGCACTTCATCGATGGTATGACGTTTTACAGTCATGTGTTCGATAAAGAGTCGGGGCGCGTTATCATTCCCGAGGGCTTTAATGAGTTTGTGGAGAAACAATATAACGACCACAGGACATTCAACAGCTTTCATTTCGTAAGCTATTTTGAGGGCGATGACATAGGAGCTGTAGACAAGTGGTTCAGTCTGCTGGACGAATATCTTGTTTCGCTGGGGTATGAGCCCCTGGGCGAACGTGAAGAAATACTTGAAGAATTGAGGAACAGGCATCGGGAGGATGATGTTCCGTAAAAATATACAGAAGATCAGAGGGTGGAAGATATGGTTTACAAAGACAGGGACATCTCTCCCGAGGCTAGAAAGTTTTACAGGATGCTAAGAGAAAAACCTGCGCTGTTCCTTGGCTGCGAGTGCATAACTTTCCTGCGTACATATATGGACGGTATGCTGACAGCCGACAGACTTTTCAATGGCACGAAGAACATTATAATACCTTACGGTTTCACGGATTTCGTTGAGTGGTACTACGGCGATAATACCTGTCAGGACTGCTTTGAATGTGTGCTGAAAGCTGAGGGTGACGAAAAAGCCGCACTTGAAAAGTGGTTCAGTCTGCTGGACGAGTACCTGAAAGGGCTGGGATACGAGCCTATCGGCATGGCGAAAAAGGGGTAGAAGTATCGGCGGTGCGCCGTGAAGTATTAAGTTAAAGAAAAAGCTAAAGGGGAAGTTTTTATGGAAATTCCAAACGACATCGAGCTCTCGCTGGTGAAGAAATTCAGGCAGGGCATATGGTCGAGATTTCTTAAAGGCATAAAGGATTATCAGCTGATACAGGAGGGTGACAAAATAGCTGTCTGTATCTCGGGCGGCAAGGATTCCATGATGATGGCGGTCTGTATGAAGCGCCTGCAAAGGTATTCAAAGGTGCCTTTCGATGTGGAGTATCTGGTGATGGACCCCGGATATGCTCCCGCAAACAGGCAGAAGATAATCGACAACGCCGCAAAGCTTGATATACCCATAAAGATATTCGAGACCAAGATATTCGATTCGGTGGTGAACGTGAAGCAGAACCCATGCTATCTCTGCGCGAGAATGAGGCGCGGATACCTTTATAAAAATGCTAAGGAACTGGGCTGCAACAAGATAGCCCTTGGTCATCATTTCGATGACGTTATCGAAACCATACTGATGGGTATGCTGTACGGCTCTCAGGTGCAGACCATGATGCCAAAGATACACAGCGAGAATTTTGAGGGTATGCAGCTGATACGTCCTTTATATATGGTACGCGAGGAGGATATCATCAAGTGGAGCAAGTATAACGGCCTTGAATTCATTCAGTGTGCCTGCAGGTTCACTGAGGAGAGAGAAGTTTACGAAGACGGCAGCAGCAATTCCAAGCGGCAGGAAGTCAAAGAACTGCTGAAAAGACTTCGCGAGGTGAGTCCCGCCATAGACAAGAACATTTTCAGGAGTGTTGAGAACGTCAATTTGCAGACCATAATCAGCTATCACATAGGTGATGAATACCACCATTTCCTCGATGATTACGACAAAGGAAGAAGCGTCCGCGGAACCATTGCGGGCAGCGAAGAATAAAAAAGATATGTATAAGTCCGAAAGTTTAATGTACTTTCGGACTTAAATTTTTTTGATGAAAAGTAGCTTAATTTACCTTAATTAGCTGATGAAATTCAACAAATTTAATAGGAAATTAGCTTGAAAAATAAATTTCTCTTTACATCTCAATTTTAATGTGATATAATGATTAAAAGTAAATGGAAGAACAGTGAGTAAGTCATACAACTTATATAATTTAAGGGAGGGATTATTGTGTTATTTTTTAGGAAGAAGAATAAAAATAAAAATGAACATTCGCCCCAGTATTATGTAGTAAACGACTGGTGCAAAGAACACGAGAGTGAAATAAATGAGATAAGGAATTATATCGCCATGGAGATCGCACAGGGAGTAAAGCCTTCTTCGGCACTGCTGGTAGAAGCCTGCGTGGAAAGGTCTATATCTATGCCTTTCCCCTACAGAGATCTGTTGAAATACGGCAGGGTAAGGCTGTTCTTCTGATCAATAAAACAAATAAAACGGGAGGTCACATATCGGGACCTCCCGTTTTTTTATTGCATAGTATTTTGAGTGTGCAAGCGTTTATACTTACATTTTTTACCGATTTTGCTGAGCACAAGCTGCTTATTGCGCCCGCATTATTGCAGCCTTCGGGCTGCCGCGAAGTCATATGGCAAACACCTCTTTTCTTAATGGGCTGCGGCGGCAGTGGTATCTGCTGCCCCGCGCGTGCTGTTGTTTTACGGTACTTTATGCCGTATACCGCAAGTACAGCTCAAGGATATATTGTGCGGTGAGAACGGTGTAGGATCAATCTGCGTCGGGTGATCGGTCCGACGTCAGCCGCCGATCTCAGCCGCTTGGTTTCCTTTCACCGACAGTATAGCACGTATCCCGCAGTATTGCAAGGGATATAGCTATATTTTAACCGCTTGTTGTCAAACTGGAAGACCTTGTTTTCATTTCGCAAGACTTTTATTATATTATTATCACAAATTTTCACATTCTCATTAGATTTCTGTTCAAAGAGGATAAAATTCAAGGTGAATGGATAAAAATGGATACATATTAATATAATACTGCTTTTTTGATATCGTAATCGGTTATATAAGTTAATTGATTGGTAATATTTCAAACACAAAATTTTCATGCGAGAATAGTATAATAGGCTATGGAATTTTGACAGATGTATAAAAATTCGATTAATGTAAAAAATCTGTATATTTGTAGGAATTTTGGATAGATGTAATATTTGAAGGATATTGGCAGGTTTTATCTTATGAAAAAGCTATACATATTCGATCTGGACGGCACACTGGCGGATTCGCTTTGTGATCTGGCAGACTCGGTGAATATCGTGCTGGAAAGGCATGGCTTTCCCACACATGATACCGAAAAATACAAGTACTTCGTCGGGAACGGCGCAGTTAAGCTGATAGAACGCAGTCTTCCCGAAGATCAGCGTACACCCGAGATGATACGGGAAGTTCACGCTGAGTATTCAAAGGTCTACGCCGAAAGGATGCTGTGCAAAACTAAGCCCTATGACGGCATAAAAGAAGTTCTGACAGAGCTTAAAGCGCGTGGCTGTAAGCTGGCTGTGGCTTCAAACAAGCCCGATGACTGCACGGTAAATGTGGTCGAAGCGCTCTTCGGCAAGGACGTTTTCGACAGCGTTCACGGCAAGCGCGAGGGCGTACCAACCAAGCCGTCCCCCGATATCATGTATCAGATAATGGAAGAACTTGGTGTTTCTGCCGATGAATGTATCCATTCGGGTGATTCAAACGTAGATGTAGCTACCGCACACAACGCGGGGATCGAATGTATCGGCTGCATATGGGGGTTCCGCACTGAGGAAGAACTTGTTTCCGCAGGGGCAGACCACATAGCCCGCGTCCCCGAAGATATACTTAACTATTAAAAAGACAATGGAGGCAATCGTATGTCCGATATGAACGACTTTTATAAACAGTTCGTCAATGAAGAGGTTGACGAGAAGGGCACACTGAAAAAGTTCGAGCTGGTGCTGAAAGATGATTTCAACTTTGGTTATGACGTTATAGACGAGCTGGCAAGGCATTATCCCGATAAAAAGATGCTGCACTGGGTCAATGACCACGGCGGCGAGAAGGAATTCACCTATGCTGAAATGAGCAGACTCTCCAATCAGTGTGCTAACATGATGCTGGCTCACGGCGTTAAAAAGGGCGATATGCTGCTGGCAGTACTGAAAAGGCATTACGAGTTCTGGATACTGGCATACGGTCTTATCAAGATAGGCTGTGTGCTTATCCCCGCGACCAGCCAGCTGATGCCCAAGGACTACATCTACCGTTTCAATGCGGCGGGTGTGAAGTACGTCTGCGCCACTTATTTTGATGAAGTTGCAGACCGCATCGATGAAGCCTGCAAGAAGTACGACGGCATCAAGGAGAGATTCATCTGCCGCGGACAGAAAGAGGGCTGGACTGATTTTCTGGAGGAACTTTCCAAATATCCGGACACTCTTGAAAAGCAGGATATCTCCAAAAACGACTATATGCTGGCATATTTCAGCTCAGGAACGACAGGTCAGCCTAAAATGGCTATCCATGCCAATGCTTATGCGGCAGGTTCAATAACCACTGCAAAGTACTGGCATCACGTTGATGAAACATCGGTACACCTGACAGTTTCAGAATCAGGCTGGGCTAAATGCGCATGGGGCAAGATGTTCGGTCAGCTGATTTGCGGTGCTGAGGAGTTCATATATGATATGGACAGATTCCATCCTGACAAGATGCTGAAAGTTCTGCAGGACTACAATATAACTTCATTCTGTGCACCGCCCACCATGTACAGGTTCTTTATAAAGGAAGGTCTGGGCAACTATGACCTTTCGGGCATAAAGTACAGCTGTATCGCAGGCGAGGCTCTCAATGCGGAAGTTTTCAACCGCTGGAAGGAATACACAGGTCTGGAGCTGATGGAAGGTTTCGGACAGACGGAGAGCGTTGTTATCGTTGCGAATTTCTACGGCATGAAGCCCAAGCCGGGCTCCATGGGCAAGCCATCACCGCTGTACGATGTTGATATAATCCGCAAGGACGGCACAAGCTGTGAGGTGGGCGAGACAGGCGAGATAATCATAAGGGCTGAAAGAGGCAAGCACCCCGCACTCTTCAAGGAGTATTATCACAATCCCGAGCTTACCGATAACGCATGGCGCGGCGGCATCTACCACACAGGCGACACCGCTTACCGTGACGAGGACGGATATTTCTGGTATGTGGGCAGAACTGACGACCTTATCAAGGCTTCGGGCTACCGCATAGGACCTTTCGAAATCGAGAGCATACTGATGGAACACCCCTCGGTAATGGAAGTTGCTGTAACAGCGGCTGACGACGAGATACGCGGAAAGGTAGTTAAGGCGACTATCGTGCTTGCAAAGGGCTATACAGGTTCACCCGAGCTTGTCAAGGAACTTCAGACTTATGTCAAGAAGTCTACAGCGCCCTATAAGTATCCACGTATCATCGAATTCGTAGATGAACTCCCCAAGACCGACAGCGGTAAGATACGCCGTGTCGAGATCAGGGACAACGACCACAGAAAATACGAGGAAGCTCACAATAACTGATAAACATAACGGACAGTGCCAAACGCGCTGTCCGTTTTTGCATTACTGTAAACAATGATTTATCCTACGGACTGCGGTGCCGATTGGGGGAAAACCTTTCTTCAGCAGACCTCCCACAGCGTACACCATAATTATTTACGAGATATTCCCCACAAAGTTATAGAATATCTCGATCCTTCGTGTTTTGTTTACTTTGTCCTTTTCGTAGATGTAAATCTTATCAATAAAATCTCTGAGCAGGTCGTACGTCAGCTCGGTGATATCGGTGTATTTATCCACGATCTTCAGGAAACGATTGGTATTCTGCTCATCATCTTTAATCTTGTTCAATTCAGAAGTTAGTTCAGAAATGGTCTGTTCGAGCTGTGCCTGCTCTGTTTTATACGTCCCTGAGAGCATAGCATAATCCTCGTCGGACAGCTTACCAAGAGCATTGTCCTCATAGATCTTCACAAACATTCTTTTGACCTCCGCTAAGCGCTTCTCGGATTTGGTAAGCTCACGCTTTTTGGCGGCTTGCTCTTTTTTAGATGCTGTTGAAGAATTATTCTTACAGATCTCTATGAACTTCTCACGATGCTGCTTTGCCTCGGAAGTTACCCTTATTAGGTCGTCAAGCACAACCGCTTCAACTATTTTCTTGTTTATGCAGTGAGTGGTGCATTGGTCGGAACGCTCTTTGCGTGAACGATAGCCTTCGCAGGTGTAATAGATCCTCGGTCTGTTTTTCTCACGGTGGACTGACATTCTCGTTCCGCAGTCTCCGCAGAACAATAAGCCCGAAAAACTGTCAACTTCACTCTGTCTGTTCACTTTGGGGCGGTCCGCCTTTCTGCGCTGAACGGTCTCCCATGTTTCAAGGGCAATAAGCGGCTCATGCGTGTTCAGAAACTCAAACTGCTGATCCGACGGATACATGACCTTCTTGTTCGATCTGTAGGAAGCCTTGCCCGACCTGTGAGTGTATGTATGCCCAAGATAGACGGGATTGTCGAGTATTATATTTATCGAGCGCTTGCACCAGACATAAGGATCGGCAACCGATGAAACATCAAAGTCCGGATCGTTTTGCAGCTTCTTCATCACCGCAGGCTTTGGATATTTGCACGCTTCAGGTGACGAATAATGTTTATCACGCCATCTCCATTGGCGTACATCCTGAACATATTCCGTATTGCAGGCGCAAATCTTTTATCGACAATAAGCCGATTTTTGTCCTCGGGCGACGGTATATATCCGTAAGGAACAGACCCGTTCACCCTCTCGCCCCGCATAGCCTGTGCCAGCTTTACAGCTTTGATCTTCTTGCTGCAATCGCGAACGTACCACTCATTAAACAGCGACCTCAGCTCCGTAAATTCATCGTCGCCCTGAATAGTATCGACATTATCATTGACTGCGATATATCTCACACCATACTGCGGAAAAATAATCTGGAGATACTGTCCGACCAAAAGATAATTTCTGCCGAATCGCGAAAGGTCTTTTGTAATAACAGTTCCGATATTGCCGTTTTCAATTTCAGAATACTTGCCGAATACTTCGAGCGAATGTGTGAGAAGAAAGAAAAGAAAACTGCCCTGTGTGCTGTAATGCGCAAACTGGTTCATATAGTCTTTGCGGTGCTTCGCGATCAAAAGCCGTTTGAATTCAGAACTCCCGAGGAGCATGAACAGCTGATCATAGCAAAGAATCTTGAATGCAGAATGTCTGCATAGTTCAGCTAATTTATAATATTTGAAACAGGCTGTGCTTTTTCTTAACAGAAGAACGGTCTGGTTTGGTATGCCCGGAATATATTTAGGTTAGAAAAATTCTTTTCCTTTTAGGGGTTGACTTTTCTTTGCCGGTCTAAAGCAAGATAATAAAATTGGTTAGAAATCTGATTTTCAAATCGAATTTACCAATGTTCGATAGGGCTGATATTAAAATGCACATTCACGCTGCGCCGATATACAATAGGTGCATAACCAGCGTGTATGCGCTGAGCGATTTTGATAGCACCATAATGCTCGGTGGGTGTAGGCATATACACCTATCCGCTTCGCAGCAATTCTTTCAACGGTTATCTGCTTACACGATACAGAAACGCACTGCGACGACTGTGGCAGACCATATTCTACATTAGGCGGACGAGGGATAATTGTAACTGCGCTCCTGATATTTAGCACTATAACTGCCCCAAAAATATAAATGGACTTCGATAGCATTCTTCTCAATATGATGGCACTACTCCTTTCTGTCTATGGTTCTGACCGCTGCGAGGACTGCATAGCTGTCATCAAGCCGGTCGGCTTGTACTTCTCACTTGCAACCTTATGTGTCTTGCCCTCTAAAAACGTTGTCCCTTGCAGTGAATATATCTTAACACATATCATGATAGATTAGAAGTTACGCTGCGTCCCCCCTCTGAAAGCCTTGATTTTTAAAGGTTTGCGAAGCAATGGTGCCTATTTTCACTTTTCAAAAGCACGAAATTGCGTGGCTTTGCATACCGGAGGGGGTACGCATCGTACCCCCTTTTTGAAAAATAATTTTGTAAATATTCTGTAAACGGGAAGATAAAATAGCCGAACAAAATGTCCGACAGCCTTGTTTTATAACTGACTATCTGTTCCTTATCACTTTAATTCCCATGTCAAGTTTCACTATAGCACATATTCCCCGATTTGTCATTGAGTGAAAAAGGATCAATTATTCGATGCAAAATTCCATTGATACCCAAAATCGCAGCAGCTTCACACAAGAACAATACCAATCGGTGGTTACTATAATGACACAGGATAATTATTTGGCTGAAAAATACCTGTCATAAATGATTGAAGTGGAATGTTATTAGTGTTCTATGAGGATCAACAAGATTTATGGAGCATCAGAATATTAAGGTGCTGTTCAGGGTATGCAGAGATTATGCTATGTGATAGTATCGCTGCATAGTTGTCCTATCCTAAACTGAACAAATGATATCACTTTCGTTCTCTGATAGAGGGTAACGATGATGAAAAAATATATTCACTGCAATTACGATGTTCCTCATATATACATAGGATTCAGCCCAAAATGTTAAGGCAGATTTCCTGCTTTTTACGATCATTTACAAAATATTTAGAGTTGATCATACTTGATCGTTTTAATGTTGACTTGAGTAATGCTGATGCACCCCCCATTATTATATATAGCACAAATATCATTGCTCTGCCATATACTCCATGATCCGAATTTTATCTGATTTGGGTCCCGAAAATTTCATATCTGAAATGAAAAAAGACTCTGCACCGATCATCATCGGTACAGAGTCCTTATCATTATAGTTGTTATGTCGTTAGCATTATTGCAAACCTATGATGTGAGCTGCTCTATCTTGCGCGAGTTACCATATTTTAAAAGTTAAGTAGTCTCTCCTCACACAGCAATAAAGCAACGAAATATCGACAAATCCAACAAAATATGGTATAATAGAAGTGCAAGAAAAAGTAATCAAAACGAGAAAAAAGCTTGCACTTCGGAGGATGCCATGTATAAGTTCAAGAAGGAAAAACAGATTTCATTCACAGATTTCAATCAACCGCTTGGTTTGCAAATGAACCCGGATAACCGCTGGGTAAAGAAAGCAGAAATGATCCCTTGGGAAACAATTGAAGCTGAATATGCCAGGCTGTTCCCGAGCCATACCGGTATGCCCGCAAAG
>NZ_FOKQ01000063.1 GCF_900112155.1 Hominimerdicola alba | reverse complement strand
CGGCAGTCGGCAGGAATTATTACCAAGGGGCATGACCTCGCAATGGAGCTGCGCCGACGCCCTGTTATGGATAGGCAGAACGAAGGAAGTTGGGACTTCACGTGACGAATGATCCCGTTGGACAGAGGAGGTTTGCTGCCGTAACGGATATGGGTCGCATCAAGGCTGTCAAAACAGATCTCTCAAGACGTTTTGTTTGCTATACCCTGATAACGTTAAATCCGGCATTCAATGCTTTGGATCATCCATAACTTGGTTCATTTCTTGAACATAACTTTATGAAATACTGAGATTTCGCGAGTATTTACGAGATTTTACAAGATATTTTGAGGAGGTATTTGAATGAATCTGTTTCACAGAAAGAAAGTGTCACGCACTTCCCGTGTGCTGAGCGGTGTGACCTCAGCAATGATGGCACTTTCGGCTTTTTCGGGTCTTTCGGCAGGCACGGCTATAAAAGCTTCTGCTGCAACGGCCAACTGGAAATTCGACCTTGGCGGCAATGGAGCGGCAAGCGGATATACAGGGGTTTCCGCTTATGACGGCTACAACAGTTCCAGGGGCTACGGATTTTCGGGAAGCGTTTCAAACGTAAGTGCAGGAGGTTACGGTGCACTTTCCGATGCCGTAAAATTCACGGGAGGTACTTTCAATGTCGATCTCCCCAGAGGTCTTTATCAGCTGACAGTCACAACAGGCAACAGCCCGCGTACTACTATAAAAGTAGAGGGTATGCTACAGATGATAAACCTCACAGGCACAAACGCCACGGAGACCATACAAGTCCCTGTAACAGACGGTCAGCTGAATATTTCAGCTGTGGCAGGCATGAACAATGCTGATTACACCATATCAGCTATTGAAATAACTCAGCTGAATACCACAGGCGAGATGAAGCCGACTATCTGGATATGCGGAGATTCCACCGTTGCTAACTACTACAACACCTCAGATGATAAACAGCACGGCTGGGGGCAATATCTTAACAACTATGTGAACACCAATGTCTTTGAAGTCCGAAATCTGGCTTCAAGCGGACAGTATGCCAAGGGCTTTTATCAGGACGGACAGTTCGCACCCATAAAGTATTACGGCAAGGCGGGAGATTATTACATCATCTCCATCGGTATAAACGACACCAACTATTCCAATTCTGACGAATACTACAGCGTTGTGACCAGCATGGTAAAAGAAGCAAAAGCCAAGGGTATGAACGTCATTCTTGTAAAACAGCAGGGTCGTCACGGTGACATGAACCGCAATCCCAAGCTGACAGGCAGATGGTTCGGCTCACAGCTTGATACCATAGGCAAGGAGCAGAATGTCCAGGTTGTTGACCTCTTCACAGCATGGCAGAACTTCGGTTTTAACTCAGGCGGATACGATGCGATGACTCCATACTATGCATCTAACGACGATCTTCACCAGAGTGCCATGGGCGCTCAGAAAAATGCCGAGCTGGTTGCCGGTCTCATGAATATCGGCGATACCGCAATGGATACAAGCACATACTACACTTTCAAGAACATGAACAGCGGTCTTGTGATGGACGTTGCAGGCGGCAAAATGGAATCGGGTACAAATATCCAGCAGTGGACTTCAAACGGTCAGAACAACCAGAAGTGGAAACTCACCCCTTTCAATAACGGCACTACATATTACTATATACGCTCAGCTGCAAATCCCGACTATGTCCTGAAAGCCATGTCAGGCTCTAACGGCGGCAATGTCGAACTTGTTCCATATTCAGGCAGTGACAGCATGATGCTCTTCCAGTTCACCAAGCTGGGTGACGGCAGTTACTACATATCCACACGTTCTTCAAGAGATGCGTGCTTTGTTGAAGTTGATTCTGCAAGCACTTCAGCAGGCGCAAACGTTCAGCAGTGGGGCATGACCTACAACAAGTGCCAGAGATGGACAGCTGAAAAGACAACAGCTTCTGTTGATCCCGATCCTGATCCTCAGCCTGTACAGGTACAGTCCAGAGTAGGCGATATCAATACAGACGGTGTGATCGATATCCTTGACCTTGTTGAACTCCAGCGCATAGCAAATAATTCCTCAAAGTACAATTCCGTACCGACTTCTGTATGTGACCTCAACGGCGATAATGCTGTGAACGGCACAGATGTACAGATAATGCAGGAATACCTCACAGGGCGAAGAGCGCAGTTCACAGATAACAACCAGAATGAACAATATTCTGAACAGGTCTATTACGCAATAGATCAGACATGGTCAGAAGCAATTATCGAGACAACAAATTCAGGTTACACAAATCCGAATGGCTATATAAATCTCGATAATACCGATACCAGCAACATCACATTCACAGTAAACGCAAACCAGACAGGCAACTATATGACCCATATCCGTTTTGCAAACGGAACCTCCGAAGACAGACCCATGAAGATATATGTAAACGGTGACACCAGCCGTTTCTGGCTGCAATCCTTCCCCGGCACGGGCGCTTGGACTTCATGGAATGAATTCGGCATAGTGCTTCCCCTTGTAAAAGGCATCAATACAATCAAAATGGTTTCCACTGTTTCAGGCAAGGGCGGCCCCAACCTCGACTATATATCTCTCATAAAAACCGACGAGCCTTATGCCGAGACTTACGACCCCAACAACAATCAGCAGACTTACAACAATAATCCCACAGTATTCATACTGGGTGACTCTACTGTTCAGTCCTACCGCGCAAGCTACGCTCCTCAGCAGGGCTGGGGCTATTATCTGGCAAACTATTTCAACGGAAATGTAAATGTAGATAACCGCTCCATGGCTGGCAGAAGCAGTAAGAAAGCTTACGACGAAGGCAGATGGCAGAGCCTTGCAGACAGCCTAAAAGCAGGCGACTACGTACTGATTCAGTTCGCTATCAACGACGCAGGCAAATCCAATGCAGACAGATACGCACCTATCTGCGGAAACGTAGATTATCCCAGCGATGGTTCCTATGAATGGTACATGACCCAGTTTATAAACGGCGCCAAGGCTAAGGGTGCTACACCAATACTTGTTACTACTGTTATCGGCATGGGCGCATATAACAGCGGCTCAGGAAGATTCACCAACAGCTACACCGATTACTGCAACGCCTGCAAGAAACTTGCAAGCAAGTACAGTATCCCCTGTATCGACCTGAACACCATCATGGTCAACCACTACAACTCGGTTGGCTACAACACAGCACTTTCCTATCACCTGATGGGTGCTGTACAAGGTTCAACAGACGGCACACACTTCTGTGAAAAGGGTGCCAACATCGTGGCAGGTCTTGTAGCTCAGGCTATAAAGAATCAGTCGATATCCGGACTTTCCGGCTATGTGAAATAACCCCAAACTCCAAAAAACTCAAAAACAAAAGCACATTTCCGGGCCGCATAAGCGGTTCGGAAATGTGCTTTTTCAGTTGTTGAATCTATATATTCAGAATACCATAGCTGCAATTCTGCTATACACTTGATCTCCGTAAATCATTTATTACCTTTCTTAGACTTCAGCAGTTCTTTTTTCATAAATTCAAGATCTATTGCATTGATCTTGTTATCTTTGTATATATCCCCTGCTCCCCTGTTCGGAAGATAAACATTATACTTTCTGTCAGGAATATATCCTGTATTCTGTGCGATAAATCTCTCAACCAGTGCAATATCTAATATGGTGAGTTCGCCATCGCCATCAACATCACCTTTAACATACTTTTTTTCTATCGACACCGGTATTGTTCCTGAAAGTACCTTCTGCCAATACTTGTCATCAAGATCATATCTCCAGACGCTTCCGTCAGTACGCAGGAAATACACATATCCATGATCCTGTTTTTTATCATATGTGGAGCCTATCGCACTCTCAACATTGGTCAGACCGCACCAGTCACCGAGGAATAACAAACGCATGGTCCTTTCCTTGTCAATGTAATAATCAAAAACTGCATCATTTTCACTGATACCACGAGACTGATACTCGTGAATATAGAAAGTGCCAACATTTAAGCCGACATTTGCCCCTTCGTCAGTATTGGAATAACCGCTTCTTTGTTTCTGTGCTACTGTACCGTCTTTTTTGGTGTACACAGCGCATGAACCGTCATCGGACGGCTGAACAGATACAACACTATCAGCTATTTTCTCTTTTGATAAAGAACTTGAATAACTTATCTCATAGAGTGTGCCGATACTGTCCAATACAAAACAAGAAGAACCAAGACCGAAAGCGCTGACAGGTTCGCCTATATTGGTGTTGCCTGTATACGCGTTTATCCTGCCATCAGAGATCAGTCTCTTGCTGTAATACTTTATATTTCCGTCCTTTGATATATAGAAAGGCTCACAGCTGTCTATCCAGCCCTTTGAATCAGTTGCTACTGCAGCTGTGGTAAATCCGTTACCCTTTGAAACAAGGGTGTAGATGCTGCCATCCTTACCAAGGAAATAACCGCTGCGCATTGCCTTGACCTTGATATCTGTGATCTTTTCGCCATTAACAAGCAGCGTACCGTTATTTTTCAGAACCATATCCGCATAGTTATAGTCTTTGTTGTAAGTACGCTCATAATAGTGCTCATAGTCTGCTACATCAGTTTCAACAGCTTTGAATCCCGTGCCCTTGATAGTATACAGAGTTCCATTAAGGAGAGCAACTAGATCGCTGCTTCCTTTTTCAGTATCGGGATTGTAGTAGGAGCTGTATCCTACTTCAAAATTCTCGATAACTGTATTACTGAGACTGGGATCATATGCCTCATGGGGATCTTTAACTACGATATTTCTTGTATAATAATCTTTTCCATCCACAGATACAGTGTAAGTTGTTTTGCCTACAGAATTGCCATAGACATCTTCATCAACATTATTAGTAGATGTTGTGCCGTCAATGAATACAGCAGTATCCTTATCAGCTATCGAAAGATCATAATCCACAAATCCTTTTGGCTTACATTCGATCTTGGCAGAAGTACCTGCAGGTAATTCGAGGTCAAAAAACCGAACCACTTCTAACCGCTGTTCCGGTGTGATCTGATCCATTTTATAAAACCAGCAGTAATCAAGATCCAGATCATAAATAAAAGAAATATCAGTAATAGGCACTTCTCTCATATCCAGCTCTCTCAGTGCAGGCATTTTTTTCAGCGGAGAAAAATCTGTGATAGATCCATTACTAACGACCACATATTCACAGGATTTCATTTTTGATACCCAGGACAGATCAGAAATTCCGTCAAGGTCAATATAAAGCTGGTATGCCTTTGCAAGTTCATCGTCTGTAATAACTCCGTCGGAATTACTGTCATACAAATATTTTTCTTTCAAAAGCTGTGAATAAACAGTCTCATCTACATCTGCAGGCTTCGGCGAAGTCTCCGCAATTGCTGTCATACTACAGCACGAAAGCAGTGCAGCAAGTGCTGTAACGATCGATATGCTTTTTTTCATTGTTTGCTCCTCCGCTTAATCTTTTTTATCGTCATGGTCATTGTTCTGAAAAATATCATGCCCCGACTTATAATTATGCTGTATCCATCACACGATCACAGCGATAGTTAAAAATCTAACAAATTTCAAATATTCACCGTTTTAAACTAAATTATATTATATCATAATTTTGTAAATAATACAATACCTTTAAATATTTTTTGTCTAGATCAATCCAATTTAATGTACACAGAAAACTATTCTAAAGCTATAGAACTTTCAGCGTATCATACAAAAAGGACACCTCTGTTGCCAAGCAGCAGAGGTGTCCTGAATATTCTTTTTAAGTACCAGATAAAACAGGTATCAACCCTTTACAGCGCCTGCAGTAAGACCATCAACGATCTTATTGGAGAATGCGCAGTAAACTATGATAGTCGGGATGACAGCTATCATGATAGCCGCAAACATCTGTGAATAGTTGGTATTATATGGACCAACGAACTTCGACAGAGATACGGGCAGAGTCTTTTTAGCATCATCGGAGATGAATACCATCGCAAGAAGCAGTTCGTTCCAGTTGCCGACAAAAGTCATCAGACCAGTTACAAAAAGACCTGTTCTGCCGAGAGGCAAACATATCTTGAAGAATATCTGGAAGATATTCGCGCCCTCCATACAAGCACATTCGATAAGCTCATTAGGCATACTTGAGAAGAAGCCTTCCATAATGAATATCGTAATAGGAAGTGAGAATGTAAGATAAGGAAGGACAAGGCTTGTAAGGGAGTTTGTGAGATGGAAATTCTCAAATCCCAGATTATTCACAAATTGTGTGATCTTTGCAAATCTTGTGAACAGGGGGATAAGCACGCAGTGGATAGGAATCATCATACCTGTGAGGAAATAAGTCATCGCAAGCTTAGAACCTTTCCATTTCAGACGTGAGATACCGAATGCTGCCATCGAACCAACGAGCAAACCGAGTATCAATGAAACAACACACACAATGAAAGAATTGAGCGTCGCTGAACCCAGATTACCTGCTGTCCACGCAAATGAATAGTTATCAAATGTAACATTCTTAGGAAGTGCAAAAGGAGCGGTAAAAATCTCCCTGTTAGTTTTGAACGAAACGTTGAACATCCAAAGCAGGGGTAACAGATATGTTACGGCTATCACTGCCAGGAATACATATATCAGTATCTGCACAGGAGTGATCTTTTTTTGGGAAGAAGGATCCGCTGCTGCAGCTCCATTTTTTAAAGAACTCATTAAGCTGTACCTCCTTACATCTCATACTGCTCGGTCTTAACGACCTTATTGATGAATAATGTTACTGCCAGACAGAGAATGAGCAGTACAACGCCTATAGCACTTGCATAGCCGTATTTTGAGAACTTGAAGCCCTGCTGATAGAGGTGAGTTGCAAGTACCTCCGTTTTATGGTTAGGACCACCTTCGGTCATGTTGAATATAAGATCGAAGAATTTCAGCGAACCGATGGCATTCAGCGACATAGCAGTTGCTACCATGGGCTTTATAAGCGGAAGGGTGACATATCTGAATGTCATGGGCTTTGTACATCCGTCGATATAGCTTGCCTCCATAAGGGACTTGCTTATACCGGATATCTGAGCCATATAAAGCATCATTGACTGACCTACATACTGCCACAGAGCAACAAAAGCTATAACCCACATAGGGAGTATGATAGCGCCCTTGGTATCCATAAGCCACATAGGAGGATCTTTAATTCCGATCTTTTCAAGTATATGATTGAGACCGAAAGATGAACGGAATATAAACATCCACAACAGACCAAGTGCTGCCGATGAAAGTACGCAGGGAAGGTAAATAATGTTCTTGAATAAATTACGTCCTTTCTCGATGTTTGTAAGCAGCGCTGCATAGAAAAGTCCTATAATAAGCTGCGACACACATGAAAAAACGAGGAAGAACATTGAGTTCTTTAAAGCAATAACAAACGTTTTATCGGATAGTATAGCCTTATAATTATCAAGCCCGATATACTTTGGTGGCTTGAGTACACTATATTCACAGAATGAATAATACACCGACTGAACGATCGGTACAAATAGCACCAGTGTGAACAAAAGAAACGCAGGAAGCATAAAGAAAGCAATCGCTTTCTTGTTCCTAAGCATTTTGTCCATCACGGATCAACTCCTTTCAAAATAGGGGAAACGTTAAAAACAATATAGAGGCGTAATATGCGCCCCTATATCGTCTTTGTGATAGATCGAAATTTTACTGTCTGCAATTTGCAGCGTAGAATTCTTCCATATCCTTAGCAGCATCCTTAGGTGACAAGTCGCCGAGGAATACAGAAACCATAGTGTCATCAAAGTGAGAACCTGTCTCGGTAGTAGGCATGGACTCATTATAGAAACCGAATGTACCCTTTGCGCCGCCGAATACATCCATAACATAAGCGAGCTGCTGAGGAGCTGCGGATGCGTCGTACTCTACCTTAGTTACAGGGATCTTACCACCCTTTTCAGCGGTGTACTTCTGAGCAGTATCATCAGTGAAGTACTTGATGAGTGCAGCTGCGCCATCGGGGCAAGCTGTTTTAGCGCTCATGCAGAGAGAGTCAGACTTAGCGATAACTCTGTCAACGCCGGGGAACTGGAATACGCCGCACTTGGACTCGAACTCGGGATTCTCACCGTTGATCTGACCGATAGCCCATGAACCCTGGATAAGGATAGCAGCTTCGCCGTTGTAGAAGTTTGCAGTTGCAACATCGTTGGTATCGCCTGCTGCTGTCTTCTGGAAATACTTGGACAGGTCGAGGAGCTTATTGCAAGCGTTCTCAAGCTTACCATCTTCCCAAGAAGCAGTACCATCTGCCAGAGCAGCAAGGTCAACGCCCTCACCCTCACACAGATAACCTGCTACCATTGAGAGGCACCATGCAGTACCTGCGGAAATTGTTATAGGAGTATAACCTGCATCCTGGAGCTTAGCACAAGCATCCAGCATCTCTTCCCAAGTAGTAGGAACTTTAGCGCCAGCCTTCTCGAACATCTCGGTGTTGTAGAAGCAGCAAGCAGCAGCGGTGTTCAGCGGAACAGCGTAGATCTTTCCATCATAGGTCTGCTGAGAGAATACAGCGTCACTTGTGAAGGTATCCTTCCAGCCGTCCTTTGCAAGATAGTCATCAAGGGGAGCTGCAACGCCGGGATCAACATAGTCAGTCAGCTGAGGACCAGGGCTTACGATGAATACATCAGGTGTCTCACCTGCTGCAACTTTAGCATTGAGATTGTTGTAGTACTCTTCAAGATTAGTTGTAATAGGTGTTACGTGATATGTTCCCTTGTAATCCTCGTTGAATCTCTCGATAGTCTCCTTGTAGCCCAGCGAGATAAGATCCTCAGTAGCGTTCAAGTCATCCCAGAACATCCAGGTGATCTCCTGTGAACCATCAGCATTTTTCTTGGCTTTCTTTGAGCCGCTGTTGCCATCTGTGTTGCCGCAGCTTGCAAATGCAGTTGTGAGCATAGCTGCTGAAACAATTGTTGCTAAGATTTTTCTCTTTTTCATTAGTATTACCTCCTAGTTAGTTACGCTGCGGCAGATCCTTCAAATTTGACATATCCAACCAAAGATATATTCCGTGCGCCGCATTGTAAGTTATTTCAGTTGCACCAAATTTGCTTTCGCATCCTTTAGGTGTCTGTATAAATCTTACCATAATTCTATTAATATGTCAATAAATATAAGCAAGAAGCACAAAAATTGATAAAGATTTTCATATTCTTATAAAAAAGAGCAATAAATGGTCAAGTGACACATATACAAGCTTACTAAAAAATGACAGCATATCGCCTTATGAAGCCGTAAATAGCCTTATGTCATTTGTGCATAATGTGTAGTACTATAAAATTTATCTATTTATTTTATCCGAAAATATTAAAATCAACGATGTATGAAGTGTAAAAATCAGAAATATCGCTTACCAAATATTGTAATTTTGTCTTATTTTTAACTATGCTAAAACTGCTATTTGCCGTTTTTGGCAGTATAATATTTTCTGAAAACCACATTTTTTAACTGTATTTGACAAGAAAAAGGCACCCCTGCCAAATCCATGACAAAAGTGCCTGAAAATTATTCTTTTTACCTGACCTGATGATTATTTGATCAGCTTTTTGCCCTTGATGTGAGCAGCGATCTTTGTCATATCAGTTACGTTTACAGTGCCGTCTCTGTTTATATCTGCACGTCTGATCTGGTCAGCGGTGAGCATCCTTTTGCCTTTTACATGAGCTGCGACCTTTGAAAGGTCGGTTATGTTTATCTTGCCGTCGCTGTTTACATCACCGAGAATGAAATTATCATCGTACTTAGCTTCGATCTCGGTATCGCCTGTAACTGCCAGACAATAAGACTGTTCAGTGGAAACAAGTTCTGAATCGATATACCAGCCTGCAAATGCGGGAGTATCCTCTGCCTTTAAAACTATCTGGTCATCATAGAGGTATACATCCTTTTCACCCTCTGCAACAGTGCCGCCCTTTACTATAACGGTATAGGTGTCGTCAACACTCTTTGTATCGGTATAGGTCTTTTCACCAAAAACAGCAGTAGCAGTGTAGGTAGTCTGCTTGCCGTCGTCCTCAGACTTCACTTCAGCCTTGACTTCTTCGGTATCTCCGCAGGTCTTGCACTTGAACTGAACGCTGACATCAAAGCCATTTTCGCGCTCTGTCCATGTCCAAACGGGAGCCTTGGTATCATACTTGTGACCCTTTGCGGGTATAACTACTGAGCTGTCGATCTCGTTTTTGCCCTTTTCATCGCTGAAAAATTCGCCCAGCTCGTTAGTCCAGTAATCTTCCTTCGCGCCGTCTTCTGTGCAAGTCGCATCAGCTTTTTCGTGCTTGGTATACAGGTGGTCAACAGTGACTTCGATGCTATCAGCTTCGGAAGCTTCCCAGTTATTTGTCTCCTCTACCTTGTACCATACAGTGTACTTGCCTGCAGCTGTGGCAGTGGGTATCTCCTCACTGAAATTCTCACCATCAAGGCTGTAAGAAAGCTTGCCAAAAGTGGAATAACCTGCTGTTACCAACTCCTGAGCCTCGCCGTTGTAAGTGAGCTCGTTAGCAGTAGGTGCAGTTACCTCGGGAACAGCTTTTTCGATAGTCACAGTGAAGCTGTTTGCTCCTACGCCGTCCTCGTACTCGCCATCACAGTTCCAAATATAGTATACGGTGTATTCGCCTGCATCAGCAGCATAGAGGGGTTCGCACTCGGTATTGATAACGCCGTCCTCAACAGTACCTGCTTCGTAGGTATCGGACTCCTGCTCGTCACTGGTGAAGTAGTAAGTGAAATATCTCTGCTCCTCATCAGCTGTGGGAACGATACCGAATGTACCCTTGAAAGAAGAATCATCGATAAGCAGCTGAGGCTCGCCGTTGTAAACGAGACCTTCCTTTGCAACAGGATCAGCGATAGCATTGAAGCCTGTGATATCAGCCGCTTCAAACGAGCCGCTCTCCCATCCGAATGATCTTACTGTAGTATTTCCTACATAGTAGAACTTTCTGTTGCCGCCAAAAACAGTGTTATACACAGTAACATTTATAAGTATTACAGGATAAGTATAATCAGAGCAATTGCCGGGAGTATCATCAAGCCAGCCCACTGAACCATTCTTTACGATAAGCGAACCATTTCTGTTTTGCAGATTGAGATAACCTGTGATGGTAAATCCATTAAGATCGATAATACCATCATCACGGGTAACTGTAATTGTTCCGTTACAATTTTCCTGAAGTTTCAAAGTGGGATTTGTTCCGGGTTCTGCAGCATTGAACTCTTCAACAGTATAGAACGTGTTGGGAGCGATCACAGGTTCTTCGGGAACTTCTTCAGATCCCTCTTCGGTCTTTTCCTTTTCAGTATCGACCTCAGTGATGTCACCAGCTTCAGCACTTGCATTGACTGTTAACAGTCCCTTTGCACCGAACTCAACAGGGATAGTTCCCGCAGCAATTGCCAGCGCCAGAAGTGCAGCAGCTGCTCTCTTGATAGTTTTCGTCATGTTTCTTTCCTCCTAATAAAATAATGCAATATAAAAAGCACACCGACAGAGCAGCTGCCCGGACAGTATGCTTTCATAAACTTATATAAATGGGGAAAAAGCACCTGTTTTCACAGAAAAAACAGTATTAACAGGCACAGTCATCGACCCCTTTCAGCAGATATTTCGTTTCATGATATTTGTTATTTGTTTTACATTATAACACAGAGCATTCATGTTGTCAATAGTTTACGTAAATATAATAACAAAATAAATTATTGTAACTATCTGGATGAAGCACATCTGTATATACAGAACAAAAATGCAGTAAAAACAATATTGGATCTCATGTCAGCAGATAACCGCAGAAAGCTTCTGACCCTTGTTCGTAATATTTCACGTGTATCATATCAAGTCGAAACAATATAGCTTTATACAATTTTTTCAGGAGTATTTTTATATTATTAAAATCGTTGATATGCTATAATACCAACATAGTTTTTAGTCTGAAAGAGCTTTACAGCTCGTGACAGAAGGAGCGATATTATATGAAAATTCAGAATGTAGTTAACGGACCTCAGAACGTATCCAGCATTATCCTCGGCTGTATGAGAATGCCCGCTCTCAGCGTTGATGAAGCGGCAAAAATGATCTCTTGCGCTGCTGAACTGGGAATAAATTTCTATGACCATGCCACTGTTTATGGTGAAGGTGAAGCCGAGACACGCTTCGGCGATGCTTTCCCCCTAACAGGTCTTAAAAGAGAAGATGTTATTCTCCAGAGCAAATGCGGACTTCATTTTGACCGCGGCGAGTTTGACTGGACTAAGAAGGATATCCTCGATAGCGTTGACGGCAGTCTTAAACGACTGAAGACCGATCATCTCGATGTACTTCTGCTTCACCGTCCAGACGTACTGTTCGACCCCGAGGAGGTAGCCGAGAGTTTTGATATGCTGGAAAAGAGCGGTAAGGTAATACACTTCGGCGTCAGCAACGTTACTCCCGGTCAGCTGGAACTCCTGAAAAAGTATGTAAAACAGCCCCTGGTGTTCAATCAGCTCCAGCTTTCTCTCGATCAGTCACAGCTGATAGATGCGGGTCTATACATCAACAATACCACCACCGACCGTTCCACCGACAGGGACAACGGCATTCTGGATTACTGCCGCCTGCACGATATCACCATTCAGGCATGGTCACCTTTGCAGATAGGTATGTTCAAGGGCTGTTTCGTAGACCACCCCGATTATCCCGAACTCAATGCAGTTCTTGCAAAGCTGGGTGAAAAGTACGGTGTACCAAAAACTGCCATCGCCATCGCATGGATACTCAGACACCCCGCTAAAATGCAGGCTATCGCAGGCACTATGAATCCCGATCACCTTAAAGATATATGCGATTCCACAAAAGTTGAACTTACACATCACGAGTGGTACGAACTCTATCTGGCTTCAGGAAAGTTCCTGCCATAACCACCCGAACAGGAGGCGAATTCAATGATATACCGTGAAAACTACACCCTTTCAAACGGAAATACCATACCCAAAATAGCCCTCGGCACATGGCAGACCTCGAACGAAGATGCTGAAAGAGTAGTAAAATACGCTCTTGAGCTAGGCTATCTGCATATCGATACCGCCATCGCCTACGGCAACGAAGTTGGCGTAGGAAAAGGCATGAAAGCCAGTGGAAAACCCCGTGATTCCTATTTTGTTACATCAAAGCTTCCAGCTGAAATAAAGACCTACGATGAAGCGGTAAGGCATATCAGCGAATCTCTCGAAAGACTGGATACCCCCTATCTCGACCTTATGCTGATACACTGGCCACGACCCTGGGACGGCGACCCAAACAACAACTACAACAAAGAAAATCTCGCCGTATGGAAAGCTTTTGAAGAAGCTTACGAAGCAGGAAAACTAAAAGCTATCGGTGTATCGAATTTCTCCGTCGATGACCTTAAAAATCTCATAGACAACGCTAAGATAAAGCCCATGGTAAACCAGATAAGGGTGCATATAGGTCATGTGCCGCATGAACTTATTGAATTCTGCAAGGCGAATGATATTCTGGTCGAAAGCTACTCCCCAAACGCAACAGGCAGACTTTCAGCCAAGGAAGAGATAGCCGAAATGGCAGAAAAATACGGAGTATCTGTTTCACAGCTTGCTAACCGTTTCGACCTTCAGCTTGGCACTCTTCCCTTGCCGAAATCCGTCCACGAAGAATTCATCAAGCAGAATACCGAACTTGATTTCATCATCAGCGATGATGATATGCAGAAACTTCTCGCAATAAAAGAATAGCATAATAAGAATTCTCAAAGGAGGACTTATCATGAAAAAAGTCGCAGTTATATGGTCAAGCCCGAACACGAATGGTCTGACAGCATCTGCAAAAGATCAGATATCAAAAGGCATCGCCGAAGCAGGAGCAAAAGTATGTGAGATACATCTGAACAGCAAAAATATCGAACACTGCCGCGCCTGCGGAAACGGCTGGGGCACCTGCAACAAAAATGGCTCCTGCGTTATCGGTGATGATTTTGCCGATATATATAACACTCTCAAAGAAGCAGACGGAATCGTGTGGATAAGTGCAGTTTACTGGTCGGATATGACCGAGTGTTTCAAAGCTTTCTTTGACAGGCTCCGCCGCTGTGATGCAACATTCAGTCATTCCCTTGCCGAAAAGCGCTGTATACTTATAGCCTGCGCAGGCGGCACAGGCAGAGGTACTCTCGAATGTCTCACCCAGCTTGAACGCGGACTTGTACATATGGGTATGCGCGCATACGACCGCATCCCTGTTGTACGCTTCAACAAGGACTATATGCTCCCCGCACTTTATGAAGCAGGCAAGACCTATACCGATTGCCTCGAAAACGGATTTGATATGTATTACTAAAAGACAACGGGCTGTTGCAGCCCCAACAAAGAAAAAGAGCCTGGCACAGTGCCAAGCTCTTCTTTTTGTGGTATAATATAATTGCAAAAACCATTAAACCAACGAAAGGATTGTACCACAAAAATGAGAAATTGTCAAGTGCGTCTTAACATGAATTATGAGATCTACATCGAAGAAAGCTCAACTGTCAGAGTATTGAGCAATGTTATAGATGAGATCTATCAAAAAGAAGAATACACGATAGTAAGCAAGTGGAATGGCGCCATACCCGAGGATATCATGATGAAGATACTC
>NZ_FOKQ01000062.1:2833-14845 GCF_900112155.1 Hominimerdicola alba | reverse complement strand
GGAGAGTATCATACAGGAGATTTGGCCAAACGTGATGAAGATGGTTGTTATTATATAACTGGTCGTTTATCACGATTTTTAAAACTTCTTAGTTATAGAATTAGCTTAGATCAAACTGAACATTTAATCCAGCAGGAATTTAATATTGAATGTGCATGTTCAGGTACAGATCAAAGAATGAACATATACATTACTGATGACGTCAAAAAAAATGAAGTAGTAGATTTTATAGTATCTAAAACTGGACTATTTAAAAACTTATTTAAGGTTTTTGTTCTTCCGAAGATTCCTAGAAATGATAGTGGTAAGATACAATATAAATTATTAGAAGAGAAATATGGGCAATAATACTATATAGGAGGAGGAAAATGAATATATCTATCCAGAAACTATATGAGAGATATAAATTGATGTTCGATAAGACATACAAGATTTCATTATGTCAAGAAAATGATATTGATGAAGTTCTAAGATTTATTGATACTTATTGGAAAAGAAATCACGCAATAATAAAATCTAAATTACTATTAGATTGGCAGTACTATAATCCTGAAAAGCATTCTTATAACTTCGTCATTGCTCGAAGTAAGACTTCAAATGATATTCATGCACTTGAAGGATTTATCCCAACTTCGCAATTTGATAAAACTATCAAAAATGTTATGACATGGGGATCAATTTGGAAAGCTATTCCAAACATAGCTCCGCCTGGCTTAGGTTTTGTTGTAAAACAATATAGAGAAAAGGAATTTGGTACATTCTTTAATTGTGAAGTGGGTATTTCTTCGGATGCAGAAAAGTATAATAAACAGTTTGAAAATACTATATTTTTTTTAGAAAACTGGTATATTATTAATCCGTACATAAAAACATATTATTTGTTAAAAACTTCAATCGAAGGATTATCAGTAGAGCATACTCATGATAGTTCAATAGATTCAAAAATTATAGATAAGAATATGTGGGTTGATTTATCTGATGAATCGATTATACCTCAATATAAATCCAAAGCATATTATTGTAACAGATATTTTAATCACCCTGTTTATAAGTATCATTCTTTATTATTGTATAATAAATTAACTGAAGAAAAAGAATTTCTTTTTTATAGAGTAGTAGAGCATAATTGTAATTATGCGATATTTATTGTAGATTTTATTGGAAATGGCTCTGTTTTAGCTAAATCAAAAGAGTTGTTAGTTGAATTATTGGTCAAATATAATGCTGAGTATATTCTTTTCCCAAATTATGGTTTGAAAGCATCATATCTAAAAGAAGCTGGTTTTTTTAATCGTAAAGATACTAATGATATAGTACCATTGTACTATGAACCGTTTATAAAGGAAAATGTTGATATAATATGCGCTTCAAAGAGCAGAGATATTAATTGGTGTACTTTCAAAGGCGATTCTGATCAGGATAGACCTAGTATATTATAATCTATTCAAATTATTACTTCACTAAATAAGTGATAATGGTTACAATAGATTGAAATTACAGTAAGTGCTATTCAAATTTTTCTTGGTTCATTTTTTATTATATTGTGAATGAAGAGTTTTAAGGAAATTAAAATGTTCAATAATAGATTTTGTTTAAAAAAATTTACAGTTAATGAGAACAGCAAAGTTGATATCAATCAAATTGCATTAGTTTTGTTTTTTTCAGGTAAAGCGATAGAGTTTATTTTGAATAAATTCTTTGCTTTATTAGGAGCTGCTTATTATAGTGAATATTGTTTAATTGGAATACACTGTTTTATTGTATTGTGTATATTGTCATGGTTTATCATGAAACAAGAAAAACAATTGTTGAAATACAAAAGTTTTATTTTGATTGTTGTAATATGTTCTCTATTTTTGCTTAAGTATTTATTTAACTCTAGTGTTGGAATATGGTTAAGCGATAATACCTATGGTTTTCCAGCTGTTTTTGGATTAGATGGAGGAATATTTTCAGCTGGGGTTACTGCTTATTATATTATTATTATTCAAAAAAACTCCGATACTGTTATTAACGGACTTAAAATCTCCAATTGTTTTATTATAGTATATTTATTATTTATGGCTTATAACAGGACAAAATTGGGCTATTTTTGGGTAACTGGAGAAGGAGGAATTTCGGTTCAAAAAGCATATAATATGTCTTTTGGTTATTATAGTTGCTTTATTAGTACTTTAAATGTCATACTTTGGATAAAAGAGCGTAAGATCTATAACATTATTGTATCCGTTGTATTTTCATTATTATCTATTGCATATGGCTCTAGAGGAGCAATAATAATATATCTTATTTTTGCTCTATCGCTATTCTGGCTGTTCATGAAGGAAGCGAATGTTGCCAAAAAACTAATAATTATATCCGCTATATTTTTATTTGGATCTTTTTTTATTCTTTTCTATTCAGAAATAATATTATTTTTACAGAGAATTCTTGTTTATTTTGGGGTATCAGAATCAAGAACACTTGAAAGTTTATTAGCTGGAGATATTAGTGATACTGATACGAGAGATGAATTGTGGGCTATTGCTAAAGAGCTAATTAAAGATAGATTTCCTTTTGGATACGGTGTTTTTGGAGAACGCCCGCATATTGGAAAATATTATATGTGGGGATATAGCCATAACATTTTCCTTGAAATTATTATTGCATTTGGTTTTATTGGCGTTGTATTATTAACATTTTTTATTATTAAATCATTTTCTATAATAAATAGTGATGCAGATCGTGGCTGGATATTTATTTTTATTTTGTTCTTTTCGCAATGTGGAATATTATTAGTATCAAATTCATTTTGGTATCATCCATATTTTTGGTCGGCAATAGCGGTCGGCTTTATTCATAGTGATATTATAGGCGATGATAAGAAATTAAAAAGGAGTAAAATATGAAATCATCATTTTATATTGGAGATTTAAAGATTGGTATTGGAGAAGAACCACTTGTGATACCCGAAATGGGGATAAATCATGAAGGATCTCTAGACGTAGCTATGTCAATCGTAGATGCTGCTGCACGTGCAGGGGCGAAAGTAATTAAGCACCAAACGCATGTTGTGGAAGATGAGATGAGTCACGCGGCTAAAAAAGTAATTCCAGGTAATACAGATGTTTCTATATATGAAGTTATGGAGAGGTGTGCTTTATCCGAAGATGAGGAATATGAATTGATGAGATATGTCGAATCTAAAGGTATGATTTTTATAAGCACTCCTTTTTCACGTGCTGCCGCAGATCGTCTTCATCGTTTTAATGTTAAGGCTTATAAAATTGGTTCTGGAGAATTGAATAACTATCCACTTATAAAGCATATTGCTTCATTTGGAAAACCAATGATTGTATCGACTGGAATGAATAATATCGAAAGCATTAGGAAAGCCGTAAATATTATGGAAGATGCTGGTGTTCCATATGCCCTTCTTCATACAACCAATTTATATCCAACTGTTCCAAATTTGGTGCGCCTTGGAGCTATGCAGGAGATGATGGAAACTTTTCCCAATATACCTATCGGCTTATCTGATCATACTCTTACAAATACCGCTTGTATATCAGCCATTACTCTTGGTGCTTCAATAGTTGAACGTCATTTTATAGATAGGAAAGATAGACCTGGCCCTGATGTAATATGCTCAATGGATGAAAAAGAGTGTGCTGAATTAATTATTGCGGCACGTGATGTACCTCAGATGCTTGGTGGAAAAAAAGAGGCAGCTAAAGAAGAAAAAGTTACTATTGATTTTGCTTTTGCAACAGTTGTAACAATTAAGTCTGTAAAAGCAGGAGAAATGTTTACAAAAGAAAATTTGTGGGTTAAGCGACCTGGAACAGGTGAAATCCTTGCAGAAAAATATGAAAGTATTCTGGGAAAGAAATCTAAAGTAGATATTGATAATGACACACAGTTGAAATGGAGTATGATTGATAATATATGAAAAAAGTTTTATTTGTTACTGGAACAAGAGCTGATTATGGAAAGATTAAGTCTTTACTGAAAAAAGTTGAAAGTGATTTGAATTTTGAACTTTATATTTTTGTATCAGGTATGCATCTTGTTGAAAAGTTAGGAAATACATATAAAGAAGTAATTAAAGATAATTATGAGAATGTATATGTTGATTACTCACAAGCAAATTCTGGAATTATGAGTTTTGATTTAGGAAATGTAATCTCTAACTTAACAAATTACGTTCGTAAAATAAAACCAGATATGATAGTTGTTCATGGAGATCGTATTGATGCGATGGCTGGTGCAGTTGTAGGAGCACTTAATAATATTATTGTAACGCACATCGAGGGTGGAGAGCTTTCCGGTACAATTGACGAATCTATTAGACATGCGATATCAAAACTTTCTCATTTACATTTAGTTAGTAACAATGATGCCAAAGAACGATTACTACAACTAGGTGAAGAGGAGACTAGGATATTTGTAACTGGTTCTCCAGACATTGATATAATGCTTTCAGATACACTTCCTTCTATTAATGATGCAAAGAAAAGGTATGGAATTGCATTTGATAAATATGCTATATGTATGTATCATCCTGTTACTACAGAAGTACATCTTTTAAAAGAACATATTTCAAATTTGGTAACAGCAATGATTGATTCTGATAAGAATTTTGTTGTTGTTTATCCAAATAATGATTTAGGTTCTGATATTATTATTTCAGAGTATATGCGGTTAAATAATAATAATAGATTTCGTGTATTTCCATCACTTCGATTTGAATTCTTTTTAACTTTACTGAAAAATGCAGATTTTATGATAGGAAATTCAAGTGCAGGAATACGTGAAACAGGTGTCTATGCTATTCCAAGTATTGATTTAGGGACTCGCCAGAGGGGGAGATTTTCTAAAGATAATAAAAATTTACAACATATTGAAGAAAATGAAAATGCTATTTTAGAGGCTATTTCTAAAATTGATAATTATAGAGTATCAAGTTATCAGTTCGGCAAAGGTAACAGCACTGAGAGTTTTATGAAGATTCTTAATGACAGTAGAATATGGAATATGAGTATTCAAAAAGTATTTATTGATCATAGGTGATAAAATGTTTAATGAAAAAAAAATACTTGCAGTAATTCCGGCAAGAGGTGGAAGTAAAGGAATACCACACAAAAATATCGTTGATTTATGTGGAAAGCCTTTAATAGTTTATTCAATTGAAGCAGGGAAAAAAAGTAGATATATTGATTACGTTATGGTTTCGACTGATGATGAAGAAATTGCAAAAGTTGCTGAGCAATATGGAGCAGAAATTCCGTTTATGCGTCCAACTGATTTGGCATCTGATACAGCTAAAACAATAGATGCAATTATTCATGCAATAACTGAATTAAGAAAGAAGGGGGAATGCTTTGATGTGCTAGTGCTTTTACAACCAACTGCACCATTACGGAATTTTGAAGATGTTGATAAAGCTATAGAAACGTTTTTCTCAAATAATTGTTTTTCACTTGTTTCAGTGAGTGAAGTTGATGATCATCCTGTCTTGATAAGATCAATAGAAGAAGGAAAACTAAAATCATTGCTTAATGTTTCTAGTACTTGTCGTAGACAGGATATGCCCAAATACTATAAGGTTAATGGTTGTATTTATATAAATAGTATAAATGAACTAACTTTAAATACTAGTTTTAATGATAATGTTATTCCATATAGAATGGAAAAAAGTCATTCTGTTGATATTGATGAATTATGTGATTTGTATTTAGCAGAATACTATTTGCGAAAGAATTCCAAATAGAATATATAGTAATCTTACTTATTCTGCATAATATTAATAGGATACTATCATATTAAGTGAAAATGAAATAAATAACATCACAATTTGTAATTTGAGTAATAAAAACTATTTATGTAAAAAATAAAGAACACTTGTGCGATACTATAGGTGCTCTTGACTATTAAATGAATGTTAAAAACATATCTTAGAATCAAACCTCAGGAGTAATTATATTATGAAAAAGATTATAATATGTGGATCAAATCAAGTGTATGAAAATTTTTTTAAAAATATAAAAAGTGACTGTCATCTTATTGCATATACCGATATAAGTGAGAGAACTATAGATAGCACTCTTTTTAATGGCACGAATTATTTAAAACCAAATGAAGTTGAATTTAAAGAGTTTGACTATTTAATAGTTTTATATAAAGAAGATGAAGCTATTAAGAAAGCACTAAAACAATTTCAATTTGCATTGGATAGAATAATAGTGTATTATTGGTTTTGTGAAGGGACGTTTTGTAATGCTATAAAAAAATGTGTAGAATGTGATTTGAATTTTAACGGATTGATACTTGGAATGTCTCATGCACAAAACGATATTCAAACACATTTATTGAAAAAAAATATATATTGTAAAACTGCATATCCAAGCATGGATTTGTTTTGTCATTATATGATATACTATAATCTTGTTAAACAAATCCCAGATAAAATTAAAGAATTAAAAAGTGTTTTAATAGAATTACCATATTATATATTTAATTATGATCTTTCACGAAGCAAGCGTACAATAAAAAAACGATTATACTATTTTTATACATTTAATGATTTCCATAATTATGGATGTAATGATGATGAAAAAGAAGTTATTATCCAATTTAATAATTATCTTGAAGTGTTTGAATTAGGGCTAGTTGAAGACGAAATTAATAATTTTATAGCAAAGCCTAAGAGAATATCGATAAAAAATATAATAGCACCAATGTATCGCCAAATAAAAAATTTTAAAGAAAAAACTGGGGTGTGGGATGTAATTAGAGAAGCAACTATAAATGAGAATAAGAAGATATTCGAAGAGTTAATTCAATGCATTAGAGTTAATTCACCAGGTGCTGAGATAAGAGTAGTTGTGTGTCCATATAATCCGATATTTCGTAGTATTCATAGAAATAGTATAGAAAAAATGAAAAATAGTTTTTTCAAAACTGTAGATGAATTAAATATCAATGTTGAAGATTATTTTAAATGGAGTAACAACCCATTTGATTTTAAAGATCATTGTCATTTAATGATTGATGCTGCATATAAACTAACAAATAGATTAAACTACATGGAATGTAAAGAAAAGAATAGTACGGAGATATTAAAGAACTGAAGTAGTTAGGTTGGGTGTATTATACAATTGATTAATTCACTCTAATTACTTTATTTGTTCATGCCGTCCGAAATCAGATAGTCATTACCGACCGTTTGCTGCTTCCACACAGACGGCTCATACGGCTGTGTGGGCAGCGGCAGCATACGCTCACAGGCGGCTTCAAGTTTCTTCTTTCCGTAACGCTTGCCGAGCTTGGTAAGTAGCGGATGGATTTATGCTTACTAGTGAGCATTTAATTATACCTTGAAATGTCATTATCAACGACATCTTTGCGGCAGATAAGTATCGCTATTTTCACTAAATCTAAACGAATTTAAACAAACGACTTGACATTAATACCTATATGAGTTACAATATAAGTATTATATGCGTCAATCATAATGTCATTGTCGATGACAAGTATCTATAGGAGGCCTACCATGAAGCAACATCTATCTCTCAAACTGCTGGCAGAGACTTTGAGCAGTAAACGAAAGGCATTAGGTCTTTCACAGACCGTACTCGGAGAAAAGACAGGCATCAGCCGTACTATGTTCACCAGACTTGAACAGGAGGATTACAGCCCATCTGTGGATCAGCTTCTTTGTCTCTCTGAGGTTTTAGACTTTGACTACAGAGATCTTTTCGTGGACGATGAGGTGGAAGTAAAGCCCGTAGAGCGCAAGAAGATAGCTGTTGCGGGAACGGGCTATGTGGGACTTTCCCTTGCTGTTCTGCTCTCACAACACAACGATGTTATCGCTGTGGACATTGTGCCGGAGAAGGTCGAGAAGCTGAACAACTGGCAGTCGCCCATTCAGGACGATTTCATCGAGCAGTATCTCGCAGAGCATGAGGAGAGAAAGCTGTCCCTTGTTGCCACAACTGACGGCGAAATCGCTTATAAGGATGCAGACTTCATCATCGTTGCTGCACCTACTAACTACGACCCAAAGACCAACTTCTTTGACTGCTCCGCTGTTGAGGCTGTGCTTGCTCTAATAAAAAAGGTATCAGCTGACAGCGCTAAACAGCCAACTGTTGTAATTAAATCAACAATACCTGTCGGATATACTGTTCAAGTGCGAGAGAAAATGGGTATGGATAATATCATTTTCAGTCCCGAATTTCTCCGTGAGTCCAAGGCTCTTTACGATAATCTGTACCCGAGCCGTATCATTGTCGGCTCCGATGAAAAGAACATGGAAGCGGCATCCGTATTTGCCAATCTGCTCCAAAATGGTGCTATTAAGACGAATATTCCGGTTCTGTTCATGGCGACAACAGAAGCAGAGGCAACCAAGCTGTTCGTGAATACATATCTCGCTCTGCGTGTGTCTTACTTCAATGAACTGGATACCTACGCAGAAGTGAAGGATTTGAACACAGCGAACATTATTCGCGGCGTGTGCCTTGATCCTCGTGTGGGAGACTACTACAACAATCCGTCATTCGGCTATGGCGGCTACTGCCTGCCCAAAGACACAAAGCAGCTTCTTGCGAATTATCAGAACGTTCCGCAGAACATGATGACTGCAATCGTTGAATCCAACCGCACTCGTAAGGATTTCATCGCAGATCGTGTGCTTGAAATTGCTGGAACCTACGGCAGTAGTGCGAGTTATTCTGCTGAGCAGGAAAGTAAGCAGAAAGAGATTGTTGTGGGTGTGTTCCGTCTAACAATGAAGAGCAATTCCGACAACTTCCGTCAGTCCTCTATTCAGGGGGTAATGAAGCGAATCAAGGCAAAAGGTGCAACAGTTATCATTTACGAGCCGACGCTTGAAAATGGCAGCACATTTTTCGGCAGTTTAGTAGTTAATGATTTGAAGAACTTCAAGAAGAAGTGCGGCTGTATCGTCGCAAACAGATATGACAGCGTTCTAGATGATGTGCAGGAAAAAGTCTATACTCGGGACCTATTCAGGAGGGATTGAGCTGTGAGCAAAGTTAAGATTAATCTGAATGGCAAGAATATTCTAGTTACTGGCTCGCCCGGATTTATCGGTGCGAATCTTGTGCTTAGGCTTCTAAAAGAGATGAATTCGGGAACGGTCGTATCACTCGACAACATGAACGACTACTACGACCCTAAGCTTAAAGAGTACAGACTTTCTCTTATCGAAAAAGCTACTGAAAGCTCGCATGTCAGGCACATTTTCGTGAAGGGCTCTATCGCTGACAAGGCTCTTGTTGATGGTCTGTTTACGGAGCATCATTTCGATATCGTGGTAAACCTTGCGGCACAGGCAGGGGTTCGCTACTCCATAGATCATCCCGACGTGTATATTGAGAGTAACATAATCGGTTTCTATAACATTCTTGAAGCCTGTCGAAACAATCCGGTAGAGCATCTGGTGTATGCTTCATCATCTTCTGTATATGGTGGCAACAAGAAAGTTCCGTTCAGCACCGACGATAAGGTGGATAATCCTGTATCGCTCTATGCTGCTACGAAGAAGTCAAACGAGCTTCTTGCACACAGCTATTCAAAACTCTACAACATTCCGTCAACAGGACTTCGGTTCTTCACCGTTTACGGTCCTGCCGGCAGACCTGATATGTTTTACTTCTCCGCAACTAATACGCTCGCAAAGGACGGAACGATCAAGATTTTTAACTACGGTAATTGCAAGCGTGATTTCACCTATGTTGACGATATTGTTGAGGGTGTATTCAGAGTGATGCAAGGTGCGCCCGAAAAGGCAAACGGTGAGGACGGACTTCCTTTACCGCCCTATGCTGTATATAACATCGGTGGAGGAACTCCGGAAAACTTGCTCGACTATATCAGTACTTTGCAAGAGGAACTAGTGAATGCAGGTGTTCTCCCTGCTGATTACGATTTCGAGGGACACAGACAGCTTGTTGGAATGCAGCCCGGTGATGTGCCTGTTACCTATGCTGACAGCAAGGGTCTTGAAGATGACTACGGTTTCAGACCGACTATTGGTATTCGCGATGGACTGAAAAAGTTTGCTCAGTGGTACGCTAAATATTACAAATAAGAATCATTTCTTATTGTAGATTTGTGCGTTCAAGTGGGCGAAATAATCTCAGCAAGTATAATTTCCCCAATGAGAATATTTTGCGACAATTGTTCACCAGACGTGTTTTTGCGAAATAAAAAAGAACTCTATTTGACAAGGTAGCTTATATGCGCTATAATAATAGTACAGATTTTTATTGGAGGTACTTACTAATATTGAGTACCATACCCTCGACGAATTCCCAATAACAAAAGTAAGATCTTTAGTTTCTGAACATTTGAGGATATAATTATGGTGTATATTTTACTTGATACAAATATTATCATTGATATGGTTGTGGATCGCAGGAATACTGTTATTAATCATGATTTGCTCAATACATTTATAAATTTGATTAATTACGATGAAGTTAAGATTATTCTTCCCTCAGTTGTTAAAACTGAAACTTATAGGAATCTTGATGATGAATTTAATAAGGTGAAAAAGAATATAGATTCTGTTATGAAGGCTATAGATGATCTGTATGGTGTGAGCACACAAAACATTCCTGCTTTAGATATATCAGAATACAAGAAAAAAGCAAGGCTAGAGCTTTATAATGTTCAAGTACAATTTGACAAGAATAAAGAAGCATATTTAAAAGACATCAAACTGGTAATAAATAATCTCTTTAGCCATAGAAATACGATTTTCCTTGACGATGAAGTTCTGATGTCGAAAATACAAAAACGTAGGGTCCATAAGAGAGCACCATTCCATAAAGAAGCCAAGGAATCCTATGGAGATGCTGCAATAATCGAAACGATAATAAATATTAAGGAATACATAGATGTTTCGATAGACGATACTCTTTATTTTGTCACAGGTAATTTTAAGGACTTCTCTGATCCAGATAATAAAGACTTGCTTCATCCAGATATTATTGAGGACATAGATAAAGCAGATTTGAGTTCAAATGTGGTGTATTTGCGAACTTTTGGTAATTTGATCAATCCTCATCTTAAGCAGTATATCGAAAATGCAGATATGGTGAAAGAATTTGAATATGAGATGGAAGAGGAGAAGAAAAGCATATATCGGGAATTTGAAGAAAATCTACGAGAAAGTGTAGGATTGACTGCACTTGGCAAAATTGCTGAAAAAACTATAGCTGATTTTTCCGATAGTAATTTTGCTACCGATATTTCTGAGTATTTTGAAAGAATTAATATTGCATATTCAGAATTAGAGGATCTATACTTTTATTATGACGAGGAATTTGTAATTGACGATATAGACTGCAACGATTTGATAACTAAAATGTCTAAAGTAATAAATCAGGAGATGACTCCAATTGCAGGAAACTTAAAGTTAATATTAGAATGGATAAGAAATCAAAAAGAAGAATGTCGAGAACTGGAGATATGTTTGCCAGACAACATTTCGTTTGGAGATATTATTGAGTTGCAAAATATAAACCGAGAGAGTATTTATTTAAAAATAGGATCAATAGATTGTATCACTCCTGAAAATGGTGGTTCTGATTTAATAGATATATCAATAGTTGATTCAATGGGAAATACATTGGCAATTGGAGATATTGAAATATTATATGGGTTTATTAACTTTGATTCAGATGGCAATGTTGGTGATGGCTGTGATGAAAGCACTAATTATAGAACTGATGAGATAATAGACTATATTAAAAGCTTATGTCTTCAATGGGAAAACTTTATAATTGAGAAAAAACAAATCGCTGATAAAATTCGTTTATTATTCGAAGAATAGCTGAGTGAGAGGACGGTTCCTATGTGGATTCGTCCTCTGTTTTTCTGTGGTAAGCGTATAACCCCCCGCATCATAAAAGCAAACAGCCGGGCAGATAACACCCGGCTGTAACATCATATTCTGGCTTTGATTTCTCCATTTCTCTTTGCGTCCATGTATAT
>NZ_FOKQ01000062.1:1075-2823 GCF_900112155.1 Hominimerdicola alba | reverse complement strand
TGCATCAAGCAAAGTTGGCATCGGTGCATTTCTCAGCATTTCCTCCCAACTGCTGACAATGCCGTTTACAAGAAAAACAGAATTGTCATCGATCGATATAAATAGAGGAATGTTTAGAACGCGTAGAGTTGAAAGATAAAAAGGGCAGTAAAATATACACTTTGTCAGGCGGTCAACAGCAGAGAGTTGCTTTAGCTCGACTTATGCTAAAAAAGTGTGATATAGTTTTAGCTGACGAACCAACCGGCTCTTTAGATGCGACAAACAGAGATATTATAATGAATATACTTTCCTCTATACATAAGCAAGGGAAAACAGTTATAATTGTAACGCACGATCCAATGGTTGCAAAGAAGTGTGAAAATGTTATTGAAATATGCGATGGAAAGATAGTTTAACAAAATGAATTACATCATAATACTTGTCATCTTACAAGAGGCTATTGTCACCGCTCCTCCAAATTGTCATCCAAAAGTGAACGTATCCTGTCAAGGACAGATACCGTATTTTGTCAATGAAAAAGCATCGAAAAAAACAAACTGACTGATCAGGCATCTGTATAACGCAAATGCCTGATTTTTCCTTTTTTCCCTTTCATTCTGCACAACTCCACACCTGAACTTTTGTCACCCTCCCCAAGGTTTATGTTATAAATTCAAATTTATTTCACATTAGCTTGACAGAATAGTTAAACGGTGATAAAATAATTATATGAATGAAATGTTAATTATCCAAAAAGAAAACTAACAAAGCCATGCTGGATCATTATAATCGGAAAGATAAATATGGTAATAATTGCATACTCTGTGGGATAAGTTTTTTCTATTGGGTGCGCTGTTGTTGTATATTAAAATACTGACTTAGGAGGTATGATTATGAAAACACGAAGTATCGAAACACGGTTCTTGTCGATCGTACTGTCGCTCCTGATAGTGCTGACGATGCTGCCCGCGGCAAGCTTTAAGGCGTATGCCGACACGGGGTCGAACACGCCCCTGACATTCACGGCTCAAGAGGATAACTCTTCAGTTACGATAAAGCTGCGTAATGGCGCAGCATTGCAGTATTCAACAGATGGTGAACAGTGGGACGATTATACACCCGGAACGACAATACAGCTCGGTAATAGCGGTGACACCGTTTATTTTCGCGGAACTAATAAAAATAAACAATTATTTGATTACTCCAACAAAGTATCGATCACCGGAAAAGTAGCGTGCAGCGGTAATATCATGACGCTGGTGGATTGGCAGGATCCTGATAACGCTGCAATGGTTTATGATTGCTTTTATTATATGTTTTCCGGCTGTAGGGGACTTACAACAGCGCCTGAACTGCCTGCAACAACTCTGGCAGATGATTGTTACTTTGGTATGTTTTCCGGCTGCACCGGACTTACAACAGCGCCTGAACTCCCTGCAACAACTCTGGCAGATTATTGTTACTATAGAATGTTTTACGGCTGCACCGGACTGACAACAGCGCCTGAACTCCCTGCAACAACTCTGGCATATTCTTGTTACAATTCTATGTTTAACGGCTGCACCGGACTTACAACAGCGTCTGAACTCCCTGCAACAACTCTGGCAAATTCTTGTTACTCTAGAATGTTTTACGGCTGCACCGGACTTACAACAGCGCCTGAACTGCCTGTAACAACTCTGGCAGATGATTGTTACCAAGGAATGTTTTACGGCTGTACCGGACTGACAACAGCGCCTGAACTGCCTGCAACAACTCTGGCAGAT
>NZ_FOKQ01000062.1:0-885 GCF_900112155.1 Hominimerdicola alba | reverse complement strand
ACAACAGCGCCTGAACTGCCTGCAACAACTCTGGCAGAATTTTGTTACTATGGTATGTTTAACGGCTGCACCGGCATCATGCTGTCAACAACGCAGACAGAAGAGTGTAATACCGAATACAGAATTCCTTCTTCCGGAGAAGGAACAACAGCTGACAATGCTCTTACCAGTATGTTCGGTAATACCGGCGGAACGTTTAAAGACACGCCCGATATCAACACAACTTACTACATTAAAAGAGCCATCACACACACCCACAATTTCACCTACACCGCAAGCGATGCGGTCATCACGGCGACCTGCGATGCAGGAAACTGTGATTTGACAGAAAACAAGGTCACATTGACTATCACTGCACCTACTCTGACCACCTATGACGGCACAAGCAGCGCATCGGCGACTCTGACCGGGCTGACTGATTTCAACGACGTTACCGGCAAGACCGTTGCGGAGTCAGATATTAAGTATGTCGGCAGAGATAACACTGTCTATGAGGAAAGCACGACTGCTCCCACCGATGCCGGCAACTATACCGCAAGCATCACAGTGGAAGAAAAGACCGCAGCAGTGAATTTCACAATAGCAAAGGCTGACATGACACCCGAACCCGTACAGGAACAGAATGCTATCTACGGACAGACACTGGCAGATGTTACACTTCCTGCAGCCAATAACGGTACATGGGCTTGGAAAGATCCTACTACAACTTCTGTTGGTAATGCAGGCACGCATACATTCAAGGCAGTATTCACACCTACGAATACAAACTATAATACAGTAGAACAGAACGTTACGGTTAAGGTTGCAAAAGCTGACCTGACACCCGATGAAGTAACAGCTCGTAGTGCAACTTACGGACAGACACTGGCAGATGTTACACTTCCT
>NZ_FOKQ01000061.1 GCF_900112155.1 Hominimerdicola alba | reverse complement strand
CCCGGACAGGTATTCCTGTACTACCTGCATTTTCAATTACTTGGGATACTTTTTATTGTGAGATGACAGTCGAATAGAGTCAAGTCCTTCACTCTGAGCACGCTTCACCAGCTGAATAAACGTTGTTGAACTTATCTTATGTTTCTTTGCTATCTCAGCAATGTTTCCTTTTCCATCAAGATATTCTTTTACTGCTGCTATTCTTTCTTCGTCTGTCAACTTGCTTTTCCTTGGCATATAATAACCCCCTTAGAGTTCACACGTTTTTGTTTTTTCGTGTGTCCGCTCTAACAGGGGATTATATCAGATGAGGCAGCCTTTTTGTCCGCATATTTGATCACAGTTCCTCAATCAACTTAGCAAAAAGCCCCCTGCAGCCTTCTTCGATATCTGCATAGGCTTTGCCGAAATCGCGGCTGTACCACGGGTCGGAAACATCGTCACCACGGTCTGCAAATGTGAGGAGCTTATATATCTTTCCGTCTTTATCACCGCCGAAGATGCGGTTCATATTGCGTATGTTCGCGGTATCCATGCCAATGAAATAGTCGTATTTATCATAGTCCGACTTTTTCAGCTGAACAGCAGTCTTGCCCGCACAGCCGATACCGTGCGCCGCAAGTTCCGATCTTGCAGGGGGATATACAGGATTTCCCAGTTCTTCGGTGCTTGTTGCACTTGAAAGGATATAAAACTCATCGCTGTACCCTGCATCGGATACAATTTTTTTCATTATAAATTCAGCCATGGGCGATCTGCAGATATTGCCGTGGCAAACGAACATTATTTTCAACATTGCTGCTAAACTCCCTTCTTTCCCGATATTTCAGGCTTTTCAGCGATTTTGGATTTGAGTAATCCAAGCGTTTCTTCTCAAATATTCTTGTATTTTCTTAGGTTTTCGCCTTCAAAAATGGTAAAATGAATGGTAAATTATTCTGTTTTACCATTTTCCGTTTTTGTCAATCGGGATAATTCATTTTCGGCATCCTCAATTTTAACATGAGTGTACGTGTTCAAAGTTACGCTTATGTCGCTATGTCCCATAATGTATTGCAGCGTTTTCGGGTTCATACCACTTTTCGCCATATTGGAACAAAAAGTATGTCGGCAGACATGGGGCGTTATTTTCGGCATTGGTACACGGTATATGCTGTTATACTTTTCTCGGATATGCTGCATATACTTTTCCCAGTGAAGCGATACCATAGGCATATCGTTTTTATCCAAGAACAGAAAGCCTGTATGTCCTTCTACATTTGGCTCTTTTGTCGGTATGATACGCTTTTCTATGATACTTTGGAAACATTTTGAGACTTCGTCAGTCATCGGTACATACCTTACTCCGCTTTCAGTCTTTGGCGCTTCTATTATGTATTCCATTTGTCTTGTACGGATTAGCTGACGCTCAACATTGATCCGCTTTTTCTTAAAATCAATGTCCGAGACAGTAAGCCCACAGAATTCAGAAATACGAAGTCCTGTGTTGAACAGAATGAAAATGCCCTCATAGTATTTGCAAAAATGCTTATCCTCTTTGATGAACTTCATGTAATCACGCTGCTGTTTTCTTGTTATTGCTTCTCTTGTGACACTATCATTAACAACAACTGTTGCAAGTTCAAACTGAAAAGGATTCTTCCGGATAAGGTCATCATTTTCAGCCATTTGGAAAGCTGGTCGCAATACACCTCTGATAGAGTGTATCGAACTGTAGCCTTTACCGTCCGTCTGTTGCAGCTTTATCAGCCATGCTTTAGCGTCCGACAGTTTAACCTTATCAATTCTCTTCTGACCGAAGGAATCTTTTTTGAGAAGGTTAATTACCGTCTTATATCCTGCTTCAGTGCTATGCCTAACACCTGTTTTCAGAGCAACATATTTTTCGACTAAAGAAAGCACCGTATAGTTACCGCCATTTGATACAATCTGATTGAACATATCCTGCTCTATCTGCTTTTCCTTCTCTCTAAGTGACAGGTCTTTGCGTTTTCCTTTAGGCAGAGGGTCGTTCTTGTCCAGTCTCCAACTATATACGTCCTTTGTGCTGCCGTTTACATCGGTATAGGTAAAACGATAACGCCCATCTGGTCTCTGAGTCTCACCATTCTTTAATATTCGATTTTTTCGGTCTCTTCTTTTTTCACTCATAAACGAAATCTCTCCTTTCAAAGAAAGAGACCCAAACTTGCATATTAATTATAACACAAGTTAAGGTCTTTTTCAATAGCGTTCTAGATATTAAACTGTAGTTGCATTGTCTAAAAACTTCTCAAATTTTTGCCTTTTGAACAAAAGTCTGTTTCCATTCAATATAGTGAAGTCTGCTTCTGGATGATCTTCTGCAATTTTACGAAGTTTTGCTTCTCCTATGTGGTAGTATTCCGCAGCTTCAGTTACAGTCAAAACATATCTTTCATATAATGGAATACTATCACATTTCATTGATTTTATAATCAAATCAAGATCATTATTGTTTGGCAAACTAGAAGTCCGTTCAATAGAAAAAGTTGACCTATCTTTAATCTGCAGTTTCCCCATTATAATCTACTCCCTCTAAACAATAATCATTAACATAGTACGCTTTGAATAATATCCCGGTATTGGTTAAGAACACTCCTTGATCACTTGGAGTAATCTTATCTGCTGCATCTGAATTATCGAGTATTATCTGTGATAGCACTTTATCGGCTCTGCCACATATTCGATATCCAATATTATTCTTTATTTGACCTTTTAGTATATCTGCATCTGGTCTCTGAGTAGCTAACATAAGATGTATGCCAAACGCTCTTCCCAAGCGAGCAATCGTTGAAAACTTGCTTTCAATTCGATTTACTAAAGCTTTCTGCTCCTTTTCAATTCCTGTCTTATCTAACACTTCTGCTATTTCATCACAAGCTACAATTATTCTGTGAACATCTGATTCTGTTTTCATATTGTACTCTGAAATATTAGAACAGCCTGATTCTACTAGCATTGTTCTTCTTTCCTCTAATATCTTCAAAATACAATCGAGAGTGCTATCCAGTATATCAGGTTCAGTGATAATTGAACAAGCATTATGCCAAACCGTAGGATAATCAATTCCCCCTTTAAAATCTGCCAAATAAATAATAGCCTTCTTTTTGATAGATTCCATAAGAAGAAGTTTAAGTAATTTTGATTTTCCTGAACCTGATTCTCCTCCAATCAGAACATGAGGGGTGGTTGAAATATCAATGCTTTCAAGTCCATAATAGCTTTCTCCAAGTGATAATTCAAAGTCTTTGCTTCTTAAAAATTTGTCATTCCACAGGATAGTTTCTTTTTTACAATTGTTTGCTCTAATTGCTTTTATTATCGTATGTTGCATATCTTTTCCCGGTAAAACATCAATGACCTTTATATTTAATGCTGTTTCTATTTCAAATCTATGATTCTCATACTTATAAAAAGGAATTCTAGGTGAAAAGAACTCAAAGATAAAACCATGGTTATCCTTTTTCTTTGATAAAAGTATTGGTGATTGTCCTTCGTTATCTACGAACCCTACATCTACAAGTTCACCTTCTATTTTTTTGCTAACCAGAGGCTTCCCCAAAGAGCGTATGATTCCAACAATTCCAATAACAATTATCAGAGAAAAAACAACATACAAAATAATCATGTATACTTTTTCAAAATATGGATTTTCCATTTTCAATATAAGCTCTAATAGCACAAACAACGTAAAAATCATAAATGCTATAAATATCAATGGAATAAGAATCAAGAGTTTCTTTTCTTTCATACGTTTCATTCCTGCTTTTAATCTCTGGTTATTGTTATTTTTCATAAGACCTCCTTTTCTGCCTTTTGATAAAATGCATCATGTGCAGCAGTACGTTTTTTCAAGTCATCAAAACCTATATATTGATTTCCTGCTAACTCAAACGACTTATATTCATCATTATGCTTATAGTGAAAAACGAATTTCGTAATTCGTCTCAAGAGTTGATGTATTGTATCCTTATTTTGATTCTCTTTGCTTACCATTCCACTATAAATATCTTCCGGCGAAAAAATACTTGTAATATGAACCTCATTCCACAAAGCAAAACAGTTGCTATACCTACAATGAATCTGCGATCTGTATCCCTGTGCAATCATAAGAAGTAATTCAAAAGGCAGAGAATCCTTTTTTAATTCATCCATAAACAAGCATGGTTCTCCGTTGTATCCATCAAAACCGCCTATACCTTTATTAGCATAATCGGAAAAGAAATAAACGTTATCATCTCCATATTTCTCACAAAGCTCAATATATGAATACGATTTGCCACTTCCAGAATCTCCGCAATGCCAAATTACATTTACATTTCTGATCGGTGGAGTTTCCTTGTAACGCTTTGCGAAATAACATTTACGAATAAGTGTTTCTTCACGTCGCAAACGAATATCCTCTGCCATAATTTGATTAGGCGTCATACCTTCTTCAATAAGCATTTCGATTGTGGCAAGAGTATCATTAGTATTAGTGACAGAATATCGTTTATTTCCTTCAATATTACCATATGAAGTATATACGAGCACTTGTTCGCCCTTTTCATCATAAGGCGGCTCTTTATGAATGTATTGCAGGACTTGTTTTTTATTTCCTTTTGTCGGCTCTAAGTGGGCTGTGGGATATGCCTTTTTGACTTTTGTAAATCTGCATGAGCCTGAATCTTCAAGTACCATATGTACGTGTGGAAGCCCCTTAGAAGAAATGCAGTATCCCCACCATCCTTTACGAAGAGCGTTACCCGCAATCCATTCGTCTTTAAGTTTCTCAACAATCTCTTCCGGCGTACCATCATAACCGTGCTGTTCAGGATTTGGAAAGACCGCAAACCATGATCTGCTAACTGTGTCCGCCATGCTCTTTCCTCCTATCTTTTGTAACAAATAAAGTATATGTTACAAGCGAAAACCGCATAGGCTCTCGCTTGTAACAGTTTCACTCTCGGGGTAATACTAAGCCCGAGAGCGCCTCGCCCCGGCTCTTACGAGCCGGATGCTCCGGTTCACTTACTTTTTTATTACCTCAATATCATCTGCAGTTACCGAAAGCTGATTGCGGTACTGACCATACACTGTTGCAATAGGATTAATCAGACGTACATGAGAGTTCATGGGAACTGTAATATCCTTTGAAACCTTAACGGTCAGCTTCTCATAGATATTGCTGATCATTACGCCGCTTGCTGCTTTGTAATCATGCTTATCGCCAATGATTACTACTTCCACTTTCGTTCCCTTGTGCTCACCAGTCTCAAAATCTTTCCATTCATTCTGACCGACCGCACCTAAATTAAGCTTTTCAAAAAAGCCTTCTGCATCAAAGTGCTCAAACTGTGATAATTTTTTTAATGCCATAATAAGTACCTCTTAATCTTTCTGATGCCGTTCCTGGTCGCATCCACCAAAGTATATGAAATGCATCTCATATACCTATTATAACGCTATTTTTGATTCATGAATTGACACTTTGTTTCTTTTGTGTTATAATTGAAACGAAACAACCAATGAAAAGGATGATTTTAATGAATGAAATTTGCCAAGTTCATATCTCAATGGACAAAAAAAGAAATTCTTTTTGGGGACTAATAACCGGTTTCGACGATAACATATATTTTGACCCGTTCACCGTGTTAACAGAACTACGATATAAACCAGATGCTATCGAATTGGAAGATGATTTCTTTGATGATTGGGATTATTCTCATGAATATGCTTTTGGATGTCAATTATCTTTATCCGATTATGAAAGGAAACAATATGTTTATGTAGTGAAAGGAATAAAAAAGCTAATAAAAAAAAGCTATTCTGAACATGAAACGATTAGATTAGCAGATTTAGAGCTTTTAAAATCATATTTTGATATTACATTTAATTTCACGCCAATTGCAACAATTATAAAACCTAAGTCATTAATTCCATCAGAAAGAATAGCTCATAATTTATCTGTACATTATAGTTCGTTCTCTATAGATCATATACTTAACATTGGTACAAAACTGTATAGTGAGTGTTACCGCTACACTTATTTGTCATCCAGAAGTGAACGTATCTTGTCATGCAGGGAATCGTTCTGTCAAGGTGCAAACACTCTATTTTGTCAAGATGACCACTCTATTTGTCAGGGCAGAATGCTCCTGAGAAAACAACAGCGATAAACCTAAAACGAAACGGTATCTTCCCGATCTTGTGTTCGGGAGGATACCGTCTTTTAATTTATTCGGAAATATGATATAATGATTAGTAACCATATTTCAGAAAGGAAAAAAGATAGCCGTTTTGCTTATATGATCAGCGGTCATAACTCGGCTATCGTATACACTATGTTTATTGTATCGAGTTTTTCCGCATTTGTCAAAGACGATATTCATTATATTTTCGGTAAAGAAGAAGCAGTTTGCCCCGTGTGCGGTAATCATATGAGATTTAACGGCAGATGCAGACGTTTTGTTTTCCGTGAAAATAGCCGAAAGCGTGAAAAATACTCTATGAGAGTTTTTTACTGTTCTAAGTGCTATCACTATCATCGTGAACTTCCGGATTTTGTTGTTCCGTTCAAGCATTTAAGCGCCAAAATCTACGCTGCTATTTGTGATGCAATAAATGAGTTCGTTGATGACCACTCAGCAGCTCGCATTTGTCGCTGGGTAAAAGGCTTTTTAGCATTCGGTGCTGCGATCGTAAGAAGACTGAAACTTGAACACCCGACCCTTGTGACAAATTACGATAGCAATTCCACATGGGATACGCTCAGATATTTTGTCAGGGTGGTAGTAAACATAGGCGAATGGAAATAGGATGAGTTAACGTATATTGTCAGGGTCTTTTGTGCTATGATAAAGGTATCATAAAAAAGGAGGTGCCTTTTATGGGCATGAAAGACAAGAAACTGGCAAGGGAGATAGCTGAACAGCGCATGATCATGATCGCGCCGCTGCTCGGTCTTCCTTTGCTGTCCGAAATCTACTACGAAAAACGTCGTGAGATCTCCGAAAACTTTGAATTATCCACCCGCACGATCCAGCGCTATGTTGACGCTTACAACGAGTCAGGCATCGACGGACTTGAACCGAAAGGCAGAGTCCCTGAACAGAACCCTGTCATTTCCAAAGAGATACTCGAAGAAGCTATTCGCCTGCGACGTGAAATGCCGTCTCGCAGTGTACCGACCATCATTAAGATACTTGAGCTTGAAGGAAAGGTCGAACCCGATGTGCTGAAGCGTTCCACATTGCAGAAAGCCCTTGCGAAGATGGGATATTCGTCCGCTATGATGAAGGTGTATCAGGACAACGGCTATGCATCGCAGCGTTTTGCGAGAGTTCATCGCTGTGATCTTTGGCAGGGGGACATCAAATTTGGTCCTTCTTTGAACATCGGCGGCAAGGTACAGCCAACGTATATGTCCTGTCTTATCGATGATGCCACCAGATACATAATCCACGCTCAGTTTTACGGAGATATGGAACAGACCATAGTGGAGGATACATTGAAGAAAGGCATACAGAAATACGGTACTCCACGCCGAATATATTTCGATAACGGTTCCCAGTACCGCACCCACTGGATGAAGCGTGCCTGCGGACTGCTCGGTATCCGTCTGCTGTACGCCAAGCCGCGAAATCCGCAAGGTAAGGGCAAGCAGGAACGCTTCAATCTTACGGTAGATTCGTTTATAGATGAGGTCGGACTGAATCCCCCCGAAAGTATTGAAGAACTCAATAAACTGTTTAATGCCTGGCTTTCTGAATGCTACCAGAACAAGGTACACAGCGCGTTAGGGGTTACTCCGGAGACTGCGTTCAAGAGTGATTCTATGCCGCTGAATTATCCCGATGAAGCGATACTCGCAAGCGCATTTCTTCATTGTGAGACCCGAAAGGTGAATAAGTCCGGCTGCATCAGCTTTATGGGCAAGGACTATGATGTTGGCATACTGTACGCAGGTCAGACGGTCGATGTGGTATATGATCCTCAAAATATCGCTAAGGTACGTATTGAGCCTAAGAGTCACGAGCCATTCTATGCCGAGCCTGCAAAGATCGGTACCCATGTTGCAAAGAAACCTAATCGTGCTGAAATCGAACGTATACCGACGGATTCTTCAAGACTGCTTGACGCTGTCATAAAAACTGCCGATGAAAGGGAACGCAGAGCAGTCATCTCGTATTCAATAGCGATGGGAGGTGATGAAGATGTATGAGATGTTCTATGAAATGAAGCACACACCGTTCACACGAAGCATACCTACAGATATGCTTTGCAAAACTCATCAGAATGCCGAGATACTTGACAGACTTGAATACACAGCCATGCATCAGCTGTTTACTCTTCTTGTAGGAGAACCCGGCACAGGTAAGACCAGTGCTCTGCGTCACCTTAAGGACAAGCTGCCGGAGGATAAATACATGGTGATATATATTTCCGATTCAAGGCTGAAACCGCGCAGTTTTTACTACTACACTCTTGGTATGTTCGGTTGCAAGGCTTCTATACACACCAGCATAAGCCGCCAGGAACTGATCTCGCAGACAGAGATAATGCGGAGCATACATAACAGAAAGGTCGTTGTGATCATTGACGAGGCACATCTTTTGGGCAAAGAGATGCTGGAGGAAGCACGTTTCCTGCTCAACTACCGTATGGATTCAGAAAACCCTGTTTCACTGATCCTTTCGGGGCAGACCGAACTTTGGGACAAACTGAAGCTTTCAGCATACCGTGCTATACTCGGCAGAGTAGATATTGAATGCTTTCTGACGCCTATGGATTTTTCGGATACAAAGAAATATATCGAATCTCAGCTGAAATATTCCGGGCACAACGCCCCGATATTTACTGAGGATGCTATGCGATCTATCTTTGAATTTTCCGGTGGAAATCCCCGTGCCATCAACCGCGCCTGTACCCAATCATTGATCTACGGTTCACAAATGAAGCAGACCTGCATTGACAGCAAGTCGGTGGATATAGTGCTTAAAAACGAGGTCACAGGGGTGAAAAGTTCATGACAGAAGAACTGCTGCATGATGCTGTACTGATCTGGCTGCTGCGCCGACTGGATCTTTCAAAAGCAAGGCGAGAGGTATTTGAGTATTTTCAAATGCTCACCGAGCAGGATGATGGCAAAAAAATAAGCCGTTATGATCTCACTATGGAGATCCTTGATATTCTTGATCGACATGAACTTCACAACAATGACGGCTATATCTGCTCGTCATGCCCTTATGAACCTTACCCATTCTGACCCATGGTTTTTGCGGGGATCATCTGTATGATCCGCTTGTTTATTGTGCATAAAAGAAGAAAAATGCTGGACTTGAATAATAGGTGAAGTCTGTCTCTCTGCTTCTGCAAAAAATACGCCCACACCGTAATAAGCGATGTGGGCGTAACTATGTGAATTGAATTATTCTAATGGAATAATAAATGAAATATAGATTATTATCTCTCGTAAGATAATGTTATTTGCTTTTTGAAAATGGTATCACATCGAATTATTCGTCATATTATATATATCTGAGATGCACCTTTAGTACAATCTGCCGATTTTTGCAATAACTGTTGAGATATCATCAATTTTGAGCGATTATTATATAGGGAGGTGTAAAGGTATGCATACTAATGATCCCAACGTTCAGGAACTTGAACAGACAATAATGAAATACAAACGCACGGTCTACGGAATTGCGCTGACCCAGTTGAAGAATAAACACGAAGCAGACGATGTTTTTCAGGAAGTCTTTCTGCTTTACTTTTTAAAGAAGCCCGTATTCGATAATGAAAACGCAAAACGTGCATGGCTGATAAGGACTGCACTCAACAAATGCAGGCAATACAATTACGGAAAATGGAACAGTAATACTGACAAAACCTTTGAACCGCCCGATGACAGGCTGGCAGACTTTGAAAGCAAGTATGACAGCGAGATATTTGACGCGGTTCGGGGACTGCCCGAGGGTTTGCGTGAGCCCTTGTATCTGCACTGTTTTCTGGGTCTTTCAGTCAACGAAACGGCCTCACTTCTGGGTATCAAAGCAAACACGGCAAGCATGAGATTAAGCAGAGCGAAAAAGATACTTCAAGGAAAAATGGAGGGTGAATGATATGAAAGATAACGATTATAAAAGAATCGAAAATCAGCTTGAACCCGATGACAGGCTGGTACGAAATGTAATTGACAAGGCATCGGAGTTATCCACAAACAGTGTTATGGCAGAGGATTATCTGAGAGATCATGATGTTCCCGAAACTATAACGGTTAATCACAACAGCGCATACAAATACATCTTATCGGCTGTCGCTGCACTTGCACTGGTATTCGGCGTGGGGGCGTATATGCGCAGCAATAACGCAGTGAAAACTCATCTGCCCGATGCTTCAAGTGTGGAAGAAAAGGTTGCAGAGGTCACTGAATGCACTCCCGAAACAGTGATCGCAGATGATGCGACATCAACAGAAAGTCTTGCAGAGGTAACGGAAAGCACAGCAGATAAAACAGAAAACATGGCTGACGAGAGCGAAGCTGAAATTCCCGATGATGGTAGAAGTGAATGGAGACCCGACAAAACAGCCGACAGTTTTGAAAATGAAAACGGCAACGGTGAAGTAGCTGCATTAGCACGCGCCACTGAAGAATACAGGTCATTCGAGATGAACGGCAAAACCTATTATTCCGCATGGGGCAACTACGGCGAGATATATGATGAGACTTTCATTTTGGGAAACAATATACTGAACAGTTCGTATATCGATGAACTGATAGCTAATGTTGATGTGGACTCGATGTTCGCGGATATTGGTCGCCCAGCGGCACAGGCTGAGGTATACAGCTTGAAGTATGCAGACCCCGATTATTATGCAGCTGTAAGGTTCATAGATGTCAACGGAGATGAAAGATTCTATCTTTTCGCTGATAACAGCCGAAGTTTTGATACTTTAGCAGAACATCTCCTTGCACTCAATACCGACATTTACACCTTTGACGGCACAGCGATCATCAGACGTAATGGTGTACGTTCATTCATCGACGATGACAGCGCACTGAAAGAGATGATACTTTCAGCCGATGGCGAAAAGACCGACACAGCATACGGTGAAGCTGGTTGTGAGATATTCCTCGATACGCCTGCATACGGCGGAAGCGTGGGATATACCGTTTACAGTGATGGCTATATCGCAGTAAATGCCTTTGGCAGCGAGAGTGTCTACAACGTCGGTACAGAAACAACTGCACAGATGATAAGCTATGTTAATGAGAACTGCCATGGATAATGCAAGGTTGCTGAACAAAAGTAACAGCACCGCGGCCCAGTTTATACGATACGTATTTGTGGGCGGCGGTGCAACTGTGGTTCAGTGGGGAATATTGGTGCTTCTTAAAGAAGCTTTCGGAATAAATGCAAATCTAGCGAATGCAGTAGGATTTGTCGGCGGCTTGGTGTTCAATTATATAATATCATCGATATGGGTATTTGACACGTCATCAGTGAAAAATAAAGCAGCAGAGTTTTCTGCCTTTGCGCTTATAGGTGTGGTAGGGCTTTTGATAAATCAAGGGCTCATTTGGCTTTTTGATAAAGCCTTGACAGGTAAAGATCTATTCGGCGGTATTATACCTCAGAATAAGTATTACCTGGTCGGTCAGGTCATTGCTACAGGTCTGGCATTTTTCTGGAATTTCTTTGCCAGAAAATATTTATTATACAATAAAACGGAGGAAAAACAGTGAAGAAGATAGTTATTATCGGAGGAGGTCCCGCGGGTCTCACAGCAGCTTATGAATTTTTGAAAAAGGGAGGATACGAAGTTACGGTACTTGAAGCAAGCGATACTCTTGGTGGTATCTCTCGAACAGTACAGCATAACGGAAACCGCATGGACATAGGCGGACACCGTTTTTTTTCAAAGGACGAACGCATAATGAATTGGTGGTCTGAACTTATGCCGGTTCAGGGAAAGCCTTCATTTGATGACAAGGTGCTGGGACATAAAAAGCCATTTGAGAAAAACGGCAGCGATCCCGAACGTGAGGATAATGTCATGCTGCTGCGAAACAGGACTTCGAGGATATACTATAAAAATGCTTTCTTTGATTATCCTGTGACCATGAACATGAATACCATAACAAACATGGGCTTATTTACGACCTTGCGAGCAGGTACCAGCTATCTTTATTCCTGCGCACACAAGCTTCCTGAAAATAACCTTGAAAATTTCTACATAAATCGTTTTGGACGTGTGTTGTATTCAATGTTTTTTGAAGGCTATACTGAAAAACTCTGGGGACGTCACCCACGGGAGATCTCAGCAGATTGGGGAGCACAAAGAGTAAAAGGGCTCTCCATGATCGCAATAATAAAAGATATGATATCAAAGATTCTTGGAACAAAGACTAATGACAGCGCAGAAACTTCACTTATTGAACAGTTCTGGTATCCAAAGTATGGACCGGGACAGTTGTGGGAACTTGTAGGAAAATATATAACTGAAATGGGCGGCAGGATACTTTTCGGGCGAGAGGTAACTGAGATAAAAACAGAAAGCGGGCGAATAACTTCGGTAAGATGCGGTGAAGAGGAATTTCCGGCTGATGAGTTCATATCCTCAATGCCTATAAAGGATCTGGTAAATGGAATGTCTGCACCTGATGATATAAAGCGCATTGCAAACGGTCTGCCTTACCGTGATTTTGTTACGGTAGGTCTTCTGGTCAAGGAACTGAAACTTAAAAACAAGACCGACAAGCGCACTTTAGGCAACATCGTTCCCGACTGCTGGATATATGTTCAGGACAAGGGCGTTAAACTAGGACGTATACAGATATTCAACAACTGGTCACCTTATATGGTAGCGGACCCTGTTGGCACTGTATGGATAGGACTTGAATACTTCTGCGATGAGGGTGACGATTTCTGGAATATGAGTGAAAAAGAATGCGTTGCTTTTGCGGTAAAGGAACTTCGTAAAATGGGTATTATTGGTAAGAATGCGGTGCTTGACTACCACCGGGAGAAAGTAAAAAAAGCATATCCTGCATATTTCGACACATATTCTGAGTTTGATAAAGTAAGAAAATACCTGGATAGTTTTGCGAACCTTTGGTGTGTTGGCAGAAATGGTCAGCACAGATATAATAATATGGATCATTCTATGATGACAGCAATAGAAGCTGTCAGAGCGATAGAAAACGGTAATGCCAGCAAGTCGGCAGTATGGAATGTAAACACGGAGAAAGAATATCATGAACAAAGAGCAGATAACAGAACGAACAATTAGATCACTTGCAAAGCACCCATACCTTTGGATGCTCGGGCTGTGTCTGCTAATTGATCCGTTTTTCTTCGGCTCGGTCGGCAATATCCCAAACAACGCACTTATGCTTGAATGCTTCGGTCTATTTGGAGCAGCAGTTATTTTTTCCTTTAGGAGATATGATCGCGGAGAACTAAGTAAACCAAGGCTTTGTGTATTTATGATATGCATTTTGAGTGCGGTTTTACTCGGTGCAATTTCTTATACAAATTCGCAGAACAAAGCGATATGGCACTTCTTTGGTGGATGTATATTGATGTTCACAATGTATTATTTTACATATATGAAGAAATTCCGTGGGCAGCTCAATTCAGTTCTTATAATAGGACTCGGCTTCATGATCAAACTTCATTATATACTTGTGACCTCTGTCTACACCCGTCAGCATGATGTATTTTCATTTGACAGTACAGCAGGTCATGCAGGCTATATTGAGTATTTGCTTCAAAATCATCATCTTTCCGATTTTGACCCAAGAGACCGATGGCAGTTTGTACACCCACCGTTACACCATGCGATAAGTTCGTTGTGGATATACCTGAATGAGAATATCTTTCACGTAGGACATGATCCTGCAAGAGAAAGCTTACAAACACTAACTCTGTTTTACTCAATGTGCATTATTGTATCTGCATATAAGATATTCAAGTTTTTCGGGCTCAATGGCAGATCGCTGTATATACCTCTGATGATAGTCAGCTTTCACCCTGCATTCATACTTCTTTCAGGGAGCATAAATAACGATGTCCTTTCAGCTGCGCTGGTAATGGGAGCAGTAGTATGCACACTTGAATGGTACAGAGAACAGACACTAAAAAACATCTTAAAAATTGCACTTTGCATCGGATTGGCAATGATGGCAAAGATCTCTGCGGCAACGATCGCTCCGCCTGTAGCATTAGTATTTCTGATCGTTTTCTTAAGAAAATTCAGAACAAATGGCAAATCACTCTTTGGTCAATTCTGTGCATTTGGAACAGTATGCATTCCTCTCGGACTATGGTTCGGGATACGAAACTACATCAAGTGGAAAATACCTCTGACTTATGTTTCAGAAATGGACAAAAACTGTGAGCAATACATAGGTGACAGAACATTGTTGCAGCGTATCACCGATTTTTCAGCTTATCAGTTCTCATCGCCATACGAACAGTGGGCATGGCTTGATGATACAGGAAAAATGCATGGTTACAACGAATTCAATCCGTTGACAACACTTCTTAAAAACTCTATATTTGGAGAATTTATAAATGAGGGCTGCTTTACATGGACATACACGAACACATTCGCAAGAGTGCTGTTCTGGGTAAATATCCTGCTTGCAGGTGCGGCACTTGTTCTGATGTTATTTTTCTGTATTAAAAAGCCCAATATCCCGAAATTATTTTTTGCGGCTTTCCATATCACAATTATGGTCAGCTTTCTCAAAGCAGCCGCAGATTACGCCTTTACCTGTACCATGAATTTCCGCTACATTACACCAACAGTTATCACCGGAGCTGTTTTTATCGGAATGGCTGCATGTGAAGATAATATCAAAAACAACATTATCATTTCTAAACTTCTGACAGTTACGAGTGTACTGTTCTCTTTGATGACAGCACTTGTATATACTGCTTTATTGTGACAGGAGGAGGTAATGTGAAGTGTTATACTAAAAGAGCAGTCGACAAACACCCAAAAATCTGGTAGAATATAAATAATAAAACCGGAAAGGGAAAACGACTAACAATGAGCATACTCCAATGAGTTACTATAACTAGGAAAGAGGAATTACAATGAAGAAAATCTTATCATTAACTACAGCTATTGCAATAGCTGTCACCTTTGTTCCCTCAGTGGTGACTTCGGCGGAAAGCAGCGGTAGTTCGCGTTGGGAAAAGTTTCTGAAATACGATCTGTGTATTACAAACTATGATGAACTTTCCAACGATGACAAAGAACTCTGCAACTTTATTTTCGACACCGAACAAGCTGCAGGAGATAACATCGTATGCGAACGTGCAAGACGTACACTTGCAGGTGATGATGTGGGGGAGCGGATAACTCTCGATCAGCTTGAAGATACCTATGGTCTGTGGGATAGCCGATCAGAATATAATTTGTGGTCCGGCTGGCAGTCTTATATTGAATGCGTTCCCGATATAATCAACTTGAATTATAATGCGAGCTCACAAAATTATTTCACTGATTATACTATAGAATACTGGCTTGATGATGAGCGAAGCAGTTATGTTATCTTCTGCGAAAAAGATTCTTCCGATGCTAAGAGCCGCTTTGAAGTCTACGACGGAAATGATAAGCTGATAAACACCATAACAACAAAGTTCGACTGCCCCATGAAGGATTTTCGTGGTAATACCGAATATATGAAAGAATTCGGCATGATACATAAAAACGGCGGCTGGTACTACACCAAACCGGATGATACAGCTGTATTTGC
>NZ_FOKQ01000059.1 GCF_900112155.1 Hominimerdicola alba | reverse complement strand
TGGCATAGTGCTTTTCGCTGCCTACATCGATCCCGACAATTATTTTTTCTTCTCCTACTTGCAAAATCTTTTCATTTTGTGTATAATACATATAGAGGACACCTTTCTGTAGTTTGTATTACTAACTTTCGCATCGTCAGTATTTACATTCTACACTGAGGTGTTCTTTTTTGCAACCCCTTGATTTGTTTGGTTACAGGAAGCTCTATTCTTAAAATAACGGTATTATCTGCGCCATTACTGAAAAATTCATCGACTGATCTGTATACGTAATCATGACCAACTCGGATCATCGTAGAAAAAATAATTAACATTATACTGATTATTAATAAAAGCGTGGTCATAAATGATTGTCGAAGATAATTAATGATCGAATCAATAGCAAATCTAAATATCATATTTATTTTTCCTCTCTAATTACAGAGACAGGGGTTATTTTTGACACCTCGCTCATTAAATTTATAGCACATAAGACTCCTATCAGGATCGTGCCAATAAATATGCCGCAGAACTTAATAATAAAATATTTATCAAAAAACGAAAGATTACCAAACACCAAGCAATATACAGCTTCTAAGACCATTGAAGCGATAATTGCGGGTATAGAAAGTTTAACTATGTCTTTTATCAATAATTCAAAAATAACAAAGTTATTGTAACCAAAGGCTTTTCTGATAGCCATCTCTTTTCTTCTGCTTGAAATCCAAAGGAATGATAGGCTAAAGCAAGTGAATAACGAAAATACCAAACAAACTGTAATAAATATTTTATTATAGAAACGATACCAATAATTTTGGTAATCGCTGCCACCATATTGTTGTTTATACGTTTGGCAATCTACTGAAAAATTCTTCATTTCTGTAGTAAATTTACTTTTCGCAGTATCGATTGAATTATCACTATATAATTTTACTACAATACTAAATGATGAGAATGTATTACATATCTGATTATTTAGATATTGTTTTAAATCTTTTCCGCATTCATTATACATAAATGTAATAGAATAGTCAATTCCCGCAGCGTTATTATTTTTGTAGACTCCTTGTATCGGAACATCAATACCAGCAACATTAAGCGATTTGCCTACATGATCTTCAGATAATTCTATAACACTTTCTCCAACCACAAGCTGATACTCATTCGGATTAGAAGTATTGGTATCTGTAAGCTGTAATTTATAATCATCGTTAGTATTAATTACAATTTCGGGGAACATATCATCAATTTGATTGTTCACACAAACCCCGACCTTGCATATACTTGTGTTACAATCTAAATCCTCTAAGCAATTTATAATATTATTAACAAGAGTATAGATTTCATCTTGTGAAGGCTTCTCCTTACCATTATACTTTAGTCGATACTGTATGCTCTCAGAATAATTATTGATACTTTGATTTTCTTTTTCAATTTTGCTTGTTATATCAATCGTATTGATCAAGACAAATGATGATATTACTAACCCTATTATGAATATAATTTCACTTAACCCCAAACGTTTAATTATAGATTTTTCTTTCATTTTATCACCTATAAATAACAATATAAAAATGAGATGACATTGCGAATATTATTACAATGTCATCTCACAGTTAGCTCAATCGAAAGTTAGCTTAATCGAAAGCTTCGGAAATTGTTGATTCACTGCTTCCACAGTGAATTGTCATTCTTGCTTCTGATCCACCATAGCCGCACGAAACCTTATTACCTGATACAGAACGTCTAGTATCATACAGATACTTTTTACTGAGTGTTTTAGTATCTGTGCCTGGTTCAACATACACTTCTGAGCCTTTCTTATCTATAGTACGTGCATCGGAGCCATATAAATAGCCATTGTACCATACTTTGTCCGTAATAACATTAGGTCCCTCTACACCGGTTACCCAACCATCAAGATAAACATTACCATCGGACACAGTTCCTTCAGCTGCGTAAGCTACTACAGATGAAACTATGGTAGCACACATAGCAAGAGAAACAACGAATGCAATTCTTTTAAGTTTCATTTTTTATCCTTCTTTCCAATTAATCATCCAAAATCTAAAATATACCGCGCTAATAATCAGATTTGATACGCAAGTATAAGTGATTCTATTTTGGAGTTTTATTATATAATTATATCGAAAATGATATAATCTTTATAGCATACTGTTTACCGAAATCGCGCGCTTTCATAAACAGAAACTATCATGTTGATGATATGTAAGAAAATCCGTCTGAAGGATTATTCACAACAACAATATGTTCAAATGAATTAAGCAATTAAGTTGTCACTTGGACAAATTTTCGTTACGAATTAATCATCGGTATTAACTTCAATTTCCAGTTTATATTTTATCATAAAATTACTTATTTGAAAAGTGTTTATACACGAAATGCTATTTTCTTAAATAAAATGCAGGCGTGTTTAGAAAACAACCAGATATTATTCCTTGTTTATTCATTTTCATACAAATATAATATCATTTATAGAATAATTATTATATTAGTAATCATATGCTATCGCCCATCTGCTATTTCTATCGTATTATCCTTATTCACAAACTTCTTTTATCTAAAGTATACCGCATTAATAGAATTTTGTCCAGATTTAGTATATAGAATTTTTACCAAACTCAATATTCTTCTATAATTACTATGAAAACCAAAAATTTAAATCCAGAAAAGGAATGATAAAATAATGAGTAACAGAAAACAAATAACAGATTTTCTCAGTCGTTTACTTGAAAAAGAAAAATTCACAGGCATTGGTAAATACTGGGGAAAAGAAGTTGTTGTAGATTACGGAACCGATGATATCCGAAGGATAGATTATATGGAATTTGTTCCGGTTAACCAACTTAGTATAGATGGAATAGAAAAAGGGATTTTTAAAGGGTATGAGGTAAAGTCCTGTAAAGCTGATTTTAAATCAGGCTTTGGTCAGAATTACTTTTGTGAATACAATTATTTAGTGATGACCATGCAGACATACAAAGAACTTTTGCATGAAGAATTAAATGATCTTCCTCATGAAGTCGGAGTTTTGGTTTCTATACCAAAAGATGCTACCAAGCCTAATAAAGAAGCTGTGCTTGATGAATTTGATGAACCCACTCCCCTTCCGAAAGATTATAATATAGACAATTGGCGGCTCGTTTCTATCAGAAGTGCTATACAGAAATACAGAAAGAAGCCTATGCTTGGGCTTGCCCTGATTCCTGAGCCAGCGATAATAGCCTGATTCGCTAATTTTCAGAAATCTGCATATTGCTTTGGCACCATATTTGTGACGAAATTCGTTGACAAACAGGTGTCGTTCGCTTGTCTTTACTTCTTCCGGTCTTTTGCGAAAAAACCGAGTGCATCCTTGAGAATGTCATTTGCTTTGCGAAGCTCGGCATTTTCACGCTCAAGCTCTGTAATACGCAGCTTTGCTTCATCATCAGTCATCTGATATTTCTTAGCTTTGGCAGCAGCGTTTCGCTTTGAGCGCCAATCTGACAGCGTATAATACTGGATACCTAGCTGCTGAGCAGCCTTTTTCAGCCCGATCTCGTCTGATAGCTTTAATACTTCTTCTTTGAATTCTTTACTGTACTTCATAGTCGTTTTCCCTTTCCGGTTTTATTATTTAGTCTCTCCTCAATTCAAATAAAACCCTCGTAGTAGTATTCGGTGCTGCGATCGTAAGAAGACTGAAACTTGAACACCCGACCCTTGTGACAAATTACGATAGCACTTCCACATGGGATACGCTCAGATATTTTGTCAGGGTCTTTTGTGCTATGATTTTCATATATGACGGTGTTTATTTGCAGAATGATATTATAGACATAAAAAACAGACCTGACAGCCAAATAGCTTGTCAGGTCTGTATCATAGATCGTATTACTCTTCGTCTTTGCTGCCTTTTTGTCTTGCGATCCCTATAGCGGCAAGCAGGATAGCTGTGCCCAGAGATACTCCTCCTGCAACACCTGTTGCGGGGTTAGCGTTGCTTGCGTTTGGCTGAGTGCTGTATGCTGAAACAGTTTCAGCCTTTTGTGAACTGCTTTCGGATCTGCTTGAGGAATCGGATATCGGTTCTGTTTCAATGGACAGATCATACACGCCGTCCTCATATACGCTTGGCAGTTTCAGTTTGCCGTCTACCACCTGATCGGTGACATCTTCGCCGTTCAGCACGACCTTGATGATCTTCTCACCGTCATTAGCCTTGATCTCGAGAACAGGTTCGGAAAGTCGTTCAACTGTGAACTCCTTACCGTCCACACCGTTGACCTTTACATCGACATCACCTGTGATCGTCAGTTTGAGATCGTGGGTCTCGGGGACTTCTGTTCCTATGGTCGCTTCTCCTGTGGTCGGGTTTTGCTCGCCCTCAGCGAAGGCTGGTATGGCGGTGCAGGTCAGCATGGAAAGACAAATCAGGAATACTGCATATTTTTTCATGCGATCAACTCCTTATGATTCGGGTACTGCATCAGTGTATTCAACATTGAATGTCACGGTGTCACTGTACTCACCTGCGTATGCGGTCTGCCAGTCTTCCGCGGTGATATTTATGGTAAGGTCTGTTTTATCACCTACTGCGGTGTATTCTGCGGAAGTGAATACCTTTTCGGTAACGGCATCGCTTGTTCCCTCGAAAATGGTGTATGCAAGGGTCTTTTCCTCGTCAGCCTTGTTCTCCATCTTGCTGTCGGTGACCAGGGATACTTTTACCGCCTTGCCGGGGTCGAGCTGTGCCTTTGTAAGTTCGATGGTGCCGAAATCTGTATTCTCGGTATTGAATGTCACCTTGGTATCGAGGGGGATAGTCACGATGTATGCAGGTGCTATCTCGGTGGTGATGACCGCATTAGCCGACTGCGGGTCGCTTGTCTCGTTTATCGTGGTGGGTTCTGCGAATGCCGTAACAGGCATTGCCAGTATTGCAAGTGCGGAAAGTCCGCTTATCAGTTTTTTCATATTATCTCCTCCCATTATTATCCCAAATTATCAAATATGCTTAAAGCAAAATACTGTATGGTATCGGATATCTCATCGGTCGGTTTTACAAATTGTAAATTTTCTAAATCATCTGTTGCTTCATCAAGGTAATACAAAATATACAGCTTATCGCCCATGTAGTAGCTTACACCGTTTATCTGATTTATATTCCAGTACAGGGTGTCTGCGGGATAGGTATCGGTCTTTTGCTCATAAGCCTCATTTACAGCGTCCCAGAATTTTTCGTCGGGAATAAATTCTGCAACTTCCTGCCATGTCAGACCAGATGTTGCGGGAATCGTGATAGTATCGCCAGTGTCCACCATTTCTTCTGCTATGGGATCATAATCAATAATACTTACATTTACTCCCATGCTCTGAACAGCCACCGTAAAGGTCAGCAGGTCGGTATAGTTGCCTGCATATACAACTCCCTGCGGCGCAGTAAAGGTCACGTCCTGAGTGTAATAATCAGCGTTCTGATCGGGATCGAAAGCAAACTCTGCCACCACGTCGTCCTTTCCTGCCACGCCGTTTTTACCAACTACAGTGTAGGTCGCTTTTGCGGTGTCGCTTGCCTTAACGGTAAGATTTGTGCCGTCAAATCCGTTCTCGGCATCGGTAAGGGATACAACTACGCTTCCGCCTGTCGGCAGCATGGGTATGGTTCCTTCTTCACTGCCTTCTACCTTGATAGTTTTAGTAACATCAGCTGTATCAAGCGTCACCTTTGAGGGGATAGTCACGGTATACATAGGGTCAACGCTGAACTTGACATTTGTGCCTGCATCAGCGGGGAGCAGTTCTTCCTCTGTGATATAATTAAAGTTGGTGTTAGCAGATGCAAATGCTGTAATGCTCATCATACCAGCCAGTGTCAGGGCTGCTATTGCTGATATTATTCTTTTCATTTCTTTTCCCTCCCTATACCTGCTCAATGTCCCACTTATTATCGTTTGCGTTGTAGCTTATCTTGAACTGCTTGCCCTCGTTGGGAATAAATTTGCTGTGGACACCATTATTGACGCAGATGAACTCGCCTTTGGAGTTGATGTAGAAGCGTTCAATACCGCTCTCTTGATAACCGTTTATATATACCTCTGAACCGTCATTATAATAATCCACTGTTGTGTCAATATCGAAACGCAGGGTCCGAGATGTACCCTTTGTGATGATCTTCTGACCGGGTTTGAGGATAATGCCGTCTGCTATGCCTTCACTGTTCTTGTCGTATATCGCAAAATCCTCCATATTCGATACCGAAATAGTAAATGTAAGCTTGTCGGTATATGTGCCTGCGTACTTGTAACCGGTCGGGGCAGTAAAGGTTATATCCTGAGTGTAATCAGCGGCGGTCTTGGTAGGGTCATAATCAAACTCAGCCACAACGTCGTCCTTGCCTGCCGCACCGTTTTTGCCCACCAGAGTATAGTTGGCACTTGCAACATCGTTTGCCTTAACGGTCAGCTTTTTGCCGCTGATCCCGTTCCTTGCGTCAGCCAGCTTAACTGTTACCGTTGAACCCGACTGGAGAAAAGGAGTCGAACCCTCTGTCTCACCCTCGACCTTGATAGAATCGGTAACGTCTGCCGTGTCAAGAGTAACGCTGCGAGGTATAGTAACTGTAAATTTCGGGGCTGCCAGGTAGTTTACGGTAGTGCTGTTTTCGGCAGGAAGAGTGTCTTCATTTGTTACGGTATTCTCCTCCGCAAAAGCTGTCATTGTCATAACGCCTGCGATGGTGAGTGCGGATAATCCTGCTATAAATCTTCTTGCTTTCATTATGACGGCTCCTTTTCAATAGAAATTCCGAATACTACGGGGTCGGTGTACTTGCCTGCGAATGTGGGTGTCTCATCGGTGGTGAAAGAGATACCGGCACTTGCGGGTTCGGTCGAGGTGGGAAATTCGGCTACCTTGCCGCCTGTTTCCTTGTTTGTCAGCTTGCCAAAACTTCCCTCGGCGGTGTAGGGGAGCTTATACTCGCCTGCACCCTCGTGGGACATATTGAACTTGCTTGTGCTTGTCAGGGTGACAACTATCTTTTCGCCCTCATTCAGGAATACCTTTCCGGTCTGAATGGTGCCGCTGCCCGAATATTGTTGTCCGTATTCGCCTGTAAGCTCGAAGCTTGCTGGTATTGTCACGGTGTAGGTTGGGTCAACGTTAAATTCGACCGTCGCGCCCGCCGTTTCGGGGGTAGGGTTCACGTCAAAAGGGTCGCCGCCTTTAGGGGTGATGGTCGTATTACTGATGGCTGCTTCTGCAAAAGCTGTAACTGTCATCATACTTGCAATTGTAAATGCGGTCATGCCGCTTATCAGTTTTTTCATTGTGGTTTCCTCCCTTTAATTAGCTATTATCTGCCGGAACATAATAGAGTGGCACTCCGTAAGTATTAGTTAGAGATAAAGTAATACCAGAAACATTTCCAGCAGCATCCACTTCACGCGCATATGCCGTTCCATTTGGCTCATAAACGACGCAAATATCACCGCCGCCAAGATATTCTGCAAGTGCCATTGCTTCTTCCTTAGTAATTATTGTGATATTTAGGTTTGTCCCATCATAGAAAGAAGAAATTTTCCAGTTTCCATTTCCGTTCTTTTCGCATTCCTTTACTTTATCGGCATACTTAGGCGCAGTCGGCGGGTCCTCCACCGCGATATCAAACGTCAGCGTACCTGTATAATCGCCCGCGTACTTTGCAAGCGTGCTGTCCATCTTCGAGAAAGTCAGGGTCTTGTCGGTCTTGTCATCATTGGAGAATTCCGCGGCTGTACTGCCCTTTGCAAGAGTTTCCGAACCTGCGGTTACAGTGTAGTCGAGGGAGTCGTCAGCGTTAGTTACCTTGAAATCGTTGGTATCCTCGTTTGCTATCTTTACTGAAAGCTTCTGACCCTTAGCCAGCTTGAAAGGTTTTGCAGTTTCATCCACCGAGATAGATGCGCTTGTCGCGGCAGTATCCGAAAGTGTGATGCTTGCGGGGATGACCACAGTGTAGCTTGGGTCAACGCTGTATTTTACATCGGTGCTGTTAGAAGAGGTGTTCGCATCAATGGTCTTGATGTTCTCAGTTGCAAAGGCGTTTATAGGTGCCATTGCAGATACCATTGTGAGTGTTATCACGCCTGCGATAAATCTTTTTGTGTTTTTCATAGTTCATTCCCTCCTAGATCATGATAGTGATACGTTAAACGTAACTGTACCTGTGTAATCGCCCGCATATTTGGGCTCCTGATTGGGCTCGTTGAATTTAAGTTCGATATAGCGCGGATTGCCTGTATCGTCCGCACCGTCAACGTGGAGTATCTCGTCACTGTCCTTTACATCCAGCTGTGTGGTATCATCCGGCTCGGCATTAAGGTGACTCGGTCTTGTGCCTGTGATAGTATAGCTCAGCTTATCATCGGCTTGTTCCACCGTGAAATTGCCATCTGTATCGCCCGCTATCGTAACACGCACAGATTTTCCGGTTGGTATATTTTCCATGCTGTCTATGCTGACCGTAGCAGGTGCACCGCCGAGGTCAACTGTTGCGGGGATAGTTACGGTGTAGGCTGGCAAAGTTTGGGTGATAGCAAAGTCATCTGTTACTTGTATACCTCTGCTGTTTGCTGTATCGGCAATAGTAGCTCTGATCGTATATTCTCCGATTTCTGTCGGAACATCAGTAGAATAGGTACTGTCATCAGCGCCTTTTTTCTTATACTCATAAGTAACAGTGCCGCCCCATGTTTCGCCTGTCAAGGACGGCTCATAAGCAGGTTCTCCGTAATTCCAGCTTTCGAGGCTTACCTCAGCGTTGGAATCTGCCTTTTCGATATTGAGCGTCGTTGTTAGTGTCAGTGGCTTGTAATTATCATCTCCCACATCAATTGTAATAATTGCAACGTGCCTGCCTGCACTTATCAGGTCGTACTTCGGAACAGTAGATAAATTAACTTTTGTCAATCTGGTAACACGGGCTCCTCCAGACCAGCCAACGTTTGAAACTCTCCATGCTTGACTGGATGTTATTGAGCCAAGATTCCTACTACCGAGTTTAACAGTTCCGCTTGCATCAACATTTATTTGGCTACCTGTATAGTAAGTGGTAGAATTAGAAGCAAAACCTTTGGTACCGCTAATTCTTGTATATGTTCCAGGACCTCTGAAATAATTACCCGCTACTAATGTACCCCCTGTAACTAAGATATAATCACCTTCAATGGTAATTGTTGTATTGCTACTATTTATCAGCGAAGCGTCTTCACCGTCAAATGTAAAATCACTGATATCCAGCTTTTCACCGTCATATACAATGTTGGAATTAGGACTTACAGTGATATCCGGTGTCTTTGGGGCTTCATTTACCGTAACATCACAGCTTGCCGACTTGGTGCTGTCAACGTTGCTCGTCGCGGTAACTGTTGCATTACCAGCGCTGATACACTTTGCATAAACGGTAAATGTTGATGTAGCGTCCGTACCGACCTCATCGGTGCAGTCTTCGTTGGAATAGAGCTTAACGCTATCATTGTTTGAAGTCCACTTGATCGTCTTGTCCGTAGCATCGTTGGGAGAGATTGTTGCAGTCAGCGCAAATGATTCGCCCACGGTTAAAGTTTTTTCGTTGGGGGAGAGGGATATGTCAGAGACTGCGATAAAAGGTGTGGAAGTAGCTGTGTACTCACCAAAAGAACCGTCGTTATAGGTCAATTCATTAAAGTATATCGCATCACCGTTAATGTAATAGAAAGGTAGATCAATGGTCTGCATACCTCCATCATTCCATGAAGCACCATTGTCAAAAATAATACCTGTCGGGTTCCATTCTGATGTAGTTTCCAGCACCCAATCACTGCCGTCCTTTGACATCTCGATACCTGGCCAAGCTGTTGTGTGTCCATTTATAAAGCCTCCATCTTCATTATCTTCCCAGTAATGACAATAGGCTTTTTCCCAATTATTTGCATCACCCGAGGGAGTAAATCTTACTGAAAGCTTGTATTGTGCTGCCTCCGCACTCGCCGTCACCGCCGTATCAAACAGTCCTCCGTTGTCAAGCGACAATCCTCCTGCCGAGGTAGTCATCACAGCCGCCGCACAAAGCATGGCTATGAACTTCTTTCTTTTAACCTGCATTTTATCAACTCCTTTACTTAGCTATCAGTACCGTCTCGACGTTAGCACCGTTGAGAGGTGTTTCACCGTCGAGGGATATTGTCGATATTTTTATCACCGCGGGATATTCGCCCGCTGCAAGGGACTTTGTCAGGTGAACATCGTAGATGCAGTCACCAGGCTGAACGTATTTCGACTCAAAGATAGTTTCATCGGTATCTTTAAGGGCTATAACGAACTTGAAATAGCAGGGGTTGCCCTCTGGGTTCAACAGCGCCATTGTGACGTCCTGAGTGTCCTTGGCTATGCTGATACTCGGATAGCCGGGTATCTTTATGCCCTCGGCAGCACCGCCCTCGTCCTTGGGCTTTTCGCCTGTGTACTCGCCAGCATTTTCATCAAGCTCGATGATTTTTGCTTTTGAAGTGGTATCCTGCTGTGTGGGCGTTGTATCACCCATTTTATCCGAGCTTTTTCTGCTCAGATTTATCCCCAGCACGATCCCTCCCGCTATAAGCAGTACGATCACCGCTGCCATTACGACCAGCTGTTTTTTTGTTAGTGTTATGCCTTGTTTTTCATTCATAATGATCTACCTCCTATTAAAAAGCGCACCCTTTTGGAAAACACTTATCCCCAAGAGTACGCGTCTATCAGTATAGTATTAAATTGAAAAGGGGCGCAGTTATACCATGTCTGTCGATCTCTCTATCTATCTGATAATAACGATTCCGCATGGATTTTTTCAACTCCTTTTTTGGATATTTAACATTCCGTTCATGTATTTATTTTATCATAATTTAACTATTATGTCAAGTTTGTATTAATATAATTTGAATTTATAACATAAAATTTGAGCATAATGGCAAAAAACAAGTTCGAAGTTGGGCAAAGTGCGAGACGAAAAAGGAAAAATCAGGCATTTGCGTTATACAGATGCCTGATCAGTCAGTTTGTTTTTTTCGATGCTTTTCATGGACAAAATACGGTAGCTGTCCTTGACAGGATACGTTCACTTTTGGATGACAATTTGGAGGAGCGGTGACAGCAATTATCGGCTTGCCATTCATATCCGTAATATTGAATGCTCATTCGTCTTCTTTATTATAGTACATGGCGTCCCATTTGTCATTTTCTTCGTCATAATCGATTAAAATAAAGAGGGAAAGAACAATATGTCCTTTCCCTCAAAAAGTGAATAATTCCAATGAACGTTTGGTTGCATTTAAAGTAAAAGGTCACCACCTAGTTGAAGACCATTGTTTATTCCTGCATAGTCTAGTCTGAATACATCAGAAGCATTCCACCTTATTGGATTTGATAAATTGTTTATCATCAAGTCTATTGAAGGTGAAGTATCGGAATTCACAAGATCTATCATTTCAGGAGCTGTGAGTGCGATACCGGTAAGACATCCAATTATTACACTTCCAACAAAGAAACCCACACCGTCAGTAACTAAACCTAATATAATTGTAATAACAACACTGGCAAGTAATATTAACGCTTCTTCAATCATTGTAGCAGCGGAAGAATATGTGCCGTTTGAAGTTTCGGCTGGCTTAATTTCTTTGTAAATAAGTGTTTGACCGTTTTGGTTTTCTGAAAGTTCAATTGTATAATAATGCGTTGCTCTGCACCATGCCGTCACGCCCATACCGACATCTGTTTCAGTATATGAGTTGAATATTAAGTCTGTCCCATCAAAATCAATGGATAACTCCTTTATATATGGAGTGTATGAAGTCCCATTGTTTTGTACATCGTCAAGTCGTATAGATTTGTTTTCTTTCAGTGCAAGTACGTACTGATACTTGCCTGTATCCGTGCTTGCTTTTTCAATTAGTTCAAAATCATCGATTTTAGCGTTTTTCCAGTATATAGGGAAGGCAGGCAACATCAGATCAAGCAGTAATCTGGCTGGGGAGACAAGATAACCAGCATTGCTTTTTTCTGGGATCACAAACGGATCTATCTGCTGCAGCTGAGCAGCGGTAGCTGTTCTTCCGCCTGTCATGCATAGTACTCCCAGCATAGATTTTGACTTATCATTCTCACACTCGCTGTATGCATAGTCTACAAATGATGGTTTACACCATGCCCATTGATCGTATTTGTCGATGTAATCGTTGAGATTTACTGTGGCAAAAACGTGAGCAAATTCGTAAAGATTAGCAGTAAGGCATGCGTCAATAAATGCGCTGAATACTGATATTACCGTTTCCTCACCGACCATCTCGACTGCATCTCCGGTGAATGCTTCATCTGGAATTATATTTTTAATTGATATTATGGGATTCTCTGAAGTGCCATCTGATGATTTCACTACAAGGTCATAATAGTCATCTCCCTCATCACTATGGATAAATTCCAGTTTTACTTCAGCAATAACTTTAAGAGATGAACATGAAAATTTTCCGAATGAACAAATACCGCATAGATCAGTTATTGGTATAACCATATAAATATTACCGCCGTCACCGCCTGTGGTTATCGCCCAATCGCTATAATTACCACTTATTGAGCTTTTTTCGCTGGAGTAGCTGAAAGAAGACGGACTGCTTTTCATGTCTTTGATTGCCTTGTTAACAGAAGTTATCGGTACAGCAAAAACTGTATCCCAGTTCAATGTAGACGTATTATTCATTGCTGTTTTCCTCGATAAGTGTACCACCCAGTAAGAGTGCACCTGCTAGATTAGCAGTTTTCAACTCAAATCCTGAGGATTCGGGCCATTTAATTGCACCAACTGCATTTGCAGCTATGGTATCCATAGTGGGCAATTCTGAGAATCTATCCTCGTTTATAGCTTCCAGAATCTTTGGGAGCATACCGATACTTGCGCCGATACCTGCCCCTATTATCGATCCTGCTATCTTCCACTTATTAGTTTTAAAATATGTACCGATATTTCTACACTTTCCTGCTATAGCTGCTAGTATATCTGTTCCAGTCGCTCCTTCTGCTTCCATTGTAGCTGCAGCTATGATATCTTCCGCTGCAGTTTCAATAGCACTCTTTTCAACAGCTGCCAGTGTTTCTGCACTTGTTGCTTCTATGGCTTCTCCCAGTGTTTCTGATAAATCCATTACAGCAATTTCTGAACATTCTTGAATCGCAAGTTCTTCAGCTGTCTTCGCAGCAGTTTGTGCGCCGTCCTTTATAAAGCCCTCAAGAAAACTGCCTGCTGCAGCACCAACCATTGCACCAATGATTGAGAAAGCTATTTCAATTCCAATATCAAACCATTTTCTGAACGTTGATCTTTCGAAATTTACATTAAGCGTTGGTTTTCCATCAGCTTCCACCGTAAGAACATTTTTGTATTCTTTTCCGTTTGAATCTGTGCCCGATTTCAAAGCTATTTTATATTGTTCGCTGTAATCAACATGAACAGTTATACCGCAACCATCGTCCCAGGTAAGGTCATCAAATTGCATTTTTATGCAGTCTTGGAACAATGATACCACGAAGTGTCCAGGTTCTACAGAAGCTGTTACCTCATTTCCTTTAGAATCTATAAGGCCTGTACAATTTATAGTATTTTTGTTTTCATAACTAAGTCCGTTGTGAGCAACAATATAATCATCAAATGATGTTCCAAGATGAACAGCTATACAGCCCGGTAATAGCCATTTATCTGTAAATCTTTCTCCGGATATAGAAAATACACTTTCGATTTTTGGGGAACCTTCGGGTAGACCTTTACTAGCTTCATTAAAGATTCTTGCATCTATGCTGTGAGTATCGATTCCTATAGGTCTTCCTTGAGTCATGCATAGTACACCGAAAACGGAAGTGTTGAGTTCGTCAGTCGAAGAAGTCGCATACTCCATTTTTGTTGGCTTCAGCCATTGGAAATCACCTTGTGAAGCCTTTGCATTAAGTATAAAATAAGCAAATATCTGGCGGAAATCGCTTATATGTTCTGTGAACCAATCATTAAATAGTCCTATACATATAGATTCTGCGGTATCCGGGTCTGACGAAGATTTTGAAAAGTCAAAATTGTGGCTTTGTATACTGATTACAGGATCTTCAGGACTACTGCTATTGGATGATACTATAAGGTTATATGGTGTACCGATATTCTCTTCAGCGGTTGCATCATTAAAAGCAAATTTATCCTGTTTGTCGAAAAACAGCTTTAGTTCGATTATTATCCAAGTATTGTCCAGAGGATTGTTTTCATCGTTGTAAGCATCATAATAGTTTCCATTAGTGATAGGGCATTTCATTGTTATATTTTTGCCGTCTCCGTTAGTTGTGATAGACCAGTCAGACCAATTGCCCTCTATCTTACCAACTGTCGCACCCTTTGCATTAACTCTCTCTTTGCTGAAGGATGTGGGTGTGGTTTTTTGTTTTTCGATAACCTTATTCAGTTGTGAATAAGTAATAGCAAACGTTGTGTCCCAGCCAAAAAGATCGATCGATGAACTCATAATTCTCTACTCCTTTGTAATTTTTTTATATATAAAAGCCGTATGCTTTTATTATCGATTATATTTTTAAATATAGTACTTGTGCAAGGTCTGCAACCTGTACCTTGAGGTCATTTTTGTCGAGCCATGAAATTACATCCGGTATTCCAGATATGAAATTGCCTTGAGTTTCTATGCTCGCTTTGACTGAATTTGATATACTGTCAGTAACAAAATAAATAATACCATCAACTATCAATGCGATAATAGCTCCTGCAACAGCTGCAAAAACATAATCGTACCAAGGGATATGTTTGTCATAATCGCTGGAATGACTTACAGTAGTAATGCAAAACTCCTGTGTATCTTGATTGAAAGTACTTTCGAGTTTTGATCCAGCACTTATGTCAACATAGGCATTCAAAAGTCCTGTAACGTCAAATTTTCCCGAAGTGTCCATTAGGATATGATCGTTTTCCAGTACAGCTGTAAGCTTGTTCAGAACAGGATAATAATCTATAAGGCCGTAGGTTACAGCATCACAGTTTATGGTTTTTCCGTCACAAAGTGTTATCTTGCCATTCGTATCACAGTTATAATCGGATGTGCAAGTTCCTTTAAACGAATTGGTTATTGCGGGAAGCATTATATTTTTCATAAATAGCTCAGAACTTATAAAATAGAATATGGAATGATCGTCATCAAGCAAGCTGCTGTCAAGCCCAGTTCCCGGAATATCCTTGTCAGAAGTCATGCAGAAGATAGAAAGATAACCACCATTGTTATCGCTGCGTTCTTTATAAGCATAAGTATACTTTACAGGTGTCATCCAAGATACAGAAGGATCGAGACTGTTGCTTATACTGGCGAAAATGTACTGTAGCTGATCTTTATTCTCAATAAATCCCTTTGGCAGATTAGTGTTTAGCAATCCCCATAATTCCGGAGTATCCTGCGTATTAACCTTACCTGTGATATCTGGTGAAACTATAGTTACAGCGCCATCTGTAGTATCGCCGATACATGAACCAACTACAAGTAGGTTTAATTTCAGTTGTGTCTTAAAGTTGTTATCGTTAAGAAATGATAGCTGCATTTCCAATTCGGGTATTATACCATGAACAGAATAAGTTGTTGTTACTCCATTTTTATTTGTTATAGTAACAGAACAGCTTGAAAACTCACACTCAAATCTTATAACTTTGTCAGAGCCGCCGGAAACGATTTTCCAAGAATCTATCTTACCGATAATAGATAGTCCGTCTTTTTCGTACTTGAAATCTGTGATAAGCAAATCACTGTTTTTGGCAAGCTCTTCATTTACGGTATTGATATCGATCACCGTAATAAAATCCCAACCTTTAATGTCTATGTTAATCACCTCTTTTAAATTATACAACATTAACAATTTTTTTGCTATATCGCAATATAGTTTCTATCATATGATAAATTTATTATAAACGAATTGTGCAATAATGTCAATAACTTTCAACATAATCATTTAAGTTCTATGCATTGCACAAAGGCCCCAACAAATCACTTCATATTACTTAATGTTTATCAAGCGAATCACTATTGTTATGTCCACAGAACAAAGAGACCATATTGAAATAATTAATCCAACAAGCGACTAGCAAGCATTCAAATTTACTGAATAAATATCTTCCTATTTTAAATTGAAAAGCCCGGCACTATTTTGATATAATCCCCTGTTACAATATAATTGACGGGTAAAACCTTGCACACCGGTAAGGATTTACACGTACTTGTTACTTAAGCTATAATGAAAGCAGTAATTGGAATGACGATAATCCCCTTGGGACAGAGTGCCCGCATCTAAGACTGTCATCCATGCTTTCATTATAGCGTTCGTTTTATGCAGGTTGAGCCACAGTATGTGCGTTCGTGTCACCAAACAGATTGAATAGGTAATGAGTAAAGTGTGGTTTGCCCGATTACAATTTCAATTCAGGAGATGTATTTATTATGAACGCAGTAGGTATTGATGTTTCCAAAGGTAAGA
>NZ_FOKQ01000058.1 GCF_900112155.1 Hominimerdicola alba | reverse complement strand
CTCCATTTGCAAGAATAGTTTTTTCGCTGGCAGCATTTTCTTCGGCACAGGTCACTAACATCTTTTCTATCCCAAGCTCTTTCGCCTTTACTATATTTAGCCGTAACATTTCCGTAGCATAGCCTTTTCTTCGCTCTGAAGGACGAACCGAATATCCACAATGACCACCCCAAGTGCCAAGAACAGGGTGATCGATATGATGACGTAGATCTATTACACCAACAATTCTGTTATCACTTTTTCTGATTGCAAGAAAAGTATGCGAAGGTACTGTTGCTCCTGATTCTTTGCAGTATTTTTCGTCTTTTCTCAATGAACATATCCGTATCCACTCCTCAGCAGAATCACTGGAATCCAGATACATACAACCGGCAAACTTGTCCTCATTATCAGTATCATTATCTATTATATCCTGCCTGAATGCCCATATATCCTCGGCGTATTCCATGCTTGGTTCAACAAGTACAATTCTATCCATGATTGCTGATCTCCCTTTACAGTTTATATATCCAGTTTATGATAGTAACAATTATATCACAGAGATCTTTGCATTGTCAATAAAAATGCCATAGTATTTCTGATCAAATATCAGAAATACTATGGCTAAATCTTCTCTAATAAGCGCAGTACTTAATAAGAGCGCCGCTTGTTATTATACATTGAATTTGAACAGAACGATATCGCCGTCCTGCATTACGTACTCCTTACCTTCCTGTCTTGCAAGTCCTTTTTCACGAACTGCTGACATTGAGCCGTACTGCATCAAGTCATCGAAGCTTACTACCTCGGCACGGATAAAGCCGCGCTCGAAGTCGGAGTGTATCTTACCGGCTGCCTGAGGTGCTTTTGTACCCTTAGTGATAGTCCATGCCCTTACCTCGGGCTCACCTGCTGTCAGGTAGGAGATAAGACCCAGAAGTGCATAGCCTTCCTTTATAATACGGTCAAGACCCGATGTTTCCAGACCAAGATCGGAAAGGAACATAGCCTTGTCCTCAGCATCCATATCAGATATCTCAGCCTCGATCTGTGCACATATAGGCAGCACGGCAGCCTTTTCAGCTGCGGCTATCTCACATACCTTCTTATAGTTTACATTTGTTTCGATATTGTTGCGGAAGTCGTCCTCGCTGAGGTTTGCCGCATAGATAACAGGTTTCAGCGAAAGCAGAGGTGTCTCTTTCAGCAGTTCCAATTCGTCTTCCGTCATATCAAAGCTTCTTGCAGAATGTCCTTCTTCCAGATGTGCTTTCAGCCTTTCAAGGAAATCCACCACTGCACCCAGACTCTTATCTCCCTTCATGGCTTTCTTGGTGCGGTCGATACGTCTGTCGATAAGCTCGATATCAGAGAATATCAGTTCAAGGTCGATGGTCTCGATATCCCTTGCGGGATCGATAGAACCATCAACGTGGATTATATTATCGTCCTCAAAGCACCTTACAACGTGAACTATCGCATCGACCTCACGGATATTTGCAAGGAACTTGTTGCCAAGACCTTCGCCCTTTGAAGCACCCTTTACCAGACCTGCAATGTCAACAAATTCCAGTGTTGCAGGTGTGAACTTCTCGGGGTGATACATCTCTGCCAGCGCATCAAGGCGTTTATCCGGCACAGATACTATACCTACATTGGGTTCGATGGTGCAGAACGGATAGTTAGCAGATTCTGCTCCTGCGTTTGTAAGTGCGTTAAAAAGTGTTGATTTACCGACATTCGGTAATCCGACCATACCTAGCTTCATACTTGATTTACTCTCCCTTTAATGATTTATCAGTCAGCGCAGAAGTTTCCGCAGTTTGTATCTTCTTCGTCTTCTGCGTCGTCTTTTTTAGTAAACAGCTTGCTTCCGTCAAGGAACTTGCCGCTGTCTGTGCAGTTATTACCATTATTACAGCCTATCTTTATGCCTTTTTTTATGGGTGCAAAGGTGAAACCTATGATTACACCGAAAAGGAAAAGTGCCAGACCTTTCCAGAAATAACCCACCGAAGGTGTCTTGACCTCGTTATCGATGATCTCTCTTACTGTCTCTGTGATCTTCTCTTTCATTGTTTGTACCTCCTGTTAAATAATTTATAAAACGGGTCTTATCCCGCTGTTTACATATTTTGATTTGTTCTAATTATTTATGCTTATGGTGCAAGCGGTGTGAGTCCATTCCAGATAAACATATAGAAACCTGCGTAGACGACCATGATCGTCGCTGCTGAAGAAATTATGATATGTCTGTGCTTTTCACCGAACTTTTTCTTACCGAGATTGAAATACAGCGCCAGGGGTATGAACGATAAAAGAAGTACAGCTACCAGCAGGATCAGGCTTTCCGCGTTGTTTAAATTAGCGATCTTCTCTCCTATGCTTACCGCGGCTGTCGGTATCCCCCCTGCCATCACCAAAAGAATAATAAAATAAACTATCAGACCCATAATATCAGCCCTCCATTCTTGATGAAGATGTGACACCCTCTTCAAGAGTGCCGTACACAGTCAAACTGTAATCTGCGAAATGTTCAAGTTTCTGCTGTATACTTATTGGTGGTCAATCAAAATGTATCCCTTTTTACTGTCTTCTATTCTACCGATTTAAGTGAACCTATCATATCAACTTTAAGAAGTGTAAAGTGCAGTACCGCATTCACAGCAAGGGTGAATCCCGCAGTGATGAGTGCACCGTACAGCATAGCTGAAATTGACAATCTATGGTCGAACATCAGTATATCGACCTCTGCGGTTACAGTCACGAAATAGTGGAGTATCCGCCCGACGGGAAGTCCTGCCAGTATACCAACTGCCGCTGAGATAAGGTTCTCGCGGAGGATATAATCATCTGTCTCGCGGTCGAAAAAGCCCAGCACTTTAACTGTTGCTATCTCACGATTTCGTTCTGTGATATTTATACTTGCAAGGTCATAAAGGACTACTGCGGCGAGAAGGCCTGCACTGAATATAAGCACAGCTACAACAGTGTTGAGGCTGTCCATGGAGTTTAGGAAACCTCTTGACTGATCGTCCTTGTAGGTCAGACCATAGAAACTGCTGCTTTTCAGAAACTGATCTCTGAATGCATCGGTGTCTGCGCCTTTTGCAAGTTCAATAAAGCTTATATTGTACACAGGGGCTCTGCCGAAGCTTTTTTCGTAGTCATGCGGAGTAACAAATATATAGTGGAAAGCGTAGTTTTTGCAGATATCAGCCACAGTAAACTCAGCTTTCTTACCATCTGTTTCAGTGACCGTGAATACGCTTCCTTTTTTTAGATGCAGATTTTCGGCAAGCTTTTGTGTGATGATAACACTGCCGTCCTGAGGAACGATCTTTTGTCCATTATCTGCATTTCTCAAAAGAACGAATTCTTCAAGCCTATCGGATTCACTTGGAACACAAATATTCACCATGCACTTCTGACCATCAACCGAAAGATCGACCTCATTGATCAGTGCCTGCATATGATCTGCAAGACCCTCGGCTGAATTAATCTCATTTTCAAGTTCATCATAGCTGAACCTGTTATTGAGAACTGCTATGCCATCATATACAAAGACCTCTCCGAACTGACGGTCAACAACGGAACTTATGGAGTTTTTCAGCCCAAATCCAGTGATGATAAGGGCTGTACAGCCTGTTACACCCGCAAGCGTCATGAAGAATCGACGCTTTGAACGAAGCATATTTCTGGTTGTGACTTTCCCCATGAAGCTCAGTTTATCCCATACTGCGGGACAGTTTTCCAGCAGTACTCTCCTGCCCGCTTTCGGGGGCTTGGGTCGCATAAGGCTTCCGGGAACTTCTTTCAGATCTCTCATACAGGTATATACCGTCACACCACATATACAAAGAGCTGATACTATGGTACAAGCAGCTATGTATCCCCATCTGAGAGGTGTCGATATATCAGGAATATTGTACAACATTTTGTACCCATTATATATCATACGCGGGAATATCTTTAATCCCGCCGCTGAACCTAAAGCTCCGCCCAGGATAGCCGCGGCACCGGAATATATAAGGTATTTAGAAAGTATCCTCAAACGTGAATAACCGAGAGCTTTATAAACGCCTATCAGGCCGCGCTGTTCCTCGGTAAGTCTTGACATTGTGGCAAGACAAACAAGGCCTGCCACCAGCATAAAAAACACAGGAAAGACCTTTGCTATCGAATCGACTTTCTTGCTGTCACCCTCAAAAGAGGAATAATCGGAACTGGCTTCAAATCTGTCGTAGCTGTAAATTGTAGGCTCTGGGGTATCATCAAGCTCTTTCTGCGCAGCTTCTATCTCACTGCGGGCATCATCAAGCTGTGCCTGATACTTGACATGAGCTGAACCGTCTTCGTCATCTGCCAGCTCTTTCGCTATGCCCAGAGCTTTTTCAGCTTGTAACATTGCAGATTTTTCCAGATATGCACGCTTGCCGTTCTCGACCTCACGCTCGTAGATATACCTCGCCTCTTTAGCCTTTTTCTCCCATTCGGGCATATGCGCCTGAAGCTCTTCCATGTCCATATCAAGGACACCGTTCAGGGTATCAGTGGTTTTAGTAGCTGAGGCTATCCTGTCCTGAGCATGTGTATAAAGGTCGTTGAACCTCTCGTTGACGCTTTGCTCGAAAGCTGCTCTTGCCGCCGCACCTTTTTCCTTTACGCTCTCACGGTATTCATCGGAAAAAGGGTCAGTCTCGTCTAGACCTTCCAAGTCAACGAACATCTCAGTATAATAATTGGTATAGAATTCCTCCTCGCGGAGAAACACATTACTGACGATAGTTCCGTCACCCTCGGTGGTGCGGTCGCGCTCGTAGCCTATATATGATGGCGAGGTCACGATGCCCACTATCTCAAAGGTATCGCTTTGCAGTGTGTCCGTCAGCTTTTTGGTATCATCAGGATCGGTAAAAGTCAGCTTCTCACCTATCTTGAAAGTATCCGGAGAGGATATCTTCACTTCCACCGCGCACTCGCCGTCCTTATTTGGCAATCTGCCTTCAAGGACATGTAGTTTATTCATAAGATTGGGACTTGAATCGTCAAGACTGCTGTTGAAAGATATACACTTCAAAACAATATTCTTATTCTCATGCATATAGAAAACGTCCTTGGAATAAGCGGCGTGCGCCCCGCGGACATTATCTGCCATCTTGACAGCTTCAACGTCGGAAGACCTTACACCTATGGTAGATACAAGTTTCATATCCATAAGGCGGTATTCTTCGAAATATTCCGCCGCCGAATCCACCATATCGGGCATGGTCGCCTTTACCCCCGAGAAGAACCCGCACCCAAGGGCGGCTATCAGCAAAACTGACAGAAACCGCCCTTTTGAGCGCAGAATCTCACGAATAGTATCTTTAAAAAGTGCCGTCATCATGATCGGTCTTACCTTTCAGATAAAGTATCAGCGGTCAACAAAGCCGACCTTGCGGTAAACCTTTGAAACAACTCTTCTGGATATCAGCTGTGCCTTCTGTGCACCGTCAGTATAGCACTCCTTCAGATATGCCTTATCATTCATCAGGTCATTGAACTTATTACGGACAGGTGCCAGATGATCTGCAACAGCTTCGCCTACTGCAAGCTTGAAATCACCATAGCCCTTGCCTGAAAACTCCTTCTCTACCTCTTCCAGTGTTTTGCCAGTAACTACACTGTAAATAGTCATAAGGTTGTTGATGCCGTCCTTGCCCTCGGCAAATCTTACCTCGGTATCGGAATCGGTAACAGCTCTCTTGAACTTTCTGATGATAGTGTCCTTATCATCAAGAATGAAGATGCAGGCATTGGGGTTCTCGTCGGACTTAGACATCTTCTTGGTAGGATCCTGCAGGCTCATTACCTTTGCGCCCATCTTGGGGATAAAAGGCTCGGGCAGGTTGAAGAATTCGCCGTAACGCTGATTGAATCTCTGGGCGATATTTCTTGCCAGCTCAAGATGCTGTTTCTGGTCTGCGCCAATGGGCACGAGATCGGCATTATAAGCCAGTATATCAGCAGCCATCAGCACGGGATATGTAAACAGACCTGCGTTGATATTGTCAGCGTGCTTTGCTGACTTATCCTTGAACTGTGTCATTCTGGAAAGCTCACCGAACTGTGTGGAACAGCCCAGAACCCAGCTGAGTTCGGGATGATTGCAGTTATGGCTCTGGAAGAAAAGAACGCTCTTTTCCGGATCCATACCGCAAGCGATAAGCAGAGCATAAGCCTGCAGAGAATTCTTTCTCAGGGCAGAGGGATCCTGCGTTACTGTTATAGAATGGAGATCGGCTACTGCATAGATGCAGTTGAACTCCTCCTGGAGAGGTCCCCAGTTCTTAACTGCGCCAAGATAGTTACCCAGGGTAAATGTACCTGTGGGCTGTATCATGCTCAGTATCAGTTTTTTGTCCTTTGAAAAATTAAGTTCACTCATAATTTTCTACTCCTTATATAAAACCTCAGAGCCGAAGGGCTCGGGGTCAATAGTCTTCTGAATATGGTCAATATCCACAAGCAGATATCACAAGAGATATTTACCGTTAGCAACTCACCGATGATATTATTCGCCGGAAAACCAATTCTTTTCGGATTTTTTATCTTTTCCACCTGAGTTATCAGATGTGGTAAGAGCGTCTTCCGAACTTCTCGGCAGGAACAGCGAGTTATAATACTCCAGATCCTCGTCATCAGCCGGTATGAGAGTAAGATATACAGGATCACAATCGTCACGGTAGATCATGATCTCACCATCAAAATCTTCATCAAGCAGACAATTGTCATTTACGACCCTTATCTCACCCAGCTTTTTCTCGGGCTCATCGAAACCGAGGGCAGTATTGTTTTCATCTATCCTGGTATAACTGTCATCGGTGAAATACCAGACACTTGGCTCGCAGTTGAATTCGCTGTAAGCCAGCGCATCGGTCAGCGTCCTGTAATCATCGAGAGGCGCATCACTATCGTCGGTATAGATATCAACCCAGCCAAGGGCACCCGAGAGCTTGAACTGCTCATAAGTGGTATCGGCGGGAAGAGTTCTTTCCTTCATCTCGTATTCGGTATTCAAGCTTAACCTTACAGTAGGCTTATCGCCGTCAAAGACTTTCTTCGTCAGAGAGTTCAGATCCCACTGAGCCTGAAGTTCAAACTTTTTGGGAACAAAATCATCAAGATATTCCGAACCGTCGCTGCTGTATACAATTATGGGGACACCGGGAAGATCCTTGCAGCTGACTATGATATTTACATAGCTGTCAGTCTTGCCAAAAATACCGGAGGAACCCTCCTTGGTATTATCACTGTCATAAGTGAACTGAACACCGTATTTATTGTTCATGTGTCTTATGGCTTCATTGATGTGAACTTTGCTGTTGTAATTATTCTTGCTTCCGCAGGAACAGCACACAGCCGCCGTCACAGCTGCCGCAGAGACCAGTATACCACATTTAATCATCCTGAATATATTCATTTTCATTCTCCCTGTCAACTTCTGCATCTGTCGGTATATCCTCTTCATCAAGACTGATATCAGCCTTGACCTGTGCAAGGATATCCTCAACCGTCCTCGGGTGATGTTCCTCGGCGATGATATCATCTGCTGCCTTCATCAAAGCTGCCTTCTTTTCAGCTTCGAGGTCGGCTTCATCTTCTTCGGCAGCGTCAGTATCACCCATGTCCTTTGTCTGAAAATAATACACAATGCCTGCCAGAAGGAACACAAGCGGAGCAGTAAAGCTTATCGCCCTGCCTGCACCTTGCCAGAATATTGTGCCCGTAAGCATCATAATAAGCACTATGGTGATATCCAGCGTGACAATGCAGAAAAAAGTTCTGAGTGCGCTTACAGCGGGCTGTTTATCACGAAGTTCGCCTGAATCAAAAAGGTCTATATCCGCTGCTTTTATCATCAGCAAACCACACATCAAACCTGTAATGACAGCCAGCACCAGATTCGCTATAACAGCGCCGTGTCTTACGGTGCCGCGGTCGTACATAAGCAGAAAAACATCTCCGCCGGCGCAGAATATCAGCCCCGCACTGTTCAGAAGGGTAAGACCCAGCTGAACAGGGGTCAGCGGTAGCTTAGGATCATTCACCGAACATTTCCTTTGAAAGCTTGCCAAGCATCTCGCAGCCTGCTACAAGCTGTTCATCGGTAGGTGTCGAGAAATTAAGTCTGAAGGAAGTTGTATGGTCGCTCTCGGAGATCATGAAAGCATTTCCGGGAACTACAGCAACCTTGAACTCCTTAACTGCTCTTGTACAGAAAGCTGTCATATCGCAGTCATCAGGCAGTGTGCACCATACGAAGAGTCCGCCTTCGGGTCTTGTGAAGCTGATCTTCGAGGAGAAATTCTTCTCTATCTGCTCGATCATCAGCTGGCACTTGTGGCGGTAGATAGCTCTAAGCTTTTCAAGATGCGCGTTCATATCGCACTGTGTCATGAACTTGTATGCGAGAACCTGTGCCCAGATATTGGTATGAACATCGTCAACCTGCTTACAGATTACCATCTTGTTAACGATCTCCTTAGGTGCGCTGATGTAGCCAACTCTGATTCCGGGTGCAAGTACCTTGGAGAATGTTCTGGAATAAGCTACGATACCATCCTTATCCATGCTCTTGATGGAAGGAACGTTCTCGCCTGTAAATCTCAAATCACCGTAGGGGTTGTCCTCCAATATGATAGCACCGTACTTCTTAGCCAGTTCGTAAGCACCCTTTCTCTTTTCAAGAGAAGTGGTCAGACCTGTGGGGTTCTGGAAATTGCATATCAGGTATATCAGCTTTACCTTGCCTGTCTTGAGAACTTCTTCAAGCTCATCAAGATCGATTCCGTCCTCTTTCAGCGTAATGCCTCTGAGGTCAACGTTATATGACTTGAAAGCATTCAGAGAGCCGATGAAGCTGGGAGCTTCACAGCAAAGGATATCGCCGGGGTCACAGAGGACCTTAGCCATCATGGCATTAGCCTGCTGTGCACCGCTGACAATTATAAGCTCATCTCTGCCGGGAACGAACTCACCCTTTTTCTCCAGCTCCTTTTTCAGCAGATCGCGAAGAGGTGTATAACCCTCAGAAATGCTGTACTGGAGTGCGAGTATGGGGTCTTCTTCAAAAATCTCCTTGGAGATACGTGCGATCTCATCTACGGGAAAAGCTTCGGGAGCAGGGTTGCCTGCCGCCAGGGAGATAACACCCGGTTCGGAAGTGAACTTCAGTATCTCTCTGATAGCGGAAGCCTTGATGTGTGATACTTTTTCTGAAAATCTGTAATCCATGATAGTAAACCTCTTTCGTAAAAAAATAATTATACTAGTATATTATAGCACACTTCTCCGATACTTTCAAGCTTTGCAGGACCAAAATATACAAGTTTTTAATTAAATATAGTATATATAGTCTTGTTTGATTATAAGTTTATAACAATTAAACAAAGTTTATAAATAAAACACAAAAATATTCAACAAATGGCATCCCAAGCCTATTGCATTTATTAATATGTTGTGCTATAATAATTTATAGTAAAAGAGTTGGTAAAGAATCCTATAAATTAATTTAATTTATAGATGTTCTAACAAATTGGGGCTGCCGTTTCCTCCTTGCGGCTGATAGTTAAACTACCTGATTCATTCAAATTACCACGAAACTTCGGCGCGGTTGAGTTTATCTTGACAGCGCCGTTGTTTTGCACGTTTAGATAAACAGATCAAGGAAAATCATCAGAAAAACCGTCCTCACAACACAGAGGACGGTTTTGTTTTACTGTACAGATTTAGTTACAGCTACCTGTGAACCCGTTCCAAGCAGATCATCGATAACTATCTGACCTACTTTGACAGGCAGATGAACTTCCGCAGCTTTTATAGCAGCTGTACATTCAGCGATCATATCTTTCGGAACAGGCTGAACTGTTTTAACAGGAACAGGTCTGCCCTCAGCAGAGATAACAGTAGTTGTTATTGTTCGGGTGGGATTTGATATCTCGCTTTCGGCGTAGATTTCCCCACGCTTGCAGGTATTGCCGCTCACAGAGATTACTTTTCCATCCTCGACCTCAACGGTCAGTTCACAGCCCATAGGGCAATTGATACATATGAGATTTCTCGTCATGGCTCACACCTCCTCAATTTCAGCTGTAAGATCGCAGGTCACACCGTCAAGCTTTTCTTTTTTTATGATGATATCCAACATCTCACTTGGAACCAGAATACGGCTTTTACGTCGTAAAAGCTCTTCATCGCCCACTTTGATTACTATCGAACAATCTTTGAAAACGCCTGTTACCCTAAACCTGATGTGAACGTCGCCAAGAAGATCCGCAGTGTGAATCTCAGCAGGAACTGTGTATCTCACACCGTTTTTGGGAACGACTTTGATCGCAGCTGTGTTATCGGGAGTACAGCCGCGATTTACGAATGCAGCAGCACTCTCACCTGCCCTCGCTGCTTCTTCGGACACAAAATCCACAAGATCATGTACGTGAAGAACATTTCCGCAGGCAAAAACACCGTCGATATCGGTTTCCAAGCCCTCATCAACGATAGGTCCGTTTGTTCTGGGGTCAATGGCTACACCACAATTTTTGGAAAGCTCGTTTTCGGGAATAAGTCCGCAGCTGAGAAGTAGCGTATCGCAGGGATAGAACTTCTCTGTGCCTGCAATAGGCGTGTTTGTACTATCAACCTCTGCTATAACAACACCTTCAAGCTTTTCCTTGCCCTTGATATCAACCACAGTATGGCTGAGAAGAAGCGGTATTCCGAAATCATCAAGACACTGGACGATATTTCTTTTAAGACCGCTTGAATAGGGCATAAGCTCAGCGACAGCGGCAACATGAGCTCCCTCCAGGGTCATTCTTCTGGCCATTATAAGACCTATATCACCGGAACCGAGAATAACTACTTCTTTTCCGGGAACATAACCCTCACAGTTGACAAGTTTTTGTGCTGTGCCCGCGGTATACACACCCTGTGGTCTGTAGCCTGGTATATTCAGCGCACCGCGCGGTCTTTCTCGGCAGCCCATTGCCAAGATAACTGCTTTAGCACGAATCTCTTCAACACCACGATTTCGGCTAAGGATAGTCACTACTCTGTCCTTTGAGAGATCAAGAACCATTGTCTCCGTCTCGTAAGGAATGTTCATATCCCGTACTTTTTCGGCATACCTTTCAGCATACTCAGGACCTGTGAGTTCTTCCTTAAATGTATGCAGACCGAATCCGTTATGAATGCACTGATTGAGGATTCCGCCAAGTTCGCTGTCACGCTCAAATATCACGATATTCTCCATACCATGTTCTCTAGCCGAGACTGCTGCTGCCATACCAGCAGGGCCACCTCCGACTATTACAATATCGAACTCACGCATCTTCGCTCACCTCCTGCCTGCCGTTCTTTTTTATTTCTCCGATACTACAGCCCAGTTTTTTGGACAGCAGCAGGATAGTCTTAGGCGAACAGAAACCAGCCTGACATCGACCCATCCCTGCCCTTGTGCGTCGTTTAACCCCGTCAAGAGAAGTAGCACCGAGAGGTCTGTTTATCGCATCAAGTATCTCGCCCTCGGTTATGGTCTCACAGCGGCAGACAATATTGCCGTATGCAGGATTATCCTTGATAAGCGCATTCTGTGACGTCCTGTCCAGTTCGGCAAAATGAACTAATCCTTTGCGTGTGTCTTTGTGATCATTTTTAAGTTTTAGGTCGATGTTTTTGGACAGTAATTCTCTAAGCATTTCAGCAATAGCAGGTGCACTTGTCAATCCCGGTGATTCGATCCCCGCTGCATTAAAGAAGTTAGGAGCGGCTTCTTCGATGATAAAATCGTGTGTATCTCCAACCGCGCGAAGTCCCGTAAAGCTGGTTATCACTTTATTGAAAGGAAGACCATCCACCGACAGCGAGCCCTTTGCCTTGACCTCGGCAATGCCCGATGCTGTAGTGGCTGTGTTCTCCTTATCGTCGATGTTTGCGGCAGTAGGACCAACTAGCAGGTTGCCGTGAACAGTCGGGGTTACAAGTATTCCCTTGCCCATTTTTGTGGGAAGCTGAAAAATCGTGTGGCTGACTGTACCGCCTGCATCCTTGTCCATCAGCATATATTCGCCCTTTCTTGGGGTTATGGTGAAGTGCTTTTCGACTACCATTTCGCTGATTTCATCAGCATAAACGCCTGCACAGTTGAAGACTGCCCTGGTCTCGAAAATGCCTTTATCGGTGACAACTTTATACCCATCAGAAGTCTTTTCAATTCCGGTGACATTGGTGGAAAGCTTGAATTCAACGCCATTTTCAAGGGAATTTTCAGCGAATGCCAGTGTCATCTCAAAGGGACAGACAATTCCCGAAGTCGGAGCAAATAGCGCATATTTGACTTCAGGCGAAAGCTTCGGCTCGCTCGCGCGTGCTTCATCGCCTGTTATTATCTCAAGTCCTTCAACGCCATTTTTCTTGCCTTTTTCACGAAGCTTTTCAAGGTCGGAAAGCTGAGATTCATCGAAACAAAGCACCATAGCGCCGTTCTGCTTGAAAGCAAAATCCAGTTTTTTGTACAGTTTGCGAATCATAGCGTTACCGCGAACATTCAGCCTGGCTTTCAAAGTACCCGGTTCAGCATCAAATCCCGCATGAACAATGGCACTATTTGCTTTGCTGGTACCCTCGCAGACATCGCTCTCTTTTTCGATAACGCATATCCCGAGTTCATACTTAGCCAGTTCAGCAGCCGCCGCACAACCCGTCACTCCGCCGCCAATGATAATTACATCATACATTATATCACCTGCTTTATATTGTTTTGTTAAATAATAGACAATTTATCATTTAGTCTTCATATAAATTGTAGCACATCTGCATGATTATGTCAAGTTTTATTAACATGTAAGCACATATGATTATATATACATTTTAATATGCAAATCCATTCAAATAATTTGAGAGTAGTTCTCAAATGTAAATTTTGTGTTAAGTGCGCTGAAATGCCGTTGACAGCATCCTTTTACTATGGTATAATACAAAATTGAAATTTACTCTCGATTTTAAAAGGAGGTATCACCGTGGCAAAGTACAATACCGTCCAACGCGGCGAACTGCTTGAATTTATGGGCAGGCACAAGTCATCTGCTTTCACTGTAAAAGAGATAGCTGACATGATGAAGACTGACAGTGAAATCCCAAAGCCCCCCGGGGAAAGCACGGTGTACCGACTTATCAAGGAGCTTGTAGAAAGCGGTGAGGTCAAGCGTACGGTCCGCGGCAACAGCAGGACTTTTGTTTATCAGCTGACCGACGGCGAAAACTGTCACCATCATCTGCATATGAAGTGTATCTCTTGCGGAAAGCTTTATCACATGGATGATGAAGCCAGCCGCGCACTTGTTGATAGGATTTTGCAGGAAGACAGCTTCGAGATCGACAGCAGTGCGGTCCTACCCGGAAAATGCGGTGGGTGCAGAGGCAGTAAGTAATAAATACAACGCTTTGGTATCGATGTTATGCTGTAAATTTGAACGGACAGTATTACATCAAATGGAGGATATAATATGATAAAAAAGATAATGAATGTTCTTGTATGCGTGTCAATGCTTGGACTTACAGCTTGCGGCGGTCTGGCTTCTGCACAGGGCGGAAAAGGTTCGTCAGGCAACGATAAATTCAGCGTTGTATGCACAACTTTTTCATGCTATGACTGGACTAAGGAGATAATGGGCGATCACGTTGAAGAGGCAAACCTCACATATCTTCTTGAAAACGGAACAGATATGCACAGCTTTCAGCCATCTGCGGCTGATATAGCCGAGATTTCAGCCTGTGATGTTTTCGTATACGTTGGCGGAGAGTCAGAGGAATGGGCTGATGACGCTCTCAAAAATGCCACCAATAAGGATATGAAAGTCATCAAACTGATGGACGTTGAGGGCATCAACACAAAAGAAGAAGAGATAAAAGAAGGTATGCAGGGCGAAGAAGAGGAGGAAGAAGAACACTCCGAAGCGCCTGAATATGACGAGCACATCTGGCTTTCACCAAAAAATGCACAGATACTCTGTAAGGACATTGCAGAAGCACTCTGTGATGCTGATCCGGATAACGCAGATGACTACAAGGCTAATCTCAGCACATATGAGGAAAAGCTCAGTGAGCTTGACAGCAAATTCGAGGACGTTGTATCAAACGCTAAGGTCAAGACCCTTGTATTCGGTGACAGGTTCCCTTTCAGATATCTTTGCGATGACTACGGTCTGGACTACTATGCGGCTTTTGTAGGATGTTCGGCAGAAACCGAAGCTTCCTTTGAAACCGTAGCTTTTCTTGCAAAGAAGACCGAAGAACTGGGTGTAGACACTGTATTCACGATAGAGAATTCAGACGGCAAGATCGCACAGGCTATAATCAGCAGTACCAAAAGCAAAGATCAGAAGACTGCTGTTCTTGATTCGATTCAGTCGGTAAGCAAGGAAAAGATCGAAAACGGCACGACTTATATCTCACTGATGGAACAGAATGTAGAGACACTGAAAACTGCGATCAACTGACATACAATAATACATTTAGTACAGATAACACCCTTGTCCGTTATGCGGGCAAGGGTAGTATGATGATGGAGAGGTAAAATGGGAAAGCAGATAGAATGTAAAAACTGCACATTGGGTTATGAGGGCGTACCCGTAACGGAGGACATTAATTTCACCGTTAACAGCGGTGATTATCTTTGTATACTGGGTGAAAACGGCTCGGGCAAAAGTACGCTGATAAAGTCGCTGCTCGGGCTGAGACCTGTCATGAAAGGCACTATTGACTGGTGCGAAGCAACGCACGGAGAGATAGGCTATCTTCCTCAGCAAACGCTGGTTCAAAGGGACTTCCCTGCTTCGGTAAGAGAGATCGTTATATCAGGGTGCATGGCTAAGGGTAAATTCCACCCATTTGTAAGCAAGAATGACAAGGATAGAGCCGCAAAAGCCATGGAACAAATGGGCATCACCGACCTCGAAAAGCATTGCTACCGCGATCTTTCAGGCGGTCAGCAGCAGAGGGTACTGCTGGCAAGGGCGCTGTGTGCAGCGGGTAAGATACTTCTGCTAGATGAGCCTGTCACTGGTCTTGACCCTAAGGCGCAGAACGACTTGTACGAAATGATAGCTAAGCTCAACGCAGATGGCATGACAATGATAATGGTATCCCACGATATCCATGCCGCCGTGAAGTACGCAAGCCATGTTCTGCATATAGGCAGCAAAAGACAGCTGTTTTTCGGAACGAAGGAAGATTATGTAAACAGCAAGCTCGGACAGAGCTTTATCAATTCGGAGGAGGCAGAGCACGATGAATGATATTATCCAAACTCTGCAATATTATATGGGATTCCCGTTCGTAAGGAACGCCATTATAGTCGGACTGCTTATCGCACTGTGTTCTTCACTGCTCGGAGTAACTCTGGTGCTGAAAAGATTCTCGTTCATAGGTGATGGACTTTCTCATGTGGCTTTCGGTGCAATGTCCGTTTCAACGGTTATTTCAGTAGTACTAAAGCAGGCGTCACGAGGAGAGAGTGCTTTCGCCAAATTCCTTGAAGACACAAACGGCATGGTGATAATACTCCCTGTTACGCTTCTGGCAGCAATACTGCTGCTCAGAACAGGTCAGAATACCAAGATAAAAGGCGATGCTGCCATAGCCATGATATCTGTGGGTTCGCTGGCACTGGGATACATGCTTGTAAATATGTACTCAGCTTCAGCTAACGTTTCGGGTGACGTATGCTCGACTCTCTTTGGTTCAACTTCGATACTTACCCTTAAAGACAGTGAAGTCAAGCTTTGCGCTGTGCTGGCAGCTGTGGTGATAACTGTATTCATAATATTCTACAACCGCATATTCTCGGTAACTTTTGATGAAAATTTCGCCAAGGCAAGCGGTGTAAAATCCGATGGATACAATCTGCTTATCGCTGTGATAACCGCAATGATAATCGTACTTGCCATGAACCTGGTTGGCTCGCTGCTGATATCCGCACTGATAATATTCCCCGCACTTTCAGCAATGAGACTTTTTAAAAGCTTCAAGAGCGTGGTAATATGCTCGGCTGTGATATCGGTGTTATGTGCCGGCATAGGCATGATAGCTTCGATACTGTACTCCACACCTGTGGGTTCGACTATAGTAACCGCTGATATCGCAGTATTCCTGATATTCAGCATTATAGCCGCTGTTACAAAGAGAAATTGATAACGGAGAAATGACAATGAAAAGAATAGCTGTACTGATACTCGCGGCGCTTATGCTTACAAGCTGCGGAGATACTTCAAAAGTAGATAAATTAATAGAAGAACAGAAAACAACAGGCAGCGGTGAAGTGACACTCTCCCCTGCTGATGAAGCTATTGTCGAAGAGGCTGAAAAAGCAGTAAGCGAAGAACAGGATAAACTTACGGATACCGTAACAACTACTCAACCGCCCATGTATATAGCGCCTGATGAGAGCAAACTGAAAAACGGAGATATCGACTTAGATCTTACAACACTTAACCCAAATCTTCAATATGCAGAAGCAGTTCAGATATCATGTGAGCGCGAAGAATATAAAGGAAAAAAAATAAGAATTCAAGGAACATTTGACTATGCATTTGAAAATGGCAAAGAATACTTTGCTGTTTATATTGGAGATGCAGCAGCCTGCTGTATGGCTCCGTTTGAGTTTCGCACATCTGAAAAACTTAGCTACCCAGACGACTATCCCAAAATAGGATCGACTGCTATTATCACAGGTACTTATAATTAGTCTCTCCTCACACAGCAATAAAGCAACGAAATATCGACAAATCCAACAAAATATGGTATAATAGAAGTGCAAGAAAAAGTAATCAAAACGAGAAAAAAGCTTGCACTTCGGAGGATGCCATGTATAAGTTCAAGAAGGAAAAACAGATTTCATTCACAGATTTCAATCAACCGCTTGGTTTGCAAATGAACCCGGATAACCGCTGGGTAAAGAAAGCAGAAATGATCCCTTGGGAAACAATTGAAGCTGAATATGCCAGGCTGTTCCCGAGCCATACCGGTATGCCCGCAAAGCCTCTCCGCATGG
>NZ_FOKQ01000046.1 GCF_900112155.1 Hominimerdicola alba | reverse complement strand
ATTTGGATTTTCCAATTTACTTCATGGTGTTCCTTGGAGTTTATTATACTTCATTAGACTCCGGTGGGGTAGGTGCGGAGGGTTATACGCTTACAGTGTTTCTCAACCAATATGGATGAAAACGAGATATTTCGATTAACCTGCATTGCATCATGGATTTTGATAGTGGTAGCTATAAAATTGCTAAAGTCTTATCAAGTTTGGTCAATCAATAGCTTATTGCTATCAAATGAAAAAGTGAGCCAAAGGAATTTACATTCCCAAGGCTCACTTCCACTTTTTATGAATAAAATATCATCACCCCCTTATTCACTACACTATACTGGACTTGCAATACAAATTTTAAAGAACCACAAGACTTGTGCTTGTGGTTCTGTCAGTCTGTAGCGAAAGCTGTAACCGTCAACCATACCCACCCTCAAACTACACACCAAAAAGGGTCATGCTGTCTGCGTCCTTCTCAGTACAGCTGAAAAGAAAAATCTTGCCCTTAACGATAAATATTTTCCCTTGAAAGTGATAAAATAATAAGGGAAACTGCCCTTAGTTACTTGACTTTTCCCTTAATATGTGTTAGTATTTAAGGTAAAGAAAAGGAGGATAAGAGCATGAGAGATTTTAATTATGCTTTGATCAGAGAGAAGAAATGGGATTCTGAACTATTGAGTCTTATTGCGGCAATATATAAAGAAGCCGGAAAGCAGGAAATGTATCTGAAACAGCGTCCCGAAGAACTGGAAAAGCTGGTCGAGATCGCAAAGGTGCATAGTACAGAGGCTTCAAATGCAATTGAGGGTATTGTTACTACCAACGCGAGAATCAAGCAGCTTGTCGAGGAAAAGACAATGCCTAAAACCCGTGATGAACAGGAGATTGCAGGGTATAGGGATGTGCTTAATATTCTACATGAAAGCTTTGATACGATACCGATTACTCAGAATTATATACTCCAGCTTCATAAGATACTTTACAGCCATATGAATAACCCATTAGCAGGTAGAACAAAAACAGTGCAGAACTATATCAGTGCGACATATCCGGACGGACATACAGAAACACTGTTCACCCCGCTTGCTCCGTATGAAACTCCCGAAGCACTTGACAGACTATGTGAAGAATACAATCGTGTTATCGGAAACATGGAGCTGGAACCGCTTATAGCTATACCATATTTTATACATGACTTTCTCTGCATACACCCCTTTAATGATGGAAACGGACGTATGAGCAGACTACTCACAACACTCCTTCTGTACAGAAGTGGATTTTATGTTGGAAAATATATATCGCTTGAAGCGAAAATAGCCAAAAACAAAGACCTGTACTATGAAGCGCTGTATGCTTCGCAGCATGGTTGGCATGAGGGTGATGATGATCCGCTTTCGTTTATTAAGTATTTGCTCGGCACTATCCTCGCTGCATATAAGGATTTTGAAGACCGTTTTTCTTTGGTCGAAATAAAGCGCTCCGCACTTGATACGGTACGGCTTGCTACGATAAATAAGATCGGACGTTTTACGAAACAGGATATTCGCGAGTTTTGTCCATCTTTGAGCGTAAGCTCTATTGAAGGAGCGCTTCGCAAGCTGGTAGCTTCCGGTGAATTGAAACGTGAAGGTGCGGGGAAGAGTATATGCTATTATAGGGTTAAATAAAATACTATTACAGATGTTCAAACAACGTGTGTGCAAAACAGTTGACCAACTCCTTACGAAACAGTTGACGACTACCATACGAAAAAGATTACGCCAAAAATCAAATATAATAATTTGTCGAGGTTATATCTGTACGATATATTGGATAGCTAATGTGATGATTTCTAACGAATTATGAGTTTCATATTTTTGCACATCAAATCAACCGATTCTATATTCTTTTGATATTTAATTTATACGGGAAACTATATCACGTCAACTTTTTTGCTGAAATGATCTCAAAAACGATTAAAATAGACTATGTCAACCATGAAAATCGAGTTTTGGGAAATGGCACTTTGAGCCTATGAAACCATTGATAATACGGGCTCAGAAGCTCTGTCATCTGTTTTGCATTGCGGATGTACGCATGGTTTACAATGAATAAAAGTGTTGAAGTTAAAGGTATGCAGCTCAAGGCAGAGGCTAAAAAAGGTATACTGATTAATGAGATGGCTGGTGCATCTGATGGTACATGGAGTGCAGAAGCATTAGCTGGACAGTCATCCGCTATTGCACTTAGACCTGCATTGACATTAGATTTGACTAACTGGTGGCACACAAACTGTAAAATAACTAGCAACGAGAGTGGTGCTGGTACTGGTGATACAACTAATACTGTCGCACTTGATACAGGTGTTTATTACTCTGATATTATGCCCGATGCAACAGGAATCACTGCAGCAGATACAACGGCTATAGCTGATACTAATGCAGCCAGAACAGTTTATTATAGTGATGGCGTAGGCGGTAATGCTAATACACATGATGATGGAGAAGGATATTACATTCTCTACAAGTACTATATTAAGACATCAGGAAATACTGCATTAAATGTAACTGCTGGTAATCTCAAAGCAGTAGTAAAAGCCACAAAGATTAATAACGACACTGAAAATATCAGTACTGATCTTGACAAGGCTATGCGTGTAGGTATTAAGGTTAGTGGAGATACTAAGACAACTATTTTTGCACCTTGTGATGGTGCAGATGGAGGATACAATGTCACCCAAAATGTTGGCGGAACGGCTCATTCAGCTGTAACTCCTGTTCGAGCAACTGCTACTGGAACTGCAACTGATGCAACGTCAATAAATACTGCGACTGTTACCCTTCCCGCTGTTACTGCAAGTGGCTTAGAAGTTGATGTTTACGTTTGGTTTGAAGGGGATGATACAAATTGTAAGTCTTATAACCTTACTGCTATTCTTGACAGCTATCAGATTGATATTGTGTTCTCAGATGCTGATTTAGGCTAAATATCAAAATCCGAATACAATCTAAATCAACCACATTCCCAAACATGCAGTTAGGAAGATGCGAGTAGAAAACGAAATCCACTGCGGTCGAGTAAGAGTAATTAGTAATTTAATGAATAAAACCTTTGATATTCTTGGCTCTTCTATGTTTTAATGTCATAATTGATAAGACCGCCCTAACCTGAGAGCGGTTTTAGTATTAATTGGTTCCTGATCCATCAAGTATCTTTTTCATTCGTTCATCATGGGCTTTGTATGCCTTTTCTTTTTCCTCTTCGCTTAAAAATCCTTGCTTTTTAGGCATACTATAACCATCATATTCCTCAAACTCAACCCGTTCAAAACCGAAACCGTTATTGCAGTTATCACAAGGGTCAAAATCAATGTAACAGATCTTATCTCCAGGTATCCCATCTGGGAACGCTTCACATCTCCACTCTTTTGAATGTTTGTCGGGCGTTAAAAAATTTATGCTGCCCTATTCTTGTAATACTCACTTACTGTCCGCTTCCTCAATAATATAATACTCTTCACCCGCTAATTCTTTGTATTCCTCGTTTGTTTTTCTGGCAATCTACTTAAATTTTTCGGGAGCTTCCTTTATAACAACAGGTCTCTTACCGCCGGTACGATTGTATTTTTCCATTTCAAGAGGTCTTATTACCATAAGATATCATCTCCTATCACCGGGATTATAACACATCCCCTACAATAAGCCAACTCATTATTGTCCCAAAAGTTGTACTTATATCCATAAAAAGAGCCGCAAGCAGTGCTTACGGCTCTTGGTATCAACTATTAATCATTAACAGCATTCTTAGCAATAACATCAGCCACCAGATTAGCAGGAAGGGGCTCGTATCTCACTTTCTCAAATGTGAATGAACCTCTGCCCTGGGTCATCTGTCTCAGGGTCAGTGTGAAGTCCTGCATCTCAGCCATGGGAACTTCTGCAACTATCTCGGTAAGACCGTGCTTATCTGTGGGGTTCATGCCGAGAACTCTGCCGCGGCGCTTGTTAAGCTCGCCCATCATGTCGCCTGTATTGTCATCGGGGACGATAACATTCAGCGCACCTATTGGTTCAAGCAGTATAGGCTCAGCCTGTCTCAGACCTTCCTTGTACGCGATCGATGCTGCCATCTTGAACGCCATTTCCGAAGAGTCAACGGGGTGGTACGAACCGTCCACCAGTATAGCTTTCAATCCCACAACAGGGAAGCCTGCCAGAACGCCCTTCTTGACGCTCTCCTGTAAGCCCTTTTCAACTGCGGGGAAGAAGTTCTTGGGCACAGCACCGCCGAATACCTTCTCCTCGAATATCAGTTCGTCTGATACACAAGGCTCAAACTCTATCCAAACGTCACCGTACTGACCGTGACCGCCGGACTGTTTCTTGTGTCTGCCCTGTACCTTGACTTTCTTGCGGATAGTCTCGCGGTAGCTGATCCTGGGAGCCGCAACTTCCATATCAACACCGAAATCGCTCTTCAGTCTGCCCTGTACCGAATCCAGATGCAGTCCGCCCAGTGTGGAGAGTATCATCTCGTTGGTAGCAGTATCCATCTCGTAATTGAGGGTAAGATCTTCTTCAAGAAGTCTTGCGATAGCTGCGGATATCTTGCTTTCGTCACCCTGCTTCTTAGCCTTGACAGCCATCTTGTAGCAAGGCTTCGGGAACTCTATCGCTTCAAACTTAACAACTCTGCTGCTGTCGCAGATGGTGTCGTTTGTGTTGACATTCATCTTGCTTGCAACAACAATGTCGCCCGCGCCTGCTTCTGTGATGTCTATCTGCTTCTTGCCCACAAGGGTCATCAGCTTGCCGACTTTCTCGGTGTTGCCCGTAGTTGCGTTGACTACTTCCATATTAGGCTTCAGAACGCCTGCAAATACCTTGATGAATGACATCTTGCCAACGAAAGGATCGGCAACAGTTTTGAATACAAATGCCGCCAGTGGATCGCTCTCCTTGCACTCGACCTCGATGGTGTCGCCATTAGCAGTCTCGCCAACCATAGCATCCTTCTCAGAGGGAGGAGGCAGCAGCAGATCGATCTCCTTCAACAGCATATCAACGCCTGAAAGATCTGTGGAAGATACGCAGGTAACAGGAGTGATGACACCAGCATTCATGCCTCTGTGTATACCGTCTATCAGTTCCTTCTGTGTAAAAGATTCACCCGAGAAGAACTTATCCATCAGTTCCTCATCAGTCTCAGCCACAGCTTCCGATACAGCTTCGATCAGACCGTCGATACGGTATTCCATCTTCTCCGATACCTCAGCAGTAGGCATATCTGTCTCAACGGCCTTGCCGTCTTCATATTTGTAAGCCTTCATCTCAATGAGGTTAATGTATGAAACTATCTTTCTGTCAGCAATAACAGGTACAACAACAGGGCAAACCGTAGGACCGAATTCGCTCTTCAGCTGTGTCAGCACGTTGTTGAAGTTAGCATTTTCGTCGTCTATCTTGGTTACTACGAACATAGTGGGCTTGCCGAATTTCTTTGCACACTCGTAAGCCTTGTGAGTGCCGACTTTAACTCCCGACTTCGCAGAAACGGTTATCAGCACACAGCCGCTGGCATATATGCCCTCGACCATGCCGCTCTCATAATCGAACAGACCGGGAGTATCCAGAAGGTTAACTTTCAGATCACTTGTTTCCATAACGGAAAGGGAAGTGTATACAGAACACTTTCTCTTTATCTCGTCGGCAGTGTAGTCCGAAACCGTTGTGCCTTCAAGCACTTTGCCAAGTCTGTCAACTGTTCCGCTCTTATATAACAAAGCCTCTGTCAGTGAGGTCTTTCCTGACCCTGCGTGACCTGCAACGGCAATATTCTTGATCTTGGTACTGTCAAACTTTTTCAATGTGATTCGCTCCTATCTGTGACTTTCGTCTTTATATTTTCAGCGGAAATTTTCGTGATGGTGAATATACACAAAAACCTCAATCGCATAACATAATTATATATTATTTTAGTCAAAATAGCAATAGCATTATCGAAAAAAGTTTTCGTGATTATGAACAAAATTTAAAACAGATATTTTACATTTGAGTCAGAAACGTGTCTTTTTGACTTTATTTCACGAATTTTCATCACATTCAAACAGATTATCGCAAGTACGATCGGTTATGACAGCGCCCGTCGGCAAAGCATTTTTCATGCCTGACACCGCCCCGAAAGTATCAAACATCACCGACCTTTTAGTCAGTTTTACATATTTCAAGATTTTCGGTCGTCCGAAAGGAGTTTCTCGCAACTCATATCAATACCGATCGCACCCAGTGGCGCAGTCAGGATTATTCCCAGTACTGCCACCGAAAGAATGGTCTTGCCACAGGAAAGCCCCGCCGCCAACGGCACAGAACCTATTGCCGCCTGTACCGTAGCTTTAGGCAGATAAGCTATAACACAAAATAACCGTTCCTTGAAATTCAGCTTTGTACCAAGCGTGCAGATCAAAACTCCCACCGTGCGGAATACAAGCGCAATAAATATCATTCCTGCCGCAGATGCGCCTGCCGAAAGGGTGTAACGAATATCCACAGCCGCCCCCACCATCACGAACAAAATCACCTCAGCAGCTATCCAGACTTTTCCGAATTTCTCCGAAAGTTTCTTAGCATCCGAAACCTTGCTCTTTTTCTTGATAATGCAAGCCATCGCTATGACCGCCAAAAGTCCCGAAACAGCCACGTAAGGTTTCACCGAACTTTCCAACGTCATCAGCATAAATGCCGCCGAAAGCATTATTATCAGCTTCACACTGCTCCGAATCTTCTTCACGTGCCTGAACGATAGCTCAAATAACCCGAATACAATATACCCCGATATCCCGCCGAGTACCAGCCCGAGAACTATGGAAACAGGAATGTTCATAAGTCCCGAAAGCTCCGCTTTGCCACCCTGCGCCATGGTCAGAAAAGTCGAAAACAGAACCAGCACGAATACATCATCACAGGAAGCCCCCGCCAGTATCATCTGAGGAACTCCCTTTTCAGTACCACGCTTTTTTTCGATCAGAGCCACCATTCGCGGTACAACCACCGCAGGGGATACCGCACTCAGAACAGCACCCATCAAAGCTGATTCTATCCGCGAAGTCCCCAATAACAGCGGCGCAAATACAATGTACCCCGCCATCTCAAAACAAGCAGGCAGAAAACTCATCAGCACAGCCGCCCGTCCGACTTTCTTTAAATCTGAAAGCTCCAGCGCCAGACCTGCTTTTATAAGTATTATGATTAGAGCAGTCTGGCGAAGTTCAGCCGATACCGACATCACTTTGTCGTCCAGTAAACCCAAAGCAAATGGACTCACAATTATTCCCGCCGCCAGCATACCGATGACCCGTGGGAGCTTCATCGCCTGAAAAAGCGCTCCTGCTCCGAGCCCGACAAGAAATATCACCGCAAAAGAGAAAAGCATAAAAACACCTCCGAACAAAATAAAAAAGCCGACAGCATCTGCGTAAGGCAGACGTCATCAGCTTGAAATAAGCGGTTCAGGTAAAAACCTTGGGAGATCATCATTCCCGAAAAATATTTTTTTGACACAATAAATATACCATATCGAGATAGTTTTGTCAAGTGCCGCGGCGGCAAAGAAGACAACGAACGCGGCAACAAATTTGAGCACCAAACAAACTATGTCGCGAATCAAAGCGCGCGATCAAGCCTCGCGCTAGCAGGCTTGCGGGAGCCCTCGCATCAAGGCGCAAAACCAAAATGCAGAGCAAGCAGTAAGAGCAAAGTAAACTTCTGACCAAATAGGCGCGGCAATATGAAAAAACGAGCGTGGACAATCGAACTTCCACGCTCAAACTATCCGCATGAGATATTGCCGCGCCCGAAATCGGACAGCGAAGCCACAGCCGACACAGTCGCTGTTATCCGATTTCTCGACCCGAGGAACAAGGGGCGAAATCTCGCAAACTAACGACTAACAGCAAATATCCGACTATCCCAACAGATCCAGTTTTCCCAATACTCATAACTAAAAAATTATTTTTCTATGAACTTTCATTTTCCTCTTGACAAAATGTGTTATGTGTGATAAAATATATTTGTACACAAACAAAGTCAGAGAGGAGTGATATCATGGATACCGATTACCGCGAAATGATGAAGCTGGATAATCAGCTGTGTTTCCCAGTATATGCCGCTTCAAGGGTCATAACCTCGCTTTATACACCATATCTTAAACCACTTGGGCTGACATATACCCAGTATATCTTCTTCCTGGTTATGTGGGAAAAAGATGGCATTACCATCGGTGAGATATGTAACCGCCTTATGCTTGACAGCGGCACACTTTCCCCGATGCTGAAAAAACTCCGTCAGCAGGGCTATATCGAAAAACATCAAAGCCCTGTGGATGAGCGCTCATTCATCGTGACTCTCACCGATAAGGGCAGAGAACTTCAGTTTAAAGCAAAGGATATCCCGTCACAGGTGGGTAAATGCGTTGATCTCTCACCTGAAAAAGCCATTCAGCTGCGTGAACTGTTATACGAACTCCTCAATAATACAATCCGTTGAACGTTACCGTCATCAAAGAGGTGATTACTATGCACGAAGAATTTGATCTACAGAATTATCTTACCGCGGGCGTAGAACGTATCGTTACCGAAGCGGTAAAAGCCACACTCAAAAACCCGAAGGAAAGCACTTTCATGCTGAAATTTGCAGCAGCCAGCCGTGCGGCTTCCAAAAAGCGCCGCAAAGCTGAGGATAACGGTGAGCATATCCCGCCTTTCATAATCGCCAGCATCACCAGCAGCTGCAATCTACACTGCGCGGGATGTTACTCACGCTGTAATCACGCCACAGTAGATTCAGAGCCAGTAAAACAGCTCTCTGATGAGGAATGGCAGAATGTCTTTGATGAAGCCGAAGATCTGGGTATCAGCTTTATTCTATTAGCTGGCGGCGAGCCCATGCTAAGGCGAGGAGTTATCGAAGCCGCAGGCAAAAGGCAGAATATCCTGTTCCCAATATTCACCAACGGCACCTACCTGGATGAAAGGTATCTCGAACTTTTCTCAAATTTCCGAAATCTTATCCCGATAATGAGCATCGAGGGCGACCGTCAGCGTACCGATGAAAGGCGCGGCAAAGGCATCTACGATAAGCTCATTTCCAATATGGACGAGATAAAAAAGCGTGGACTGGTCTTCGGTGCTTCCGTGACTGTCACCACCAAGAATTATAAAGAAGTGACTTCGCAGGAATTTCTGGGCAGTCTCTCGGAGCGCGGATGTAAAGCAGTCATCTTCGTTGAATACGTTCCCGTCACTGCCGAAAGCAAGGAACTCGCTCCCGGTGATGCCGAGCGCGAATTCATGCAGGCTGAGATGAAGCGCCTAAGAGAAACTCACCCCGAGATGGTATATATATCATTCCCCGGTGACGAAAAAAGCTCGGGCGGCTGTGTAGCCGCAGGCAGAGGATTCTTCCATATCAATTCCCACGGCGGCGCTGAACCCTGCCCCTTCTCACCGTATTCCGATATAAACGTCAGGGATTCTTCTCTGCGGGAAGCTATGAACTCCCCGCTCTTCATGAAACTCAGGGACGAAGGCTACCTGCTGGAAGATCACGAGGGCGGCTGTATCCTTTACGAAAAACGCGAGTTGGTAGAACAGCTCATCAACGCTTAAACTTTTAAAATCATAAGGAGGAAATGACCATGAAAGGTATTGTTATTCTGTTAGTTGTTCTCGCAGCTCTCGGATGCTGCTGTTTTACTCACCGCCGCGTGATAAAAGCACTTATCAGGCATGAACCTATGCCCCCCGCACCCAAGTGGCATTTCTGGTGTAAAAATAAAAGGAGTTAACTCCTAGGAAAGGTCGTGTGCATAATGCAGCAAGATACAGAAAACCGAAGTAAGATAATAATCCGTACAAGCATCACAGGAATAGTCGCAAATGTCTTCCTCGCCGCTTTCAAAGCAGTGATAGGCGTGTTGACCCACTCGATCGCCATCGTTCTCGATGCTGTAAACAATATCTCCGATGCAGGCAGTTCGCTGATAACCATTATCGGCACTAAGCTTGCAGGACGTCAGCCCGATAAAAAACACCCCTTCGGCTACGGCAGGATAGAATATCTCAGCGCTATGGTGATCTCGGTGATAGTCCTCTACGCAGGCATCACATCATTTGTGGAATCCGTCAAGAAGATCATCAAACCCGCCACCCCCGATTATTCAGTGGCATCCCTGATAATCGTCGGTGTTGCGGTCATCGTGAAGATAGTCCTCGGTAGATATGTAAAAAGCGTGGGCGAAAAGGTCAACTCCGATTCACTGGTAAATTCGGGCGAAGATGCTACTCTCGATTCAGTTATCTCTGCTTCGACTCTGGTGGCTGCAATAATCTTCATGACAACAGGTCTTTCTCTTGAAGCCTGGCTTGGTGCGGTCATTTCCCTTGTCATCATCAAATCGGGATTTGAAATGCTGAAAGATACCATTTCTCAGATTCTCGGCGAACGCAGCGATCCCGAACTGGCAAAAAGCATTAAACAGACCGTCACCGATATCGAAGGCGTGCAGGGTGCTTATGACCTTGTACTGAATAACTACGGCCCCGATGCTTGGAATGGTTCAATTCATATCGAAGTTCCCGACACTTTCTCGGCCGATAGGATAGACAGACTTATCAGGGAGATACAGCTTGCTGTATATACCGCTCATAGGGTCGTACTTACTGCAGTTGGTGTGTATTCTATTAATACAAAGGACGAAGAAGCAAAAGCAGTGGAAGAGAAAGTCCGCGAGATAGTTTTTGCACGCGAGCACGTAATGCAAATGCACGGATTCTACCTTACTAAAGAGACTAATACTATCCGCTTTGATGTGGTGGTAAGTTTCGATGCCACCGACCGCAGGGAAGTTTATAAGCAGATAATTGCAGATGTGAAAGAAGCTTTCCCTGACCATAAACTCCAGATAGCGCTTGATACGGATTTTTCGGAAGAATAATAAACTTGTGGAAACTGCCAAGGAAGAGAGCTTTTGGTCAAGCGTTGCGTGGCATCAACCTTGCGACCCAAAACAAACTATGCCGCGAATAGAGCTTTTGCTCAAGTTTTTCGCGAAAAGCTTGCGGGAAGCTCGAAGGGCAGAGCCCTTCGGTCAAGGCGCAAAAGCGACGTGGAAACCGTGCTGTAAATAGAACAGCGAACTATCCGCTATGTCAAAAAAAGGCCCGGCAATAACAAAAATTCGAGCGTATGCAAAACCAATGCATACGCTCAAACTATGTCCGTAAAAATATTGCCGCGCCTGAAATCGGACAGCGAAGCCACAGTCGACACAGTCGCTGTTATCCGATTTCTCGACCCGAGGAACGAGGGGCGAAAACTCGCTAACTACCGCAAATAGCAAATATTCGACTATCCCAACTAGCTTAGCAAGATTTTTAACTCACTTCCGGAATATCTCCGCTCACGCCATCACCCTTGATTTTTAAAACAAATTATGCTATGATAATGTAGAAGATATGAACGATCTTAAATTTCAAAGTAAAGGAGAGAGACTAAATGCTCCATAAAATAACCGACCTCATCGAACCCGATAACGGCTGTGAGGGATTTGCAGAAGGCGAAGAACCCATGGTCACACTCGTTCTGGATGACGGCAGATGCGTGAAGATACCCGATATCACAGCATATAAACAGGGCTGGGATGTGGGCGCGGAAATATCCGATGAGGATATCAATAAGTTCGCAAAGTAAGACAAAACCAAAGGAGGGTGCTTATGCCGATAGTAGCCGCTTTCATCGTGCCTCATCCGCCACTCATCGTACCCGCAGTCGGCAGGGGCGGAGAGCGTGAGGTGCAGAAAACCATCGATTCATATTTGCAGACGGCTGAGGAAATAGCCGCCCTGAAACCTGAAACTATCATAATTTCAAGCCCCCACGCGGTCATGTACCGCGACTATTTTCATATATCCCCCGGAGAAAAAGCTTTCGGCACATTCGTGGATTTCCGCGCCCCGGAAGTCAGCTTTGCTGAGACTTACGATACCGAACTTGTGGCAGAGATAGAACGTATCGCCAGGGAAAAGAATTTTCCTGCGGGAACAATGGGTGAAAAAGACCCGCGCCTCGATCACGGTACTATGGTCCCACTCTATTTCACCGAGCAGAGATACACCGCTTTCAAACTGGTGCGCATCGGTCTTTCGGGACTTCCTCTTACCAAACATTACGAACTCGGAAAGATTATCGCAAAGGCTGTGGAAAACACAAACCGCAGAGTAGTCTGGATAGCCAGCGGAGACCTCTCTCATAAACTTCAGGAGTATGGTCCCTACGGCTATGCCGAAGAAGGTCCAATCTATGACGAAAAACTCATAGATACCTGTGTCCGCGGCGCTTTGGGCGAACTCAAAGATTTTGATGAAGACCTCTGCGAACGTGCCGCCGAATGCGGTCACAGATCATTCACCATGATGTCAGGCGCTTTTGACGGTGTCCGCGTAAGATCAAAAGTCTATTCACATGAAGACGTTACAGGAGTTGGTTACGGAGTGTGCAGTTTTTATCCAAAGAATAACGGCGATGAGTTTGTTTCTCTCGCCAGAATGACCATCGAAACATACATCAAAGAGAGAAAACGCATCATGCCACCCACAGGACTTTCCGAAAAACTTACTTCGACCCGTGCGGGCGCATTCGTTTCGATACATAAAAAAGGCGACCTCAGGGGCTGTATAGGTACTATCGCTCCATGTGAAGATTCCCTCGCCGAAGAGATAATTTCCAATGCCATAAGCGCTTCCACCCGTGACCCCAGATTTCCGCCCATAACCACCGCCGAACTTGATTCTCTTGAAATAAACGTCGATGTCCTTACTGAACCGATTCAGGTCAAGTCACTGGATGAACTCGACCCAAAACGCTACGGAGTGATAGTTCAGAGCGGCTATAAAAGAGGACTTCTGCTTCCGGATCTTGAGGGCATTGACTCCGTCGAACAACAGCTTGATATAGCCATGATGAAAGGCGGCATCACCTACGAAGACGAACTCACGGTATTTAAATTTGAAGTGGTAAGACATAAATGAGTACTGCAAGATGTGAAGTCTGTTTCAGACATTGTACTCTCGCCGAAGGACAACGCGGATTCTGCGGCGGAAGAATTTGCAGGGACGGAAAAGTCCTGCCCCTCAACTATGGCAGAATAACCTCTCTCGCTATCGACCCAATAGAGAAGAAACCCCTGAACCGATTTTTCCCAGGTTCCATGATACTTTCCGTGGGAAGTTTTGGCTGTGATATGCGGTGCCCTTTCTGCCAGAACGATTCTATCTCATGGTCAAAGGAAGCCCTCACTCTCAGCGAAAGCGCTGAAAAGATCACCCCCGAAGACCTCGCCCGCACTGCAGAATACTATAAAAAAGACGGCAATATAGGTGTCGCTTTTACCTATAACGAACCCCTCATAGGCTGGGAATTTGTCCGCGATACCGCAAGGCTTGTCCACCGGAAAAGCATGAAAAACGTCATGGTCACCAACGGCATGGCTGAACTCTCTGTGCTGAAAGAACTTATTCCCTATATCGATGGTATGAACATCGATCTCAAATCTTTTAATGAGAAAACTTACAGAGATATCCTTGGCGGAGATATGGAAATGGTTAAAAATTTCATAGCCGAAGCCGTAAAAAACTGCCACGTAGAACTGACATTCCTCGCCGTAACAGACCTTAACGATACTGAGGAAGAAATGCGCGAAACTGCTGGATGGATAAGCACACTTACCGATAATGAGGGCAACACCATTGGCAGAAATATCCCGCTGCACATATCCCGATTCTTCCCACGATTCAACATGAATGACCGCCCGGCCACCGATGTTCGACGAGTATACCGCCTTGCGGATATCGCCCGCGAATATCTGGACTACGTATATACAGGAAACTGCTGACTTTACGGAGATAATAAAATGACACTACTTATACTTGATTCGGGCAGAGGTTCACGAATGGGCGACCTCACCGACCAACACCCCAAATGCATGACGGAGATATCCTCGGAGGAAACTATCCTAAGCCGACAGCTGAAACTTGCCCAAGCCGCAGGTCTGAAAAAAGTGGTGATAACCACAGGTTACCTCAGCGAGGTGCTTGTAGATTACGTTCGCACTCTGGATATGTCCATTGACATCACCTTTGCAGAAAACCGCGACTATGACACCACTAATTATATATGGTCTATCTACCTTGCCCGTGATCTTCTCGATGACGATATTATACTCATGCACGGCGACCTGGTCTTTGACAGCCTTGTTCTCGATGAAGTCATCTCCCATGAGGGCAGCTGCATGACGGTGTCACGTTCTGCACCTCTGCCTGAAAAGGACTTCAAAGCAGTCATCGAAGATGGAAAGATAAGCAAGGTCGGCATTAAGTTTTTCGATAATGCCGCCGCTGCACAGCCACTCTATAAGCTGACGAAGAAAGACTTCCGCACATGGCTTGATAATATCATAGCCTACTGCGAAAGCGGTGTTGATGAAAAGCGCAAGTGCTACGCCGAAAATGCTCTGAACGAAGTCTCCGATAAATGTGATATATGTCCCCTTGATGTGGGCGACCTTCTTTGCAGTGAGATAGACAATGCCGAAGATCTTGAAGAAGTATCCCGAAAATTGGATAGCATAAAGTGTAGAAGTGTCTATATGTGCTTTTCTACAGATGTTATCCACAGCGGTCATATTGCCATAATTAAAAAAGCTTCAAATCTGGGCAGGCTGACCATAGGTGTGCTTTCGGATGAAGCTGTTGCGGGCTATAAGCGTTTTCCCCTACTGCCCTATGAAGAGCGCAGGACTATGTTTGAGAATATCAGCGGAGTGTTTCGCGTGGTAGGTCAGCGGGATCTTTCATACAGGGAGAATATCATGCGTCTGCGCCCCGATATAGTCGTTCACGGCGACGACTGGCGAAAGGGCGTACAGCGTACAGTCCGCGAGGAAACTCTTGTTCTGCTGGAAGAATACGGCGGCAGACTGGTGGAGTACCCATACGCCTATGATGAAAAATATATAGAGCTTGAGCGCCGTTCTCTCGCAGAACTTTCCACCCCAAGCATAAGGCGAAGCCGTCTGAAAAAGATGTTATCCATCAAAGGTCTTGTGACCGCAATAGAGGCTCACAGCGGACTAACAGGGCTCATAGCCGAAAAGACAGTGGTCTGCGAAAACGGCGGTGCAAGACAGTTCGATGCCATGTGGATAAGTTCTCTCTGCGATTCTACCGCAAGGGGCAAGCCCGATATCGAGCTTGTGGATATGACCAGCCGTTACAAGACGGTCGATGAGATAATGGAAGTAACTACCAAGCCCATAATATTCGACGGTGACACAGGGGGGCTTACAGAACACTTTGTGTATACCGTCCGCACACTGGAGCGTATGGGCGTATCAATGGTGGTCATCGAGGATAAGACAGGTCTTAAAAAGAACAGTCTCTTCGGCAACGAAGTTGTACAGACTCAGGCTGATGTCAAGGATTTCTGCGGGAAGATAAGCGCGGGCAAGCGTGCACAGAATACAGCTGATTTCATGATATGCGCCCGCATAGAAAGTCTTATACTTGAAAAAGGCATCGAGGACGCTCTTGAGAGGGCTTTTGCCTATACCGAAGCAGGTGCTGATGCCATAATGATACACAGTCGAAAGAAAGACCCCTCGGAAGTCTTTGAGTTTGTGGAAAGATTCAGGGCGAAGGATGCTGATACACCTATAGTTGTTGTGCCTACGGCTTTTGATTCCGTCACCGAGGAAGAGTTCAAAGCGCGGGGCGTGAACATAGTCATATACGCAAATCAGCTGACACGAAGCAGTTTCCCCGCAATGAAAAACGCGGCGGAAATGATACTCAGGAACCACCGTGCACAGGAATGCAATGATATCTGTATGCCATTCAAGGAGATAATCAGGCTTATACCCGACGATATAAAGGGAGATAACTATGGACGTTAAAATATTTACAGATATAATAGGCGCAGATTTTTACACAGGCGTTCCGGATAGTCTTCTCAGACCCCTCTGCGACCTGCTGATGGACAGATACGGCACCGATCCCGCCCATCATATCATCGCTGCAAACGAGGGCAACTGCTCAGCAGTAGCGGCAGGTTACCATCTCGCAACAGGCAGAGTACCTGTGGTGTATATGCAGAATTCGGGTGAGGGCAACATTATCAACCCTGCTGCAAGCCTGCTGAACAGAAAGGTATATGCCATACCAATGCTTTTCATAATAGGCTGGCGCGGAGAACCGGGAGTTCACGATGAACCCCAGCATATCTATCAGGGGGAAGTCACGCTGAAACTGCTGGAAGATATGGAGATAGAAAGCTTCGTCATAAGCCGGGATACCACCGAAGATGAAGTCCGTACTGCACTTACGGAGTTTGAAAAAGCCTTTGCCGATGGCAGACAGGCTGCCTTTGTGATACGCAAGGGAGCACTCACCTATGAAAAGAAAATGTCCTATAAAAACAGCTATGTTATGTTCCGAGAGGAAGTAATCAGGCATATAGTTTCCTTTACTGCTGATGACCCTGTTGTTTCCACAACGGGAAAAGCCAGCCGCGAACTCTTCGAGATAAGAGAGCAGAACGGTCAGCACCACGGCAGAGATTTCCTTACTGTAGGTTCAATGGGTCACAGCTCATCTATTGCACTGGGAATAGCCCTCAATAAAAAGGACAGGAAAGTATGGTGCATAGACGGCGACGGCGCAATGCTGATGCACATGGGAAGCCTTGTGGTAATAGGTTCCATAAAGCCCGAGAATTTGGTGCATATTGTGATAAATAATTCTGCCCACGAAACCGTAGGCGGATTGCCGACAGCTGCGGGGCAGACAGATATAACAGGAATAGCTCGTGCCTGCGGTTACAGCAGGGTATTTTCGGCGGATAATTTTGATTCGCTGGACGAAGCCCTTACCGCCGCGCGTGATGGGAGCGGACTCACATTCATCGAGGTGAAATGCGCACTGGGGGCACGTGCAGACCTAGGCAGACCCACTACAACAGCCCTTGAAAACAAGGAGCATTTCATGGAGCATCTTGCCAAGGAATGATTTCAAAGCAGGGCATCTATCTTTTCGGTCACATCAAGCACAGTTCGGATATCGGTGAAGGTATCTCCCGTTTCAAGAGAATGGTTAGCTCCATCGTACTCATTCAGGGGGACAAGATGCTTTCGGCAAAGCTTGCGGATAGCTTCGGTGTCAGCCCACTGGTCGGCGGTGCCGTGAAATGCGGTACAGCGGTGAGAAAGACTTTCAAATGTGGCTTCAAGGGGAGTCAGAAGTATGCAGGAGGCATTAACGCCAGCTTTTTCGCGGTAAGATAGGCAGGCGACAGTGCCTATGCTTTTGCCGATGAATACCACTTTTTCATACTTGGAAAAATCAATATCGGAAAGCTGTTCCGCTGCGAGGGCAAGAGCGTGCCCTGCTGCACGGGACATTTTTTCTTCATTACCCTTAGCAGAGTTATCGAACCCTGAAAATTTCAGTGATATCACATCATAGCCCTTGCTTTTTGCCAGTTTTGCCGAGTAGTAGAGCAGGGGCTTTTCGCAGTGGTAGCCTATGCCGGGGAATAGTACACATAGTTTCATATTAGTTATCTCCTTTCTGTGTTATGCTTCTATATTGATTATATCACAAGCAGAGCAGCAAGTCAATCATTGTATTTGGTGACAATGAGCAAAAACTGAGTTGACAAAGCTCAAAAATGGTAGTACAATATAAAAAATGACATTTGTTTTAACCAATGAAAGGGAGTCATTTAATATGGAAAGAACTGACAGGATATTTCCGGATAAATATATAGACCTGCATCTTCATCTTGACGGTGCTGTAACTTCAGATATTGCAAAACGTCTCGCGGATATGCAGGGGATAGCTTTGCCTGCTGACGGTGAAGCCCTTGAAAAGCTTCTTTCGGTAGGGGATGACTGCAAAGATCTCAATGAGTTCCTTGATTGTTTTGAACTTCCTCTGAAGCTTTTGCAGACAACCGAAGCGCTGAATGAGTGTGCATATCTGGTGGCAGAAAAAATGCGTGAACAGGGTGTTATCTATGCCGAGATAAGGTTCGCGCCACAGCTGCATTGTGAAAAAGGTCTTACTCAGCGCAACGCTGTTGATGCTGTCATCAGAGGACTTTCACGGAGCACGATAAAAACAGGGCTTATACTCTGCTGTATGCGCGGAGAGGGCATCGAAGAAAAAAACCTTGAAACTGCTGAACTTGCGGAAGAATATCTGGGCAAAGGCGTTAATGCTCTTGATCTTGCAGGTGCGGAGGGTCTTTTCCCCACGGAGAATTTTGCGGAGCTTTTTGCAAAGATACGCAAAAGCGGAGTGCCATTTACCATTCATGCAGGAGAAGCCGATGGCGCGGAAAGCGTCAGAAAAGCGCTGGAATTCGGGGCTTCTCGTATAGGTCACGGCGTAAGGATAAAGGAAGACCCCGAGTTGGTATCCCTTATCGCAAAACGGGGCATACCGCTTGAAATGTGCCCTAACAGCAACAGGCTAACCCGAGCAGTCGAAGATATGAAAGATTATCCCTTTATGGATTATCTGGCTTGTGGGATAAAAGTTACGATAAATACCGATGATCCCGCCATTGAGAGTACCGATATCGCAGAGGAGTTCAGATATATGGAGAGCCGTTTCGGCCTTACTGCGGAGCAGCAGCGCCAAGTTCTGTTAAATTCAGCAGATGCGGCTTTTGCTGACGATGATGTGAAGAAGTGGCTAAAAGAACAGATCGCCCCGGGGGTGAATGAAAAATGATGGAGTATAAAAACAGCATAATTGTCGTACTGGTGATATCCGAAGTTATCGAAATGATCGGTGCATACGGGATATTCAAAAAATGCGGCAGACGTCCCTGGATGGCGTTCATACCGTTCCTCAGGCATGACCGAATGGGCAAATGCGCAGGCAGAGAACAGGAAGGCCGCTCGCTGATGCTCATAAGTCTCGGCATCGTGGTGATGATAACGACTGCTTATCTTTACAAGCCTAACAGCCTGCAAAGTATGATATCACTGTTTTTGCTGATACTTCTGATGATTCCCTGCGTGATATACAGCACACGCGTTTATTTCGGGCTTGCAGATGCTTTCGGGCGAAACAGGCTCTGGGTAATACCATGGCTGATACTCAGGTGCCTTTGCGCACTGCTCTGGGGTATGGGAAAAGGCTTTCATACAGCCGATGGCTATCCCTTTGACGATGAAGATGCCGCACCCGAGGTCAGCGGACTTGAAGCTGAATCCCTTGGCGAGGGACTTTCGATAAATATCACCAAAAGAACTGCGATGAATTTTCTTCAGCGAAAGGTGCTGCTCAGAGATATACATCTTAGCATACCTAAAGGACACATGGTTCTTCTGCTTGGCGGCTCGGGCTCGGGAAAGACTACTTTTCTCAATGCCGTGACGGGCTATGAAAAGGCTAAGGCTGTAATAACGCTGGCGGGCAGCAATGTATACAAGGATTACAAAAGCATGAAGTACGATATCGGATTCGTGCCTCAGCAAGACCTTGTACGCGGAAGTGATACGGTATACAGAACGCTCTCCGATGCGGCTTCCCTGAGACTTCCTTCGGAAATGAAAGGGGATGTAAGACGTGAAAGGATAAACAGTGTGCTGGATACTTTCGGGCTTACACCTGTTAAGAGCAGTCTTGTGGACAAGCTTTCTGGCGGTCAGCGGAAAAGACTTTCTATTGCCATCGAGTATATCTCAGACCCGACGCTTTTTATTCTGGACGAGCCCGATTCGGGACTTGACGGAGTAATGGCCAGGGCACTTTTCGAGAAGCTTCGTGCTATTGCGGACAGCGGAAAGATCGTAATAGTAATAACACATACTCCCGACCGTGTGGCTGACCTATTTGACGATGTTATAGTCGTTGCGAAGGACGCAAACCGTACAGGCAGACTTGCATACTACGGTGCGGCTGAAAAGTCCTACGGATTTTTCGGAAAGAAGTCGATGGAAGAGATACTGATGTCTGTCAACCGCCGTGAAGAGGGCGGCGAGGGCAAGGCAGACCAATTTGTAAGAAAGTACGCGGCTGCTGTGGCAGGAGGTGAGCTTTGATGGAGATTGCTGTAGGTGTAAGACACACGGGCAGGATAAGGCAGACTTTTGTGTACCTCGGCAAGCTGTTCCGTATGTTCATATTCCGAAATGATTGGAAAGTAATGCCCATGGCGGCAGTCATATCGGGGCTGGTATCTTTCGTTGTGGGCAAGAAGATGAATGTTTCTATGGAGGGCACGCTGAGGGGAGCTTTTGCATTTTCCTGCATATGTATATGGAATGGATTTTTCAATTCGATACAGGTGATATGCCGTGAAAGAGCCATCATAAAGCGTGAGCACCGCTCGGGACTGCACATGACGGCTTACGTATTCGCTCATATGATCTACCAGGCATTTTTATGCGGAAGTCAGGCGCTTATCACGATATTTGTAATGATAGTTGCAAAGGTGCGCATGCCTGAGAACGGTCTGGTATTTGAGGCGGGATTCGACCTGTTTGTGACCATGTTCCTAATTACATATGCGGCTGATATGATATCGCTTTTCATATCATCGGTGGTTAAGAACACCACCACTGCCATGACATTCGTGCCGTTTCTGCTGATATTCCAGCTGATATTCTCGGGGGGATTTTTCTCGCTGACGGGTAAGGCTTACAAGATGTCCTATTTTACGGTATCGAAATGGGGGCTTACCTCCCTTTGTGCCCAGGGACATTACAATGACCTGCCCATGACATCGCTCTGGACTTCCATGAGCAAGATGAGAAGTCTTGAAGTGGAGGGCGAGAAGCCTGTTGATGAGATGCTGGACTACATTACAGCTTCAAACCGCAAGGATGAGCTTATGCTGAAATGCGGAAGCAACAATCAGGAGAAGAAGTATGAATCCAGTCTGGCAAATGTTTTGAAATGCTGGAGAAATCTGGGTATATTTATAGTGCTATTCGCACTGCTTTCCATAATATCCCTTGAATTCATCGACCTTGACAGAAGATAGCAAATATAACACGGAGGACGTAGCTGCGTTCTCCGTGTTTTCATATGAGTGGGTTGTGGATATATGAAAATGGCTATATAGCGCATGACCGATGGTCGGAAGGTCTGATTTTTAGTGTGATTCTTTATTGACAATATGGGTTTTGCGTGGTATAATTAAAAAGTATGAAAATCAAGGTTAGTTAAAATCTTACAGCTGAGCGGCTGCACAGGGCAGTCACGGCTGGATAAGGAAAAGGGTTGTTTTTATGAGCAGTAATAAGATAGGATTCGATAATGACAAATACCTGAAGATGCAGTCCGAGCGTATCCGTGAGAGAATAGCGGATTTCGGAAGTAAGCTGTATCTGGAATTCGGCGGAAAGCTTTACGATGATTTCCACGCTTCGAGAGTTCTCCCCGGCTTTAAGCCCGACAGTAAGCTGCAGATGCTTTTACAGCTGAAGGACGAGGCTGAGATAGTTATTGTCATCAATGCCAACGACATCGAGAAGAACAAGATAAGAGGCGATCTGGGCATCACTTATGATGTTGATGTTATACGTCTTTACAATGTGTTCACCAAGATAGGGCTTTATGTAAGCTCGGTAGTTCTGACCAGATATGACGGTCAGCGTTCAGCAGTGGCTTTTCAGAAGAGACTGGAGGCTCTGGGCGTAAAGGTTTATCATCACTATGCTATCGAAGGTTATCCTGCTAATCTTCAGCTTATAATGAGCGATGAGGGTTACGGCAAGAACGATTATATCGAGACAACACGCAAGCTGGTTGTTATAACGGCGCCAGGTCCCGGAAGCGGAAAGATGGCTACTTGTCTTTCTCAGCTTTACCACGAGCACAAGAGGGGTGTAAATGCTGGCTATGCTAAGTTCGAGACTTTCCCGATATGGAACATACCCCTTAAACACCCTGTAAATCTGGCTTACGAGGCTGCTACCTCTGACCTGAATGACGTTAATATGATAGACCCGTTCCATCTTGAAGCATACGGAGAAACCACAGTCAACTACAACCGTGATGTGGAGATATTCCCCGTACTGAATGCGATGTTCGAGAATATCCTTGGTACTTCGCCCTACAAGTCGCCTACTGACATGGGCGTAAATATGGCGGGCAACTGCATCGTTGATGATGAGGCAGTTCGCGAGGCTGCAAAGCAGGAGATAATCCGCCGTTACTATGTTGCCCTTTGCGACAGAAAGAAGGGTACTTGTTCCGAAGAAGATACTTACAAGCTGGAAATGCTGATGAATCAGGCGAAGGTAAGCACTGCCGACAGAAAGGTAGTGGCTGCTGCGCTGAAAAAAGAAGAGGAGACAGGTTCTCCTGCGGCGGCTATGGAGCTTCCCGACGGTACTATCATCACGGGTAAGACTTCAAATCTGCTGGGTGCCTGCTCAGCGCTGATACTCAACGCTCTGAAGCATTTCGGCAATATAGATGATGATACTCTGCTGATGTCGCCCCATGTAATTGAGCCGATACAGAATCTGAAGACAAATCATCTCGGCAACAACAACCCAAGGATACATACAGATGAGACACTGATAGCGCTGTCTATCTGTGCTGCTACAGATGAGAATGCTAAGCGTGCTATGGATCAGCTTGAAAAGCTCCGCGGCTGTGAGGTACATTCTACGGTAATACTCAGCGCAGTAGACGAAAGGATATTCAAGCGCCTTGGTATCAATCTCACCTGCGAACCTAAATTCAGCTAAATGTTTTGAGAGGACTGTGGAAAGCAGTCCTCTTTTATACTATATAAAGGGGGAGTACAGATGATCTTTATCACGGGAGATACTCACGGTGAATATAATGACACTGTAAGACGATTTGCTGAAAACGGAGTCGGAAAAGGTGACACTGTGATAGTGTGCGGGGATTTTGGCTTTGTGGGACGCATCGGCGGGAAACATCAGTATTATCTGAAACAGCTGGCGAAAGAGGAGTTTACGATACTGTTTGTGGACGGAAATCATGAGAATTTTGATGTGCTGGAGACTTATCCTGTGGTGGAATACTGCGGTGGCAAGGCACACAAGGTTGCTGAGAATATATATCATCTGATGCGGGGGCAAATATTCGATATAGAAGGGGAGAGGTACTTTACTTTTGGAGGTGCGTATTCCATAGATAAATTTATGCGCAAAGAGGGAAGAAGCTGGTGGGCGCGTGAACTGCCATCTAATGAGGAATACAAGGAAGCAGGGGAGAATCTGGAAAAGGTCGGATACAAGGTGGATTATGTGCTGACACATACGATACCCGATTCGATGATATATCGGATAGGGAAGAATACAGATGTACATGATGCCGAATTGACTGGGTATTTTGAATGGCTGTATAGAAAACTGGAATTTAAGAAGTGGTTTGCAGGGCATTGGCATATAAACAGAAACTTTGATGACAAGATGTATATACTATATGATGAGATGATCAGGCTGGGAAAATGAGTTCAGATTTTCTAATTGTCAAAATGCATATAATATTGGCAGAAGTTGCAGAATCGTTTTACATCGAAAAGTGTTGACAAACGCGAAAAATGGTGCTATAATAATTAAGCTGTCAACGAGAGAGCACGAAAGAGCGAAAGAGCGCA
>NZ_FOKQ01000079.1 GCF_900112155.1 Hominimerdicola alba | reverse complement strand
CTTTCATTATAGCTTAAGTAACAAGTACGTGTAAATCCTTACCGGTGTGCAAGGTTTTACCCGTCAATTATATTGTAACAGGGGATTATATCAAATAAATCAGGGCTTTTATATTTCGCTTTATTGTCTCGGTTTTATAAGCGTTTTTCTTTCTCCGTTTTCACTTCGATCGTATGGTGCTTAATTATTCCACAGACTTAATACTGCGATATCGCTTTTAGGGTCAAAACCAAGATCATCAAGGTCAACGGTGATATCGCCAACAATTGCATTATTCACATACCATTCGCCGTATTCAGCGTTAAGTGCATCTATCTGGTCGGATATGTTTGCCTGAACTTTTTCCTCCTGCTCGTCAGTCAGATCGAAATGGATCCACCATTCTCTTCCATCTATCACAACGTCTGCACAAAGTCCAAGTGTAGTGCCTATTCTGTGTATCGAAAGATCGGTTCCCAGTGTCTTTTCTATATCGCTATATTTCATACCTACAGTCAAGCCCGCACCAACATCTGCGCCGTCATACAGGTTGAGCTGATCTATTTTATCGCCGAGTACTCTGTACCAGGTTCCGTAATCACCATTAATAACTCCATAATCAACATTATCACCGGGCTGACTCTCAGTATCTTCTGCTGAATCTACACAGAACACATACTCAGGGAATGCAGAGAACTTGTAACCGTAATACGGAGCCTGAGAACTTGCTGACAGAACTATATCATAATCATTGTTTGAAAGTGCTTTCAGCTGATCAACGCTCATCGAAAGCATCTCATCAACGCTCATGTAAGGTATGCCTTTTTCAGCCTCGATATTGGCATCATCGGAAAGCTTTTCAGCATTTGTGCACACGGGGTCAAAGTCGGAAAGATCAACATAGGCGTATACTGTATTTGCGTACTCACTAACTCTCTCCCAGCCGCGCTGAGAATAACTGCCTATGTTAGAAGCAATCTGGGCATAATCACTGTCAGATATCTCAAAAGTCATGGACCACTTTGAACCGTTTATCTCAGCCGAAGACTGAACAGTATGGGGTCCGTATGCCGAGCTTGTCAGCATAGCAGGGATACTTGTTCCTGCCATGTTCTTTATCTCGTTGTAGCCAGTACCGATAAGATCATCCGCGGTTATCTTCTTGTTATTTGTCTTCTGTTCGTTGCTCAGAGAAGTTACAGGCACAGAAGTCTTGGAATCGGTATCCTTCTCGGAAGCAGTGATCTTTTTATCTGTACTGCTTTCTATCTTTTCAGCCAGATACTTGTCGATGGAATTGTTTTCCTCGTAGGAAACTTCTACAGGCGCATGGCTGTCAGTCTGCTTAACATCGCCTGCAAAGCTCTTATTATCCTTGTCAGACATTCCGAGACCGATGGGGAGACAGATAGCTAGAACTGCTGCAGCAGATATCGCAGCGATCTTGCCTGCCAGGAATCCCGAACTTACAGCGGGTGCAGCAGATACTCTTGCAGCCGCAAACTTGGGGCTGATAGAGGTCTTGAACATATCTCTCATAGGTACGATAGCAAGTACGCCGCCCTTGCCGTAAAGCTTCTCTAACTGTGTCTTCAGCTTCTTTCTTGCCTGAAAGAGCTTCTGCTTTGCAGTATTCTCGTTCATTCCCAGGGACTTTGCAACATCCGAAACGCTCATATCATTATAATAGTACAGTATAAGAGCTGAACGCATCTCGGGTTTGAGACCATCGATAAGAGCAGCTATCTCCTTCTTGCGCTCCTTGTTTACTGCGTAGTCTTCTGGAAGCATAACGGTCATATCCATAGCAGTGTTCTCGATAGCGTAGTCTTTTTCCTCATCGGTATCGAAGCGTGCATTCCTGCTTTCAGTCCTGAAATGATCGGTACACTTGTTATATGCGATACTGTGGAGCCATGTGCCGTAGTTCTCGGGATGATCAAGTGTATCTATCTTCTCCATGGACTTCAGAAAAGCCTCATGGGTGATATCTTCGGCGATCTCTTTATTTTTAACATTCTTCAGTACGAAGAAATAGAGGTTGGAATAGTATTCGTTGTACAGCTTTTCAAAAGCCTTTCTGTCTCCGTTCTTTGCATCGTTAACTATATTGATAAGGTCAGTTTTCTTCATTGAGGATTCCTTCTTTCGTTAAAATATCTCCGATCTTTTCCTTAGCCGCATTTTTCTCTTCCTCCGACAGTGCGGCTTCTGCCTGCATCATCGCAAGCACCTGTCGGATAACCTCATCTAATTGGTATTCCATATCAAAGTTTCATTCCTCCTGTATTATACCACTTTTCCATCCGGTTGTCATCTGCTTTCTGTAAATTTGACGAAGTAAGTTCGGTTTGGTTATAAACTTTTTCTCTCGCCTGTTTTTCCGTTTTCTGAAAGTTAGACGGGGAAAGTTCGGTTTGGTTATAAACTTTTTTCTCTCGCCTGTTTTCTGTTTTCTGAAAGTTAGACGGAGCAAGTTCGGTTTAGTTATAAAATTTTTTCTTCCGTCCGTATTTCTGTTTTCTGAAAATTAGACGAGGAAAGTTTGGTTTGGTTATAAACTTTTTTCTGTCATGGTTTCACACTTCCATCACACAACGGAACATCAATTCCACAATTCAAGCCTCATATTCCACTTTCGCTCCTTTCTCTTTTCAAACAGCCCATGTATAATACAGACATAGAAACAAAACCACAGACCTACGAAAGGAAGAATAATTATGAGAAAGATCTATATAACATCCGCTATCGTTGCAATGACCATCACAGCTTTAATGACAGGCTGCGGAAACAGTTTCACATCTGATAATTCGGCTACAACATCAAGCCAAGAAACTGCGGTTTTGGAAAATTCCACTAAAACCACCAGCGCTGAGATCAAACAGCTTTCAACTTCTACACAAAGCGAGATATTCACCACCCGCGACCTTGAACAGACTGCTGACATCAGCGATTCCAAAAATATCACAGTATCCGATAACAGCACCATAGAGATAACAGAAGAGGGCGTTTACACCATTAGCGGTTCTGCCAAAAACTGCACCATCAAGATAACGGCAGATGAAAACGCAAAGGTACAGCTTGTCCTTGACGGCGTAAACATTACAAACAGCGACTCACCTGCAATATATGCAGTTTCGGCAGACAAGGTATTCATCACAACTGCCGACAGCGAGAACACCCTTACAGTCAGCGGACAGTTCACAGCTGACGGCGAGACCAACACCGATGCAGTTATCTTCTCCAAAGATGATCTTGTACTCAACGGCACAGGCACACTGAATATCACTTCCGCTTACGGCAACGGCGTCACATCAAAGGATGAAATGAAGATCACAGGCGGTACATACAATGTCAATACTGCCCTTGATGCTTTTGAAGCTAACGATGCTATCTCCATCAGCGACGGAACTTTCAATATCACCACAAGCAAAGACGGCTTCCACTGTGAAAATGATGAAGCGGAAGGTTCCATAACTATCATGGGCGGAACATTCAACATCAACGCTGAAAGTGACGGTATCCGGGCGACCTCACTGCTCAGGATAGACGGCGGCACTTTCGATATCACAGCTTCCGAGGGACTTGAAGCAACTTACGTTCTTATCAATGACGGCAATATCACTATATACGGAAGCGATGACGGCATCAATGCTTCGTCAAAAACAAATTCCTGCGAAACAGCTATCGTGATCAACGGCGGCAATCTTGACGTATCGGTCGGTCAGGGCGATACCGATGCTATCGACTCCAACGGTTCAATCTACGTGAACGGCGGTACTATCAACGTTACAGCACAGATGTCATCTTTCGACTATGATCTGTCAGCCGAATTCAACGGCGGCACCATCATCATAAACGGCTCTGAAGTATCCGAAATACCCCAGAGTATGATGGGCGGCGGTATGCACGGCGGAATGAACGGTGAAATGAATGACTTCGGCGGCGGAAGAGGCAGACGCATCTGAAAAAAAGCGTGATGAATGATAATTCTGGTTCGTATGAAAGTGAGTATTACAGGCAATATCAATAGTTTACGGTATTATTCCCCCCGCCAGCGGCGAGGGGAATAATACATCTCAAATAAATATACATTATTATATCGGCATATGAAGCGGCGTGCTAAAGGGATAACCATATTTCAGATTTTACGGCTGACTGCTTTACAAATATGAAATTTTCGTGTATAATATTATAAAACAAAGCAGGAGGTGCCCTATGTCAAGAATACTGATCGTCGATGACGAACCCGATATAATCACGCTGATAAGCCGTTATGCCAAGCGTGACGGATATGATATCGCAACGGCAGAGGACGGCAGACAAGCCATCGAAGCCTGTCAGAAAGAGGATTTCGACCTTATCGTAATGGACGTCATGATGCCCGATACCGACGGCTTTACCGCCTGCAAGAAGATAAAGGAATTCAAGGATATCCCCGTTATAATGCTTTCTGCACGAGGTACCGAGTTCGACAAGCTCTTCGGTTTTGAAGTCGGTGTTGACGATTATGTGACAAAGCCATTTTCGCCCATGGAACTCATGGCGAGAATAAAAGCGATACTGGGTTGCAGGCGCACATCTACCCCCGATAAAGACAACGGTATCATCAATATCGGCGGACTTGAGATAGACACTTTCGGGCTGACAGTAACAGCTGACGACGAAAAAAGCGAGCTTACCGCAAAGGAATTTGCTCTGCTTATGCTGTTCGTGAACAATCGCGGCGCGGTGCTTTCCCGCGATAAGATACTCAACGAGGTCTGGGGATATGACAGCTTCGGCATTGACCGCACTGTTGACTGGCAGATAAAACTGTTACGAAACAAACTCGGCTCATACCGCGACTGTATCAAAGCCGTCAGAGGGGTGGGATATAAATTTGAGATCTAAAGCAAAGTCTTTCAGAAAAAAACTGCTGATAAATTTCATGTTTTTTACCGCCGTCATCTTCACGGTGCTGTGGCTTTTGCAAACTGTATTTCTGCAAAATTTCTACAACGGAATGGTGATAAAAAACACTGTATCCGCCGCTGAAAAGATCACCTCATTCAGCGCCGACGGCGATATATCCGATACCCTTGATGAGCTTTCCCGGAACAATTCCCTGCTGGTATATGTCACGGATAAAGACGGAAATATCCTCTATTCTGCCGATGAATACAAAAAAGGACATATGGCTCCCGATATGGAAGAGCCAGAGCAGATAAATGATAAACGCCAGAATAAGCATATGCATTACAGAGCCCTTCCCGATAATTTTGAAGATTTCCGCCAGGAGCTTGATGCTTCCAACTGCGGATATGCAGAAATAAAGACCGACCGAATGTATTTCTATGGCAAATACATCGATTACGGCGACAGCGGAGAAAAAGCGATACTCTACCTGGGAACCAACCTTGACCCTGTGGGCTCCACCGCGCGAATAATTAGTCTACAGCTTCTTATCGTGACGGTACTTTCCGTGGCGATAGGCTTTGTGCTTGCGCTGTTTATGTCAAGAAGTTTCTCAAAACCCATATCTCAGCTCAATCAAAAAGCTCACACTCTCGGCGAGGATAAAGCAAGCACGGATTATCACAAAGGATTCTGTTCCGAGCTTGACGACCTGAATGATACGCTTGACATGACAGATGAAAAGCTCAGAAAGAACAAGATATTCCAGAATGAACTTCTCGCCAATGTATCCCACGATCTTCGTACACCACTTACCATGATAAAGGGCTATGCGGAGATGATACGTGATATTTCCCACGATGACGAGATACAGTGTGCCGAGGACGTTGCTGTTATCGTAAAAGAGACCGACAGGCTCACGGCACTTGTCAACGAGATACTTGAATATTCCGAATTACAGATGACAGATACCGAACCTGTCATGTCAGATGTTGATCTCAGCGAGATAGTCACGGCTGTTACCGACAGCTTTGAGAGCCTTTACCGGAAAGACGGCTATACCTTTGAAAGGAATGTATCCGAGGATATCCACATTCGGGGAAATTCTTCAAGGCTGACAAGAGCGGTTTATAATCTTCTGGATAACGCTGTAAGACACACCGGGGCAGACAAATGGGTAGGCATCACCCTTAAGTCAGAAAACGGAAAAGCCATGGTCGAAATATCAGACCACGGCGAGGGTATCGCACCCGAAGAACTTGACCGCATCTGGGATAAATACTACACCAGCCGTCAGCGGAGCAGCCGCACTAACTCCGTTGGTGCCGGCGTTTCAGGGCTGGGGCTGGCTATCGTAAGGCAGACAGTCTCACAGCACAAAGGCAAGTGCTGTGCGGAATCAAAGCTAGGAAAAGGTAGCGTTTTCCGCATCGAATTTGATTTGAAATAAGATTTATTGATCATATTTCTGCATATATGCAGAAATATCAGCCACAAGCAAAACTATAAAAACGGGCTGTTGCAGCCCCAACAAAGAAAAAGAGCCTGGCACAGTGCCAAGCTCTTCTTTTTGTGGTATAATATAATTGCAAAAACCATTAAACCAACGAAAGGATTGTACCACAAAAATGAGAAATTGTCAAGTGCGTCTTAACATGAATTATGAGATCTACATCGAAGAAAGCTCAACTGTCAGAGTATTGAGCAATGTTATAGATGAGATCTATCAAAAAGAAGAATACACGATAGTAAGCAAGTGGAATGGCGCCATACCCGAGGATATCATGATGAAGATACTCATCTACGGCTACATGAACGACTCTTTTTCAAGCCGTAAGATTGAACAGCTCTGCA
>NZ_FOKQ01000069.1 GCF_900112155.1 Hominimerdicola alba | reverse complement strand
CTCCATTAAAAGCAGTCTTCAATCCGCCAAAAGCAGTCTTCGCTCCACTAAAAGCAGTCTTAAAAGCAGTCTTAAGAGAGTTCCATCCACCTTTTAAAACATTGCCGATCGTACGGATCGGGTGTTTGAAAGCTTCTTTGATTGTACTTTTGACCGAAGCTTTAAACGCCGCTTTTCCGGCTGCGGACATTAAACCTATAGGAAGTATAACACTCGCAATATCAAGACCCCATCCAAGACCCTTATAAAATTTGGAAAATGTTTCAAATCCGAGATACTCCAGCAAACCGGCTACATCTGTTCCGAAAATCAGTGTGCATGCGATATCTGCAATACCCATCACGGCAGACAAAACACCTACAATAATGGCAAGTATCGCACAAGCTCCGGGAAAAAAGACAACAATCACTATTGCCGCGAGCACAATTAAAGCAGCCGTAATATAATGAAGATTATCCTCTATCCATCTTCCTATTGATTTTCCAATATCTGTAACCCTGTTCCAAAAGTCTTTTTCGCAATCAGGTTCCAGATAACTATAATTCTTATAAAAATCTTTCTTTTTTTCTCTTATCTTATCAGCCGCAGCCCTTTCATGCTGTACCGCATTATTTACAAAAGTTTCGAGTTTATTCTTCAGATCATTTATCTTCTTTTTCTTATCTTCCTTGCTTTCCTGTGAATTTACTATATCATCGATAGCATTTCCAAGATCATTAGATACCTGACCATCATTTTCACATCCAACACCTGCAACCGTGTGTTTAAGGTCTTGTACCGTTGAGTCATAGATATTCAATTTTGAAAGAAGTCTGTTAAGCAGATTACCAAAACCATCAAAACTCGATTTTTTCAGTGTTATGACCATTCCACTCAAGTTATCGCCTCCATATCATTTTTTTCTCGATCGTATACCGCATATTCAGCAGTACACTTTGTTATCACACAATTATAAAGGAGATCACCCTGCATTTGCAGCGGCTGCTGCAGCTGCTGCCTCGGCAGCCTCTCTCTCAGCCTTTCTGCGGGCTTCTTCTTCCTCTGCAGCAAGTCTGCGTTCAAGAGAAAGATACATCTCCATCTCATTGGACTTTTCGTTCTTCACGCCGTCCCAGTAGCTTATCTGACCCTCGAGTCTTCTTATCTCTGTTTCAGCAGCATCTATCTCTCCGTTTGTCTTTTTGATAGAAGCTTCAAGCTCTGTAATCTTATTTTCAACCTTTTTCTTTGCACTGTCAATATTAGTGAAGATCCTGCCGACTACGGACTTTCTGTGAGTCTTGTCATCTTCATTCATTATGTGCTTTGTAAGGTCAATAGTGCCCATACTGGATTCGCCCAGAGTCTTGAAATAAGAAGTTGCATCGTCCATTTCTGTATGTACTTTATTAAGATCACCATCTACCTTGTCGCGTATATTCGCCTTAACAAGAGTCTCATTAGTAGTTGTATAGCGATTCTTATCAGCAGTAAAATCATTCAATCTTACCTGTGCTTCTCTTTTGAGTATCTCCTGCCTGTATTTGCTGTCAGCGCAAGCATTCTTCTCAGAAATTGCTTCCTCGTACTTTGACTTAGCATTTAAATAGCAGCTGTGTGCTTCACCCGAAGTCATTATTCAACTCTCCTTTCTGAAAGTTCAGCAACACTATTAATATAGTGCCTTCTGATGTTCCAAAATTTATTATAAAATTTTGACAAATTATATTCTATTCTTTTTGATTATACCATCTTTTAAGGTGATTGTCAAGGTAATATTAATAATAATTTCACCAATAACACACCATCTTGTATATAATTTTATTAATTAGCAACTTTCATACTAAATAGAGAGTTAAAAATTGTCATATTAGTGAGTTCTGCCTTTGTTAATAGTTATAATGTATTAATCTATCCGTCTTTTAATGATAATATTTTACATTTCATTTTGGCTAAAATATTGTTTAAAAAGCTTTCGTCAACAGTGACAACTAAAAGTTCGCAATAAATGCACAATGCGCAATAATTAGTCAAGCCATTCCTTGATAACTATTCTTACAGGGTTGACAAAATCAATTGAATGGTGTATACTGTTTCTATTAATTAAACGTGTTTAATAAGTAGGTGAGATTATGCCGCATAAACAAAAACGCGACCTAGAAGCTACTAAAAAAGTCCTGCTCGAAGCCGCTAAAGAACTCATGACAACCTGTTCCGATTCTGACGAAGTAACATCACGGAAGATAGCCGCTAAAGCTCAGGTCAATCCTGCGATGATAAACTACTGCTACGGGTCGAGGGAAAATCTGCTGTACGAAGTTTTCAAGCAGCTGCTCTCAGATGCACAAATCGCCCGTCCAGAACTAGCCGAGTTACTTCATGCCGACATTCCCGCAAAACAGCGTCTGATAATGCTGCACTTTGGCATGATGAAGCTCATGATCGAAAACTTCAGCTACTCAAAAGCAATAACGAAGTATATACTTCTCAACCGCAGCGACAGCATCGGCATGGAAAGTCTGCCCTATATTATTGAACATTTTGACGGTCAAAAAAACGCGGGAGAATGCAAGCTTATAGCCTTTGAGATCAGCAGTTTGCACGAACTTGCAGTACTCAGGCACATCGAGCTGAAACAGCTTTGCGGCATCGACCTTACCGATGATGATACGCTTATGGCATACATCACAAACAATGTCGAGCGATTTCTCGAACAGTAATTCAGAAATTACAGGAGGTCAACTATGGCAGATAAAAAAGCACTTCTCGTGATAGATATGCAAAACGATTATCTCTGGGCAAAGCGCAAGCCCATGTTTTCATATGACTCAGAGAACCTGGTCAGTTCGGTGAATGAGACCGTCGCGCGGCATAAGGCTTCGGGCGATGACATCATCTATATCGGTCAGGTCTTCCCGAATATCATTACAAATCGACTTATAATCGGATTTTCAATAAAAGGTACAAAAGGCGCAGAGCTTTACAGCGGACTTGATGTGGTGTCTCAGCTGTACTTTGAAAAGAATCTCCCGAATACTTTTACATCTAAGAGTTTCAAGGAACATCTATCAAATAATAAGTACAGTTCATTCACAGTATGCGGTTTAGACCTTTGCGGCTGTGTCGGCGCAACTGCGAAAGGCGCACTCAGAACAGGAGCCGAAGTCTTTCTTGACGTGAAAAGCACAGGCTGTCGTTTTTCAGCTGAAAAAGCCCAAAAACGCAAGTCAGAACTGATAAGAAAAGGCGTAAAATTCATCTGATATTAGTTTGCAAGTGCAAAATAGAAATGACCCATACTATATAAATAGACCGTTCCCTAATAAAAGCAGGAACGGTCTTTTTTACTATTTTGGGGAAGACAATCTTTTCTCCATGTGCACACAGCGGAATGTCCTGCCCTCGATTATGTTTTCGTGATCGGCGATATATCCGAGCTTTTCGTAGAAGCCTGTCTTTTCAACACGGCTTTCCAGCACAGCGCAGATGTAACCCAGTTCTATAGCCCATTCTTCGGCTGAAATGACAGCCCTGCTGCCAAGCCCCCTGCCGCGATATTCAGGAAGAACAACTACCCTGCCTATCATCACCGCGCCGTCTCCGATATCGTAAAAACGGCAGGTCGCCACAGGAAAATCATCGTCAAGGATAACTATATACTTTGTCTCATCGCCGTCATGTTCATCGAATTCTTCTTCCAGCGTGATATGATATTTCTTCGCCATCGCCTGTATACGGACGTAATATGCTCCGGCACGCGCCGCTGTATTTTCAGCCCTTATAACCTGCACAGATATCACCTCTGCAAATATTATAGCACATCGCCCGTGAAATGTAAACAGTATGACTGTACAGCTTCAAAGTTAATTCATTAACACAAGCTGTTATTGATTTAGCCGCCTAAATATCCATAAAAGGAATTTTTATAAATTATAATTATATGAAAGTGAATTTGCAAATAATAAGCCTATTTCGTAATTATACAGCTGAAATCCCTATTTACAGAGGTTTTAGATTAATTAGATCTTCTAGCCATTATTACTAATTTTCATAAAGTTCATATAAAACATACGAAAAATGAATAATCAGTGCTGAATTTTGAATAGAAATGTTTAATCTTTTAGTGTACAATAAACATTGAGGAATAAGTATATAAATGGATATGGATCAGAAGGTATAATAATATGAAATCAAAGGAGAGCTGAATAATTATGAAAGCAATAATCATGAGAAAGACAATGGCAACATTGATGGCGACTGCTGTTGTTGCATCATCCTTCGGTGCGGGTGTCATAAATACGGATACCGGTGCTTTGCTGGGTGTTACCAACATAATCGCTAATGCCGAGAGCACATCCTCGGTGACTGTTACTGCATCAGCAGGATATGCAGAGGGCGCTTACGCTGAATGGAAAGCAGTTTCTGGCGCTTCGGGCTACAATGTATACGCTGACGGATATAAGCTTGACAGTATGCTTATCCGCCAGTATTCTTCATGCTTCCGTGCAGATGCACTTGGTCTGAAATCGGGAAGTCATACACTGAAGATCGTTCCTATCATAAACGGCAGAGAGGATTCATCCAAGTCTGCTTCTGTCAATGTGAACACCACCGCCCATGACCGTTCTGGATTCGGTTTCGTAAACGGTACTTCTTCCGGCGCTTATAACGACGACGGTACACTCAAGAGCAACGCAACTGTTATCTACGTCACAAATGCCACAAAGGATTCCGTAACAGTAACCATGCCTAATAAGAGTGGTACTGCTACAACTTTAAAGGGTGTGCAGAACATCCTCACCAACCTGAAAAGTAACAGCAAGGTAGGTCCCGTTTGCATACGTTTCATAGGAAACATTCAGGATCCCGCTAATATGCCCAGCGGTGACCTTTATCTTGATGCCATAACCTGCGGTCTTACCGTTGAGGGTATCGGTAAAGACGCTACCTGCAACGGATTCGGTGTCGTGATTAAAAATTCCTCAAATGTCGAGATCAGAAATCTCGGTTTCATGAACTGCAACAGCTCTGAGGGCGATAATGTTGGCTTACAGCAGAAGAATGACCATATCTGGGTTCATCACTGCGATATGTTCTACGGCGATGCTGGCTCCGATGCCGACCAGGTAAAGGGCGACGGTGCTCTTGATACCAAGACATCTACCTATATCACCCATTCATACAACCATTTCTGGGATAACGGCAAGTGCAATCTCCAGGGCATGAAGTCCGAGACTACCAGCAACTATATCACTTATCACCACAACTGGTATGATCACTCAGACTCACGCCACCCAAGAATACGCACCTGTACCGTACACATTTATAATAACTACTTCGATGGCAATGCAAAATACGGTGTCGGCATGACTCTCGGCGGTTCGGCTTTCGTTGAAAACAACTATTTCCGCAACTGCAAGTACCCCATGCTGATCTCCATGCAGGGCTCTGATAATGCAACAGGCGGTACATTCTCAGGTGAAAACGGCGGTATCATCAAGTCCTACAACAACAAGGTAACTGGCGACAAGACCAAGGGCTACGTGAAGTATCAGCAAAATTCCACCGACTTTGACGCTTATGAGGCAAGCAGTGCTACCGAGAAAGTTCCTTCCTACGTTACAGCAAAGCAGGGCGGAAGCACTTATAATAACTTTGAGACTTCCAGCGTGATGTACAAGTACTCCGCACAAAGCCCCGATGCAGCAGTTGAGACCGTAAAGGCTAACGCAGGACGTGTTCAGGGCGGCGATTTCAAGTGGACTTTCAATAACTCTGTTGACGACGAGAGTTCCTCTGTAAACACAGGTCTGAAATCCGCACTGCAGTCCTACAAGGATTCCATCGTGGCTATCGGCTCAGGATTCTCCGATTCGACCACACCATCAAACAATGATTCTTCAAGCAGCTCAAAAACCGATGATTCCAGCAGTTCAAAGCCTGATTCTTCAAACGGTTCTCAGACATCTGTTCCTGCATCATCGAATGTACATAACTTCACAACCAGTGGAACAAACAGCAGTTTCTTCTCTATCTCGGGCAATCTATCCACATCTAAGGGAACTGTAAACTACGGCGGGCAGACCCTGACCCAGTGCCTGAAACTGGAAAGCTCCACCAGCATCAGTTTCAACGCTCCTGCTTCGGGCAAGCTTACTCTTGTTTTCGTTGAGAGTACAGGTACGATCAAGCTCGACGGCACAAAGCTGACTGCTTCAAACGGCGTCATCACAGCTGACGTTTCCGCAGGCAGCCACACCCTCACAAAGGCGGACGTTGCTAACCTGTTCTACATGGCTTACTCAACTCAGGGCGGTACATCTTATCAGCAGCCCGATGACAGCTCACAGAGCGGCGGAAACAACGGCGGCAATAACGGCGGCAACACAGGCGGAAACACAGGCGGAAATAACAGCAGCACTACGATCAACGGTGTAAAGGCTGTAAGCGCCGGCGGCTGGAACGAAAGTCTGTACGTTGTATTCTCGGGTCTTAGTGATTCCGAAGTTACAGGTGTTTCATACTCGGGTACAACATCAGGCAAGCTGACTGGCAATGACCTGAAATATCTGGTACGCGATACTTCCGCAGGTCTTAGAATTGATATACCCGGTGTTCCCGCAGGTACTTACTCTGTTTCTGTAAACACATCAAAGGGCACTATCGTACAGAGCGGACTTCAGGTTAATGCACAGGATCGTTCAGGCTATGCACACTACAATTATACAGCAGGTGTGGGCGCATACAACGATAACGGCACATTGAAATCCAACGCTATTGTACTTTATGTAACCAACGACAACAAGGACACCGTTTCCGTAACTTCCAAGGATGGCACTACCGTTACCGGCATCGGCAATATACTCAACTCAGTCGGTCAGGACGTAGGCGGTGGAAAGACCGCAAACGGCAGTTCAAAGACCAACTCCAACAAGGGCATAATCAAGAAACTGGCTCAGGACGGCACACCTCTCGTTGTCCGTATTATTGGCGACGTTAAGGCGCCTGCGGGTCTGACAGCTTATGACTCCATAGATTACGGCGGAAGTGTAGGAGATAACGGCTACATGGCAAGAATGAAGTCTGGCAAGGATATCACCATCGAGGGTATCGGCACTGATGCTGCCATCAACGGCTGGGGTCTGCATTTCATCAGCGAATCTTCCGCACCAAGCCTCGGCAAGAGCTTTGAAGTGAAGAACATCGCTTTCAAGAACGTTCCCGAAGACTGCATAGGTATGGAGGGCGTTCAGGAAAGCTCAACTCTTACTGCTTCCGTTGAAAGATGCTGGATACATAACTGCGAATTCTATGCACCTTCAATTTCCAACCCTGCTGAATCCGATAAGTCAGGCGGAGACGGTGCCTGCGATTTCAAGCGCGGACAGTACTTCACAAACAGCTACTGCTACTATCAGGGCTACCACAAGACAAACCTTGTCGGTGCATCCGACAGCAATCTCCAATACCACCTGACATATCATCACAACTACTGGAACAAGTGCGAATCCAGAGGACCTCTTGCTCGTCAGGCAAACATCCATATGTACAACAACATATTCAGCGGACAGACAAGCTACTGCATGAACCCCAGAGCAAATGCCTACATTTTCTCTGAGTACAATGTCTTCAATAACTGCAAAAATCCTATGCAGGTAAAACTCGGCGCAGTCAAGAGCTACAATGACGTTTTAACCAACTGCACAGGCGATATGCAGGGCACAGTCGTATCAAGCAAGAGCACCAAGGTAAATACCGATAACAAGTACGCAAACTTCGATACAAACTCATCGATATGCTATATTCCATCGGGCAATTACTTCCTCCAGACAGATACATCAAAGCTTGCTTCTTACTTTGAAGTTTACGGCGGAACTCTTGACGAAACTACTGTGGTAAACGGCTCGACTTCTTCGTCTGGTACAACACAGCAGCCTTCTACTCTCGATCCCAATCTTTATCCCGTGATAAAGTCTGTTGATTACAACGAACAGTATCACCAGATAAGATTCACATGGAATCCTGTTCAGGGCGCTACAAACTATGGTATTGCTGTATATCTCGCAGGCAAGTGGAGAGTCCAGACCTCTGCTATCCCTGCATCTACCCTCAGCTTTACAACTCCCAAAAACCTCACTCCCGGTCTGACATACAAGGTAGCTATCGCTGCCAAAGTCAACGGCGAGTGGACATCAACAGCTTCTATCAAGCATGCTGTTACAGTTACTGTAAGATAAACCATCGGAAAGAACCATCCTTAAAACGAAGACCGCGCCTCGTCACTTGTATGGGGTGCGGTCTTTATTAGTTGACTTTTTATCAATCAGAAAGTATAATGTTATCAGAATACACTAAAGATCACAGCGGAGGTATTATGAAAAAAACAACAAGAAAACACCTTGCCGATATCGCAAAAGTGAACGCTCAGCTACCGCTTCATGGTTTTGTAAAGTGCGAAGCATCGAACCTCTATAGAATGATCCGACATTTTCCCGGCTGGACTTTAGAAGAAGCTGACGGACTTTGGTGCGCAGCTTTCGTTTATCATTGCTGTATCGAAGCCGGTTTTGAAATACCGATACGTCCTGCCGAATGTCAAACCTGCCATCTGGCAGGTTGCATCGCATGGGAAGAATTTGCACTGGGCGATGAGCGCATCGGTTATCATAAGATCGGTGATGGTTTTGTTCCCGAAGCAGGAGATATCGTGCTATTCGACCGCGTCTTTGAAAACTGCGAGCATGACCATATCGGTATCGTCATCGAAGTTCGCGAGAATTCAATACTGACCGCTGAGGGAAACGTCGGCAACATTTCTACGATAATAGAACGCCCGATAGATGAGCATATCCGCGCTTTTATCCGACTTCCCGATGGATACAGATATTTTGAACCAAACACATAAATTCAGCCCCGTGGAGTACTTCCGCGGGGCTGGATTTATATCTACAAAAGGGTTTTGATGTAAACTATATTTTATGCGCCTGCCGAATGCATGGCGGCGTAATTTTTCGGAGAACATCCAAAATTCTTCTTGAAAACGCGCGAGAAATACAGCGAGTCGGAATAACCACATATATACGCTATTTCGGAAATATTCTGCTCAACAGTATCAGGGGAGCAAAGAAGCTTCTCTGCCATATGTATCCTCAGATTTGTCAGATAGCTGTGGGGCGTCATACCCATCTCACTCTTGAAAAGCTTGCGCAGATAATCGTAGCTGAAAGGTATGGTGCGCAGATACGTGTCAAGTTCGTAGTCGCAGTCTGTGAAATTCTGCATTATATTGCTCTTGATCTCATCCACCACATCACGCAGGGGCTTTGTATTGCTGAAAGCTGTGACGTAATTAGCGATAAGGTCGCCAAACGCTGCCATAATAGGCTGTCTGCTGTTGATATCGCTGTTGAAGAAATAGAAAGCGTCCTTGAAGCTTCCCTTGATGTGCTCTTCGGCATCATCAGAGATAAGCAGAGGCTCCTTGAAATTGAAAGTTGCATCTGTTATGTTTATGTGGATATTTGTGAAACCCTCATCGCTGTTATTAGCATGTATAACACGCGGCGGGATAATCACAAGATCCCCTGAGTTGTACTCAATGGTGCTGTCTTCAAATTCAAATCTGCCCTGACCGCCCGTGCAGTATACAAGCTCCCACTCTTCATGAAAATGCTGCTTGCAGGTAAAAGTAGTCATATTCCTGCCTACATATATGATATTATTCATTGTTCTTCCCCCTCTTCGGATAACTTTGGCCAAGAAACTGTCATTTTATCCGCTGTGCAAGAAATACGGCAATATGAAACAGACATCACTATATCTTACCGGTATAAAATATTCCGATATTTAATTTTGTCAATCTTTATATGTCCGATAAATATCAGCCGGACACATACAAGAATATTCCACCGTTTTTCACGCACATATAATACCCATCTTCTGAAAAATCCTTATTTTTCGGACAATTATTCTTTTCATTGATTATAATTAAATTATATCACCTTGATATTTTAAAGTCAATAGTTTTAACAAAGCACGTATTACCGATTAACCAACTTTGTTGAACTTAACATTAATCAACAATAGGATTTGTTGAATATCACACGAGTTTTTGTTAAGTTATGCGATAATATTATCCTATAAAAATATATTCTCTAACAGATAACTTCCCTTAACACCATGATAACCCCCATACTCCGCGTAATCACGCCAAAGCACTATATTACATAAAATCCCAACGAATCATGATAGAATATGTAAAAAATCCACTATTTTTTAAAAATAATAGATTGACAACCCAATATGTTATATGATATAATTAAAAAAATAGTGGTACTTTGGAAATGATACCATATTTTGAATGGAGCTTCCTGTAACCAAACAAATCAAGGGGTTGCAAAAAAGAACACCTCAGTGTAGAATGTAAATACTGACGATGCGAAAGTTAGTAATACAAACTACAGAAAGGTGTCCTCTATATGTATTATACACAAAATGAAAAGATTTTGCAAGTAGGAGAAGAAAAAATAATTGTCGGGATCGATGTAGGCAGCGAAAAGCACTATGCCAGAGCATTTGACTGGAGAGGGATGGAGTATTCAAAGAAGGCCTATGTGTTCACAAATGACGCAGAAGGATTCGCAGGCTTTTTTGAATGGATCACCGGGATCATGGAAAAGAGCGGAAAAGAAACCGTTATGCCG
>NZ_FOKQ01000057.1 GCF_900112155.1 Hominimerdicola alba | reverse complement strand
TCGTTTTGATTACTTTTTCTTGCACTTCTATTATACCATATTTTGTTGGATTTGTCGATATTTCGTTGCTTTATTGCTGTGTGAGGAGAGACTATTTATCCTCGCAATTTCCCCGCCCTGCTTGCATGATGGCTCGTAATGTGGTATAATATAACAGAACATTGTTAACAAAACCTGGAGGTATACAGATGAAACTGCTTTGTATAGACGGCAACAGCATAATGAACCGCGCATTTTACGGCATTCGCATACTCACCAACTCAAATGGCATATGCACCAATGCCCTCACAGGCTTCATGAATATATATCTTAAAGAAATCGAAGAGGTACACCCCGACTGCGTGGCTGTGGCTTTTGACCTTAAAGCCCCCACTTTCAGGCATAAGGCAAATGCGTCCTATAAGGCTAACCGTAAAGGTATGCCCGAAGAACTGGCTCAGCAGATGCCGCTTATCAAGAAGCTTCTCGCTCTTCTGGGCATAAAGACTGTTGAGTGCGAGGGCTATGAAGCCGATGATATCCTCGGCACTCTCTCAAAAGCCGCTTCCGAGAGCGGTAACGAGTGCTATATCCTCACAGGTGACCGCGACAGCTTCCAGCTTGTTGATGAGCGTGTTACTGTCCGCCTTGCAGGCACCAAGGAGACCAAGATTTATACCCCAGAACGCATTATGGAAGAATACGGCGTATCCCCAAGACAGATGATCGAGGTCAAAGCGCTGATGGGCGATACTTCCGATAATATCTCGGGTGTAAAGGGCATAGGTGAAAAGACTGCCCTTAATCTTATACAGCAGGCAGGCACAGTTGAAAACCTCTATGCCGATCTGGATAAATACACCATAACAAAGGGCAACCGCGCAAAGCTCGAAGCAGGTCATCAGGACGCAATTGACAGCCATTTCCTTGCCGAGATATGCCTTGAAGCTCCTGTTGAAAGATCAGTCGAGAGCTACAAGCTCATGCCCCCCGATGCCCCCGAAGCTAAAGCTTTCCTCACCGAGCTTGAAATGCTCAGGCTCATGGAAAGGCTCAAACTCACAGGTGCTGACAGTACCTCAGCTGATGCGGGGGAGGAAACAAAGCTCAAACTCAAAGACCTGCCCAAGTACGAAACAGGTCTGCCCCTTAACGATGATGCCATCGCTCAGATGACCGAGGGCAAGCAGGCGGCTTTCATCTTTGACGGCAATAAGCTTCAGGTCTTCTTTGAGGATAAGGCTTATGCCATCGCTTTCGGTGACTGGGATTTCGACGGCATAGCCCTGAGATTTTTCGAGAGCCCCTGTGAAAAGGTTGCTTTCGAGGGTAAAAAAGCCCATAGATTCGCTTTCGATAACGGCACCCGCCTTAACGTTCTCACATTCTGCTGTGACCTTGCAGGCTATCTGCTGAATTCTCAGGCTGGGGAGTATACCATCGAGAATCTCTGCCTTACCTATAAGGTAACCTATCGTTCAGATATGGGTGATTTCGCAGATGTATGCTCGCTGATACCCTTGTCCGAAAACCTTAAATTACAGCTTGAACAGACAGAGATGCTCAAACTTTTCAATGAGGTGGAAATGCCCCTCTGTGAAGTTCTGGCATCTATGGAGCATTACGGTGTCCGTGCAGATACCAACGGTATACGTGAATTCGGCAAGTGGCTGAAAAAGGATATCGAAGCCCTTACCAAGCAGATATATGACCTTGCAGAGGGCGAATTCAATATCGCTTCACCCAAACAGCTTGGCGAAGTCCTATTTGAAAAACTGGGACTTCCTGCCAAGAAGAAGACCAAGTCGGGCTATTCCACCAATGCGGAAGTTCTTGAAGAACTTGCAGACAAGCACCCCATAGTCCGCCTTGTGCTGGAATACCGCACCCTGACAAAACTCAGCTCCACCTATGTTGACGGTCTGCTGAAAGAGGTTGAATCCGACGGCAGAGTACACAGCATATTCAAACAGACCGAGACCCGTACAGGACGTATAAGCTCCACCGAGCCCAATATGCAGAATATCCCTGTCCGCAAGGAGATAGGGCGCAATATGCGTAAATTCTTCGTTGCAGGGGACGGCTGTACTCTCCTTGATGCGGATTACAGCCAGATAGAACTCCGTGTACTGGCGGCTGTATGCGGCGATGAGAATATGAGAAAAACTTTCGAGGAAGGCACTGATATCCATGCCATGACAGCTTCACAGGTGTTCGGCATACCCGCAGATATGGTGCTCCCCGAGATGAGGTCAGCCGCAAAGGCAGTAAACTTCGGCATAATCTATGGCATCGGAGCATTCTCTCTCTCCAAGGATATAGGTGTCAGCGTGGCAGAAGCCAAGCAGTATATCAAGAACTATCTCGATAACTTCCCAAAGGTATCACAATTCATGGATAAGACCGTTGAGGACGGCATCAAAAACGGATACGTCACCACCATATTCGGCAGAAGAAGATATATCCCCGAGCTTTCAGCAACAAATAAGGTCATGCAGGCTTTCGGCAAGCGTGCCGCCATGAATGCCCCCATACAGGGCGCGGCGGCGGATATCATCAAGATAGCCATGGTAAAGGTCTACCAAAGGCTTAAAGAAGAAAAGCTTGATGCAAGGCTGATACTTCAGGTACACGATGAACTTATAATCGAAGTCACTCCCGAGGATAAGGACAGGGCTTCCGCTGTGCTGAAAGAAGAGATGGAAAACGCAGTCAAGCTTTCAGTGCCTATGGAGGTCTCCGTCGGCGAGGGCGAAAGCTGGTATCTTGCAAAGGGCTAGTACCCACGAAAGGTCGGTTAAGTATGACAGAATTGATCGAGCGTATCAGCAATACTGTTGACAAAAAGAAAGTCAGAAGTTACTGTAACAAAATACTGAAAAAGTGCAGTTTTAAATCAAGCAGAGATCTCCAGAACATATCCGGTTTAGCGACATGGCTGTATATCTACGGCTACTACGATGAAATGATAGAGGTTTGCGACTTAGTGAAAGATATGGAATTTGAAGGTGATTACGATCTATGGTTTATCCCTGAGATGACCATGTGTCTTAAAGCGAGAGTTTTCAGAGAAAGAGGAATGCTTAAAGAAGCTCAGTTATTAGTAGATAAAATCAATGAGCAGCGCGATCCTAGTCTTTATGTAAATCTTGTAGATGAATACGAAGAAAATATGGATGAAAACATCGCAGAGGAAGAAAAAGATCATCCAAGATCATTAGCCTATGGATGGAGATTCTGCAAGCTTCAATTTGCAATAAATTACAGAGAACCGGGTGGATTCCCCATTTCGGATGAAAGATTTGACAATGATATCAAGGAGCTTGTATCCTTTTTACGTCAGGTAAAATAAGGCTGTAAAACATCACGATAAAAAATAGGCGGAGGATAAATTTGAAAGAATTCAGCATAAATAAAAACGATGCGGGACAGCGCATGGATAAATTTCTCACCAAGGCAGTCCCCGCACTGCCGAAAAACCTGATGTACAAATACATCAGGCTAAAGCGCATAAAGCTCAACGGCAAAAGATGTGAGATAAGCACAAAACTCAGCGAGGGCGACAGCGTACAGCTTTATATCAATGACGAATTTTTCCCCGAAGTCCGTGATGAAGCCCACCGTTTCCTCACCGCCCCAAAGGATATCGAGATAGTGTACGAGGATGAAAATATACTCCTATGCGATAAGCCCTGCGGTCTTGTTGTCCATGAGGACGAAAGCGGCTCGGCTGATACCCTCATCGACAGGGTACTGCACTACCTCTACGATAAAGGCGAGTTCGACCCCGATACCGAGAACAGCTTCACTCCCGCCCTATGCAACCGCATCGACAGGAATACCTCTGGTATAGTGATATGTGCCAAAAACGCCGAAAGCCTGCGGGTGCTGAACCAGAAAGTCAAGGACAGGGAACTTGAAAAACTCTACCTCTGCGTGACAACAGGTATCCCAAATAAAAAGTCCGCCGAGCTGAAAGCCTTCCACCGCCGTGACGAAAAAACAAAAGTAGTCCGTGTTGAGGACAAGCAATTTCCGGGAAGCAAGACCATGATAACCCGCTATAAAGTCATCGCCGAGAATAAACAGTCCGATCTTGCACTGCTTGAAGTTGACCTTGTCACAGGCAGAACACACCAGATAAGAGCCCACCTCGCCCATATAGGCTACCCTCTGCTTGGCGACGGAAAATACGGCAGCAACAAAATAAACCGCGCCCTCGGGGTGAAGACCCAAGCGCTGTGTTCCTATAAACTCACATTCAAATTCACCACCGATAGCGGATGTCTGGAATATCTGGACGGTAAGAGTTTTGAAGTAAAGAAAGTCTGGTTCAGGGAGAAGTTTTTCCAGCTGTGAAAACTCGCGGCAATAAAAAATCAGAGCGTATGCAAAACATCAGTTGCATACGCTCTTTCTGCGTCAATATAATTATTTACTAGGCTTGGATCATTCTCCCGCCTTATCCTTCTTCTTGTCATTATGCGGTGCTCTGCCGTAAAGCTCTGTCAGTTCTGCCAGCTTGTCGCTCAGTTTTTCGGTGAGAAGTTCTCCGCTTTCAAGACGCCATTTCCAGTTGGTGCCAACCGTGGAAGGCGTATTCATTCTAGCGGAGGAATCCAGTTCCAGTATATCCTGCATCTGCGCTATCGCCGTGTCGCATACGCTGGACCAGCACAGTCTTATAAGCGCCCAGGGTATATCCGTGTCTTTCTTGACATTCAGATACTTCTTGCAGAAATCAGCTGTCTTTTTGTCACAGCTCTTTATCCAGCCAAGGGCAGTCTCGTTGTCGTGAGTGCCTGTGTAGCATATGCTGTTTGATGTGCTGTAATTGTGAGGAAGATATCCGTTTGAACTGTCGCCGTCAAAGGCGAATTCCAGTATCTTCATTCCGGGATATCCTGCCGCATCAAGCATTTTTACTACCTTTTTGGTAAGGAATCCCAGATCCTCTGCGATTATATCCAACTCACCCAGCTTGCGGTTCACTGCCTTGAAAAGCTTCATATCTGGACCCTTGCTCCAGTGACCCTTTCTTGCATTTGGTGCACCGTAGGGTATGCAGTAGTAGCTTTCAAATCCGCGGAAATGGTCTATCCTGACCGTGTCGTATATCTCGAAAGCTGTGCGTATGCGCTCGATCCACCAGACATACTTTTCCTTAGCCATATAGTCCCAGCGGTACAAGGGGTTGCCCCACAGCTGACCATCCTCTGAAAAGCAATCGGGGGGACAGCCCGCAACTTCGATGGGTTTCTTTTCCTTGTCAAGGTAGAAATACTCAGGAGTCGCCCATACCTCTACACTGTCATAAGCGCAGTATATCGGTATATCGCCGATTATCTTTATGCCTTTGTCATTGGCATATTTTTTCAGTTTCTTCCACTGCTTGAAGTACTCGTACTGCACAAAGCACCAGAAGTCGATATCGTCAGCATAGTCCTTAGCCGCCTGTTTTACAGCCTTGCCCTTGTGCATTTTCAGAGGTTCTTCCCATTCGTACCATGCCTTGCCGCCGTGTGCGAATTTCAGCGCCATGAACAGACCGTAGTCGTATATCCAGTTCTTGTTATCAAGTACGAACTTCACATAACCCTTTGCAGGGTCTTTGCGGAAACGCTTGTGCGCGGTTTTCAGCACATTGAAGATATTCTCGTAAATAGTGCCGTAGTCCACCGAACCCTTTTCCTCGCCCCACTGTATATCCTTGTACTCCTCAGATTTCAGATAGCCGTCCTTTTCAAGGGTCTCAAGGTCGATGAAATAAGGGTTGCCCGCGTGTATCGAAAAGCTCTGATATGGCGAATCACCGTAGCTTGTGGGAGAAACAGGCAGTATCTGCCAGCAGCTCTGCTTTGAGCGTGCAAGAAAATCCACGAACTCATAAGCCTCTTTGCCCATCTTGCCGATGCCGTAGTCATTCGGCAGTGAGGATATATGCATAAGTATTCCGCTTTTTCTCATTTTCAATTACCTCGTAAAGAAGATTTTCCATGTTGTCCGGTATATTATTGACATTCCTATTGTAACATATTTACGTCCAAATGTAAAGTCATCAGGTGCAAATTAAGAACTTACGAACCCCACTCATCGTTCATGAACTCTACTCTGGCACTGAGCCATTCATGCAGATAGTCCGCCGCTTCCTCCTGAGTTTTGCAGTTCTTCGCTCTGTTTGTCAGCTCGCCTGCGAAAGCCTCATTATGTACAAGGTTGTCCCAGCGTGAGTAATTGCGCTCAAATGCGTCCTTGTACTTCGCCTTGTCGCTTTCTATGGTATCCAGAGTTTCCGTAAATACCCCCGCATCATAAGCCGCAGTCCACTTCGCACTGATGATATCCCTGAACCAGTCCTCATACATAAGCACTGCCAGCCATGGGTTGATTGTATCATACTCTCCGCCGCCGTTTGCACCGCCATTGACATCGGGCACGATGTTTGCCGCATAGTATCCCGTGCCGTCAGCACATCTGTCCTTGTTGCCAAGACCCGAATCGAAATCCCAGGGCGCTTCAAAGGTAAGCTTTTTGTCGCCGCCCTCTCCGAAATCAGCGTCCATGTAGAAACTCGACCAGTATATATCGGCATCACAGGTAAGTTCGCTGATGATGTACATATCCGCCAGAGAATCCACATTCACAACTTTCTCCACAGCTTCCTGCGGAGTTATCTTGTCTGTCAGAGAGATAGTTTTGTAGTTATCATCGAATACCCAGGCTTCATCATTGTAAGCCGCACGGTACATTATGTTATAGACATTGTTGGTATAATTGGCAATGAAATCATGCTGTGCCACAGAATAGATATCGCTGTGTATAGTTATGCCGACTTCTTTTTTCGGGTCTTCCTCGTCTCCGCTGCCCAGCACCTGCATAGACCTGCCGCTGCCGTCGTTGCCGTCATAGGGGGTCAGGGGTGCATTTTTGTTGTAGTCCATCCTGAACTGATGCAGGTCGTCCTCATTGTAAAAATATCCGTCGAACTCCATAAAATATCCGATATCCGTGCCCTCATAGTCCTTTTCGGGATCGGTGATATTTACTCTGTTCTGATTTACCTGCTGCTGTTCCGTAAGAAGATATACGCCCCAGTATTTACCGTTGACGATAACATCCACCAGCTGAGTATCAGCCACATAAAGCCCGTCTTCACCGAGTATACCCCTAGCCATCTGTAAAGATGCCTTGTCGCGGAGCATAGAACCGTCCTTGTACTCCGCCAGCAGCAGCCAGTTCTTCATTTCAGCGCCGTCATTCAGACCCAGCACACTCTGCTTTTCATCGAATTTTATCCGCAGAGGTTTCTTGTCATATGTGGTAGTCCAGTTGCCGCGCACTTTTAAATTTCCGCGAAGTCCCTCAGATACTGCCTTGGCATTTTCATCGTAAAGAGTAATGCTGCATTCCTTATAAAAAGGCTCGGGGGGGATTTTATAACCCGGTGTCCAGGAAGCTATCAGTTCGGATATATGACCTGATACCGTTTCCGTGATAAAGTCAAGGGAATCCACTTTGTCTGCATCGTCAGTCACTATGGATATGGTTGCTATTCCGGCGGCAGGGGTTACTTCGGGCAAGTCCTGAGTATCACTGCCGCCATCGGTATCTTCGTTCCCCGACTTGTTATCTGCCTTGTTTTCAGCAGCACTTTCCGCAGAAGAAGACTTCTTCTCCTTATCATCGGTTTTTTCGTTTGAACAGCCTGCCATTGTCAGCACGACCATCACCGCGGCAGCAGCACTTATCAGTCTTTTCATTTTCATTCCTCCGTTCTTTGGTCTTGATGTTATCATTTATCGGTCATTTCCCGAACGCATCGCCTGTGAATTTATCCCTCATTCTTTTTTCAAAGCCCATAACTTGCAACGTCCCTGCTTTCCGCACTCGGTGATTATCCCCATAATAGAAAGCACACGTATGCATTTTCCTGCGGTGTCGGTATTCACACGACAAAGCTTGGCGAACTCTGCCGCCGTGAATCCATCAGGCAGATTCACGGGCAGAAGCGCCGCTATATCCTCTTTTCTCCTTATCACGACTTCCGCAGTCATCTCCACGGGAAGCTTATCTATCTTGTCCGCACGACGTTTTTTCTCTGCCCCGCGGATACGTGTTTCCTCGACCGTCAGCACAGGGAACCTTATTGTAAGGTTATCATTTCCCAGATATTTCCGTATGCCGTAAAGTTCCGAAATGCCGTGCCATATCTTCACCCGCTTGGGTGAAAGCCTCCTCGATACCAGTTCGCCGCTTTCGGGGTCGATATCCAGCAGATATTTCCTGTCCTCTATCGGGTAGACCACCGTCACCCTGCACAGCGGAAGAAGCGCTTCCAGTTTCCGCTCCAGCCGATAAAGCGCCCTTGTCTGTATCTCGATGACTCCGTCTTCCGATACGACGTCTGCCACAAATCCGCCCAGAGGTATCTCCTTGTTCTCCTCACCGCCGCCGTAGTATTCTTTCAGCACCGCGTGGACTGTTTTTTCCGCCAGCGTGCCTATGCCTTTGCTTTGTGGATTTTCAAGCAGCTTTTTACGCGCATTTTCAAATCTCAGCTTGTCCATATCATTTACCGTTTATCAGCCTGCGGTAGGCTCCCGGGGCTGTGCCTGTCCGCTCCTTGAAGCGGTGCATAAAGCATACCTCGTTCTCATATCCGCATAGGTTAGCTATCTCACGCACTGTCAAAGCAGTAGATGAAAGATAGTACTGGGCAGTCCGTATCCTTGCCGAAAGCAGATCTTCATAACAGCTCACCCCGAACCTGCTGCGGTAAAGCTGCTGAAAATGGGAGGGGCTCACCCTGACCCTCTCAGCCAGCTGTGCCACCGAGGTGAACTGACCGGGGTTCGCATATATATCCGCCCGCAGAGCGTCCAGTATCTCCGCATGGGGGTTCAACTGTGCATCGCTTACACCGTCAGATTCCTCGGATATCTTCATAAGCAGAAGCTTTATCAGCATTGATGAATATTCATCCTTGTTCGGCGATTTGGAAAGCTGTTCGCGGCTGAGCATACGCAGTATATCCTCAGCGTCACTGACCCGTCTCGGTGTAAGCAGTCTGTCGAATATCAGACGCTCATCAGCATCGTCATCATCCATGCCGAAATGCAGGAAGTGGTTCACATAACTGCCGCATATCGCACGATAGTACTGTGGGGTACCCTGGCTGTATATTATCGCCGTATCGGGAGATACTGTGGTATCCCTGCCGTCGGTGGTAAGCAGAGCGTCTGTTTTGAATATGATAAGTAAGCAGTCCCCCGAACCCTTGGGACGTTCGATGGAAAAATCTGCCGTGTGATGCATATCCAATCCCATATTATGTAGCCTGAACAATGTCGCCGTCCCCCTTTCTCTGATAATACAAATCATAGGATAAGTAAGTACAAAAATATTATACGTCATTGTATTTGGTTTGTCAATATGTTATATTGTAATTACTGTGAAACGCAGCGCGGACGTTCGCGCATATTACTTAATACTGATTACGGGAGGTATACCGAAATGAAAAATTTTAAGATGCTTGTTAACGCCAATGACAAAACAGGCCACATCAACCGTGAGATATACGGACATTTCTCCGAACATCTTGGCAGATGTATATACGGCGGTATCTATGTGGGCGAGGATTCATCAATCCCAAATATCCACGGTATCAGAAAAGACGTTATCGAAGCATTCAAGCAGATAAAGATGCCTGTACTCCGCTGGCCCGGCGGATGCTTTGCAGATGAGTACCACTGGAAAGACGGCATAGGCGAAAAGTCCTCCCGTAAAAAGATGGTAAATACCAACTGGGGCGGCGTTGTTGAGGATAACAGCTTCGGCACCCACGAATTTATGGAGCTCTGCGAGCTGGTAGGCTGTGAGCCCTACATCGCTGGCAACGTAGGCAGCGGCACCGTTCAGGAAATGGCTGAATGGATAGAGTATATGACTTTCGACGGCATCTCTCCCATGTCCGAACTGAGAAAGAAGAACGGCAGAGAGAAGCCCTGGAAGCTGAAGTATTTCGGCATAGGCAACGAGAACTGGGGCTGCGGCGGAAATATGCGCCCCGAGTACTACCTCGACCAGTACAGACAGTATCAGAGCTACTGCAAGAACTACAGCGGCAACGAACTCTTCAAGGTAGCCTGCGGTCCCGGAGGCGGCGGAGAAGATTGGTATAACTGGACTCAGGTGCTGATGAAGAACCTCAATCCGGATCAGGCAAAGGGTATCTCCTTCCACGCATACAACGTTCCCGACTGGATAGACAAGGGTTCTTCCACCGAGTTTGATGCAAATGATTACTATACCATACTCAATCTGGCTAACTACGTTGATGTTATGCTCACCCGTCACACCGAGATAATGAACCGCTACGACCCCGATAACAAGATAGGTCTTATCATGGACGAGTGGGGCAACTGGTTCAATGTTGAGCCCGGCACAAACCCCGGCTTCCTTTATCAGCAGAACACCATGCGTGACGCTATCGTTGCAGCTATGCAGCTGAATATCTTCAACCGCCACTGCAAGCGCGTTATCATGGCTAATATCGCTCAGGTAGTCAACGTTCTTCAGGCTATAATCCTCACCGAGGGCGAAAAGCTTGTCAAGACTCCTACATTCCACGTTTTCGATATGTTCAAGGCTCATCAGGATGCTGAGTGCGTATACTGCCATACCGATAACGAGAACTGCTGCGAAGGCAAGTGCGTTCCCATGATATCTTCTTCCGCTTCCGTAAAGGACGGCGTTATGACCATAACTCTCGCAAACTGCTCCATCGACGAAGATGCTGAGCTCAGCTGCGATATCTGTAATTTCGACGCAAAGAATGTTGCTGCGAATATCCTCACCGAGGACGTTCATGCCTGCAATACCTTTGATGATCCCGAGAAAGTCGTTATCAAGCCCTACGATGTCAAGCTTGAAAACAGCAAGCTGACCGTAAAGCTCCCCGCTTGCTCGGTAGTCGAGATCACTCTTAATTAACTAATTACACTCCAAATAAACACATTCCAACCAAACAAAGGCGCTTCCGCATCAGTGGAAGCGCCTTTGTTCTGTTAGTGCGAGTAAGCTATCTCGCGAAAGGCTTGCGGATGAGCACACAGTCAGCAAAGCTGACTGTTAGAGGCAGAGCCTCTCGGTCAAGGTACAAAAGCCATCGGCAAATGTACCATGTTATAGAATAACAAACAATCCGCCATGTAAAAAAGCGCGGTATACGGTCGGTGCAGTAGACGCTATCAAAAAATACGAGCGTATGCGACCGTATGCATACGCTCATTCTATGTCCGTAAAATATTGCCAAACCCGTCATCAGACAGCCACAGCCGACACAGTCGCTGTTATCCGATTTCTCGCCCGAAGAACGAGGGGCGAAACCTCACAAACTTCCGACCAAAGACAATTCTCCGACAAATCCAAAACTGATATCAGTTTTTCAATACCTTATATAACTCATCATCATAAGCCGTCAGCTTTATCTCAGCGGTCTTGGTATCAGTATCCAGAATACAGCTGATATAAGTGTTTTCAGAACTATCGTAAAATATCTTTTCGGGATTTGCCGCAGGCTGATAAACCTCATTATAATAATTCCCGTCTATATCCTCTTTTTCAATATCTGAAATATAAAACATAAAAACACTATCCTTCGCATGGGAAAAAGTCGCTTTTTCAATTTTGACATTCTGACAATCTATGTGCAGCCGCGCGGATATTTTATCTTTGTCTTTTTCTGAAAAATGTTCTTCTGTGATACTCTCGGGTCTGAATGATAATTTTAGACCTATGATCAACAATATCACAGCCGCAAATAGGCATAGTATAATAAGGATAACTCGTTTGGATTTACCTGAAAAAACTTTCATTTATAATGTCTCTCTTTCTATCGCGATGTTCGCGCTATTCCTCACTATTCGCCGATGACTTCTTCATTCCTATCAAAGCCACACCGTCCGAAAACTTAGGCAGCTTAGGCAGTTCCTTATCCGCCAGACCCTCTTCAAGCCCCGATATAAATGCCTTTTTGCCGTAAGATGCAAGCTGTGAAAGCGCCTTTTTCGCAGCACTGCGCTGTTCGGGCGGGAGCCTTTTCAGCGCTTTAAGTATCGCTGTCAAAGACTTTCTCTTGTTGCTTCCCAGCTCGTTAAAAGTCTCGCCTTCAGCCGCTTCCAGCACTGAGAATACAGCATCAACAAAAGTATGCCTGTCGCTTTCGTCAAGAGAAGATATCCAGCCTGTCATCGTCTTGTTGACGAATACCCCCAACTTTGAAAGTTCCTCGGCATAATCAAACCCGCAGCGCGTTACCTGCCACGAGTAGGCGATATGCTGCGACAAACCGCTGGCACTGCTCTTGACTATCCTGTTCTGCGTCCGCCCCGAAAGCAGCTGCCCCACCAGCGATGACTGCGGTATCACGCTTATGACCCTTGATGTCACAGCCAGATATTCCTTAGATGCCGCAACTTCCTCGTTGAAGCCCGGGCTGTCAAATGCGAATATCGCCCGAACTCTCTTCCTGATGCTCTTGTCGCAGAACGCCGTCGCGTATATCGCCAGATTTCCGCCCTTTGAATGTCCACCGAGAACAAGTACCTCCTTGCCATCCGAGAAATTCTCGCTAAGGTACTTCACCGCCATGCTCTGTGAAGCTGTTTCGTGCATAAAGCTGAATTTCAGATCTTCCTTCCATCCCGCCAGAGTGCTGTCCGTACCGCGGAAAGCCACAAAGGTAAATTTGTCGAAAATGCAGGTCAGCGCCGCAAACTGTAAATCCCGCGAAGGATCAACATCATTCACGTAACCGCACATACGCATACCATCGAATCTGCGTGATTCCGCCAGCTTGTTCACCAGCTCGATATCCTGATCGTAGCTGATTATCCTAAGTTCGGGCGGAACTTTTTTGCCGTCGAAGCTGTCCCTAAGCTCCGCCAGCGTGACCGTTTTGTCCATGTCCGCAGGAACTATCCCCTCAGCGGGAAAATAACTCAGCTCAGCAAGAATAAGCGCATCCACCGCATTGAACGGCGATACCGAAAAGGGCAGATCGCCCCGCCAGTCAAGATAATCAAGAATGTTAGCCATACCCATCTCCTCCGCTGATATTATAACATATTTTGCTTAAATTGTAAAGATAGTATGTACATATAAAAAATGCGTAAACTGCAAAAGAGGGGAGATTTTGGTCAAGCTTTTCGCTTATCACTCCCAGCGACAGCTCCTCATTCCGTATAAAACAGAATATTTCAAATTAAAACACAAATCCATCACATAAATGCTTTATAATGTAGTCTGTATCACTTTAAAAATTAACCCGTATACGTATATTTATGCGATATTAGGAAAGGAAAGATATCCATGTTAAAAAAGATGATGGCTGTTCTGCTGGCTATGGCTATATGTACAGGTTCTATGGCTGGATGCAGCAATAAAAAAAGCGATAAAAAGGATAAAGACAAGAACAGTTCCGAGACTACCACTAACGAGGACGTGGCAGCAGGTCCTCAGCAGGAGGAAGTTCTGCCTGTTGCTTCGCTGACTGTTGATGGCGAGGCCATCGATACCACTGACTACGTTATGTGCAATATCGGCGGTATCGACATTACATTTGACGAGTTCAGATTCTATTATTTCCAGGCTCTTTCACAGTATGAGCAGTACGGTATCGATGCAAGTGCCCTCAGAGAGAATAACGAGACCTATCAGCAGTTCCTTGAGTATGTTATAGATTCTATCAAGAACGAGCTCGTTACCGACAAGCTGGCAGCAGAGCACAACATCGAGCTGGACGATGAAGATCAGACTGTCATTGACGGCAATGTGAAGAAAAGCAAGGAAAGTTATGACAACGAAGAAGAGTTTGAAAAGGAACTGCAGAGATCTCACCTTACATATGATGTGCTGGTAAAGATGTTCGTAAGGGCACAGACCTACAACAAGGTAATGGCCACGCTGTTTGAAAAGGGCGGCGAGTATGCTACCACAGAGGAAGATTTCCTGAAGCTTATAAATGATCCCAAGGAGTATGCACACGAAGTGCACATAATGATACCTTTCTATGCGCAGGTCGAACTTGATGACAGCACTGCTGCCACCTACGATGATATGACACTTTCCCAGAAGATAGGGGCTAAGAGCTCAGCTTACAATGCTCTCGACGCTGACGCTAAGGCTGTTGCGGCTGCCAAGGCTAAGGAAGTTGCCGAGGAAGCGCTCCAGCGCGTAAAGGACGGCGAGGATTTCTCCAAGCTCATCGAAGAATACGGCTGGGATATCGAGCTTGATGAAGACCCGAACAGAGGTTACTATATGCGCGTTGACAACACAGGCGGCTACCCCAGTTCTCTGCTTGACGAGACGTTCTCTCTTGAACCCGGTCAGGCATCTGACAAGGTTGTTGAGGACGGCACTTACGGTTACTTCATAGTAAAGCGTCTTGAACCTGATGCTGACTATATCAACGAAAACATAGACAAGATGATCACTACAAACGATCAGCCTATGATACAGGAGAAGTTCAGCGAGACAATGGAGTCGATGGCTGTAACTTACTGCGGTGTATGGGACAAGCTTACTTACGATAGTATCACCTGATAATTGAATAAACGGATCACACAGAGACTGCCGCAGATGCGGCGGCCTCTTTTTTGTTAAAAGCCAGGCGAACTCGGGATAATTCGGAAGTTTTATTGACAATGGGAATTAAACGTGATATACTTGATGGTGTTAATAAAATATTAAGCCAATATTGCGTGATTATGCTTTTCATCACACTTTCGCTTGCAGATGTTAAGGGCGGAGAAGCTGTGGATGTCATTGATATATACGTGATAGTGGCTCATGTTAAGGGGAATAAGAAACTGAACTGAAAGACAAGGAGGACTAAAAAATGAAAAGAGCGGCGGCAGTGATTGCAGCTTTAATGCTGGTGACAAGCACGGCAGTTTGTCTGCCTAAGGGAACAGCAGCACCTTTCACGGAGATAACGGCAAGTGCTGAAACCTACGGAGATTTTGAGTATCAGGTACTCGGAGACGGCAACATAAGCATTCTCAAGTACAACGGAAATGCAGATAAAGTATCCATACCTGCATCTATCAACGGCAAGAGGGTAGTCAGCATCGGAGAATATGCTTTTTATATGCATAATAACATCACAGATATAACCATACCTGACACTGTACTGAACATTGGCAGTTTTGCGTTTTCTAACTGTCGCTCTCTGAATAATATCGATATCCCCGACAGTGTTGTAAGTATAAATATATATGCTTTTTATTTATGTTCGGGTCTGACATCCGTTTCGATACCCGCAAGCGTAGCGAGCATAGGCAATTTTAGTTTTTACGGATGCACAAGTCTCACAAATATATCAGTAAGCAAGGACAATCCGTACTACTCCGCAGTTGACGGTGTTTTATTCAACAAGGACAAAACTGTCATTATAAGTTATCCCGCAGGCAAAACTTCCGACGTATACTCTATACCGTCAGGGGTAGTGGAGATAGGCAACGGTGCTTTTGCTGAAAGCAGGAACCTTAAAACTGTGATAATACCCAAAGGTGTATCAAATATAGGCAGCTATGCTTTCTGCAGCTGTAGCGGTCTGACAGTTGCAAAGCTTCCCGATAGCATTATCGGTATAGACAAGTATGCTTTTAACGGCTGCAGTAAACTTGCAGGTATAAATATCCCTGAGGGTGTTAATAGCATCGGTAGTTTTGCTTTTCAGGGGACTGCTCTGACTTCTGTATCCATACCTGACAGTGTTACAAGTATAGGCGATAATGCTTTCGATAATAAGAAAACAGTTCAGGGAGAAAGCCTCAGGATGATCTGCTGCAAGGGAACTGCGGGCGAAAAGTATGCTATGGATAGCAATATAGCATATGAGACTGTCTACCGCGATATTTCGGAGGCTGATATAACTGTTAATCCGTCGGCTTATGTTTATGACGGCACAGCAAAGAACCCCTCTGTAACGGTGAAAAAGTACGGCGAAGAGCTTACCCTCGATACGGATTATATCGTGATGGTGAGCGACAACATTGAGATAGGCACTGCCACTGTGACTGTTGTCGGCAAGGGAAATTTCAGCGGCACAAAGGAAGCGTATTTTGAGATAAAAGACCCTGCCAAGCCCGCTGACAACAAGTGCGGCGATCAGCTTACATGGGAGTTCAGCACTGACGGTACACTGACCATCAGCGGCAAGGGTGATATGTACAACTATGAACTTGGCGACATGCCCTGGTCGAAGGACAGTGACAAGATAAAAAAGGTCGTGATAGGTGAAGGCGTTGAAAGCATATGCTGCTACGCTTTCAGCAATCTGGAAGAACTGGTATCTGTTGAACTTTCGGACAGCCTGAGGATAATCGATGACTATGCATTCTGCAATGACAGAAAGCTCTCCTCGGTAAACAATATCAGTCCCAGCCTGGAAGTAATAGGCTGCTACGCTTTTGACAAGACTGCATGGCTTGAAGCAAAGCGCAGTGAAGATCCTATGGTCATCGTCAACGGTGTACTTATTGACGGAGCAGGCTGCAAGGGAAAAGTTAAAGTTCCTGAGGGCACGAAGATCATCAGCGCCTATTCTTTTTCGGGCAACAGCGCAATCACTTCTGTTGAGCTGCCAAACGACACTAAATACATAAGACAGTGTGCTTTTAAAGACTGCACATCACTTACCGATATCTATATCGACAAGAATGTTGTACTGATATACGATGACGCTTTCAGCGGATGTAGCAATGATCTGACCATACACGCTTTAAAGCACTCCTACGCAGAGATGTATGCTTTTAACAACAAAATTAACTACGCCCAAATGACATACGATTTCTGCACTTGTCTGATAATACTGCCGCAGGATGTTTATGTATACGCGGGCAAGCCGATCGAGCCCTTTGTAACAGTAATCCTGGGAGATAACGTACTTTTACGTGACATTGATTATGTAGTTGAATACAATGACAACGACAGGATAGGCACTGCAGATGTAACTATCAGAGGAATAAATGATTACAGCGGCGTAGCATGGAGAGATTTCACCATCACGGGCAGCAATGGCATGAAAGGCGATGTGAACAACGACGGATTGATAAATATAAGTGATATCTCAAAAACGGCAGCCCATGTAAAGGGCAAAAAGATACTCGATGCTGAACAGCAGATCCGCGCTGATGTAAACGGCGACGGAAAGATCAATGTGACCGACATATCAAAGATAGCGGCTCACGTAAAAGGCAAGAAGCTGTTGTGATTATACAGCAGTAAAAAATCAACAGGGGGCTGTTGCAGCCCCAACAAAGAAAAAGAGCCTGGCACAGTGCCAAGCTCTTCTTTTTGTGGTATAATATAATTGCAAAAACCATTAAACCAACGAAAGGATTGTACCACAAAAATGAGAAATTGTCAAGTGCGTCTTAACATGAATTATGAGATCTACATCGAAGAAAGCTCAACTGTCAGAGTATTGAGCAATGTTATAGATGAGATCTATCAAAAAGAAGAATACACGATAGTAAGCAAGTGGAATGGCGCCATACCCGAGGATATCATGATGAAGATACTCATCTACGGGTA
>NZ_FOKQ01000056.1 GCF_900112155.1 Hominimerdicola alba | reverse complement strand
AGGCTGTAAGGGCATAGTAACACATGGTTATGAATATGGTCTTTGTCTGTGTGGGTGCAGACCATAGCTTGAAAGTCATCACCGAAAGCCTTGCGCACCCACTCGATACCTATAGCATGAGCTTCCTCAGCTGAACACTCACAATGCGCAAATGACTGAATCAGGTGAAACGCTTTTACGGGCTTATCACCTTTGGTAGGCGGCTTGGCGTTAAACTTTTTGCGCGAGTATCTTTCGTAGGTCATGGCGAGCTGCTGCATAGCAGTGTCAACGTCCGTTTCGAGGTTCAGCCCGGTAACGAGCGTTCGCTCTGACGTTTTTTCGGGGTTCATTATGTAGAGCAGCCTAGCGCGGAGTGAATTGTGGATAGGTAGGCTCTTGATGTATGGCGTAGTTCGTCCCTCCATTTCAACAACTTCTGTAAATCTTCCTGTGTGATATACTCGGTTACGTTGGCACGGTGCGAGATCTGGTTCACATTATTCCCGACACGCCCGAGAGCAGCCAGCAGGTCACTTGACATTTTCGCATCGACATTCACTATCTTACCATGCAATGCCATGTACTTGATGTATGTAGCGGTCTTCATGTGGCACTCAGCCGCTTTTCGCTCGACTTCTTTCCACTCGTCAATTGTGAACGATAGCTGTTTGTACTTCCTGTTTTCTAACTTTATAATATCTACCTCCTTGATTGTTTTATTACGGTAGTGCTGTTATAAAAGGGTCAGGGTTCCCTTTTAGCCAATTATGCGACACAGCAGAATTGGAAATATTTAGGTGACAAAGCATATGCTTTGTCAATGCTTGCAAGAATAAAAATGCATATCCATTCGCCCTGCCACACTCGGTAGGGCTGCACTATTATTTCGAACATTCCGATACGCCGATGTGTTGCACCTGAGGCATTATTGCAAAAATTTAACTTGTCGTTCAGCACTCACCTTTGATAAAACGGCTGCTCAGATAAGGCGAAGTACATCTGAACAGTTTGCCCGATGAAACTGGCGAGACTTCCAAACGAAATACCAAAGGGTGCAAATCAGATCATCGAGTTATTTATAGAGTATGCTTCCCCCTTTCAAATGTATATCCCATCGGCAGCTCGCACAGATGGTCGGGTGCGAACTAATCAGGAAACTGATATGCCTTGCATTTTTGATACCCCTTATCCTCCCTATTATATAATATAGCACTTTTGTTTGTCTTGCGCCATATATTCGATAATCCGATTTTTTCTTGATGAGGTGTTTGAAATGTCATATATGAAATGGATAGCGAAAAACAATAATCAGCATAAGGGCTTTGCAGGTACGACAGGTACGAAGAGCCGTTTGCTTTGCTCACATGCAAACGGAAATGCCCCTCAGAGCCGCCCGTAATTATTATTTGGGAAATTTTATCCGTTGAGATAGAAAGACGGCACAGAGAGTGTTCTCTATGCCGTTGCAGTATCATAGTGTGATTTTTATTGTCAACCGACTATTATCATAATCTGCCGCTATCGTCCCGCCCATACGCTCAACCAGCGTCCTTGCGATAGATAATCCAAGTCCTGTGGAATGGTGTGCGGCTTCAACTGTATAAAATCTGTCGAAGAGCTGTTCCACCTGAACGGAGGACAGCTCTTTTGCTGTATTTGCGAATGTTAACTTGCCGTCTTCTGAGAGCGTGATATCCAGATCGCCGTCACTGTATTTCACAGCATTATTCAGCAGGTTGGAGAATACTCTTGTGAGATCGGACTTATTTATTATTCTTATAACACGAGCATCGGAAATATTTATATTTGGTGTGATGCCCTTTTCAGTCAGCACAGGATAAAAACTGCCGATACTCTCTGCAAGCACCTGATTGACATATACTTCCTCTGTCACTGTTTCAACATCTTCCGAAACTATCACAGAGTAGCGGAAAAGCTCCTCGGTCAGCTGTTTCATACTTTCAGTGCGTTCTTCTATCGCGCCGAGATATTCCCTTATCTCAGATATATCATCGGTCTTGCGTATCATATAAAGATTTCCGATAATTGCTGTCAGCGGTGTGCGTATATCGTGTGACATATTCGTTATTGCAGTTTTAAGCTCTGTATTGCCCTGATGATATTGCAGATACTCCTTTCGCAGATCATTTAGCTGCCGATTCATCTGAATCGCCAGTTCACGCATACGGCGGTCATGACTTGTGATAGTGATCGGTGTATTGGTATCAGTTGTAAGTCTGTCCTGAATTTCCTCGGTGATCTCTTTTGCGGATCTTCGCATGATCAGTATTTTACATACAAGCAGAATGTTCAGAATGACAAGACAGACTATCATAAATATGACTCCCTTATTTCAGATTCTTTTTCTTAAAGATCACCGCACCGCAGAGCGAAATGAGTACTGCTGCTATACACATTGATATTTCGGATCTCACCATTTCCGAATAATGATCTTTCTCATATCCATGCAATTCTTCGATGCTATTTGTACAATAGCAGTATGACATAAATGAATTTATGGATACATTTGGGTTACAGTCGTGTATCACCGTTACGATGCTTCGCTGAATACCACGGAGATAGTTAGGGTTATCTTCCTGCGTTATTTTTACTATACCCTCCGTATCCTCAATTTCTGGCATATCTCCTGCCACCATAAAATAATCCCCGTTAGCCTGATGATATTTGGTGAGAAATTCAGGCTCACCGAGCACATCTACAGTGGTATAGCCGATATAATTGACCATGAAGATCAATAATGCGCCTATGATCGCAGAGGCGGTTCGGTTCGCAGTGATGAAGCATACAAACACGAGCATAATACTGATAGAAATGTAAGCTGTAAATATCAGCGCCAGTGTAAGTATCAGATGTGCCATTTTTTGGAAATAAACCATATGATAAGCAACCAAAGGAATGGCTGTAAGACAAAACATGATGGTTGAGATCAGGGCTGTTATAATCAATTCGGAAAGATAAACGGTATGTTTTTTGTGTCCCGTATATATCTTATTCCTTATAACACCCGAACTGAATTCCGTGCCGGTACTCATAATGCATAAAACTGCGTTTGCAATAATACTGAAAATGAAGTATATGTCATCAGGACTAAAGATACCATCACTATCACTGACATCTACTGATGTAAAAACATACATGAGACCGCAAATAAGTGATGCAGCAAAGCATACATAAGTCAACGGGCGTTTCAGATATCTGTAGATGCCAGCATTGATCAAATCAAGCATTTACAACACCTCCCACCAGTGACAGATAGAAGCTTTCGAGGCTTTCATCATGTTCCTCAAACGAAAGCACCTCGCAGTTTTCCTTTGCAAGGGCAAGGGTGAGATGAGTGATGTTGGGTTTTGCGTAGATATCGGCATGGGTATCATCGATAACACTGTATTCCAGCCCCATATCGTCAAGAACTTTAGCAAGTATCGCTGTACTGCTGACAGTTAATCGCATACACTTTCGACATAAAGCATCTAATTCATCGGCACTCATTTCTCTGATGATCTTCCCCCCGTCGATAAATCCGTAGTGTGTGGCTAGTTTTGAAAGCTCATCGAGGATATGGGATGAGATAAGCACTGTAATATTTTTCTCGCGATTGAGTTTCAGTATAAGCTCTCTTATCTCCACGATACCCTGTGGGTCAAGACCGTTTACAGGTTCATCAAGCACAAGCAGATCCGGGCTTCCGCAAAGCGCAACTGCTATCCCCAGCCTTTGACGCATACCAAGCGAAAAATTCTTTGCTTTTTTCTTTCCGGTATTTTCAAGTCCGACCATTTTCAAAATATCGTCAAGTCCTTCAAAGTCGGGAAGTCCGAGGGTGCGGTACTGCAGTCTGAGATTATCCTTCGCTGACATATCGGGATATATGGAAGGAGTTTCCACCACAGCACCAATACGTCTGCGGGCTTTTGTTATCTTGCTGTCAGTATGTTTTGTACCGTATAGAGCGTACTCACCGCCTGAAGGTTCCTGCAATCCGCAGATCAGACGTATAAGTGTTGTTTTTCCTGCGCCGTTCTTTCCCACGAATCCGTATATAGCACCCTTCGGCACATTCATTGTCAGACCGTTCAGTACATTGTATCGTCGGTAAGATTTGCACAGACCATTTGTTTTCAGAACATATTCCATAGGTATCACCTTTCCTTTCTGAAAACAGTATAAAATAAAATGGTTAAGAAAACAGTAAAGATAATAGTAAAGAAAAAGTTAAGATTTCGCAGTCAGCATAAAACCTATGCCCCACACCGAAGATATGTAATCTCTGCCCGTGATGGCTTTCAGCTTTTTGCGGAGATTGTAGATATGTATTTTCAATGAATCTTCCGTGCAGTCGGGGGTATCCATGCTGATGCGGTCTAATATCGTCAGCTTTGCGACCACCTGCTCGTGATTGGTCATCAGAAGTTTCATTATGGCGAATTCCGTCCTTGTGAGCTTTTGTTCCTTGTCACACGCGCTGATCATATGCTTGTCTGTATCAAGAGTAATATCATGATATCTGATGAGAGCATTGTCGGCAGACCTCTCGTTTTTACGGAGCTGGACCGTTATTCTCGCAAGAAGTTCCTGCATATCAAAGGGTTTTGTGATATAGTCAGCAGCACCGCCTATAAGCAGTTCGACCTTGTTATTTACATCGGCTTTTGCACTGACAACTATCACGGGGATATCCTTTATCTGCGGAAGAAGCTCTTCGCCTGATAATCCGGGGAGCATCAGATCAAGTAATATCAGATCGGGCTTACTGTGAGATAAAAGCATAAGCGCCTCAGTACCCGAATAGGCTTGTGATACTGCGTAACCCTCAGCTTTCAGAGCTTTTGAAACAATATCATTGATATGTGCATCATCATCTATGATCAATATATTCGGCATAAGTCCACCTCGTTGTTTTTTTACTATTATATCATTTTACCGGGGCGATTTCAAGTATATGCGTTCGATTGTATCGTATATAATAGCATAAGAGTTTGCATTTGTCGATAGCTTTTAGAACGTTTATCTGAAATTTAAAAAGCAAAAAAACTGCACGAACAAGATCCATCATGAACAGAATTATGGGACACGGGATAAAAAGACAGCCTCCAAAGAGACTGTCTTTTCTGGTTATAAACGATTCTTTTATAAATTGATCTGGAAAACCCTTACTTAACGGTCACGTTAAATGCCCTGCTTGACATCGCAGTAAGATCCCACTTGCCGTTGACCTTTGCTGCTAAAAGTATCTTATAAGTCTGGCCTGCTTTGAGTTTGGGAGAAGTAAAGCTTGTTACCGAAGCGGATATGTTCTGGGTCTGTACTTTCCACTTACCCGATATATATACAGCTATGCCGTAATTCTCAGCATCGGGGACAGCTGTCCAGTTCAGTCTGAAACGGTGGAATTTTCTGTCGTAGTCTACCGATGTCACCTTCGGATATACGTGTGTTTCGGCAGGCTCGGAATCAATAAAGTGTATCTGTGCATTGAGCAGCTCTTCATTGTCGGTGGTATCTATATCAATAGCATCCCACTGTTTTTTCGTGCCGCGGTAGTTAATATCTTTAAGGTTTGGAGAATAATAGAATACTCTTTTGCCGATACTTGAAACGCTGTCTGGTATAGTTATGCTTGTAAGACTTTCGCAGTGTGAAAATGCCCCCTCACCGATGCTTGTAACACTGTCGGGTATGATCATATCGGTAAGGCTTGAGCAGCAAAGAAATGTATAATCGCTGATACTTGTGATGCTGTCGGATAAGACTATATCTGTGAGGCTTTCACAGCTGCCGAATGCATGTTCACCGATCTCTGTAACGCTGTCAGGTATGGTTACTCTTTTAACTTTTTCGCAGCGCTCAAATGCACGTTTGCTGATGCTTGTAACACTGTTCGGTATTGTTATTTCAGTAAGATTTTTGCAGCAGAAAAACGCACCATATCCAATGCTTGTAACGCTGTCGGGTATGGTCAGTTCAGTAAGACTTTGGCAATTTGCAAATGTGCTTGTTTCGATGCTTGTGATGCTGTCAGATATGGTCAGGTCTTTGATACCTGCACAGCATTCAAATGCACTTTCGCCAATGCTTGTAACGCTGTCTGGTATGTTCATTTCATCAAGTGCAAGACAGAAATAGAATGCTTCTTTACCGATGCTTGTAACACTGTCGGGTATAGATATTTCTTTAAGGCTTTTGCAATTATAAAACATTTTGTCACCGATACTTTTAATGCCGTTGGGTAGGTTTATGCTTTCAAGGCTAGTGCAGTCATAAAAAGCATCTTCTTTAATTTTTGTAACGCTGTCCGGAATAATTAAAGATGTGAGGCTTGTGCAGCCGTAGAAAGAACATACACCAATACTTGTAACGCCTTCCGGTAATGTTACGGTCGTAAGGCTTGTGCAGTCAGAAAACAGACTGTTTTTAATAGCTGTAACATTCTCGGGTATTTTTATGGTTGTTAGACCTACGCAACGGTCAAATGCATCTCTGTCAATGCTTGTAACACTATTCGGTATGGCTATATCTGTAAGGCTTGTGCATTCGTAAAATGCATATTCACCAATGCTTGTAACGCTTTCGGGTATAGTTATATCTTTTAGGCTTGTGCAGCCGGCAAATGCAGTTCTGCCAATGCTTGTTACGCTTTCAGGTATGGTCACACTTGTTTTCACGTTCGGACAGAATAACAATTCAGTTTTATTTTTACTGTAAACTATTCCGTCAGCAGATAAATAATTTTGATTTTTTTCATCAACTATAACTGCCTCCAGATCTTTATTATGCATAGTCCCGAAAACAATACTGTTGACACTGTCGGGTATGGTCAGGGTCTTAACATCATCTAAGCAGGAAGAATCCCTAAAATTGATCGATCTAACTGTCTTGCCGTTGATCTCGGAAGGGATGACTACATCTTTCTTTTTACCTATCTCGTGACCAATATACTGTTCGATTTGGAGAAAGTCTGAATATTCCGAGCATATGAAATCCCCGTAAGCAACGCTCTTTGCACTTGCGGAAATAGATGTATCAAATATCCCTGATATACCGAGCTCGGCAGGAGCATACCCTGCCACCATGATAACTGCCAGTGCAGCTGCAGCTGTTCTTTTGATCTTTGTGTTCACTTTCTGTTCCTCCTTATAGTTCAAAACACATTGCGAAAAAAATTATCCCATACAGTGGATCGCAGGCATATCGGCTTGATATCATCAACGCCGTATCTTACAAAACTCAGATAGATCATTATCATCCAAGCTTCCACAGAAACACATCATAGCATACACCAAGCGATCAATCAATACGTTAATGGTAAAATAATACATTTTCGTAAACAAATTCAAAAAACTCAATGCTATACATTGAAAAAATTCAGCATCTCCCTCCGCGCTCACTGCGATAAACAGTCAAAGAAATTTACAAGCAGCCTGCGCAATTTGCACTGGCTGCTTGTAGTTACTATATTGATTTATTTCGCTGTCTACTTGACATGGGACGGTGCAATCCGGTGTGCTGTCGATCCGCTGTTAATCGTCTGCATCAATTGTTTTGGTGTGGATAGATTACTTCTTTGGCGTTAGTCAGATAAAGCTCTCTTCCTTGGCAGTTTACGCGAGTTTGCGTTTTTATTTCACTGCAAAGCACCGCGGTTGAATTCGCTGAGTTCAAGACCTTCGTTCTTTTCAAGCGCCCAGCGGATATTCCATTCGCTGGTGAACAGCAGCAGGTAATTGCCGCGGAAGTCCTGTACAAGCTTGGTATCACTGGAAAGCTTGAGCTTTTTAACGTCGATATCCTTATTGTCTATCCATCTGATATGGCTATATGAAAGACCCTCTTTGAAGAGTTCAACGTTATACTCGTTCTTCATACGGTACTCGAATACTTCCAGCTGGAGCACGCCAACAACGCCGATTATTACTTCTTCCATACCTGTTTCGGGCTCCTGGAAGATCTGGATCGCACCCTCCTGAGCTATCTGGGTCGCGCCTTTTACGAACTGTTTACGCTTCAGGGTATCTTTCTGGCGCACGCGCATGAAGTGTTCGGGTGCGAATGTAGGTATTGGTTCGAACTCGAACTTTCTCTTGGGGGAACATATGGTATCGCCGATGGAGAATATGCCCGGGTCGAATACACCGATGATGTCGCCTGCGTAGGCTTCATCGATTATCTCACGCTCCTGAGCCATTATCTGCTGAGGTTGTGAAAGGCGCATTTTCTTATTGCCCTGAACGTGGAGAACGTCCATTTCCTTATCGAACTTGCCCGAGCATACGCGCAGGAAGGTGATTCTGTCGCGGTGAGCTTTATTCATGTTCGCCTGTATCTTGAATACGAAAGCTGAGAAATCTTCATCGAATGGGTCGATAAGACCGTCACTGCTCATACGAGGTGTAGGCGATGTGGTCATCTCCAGGAATCTTTCAAGGAAAGGCTCAACACCGAAGTTTGTCAGCGCAGAACCAAAGAATACTGGGGAAAGCTCACCGTTTCTTACCTTGTTTATATCAAACTCGTAGCTTGCGCCGTCGAGAAGTTCGATATCATCTGAGAGAGTTTCGTGCAGATTCTCGCCCAGCATATCATCAAGTGCGGGGTCGGAAAGTTCAACCTCTTCCATTGCCACCTTGTGCTTGCCGAAAGCCATTTCGGACTCGCTGGAAAATGCGATGATATGGCGCTTATCTCTGTCGTAAACGCCCTTGAACTCCTTGCCGCAGCCGATAGGCCAGTTAACTGGGTATGTCTGGATGCCCAGTTCGCTCTCTATCTGTTCGATAAGTTCAAATGGACTGCGTGCATCTCTGTCCATCTTATTTATAAATGTGAATATGGGGATATGTCTCATAACGCAGACCTTGAAAAGCTTTCTGGTCTGGTTCTCAACACCCTTGGAAGCATCGATGACCATTACAGCGGAATCTGCCGCCATAAGGGTACGGTATGTGTCCTCGGAGAAGTCCTGATGTCCGGGGGTATCAAGGATATTTATGCAGTAGCCGTCATACTGGAACTGCATTACCGATGATGTTACCGAGATACCTCTCTGCTTTTCTATCTCCATCCAGTCAGAAACAGCATGGCGGGAATTCTTCTTGCCCTTAACAGCGCCTGCCTGTGCGATAGCGCCGCCGTACAGCAGGAATTTTTCAGTAAGCGTGGTCTTACCTGCGTCAGGGTGAGAGATTATGGCGAAAGTTCGCCTGCGGTTTATTTCTTCTTTTAAGCCCATTAATTTTCCTCCGTTATATATGTGAGACCTTACCGCTTGCGGGTCGGGTCAGTTTTTTTATGTATTGTTCTGATCGTGATGGTAAATCATATCACATCATGTTCGACCTCCGATACAAATTTCAGCATACCTAATTATTATACCATGAAATGACATGATTTACAAGGGTCATATTCTAAAAAATACCGAAGCTTATTATTGCCCTGTGTGATAGATTTTGCATAAATCCCCCTTATACAGAAGTTGACAGGAAGCTGTTTCAGTGGTATAATTCATCAGTAGAGATTTTTGACCTTTGAAAGGAGAACGCATCATGGCAAAACCAAAAAGCAGAAAGACAGTTATACTGATAATTTTTCTGATACTTATAGCGGCGGTTCTCACGGTGGTATATATCCGCGTGAACCCTAAGTGGAAAGCCGCTGAACTTACCATCGTTCAGGCGGAGAAAAAATATGAAATGAACTCCATCGACCCAGATGGAACGACTTTGCAGACGCGCATACTCACGCCTGAGGGCTATACCCGCGTACCTGTTGATAAAGGCAGCTTTGCGGAATATCTGCGTGATTATCCCCTTTATCCCGACGGCACTGCTTTGCCCGTGTTTGACGGTACAACGAAAGAATCGCCCTACACTGCGGCTATATTCGATATAACCGTGGGGGATGAGGGTTATCAGCAGTGTGCGGACAGTATAATTCGTCTGTACAGTGATTACTATTATGAGAATGAACAGTATGACAAGATATCTTTCATGTTCTCAAACGGCGATGAATGCAGCTACGATAGGTGGAAAAACGGCAAAAGGATGCTGGTGCTGGGTGACTATTCCTGCGAGATACCTGCGGCGTTTCCCGATGACAGCGAACAGCAGTACCACAATTATCTCAAAATGGTGATGCGCTATGCTGGAACTCTTTCGATGTTGAAAGAATCCACAGTAATAACACCTGATGAATTGCAGATAGGTGATATCGTCTGCGATGAGACCCATGTGGTCATGGTAGTGGATATGGCAGTTAACGAAAAAGGTGAAAAATGCTACCTTTTCGGACAAAGCTTTATACCCGCGGTATGCTTCCATATCGTAAATGATCTTGAGGGCGGCGAAACAACGCCCTGGTTCACTGAGGAAGAGCTGAAACAGAAATCTTTCACCGTAAGTGGATTCACATTCTTCAGCGACAAGGATATCCGCCGATGGAAGGAAGGCTTCTGATATAACAGAAAAGGCTGTACGCATTTAAGTGTACAGCCTTGCTTTATGTCTATCAGTTCTGTCTGTATGTGCTCAGGAAGTCCTTCATCTCTGACATTGACAGTTTCAGCTGGTCGATGCAGGGGAGGTATACTATCCTGAAATGGTCGGGCTGTTCCCAGTGGAATCCGCCGCCTGCTACGAGAAGAATCTTCTTTGTTCTCAGCAGGTCGAGAACGAACTGTTCGTCGCTGGTTATGCCGAACTTCTTCGCGTCGATTCGTGGGAATATGTAGAACGCTGCTTTCGGCTTAACGGCGCTTATGCCGTCGATATCGTTCAGCAGAGTGTAGATACATTCTCTCTGGTCGTAAATACGTCCGCCGGGGAGAAGCTCCTTATCGGGAGCACCTGTGCCTTTAAGTGCGGCGGGGATAACATACTGAGCCTGAACGTTAGAACACAGTCTCATGGAGGACAGCATATTCAGTCCCTCGATGTATCCGCGGACATTTTCCTTGTTGCCGCTGAGAACCATCCAGCCTGCGCGGAAACCTGCGGACATATGGGACTTCGATATGCCGTTGAAGGTTATGCAGAACAGGTCGGGGTCGATAGACGCTATGGATGTATGCTCAACACCGTCCATCAGCAGACGGTCATATATCTCATCGGAGAATACGATAAGATCATGCTCGCGGGCGAGCTTTGCTATCTGCTCCAGAACTTCACGGGGATATACAGCACCTGTGGGGTTGTTTGGGTTTATGATTACAACAGCCTTTGTCTTGGGAGTTATCTTGCTCTCCATATCCTTGATATCGGGGAACCACTCGGAAGACTCATCGCATATATAATGTACAGCAGTACCGCCTGCGAGAGTTACCGAAGCTGTCCACAGGGGATAATCGGGGGCGGGTACGAGAACTTCATCACCGTTATCCAGAAGTCCCTGCATTACCATGGTGATAAGTTCGCTTACGCCGTTGCCTGTGTAGATATCATCGATGGAAGCCACGTTGACACCCTTGCCGCGGTGATAAGCAAGTATAGCTTCACGCGCCTGAGGGATACCCTTTGAAGTGGAATAGCCCTGAGCGTTGTGGAGATTATCGGTCATTGTGCCGATTATCTCAGGTGGCGCATCAAATCCGAAGGGGGCGGGGTTGCCGATATTGAGTTTGAGTATCTTTTCACCCGCCGCGATCATTCTGTCAGCCTCGTCCATAACGGGGCCGCGTATATCGTAGCAGACATTATCCAGCTTGTGAGATTTTGAAAAAGTTCTCATTTTACTTTACCTTCTTTATATTATTATTTCGTACAGGTCGATTACAATAAATGCCGATAAATAAACTTATAAGCACTTTAACTTACATTGTACCACCATTTACCGACATTGTCAAGGATACACCCGCCGAATTAAGTTATCTGCCGATTTATTACTTTAAACAAATTGTACAACTTTTGTAGTTATACTCGACTAATTTTAATTTTGCAACAATTGAATCTCAAAATTGCAAAAGCAGAATATTTATGTATCAATAATCAGATATTTTTCTTTAAAAACGAATAAACGGAGCAAATTTTATTCAAAATCGCTAAAAATACACTTCCAAAATTTATAGAATGTTTATTTCGCGGGTACTTGACAATCATTACAGAAAGTAATATAATAATAGTGTTGATTTTTTAATTTTATACAATGGAGGTCATTAACAATGGGCAGAGTTTATAATTTCAGCGCAGGTCCTGCTGTTCTTCCCGAGGAAGTACTCAAGGAAGCTGCTGAGGAGATGCTCGATTACAAGGGCACAGGCATGAGCGTTATGGAGATGTCCCACAGATCCAAGGCTTATGACGAGATCATCAAGGAAGCTGAGAAGGATCTCAGAGATCTGATGAACATTCCCGACAACTACAAGGTAATATTCCTGCAGGGCGGTGCTTCTCTGGTATTCGCAGAGGTACCTATGAACCTGATGAAGAAGGGTAAGGCTGCTTACATCATCACAGGTCAGTGGGCTAAGAAGGCTGCTGCTGAGGCTGAGAAGTACGGTGAGGTAGTAAGAGTTGCTTCCTCCGCTGACAAGACTTTCTCTTATATCCCTGATTGTTCCGATCTGGATATTCCCGATGATGTTGACTATGTTTACATCTGCGAGAACAACACCATTTACGGTACAAAGTTCTGGACACTGCCCAACACAAAGGGTCACGAGCTGGTTGCCGATGTATCCAGCTGCTTCCTGAGCGAGCCTGTTGACGTTAGCAAGTATGGCGTTATCTACGGCGGCGTTCAGAAGAACGTTGGTCCTTCCGGCGTACAGATCGTTATCGTTAGAGAAGACCTGATCGCTGACGGTCCCGCATTCAAGGCTTGCCCCACAATGTGCGACTGGAAGGTACAGGCTGACAATGATTCTCTGTACAACACTCCTCCTTGCTACGGCATCTACATCTGCGGCAAGGTATTCAAGTGGATCAAGAAGATGGGCGGTCTCGAGGGCATGAAGGCTCACAACGAGAAGAAGGCTAAAATCCTGTATGATTTCCTTGACAGCAGCAAGCTCTTCAAGGGCACAGTTGTTCCCGAGGACAGATCTCTGATGAACGTTCCTTTCGTTACAGGCAACGAGGAGCTGGACAAGAAGTTCGTTGCTGAGGCTAAGGCTGCAGGCTTCGAGAACCTCAAGGGTCACAGAACCGTTGGCGGTATGAGAGCTTCCATCTACAACGCAATGCCTATCGAGGGCGTTGAGAAGCTTGTAGAATTCATGAAGAAGTTCGAGGCTGAGAACGCATAATCAAAGTAAATATCAAAGCATAGCGCAGGGCGGAAACGGTCTGCGCTGTTGCCGATTTATAAAGCATACAACATATATATCCTGAAAGGCAAATATCATGGCAAAGAACAACAGATTTGAAACGGTTTACTCTCAGGGCACGATTGATGTTGTCAAGGTGCTGGTAGACAAGGAGACAGGTGTTAATTACGTTTTCACTAAAGAGGGCTATGCAGGCGGTCTGACACCTCTGCTGGACGAAAACGGAAATGTAGTTATCACAAAGGTTGAAAAATAAGCTCGTTTTACCGTTTCAGGAAAAGGAGTGGATAACATGGCTAAAAAGGAAAAGATCACCCGCTTTGAGGTCACATTTAAGCAGGATGGCAGCATGAGTGCTCCCGGTTTCTGCATATGTGTGGATAAGGAAACAGGTGTGAATTATATTTACAGCTACTGGGGCGAAACAGGCGGTCTTACACCTCTGCTTGATCAGGACGGCAAGCCTGTTATCACTAAGGACGGCAAAGAGCTTTTATAATATTTTTGAAAAGGAATGATTTCAATGTACAATATTCTGACAATGAACAAGATCGCAGCTTGCGGTACTGACAAGTTCGACAAGGCTGCTTATACAATAACTGACGAGTGCGCAGAGCCTACCGCTATAATGGTACGTTCCGCTAAGCTGCACGACTATGAGATGCCTTCCAGCCTTCTCGCGATCGCAAGAGCAGGCGCAGGCGTAAACAATATCCCTGTTGACAAGTGCGCAGAGCAGGGCGTTGTAGTATTCAACACCCCCGGTGCAAACGCTAACGCAGTTAAGGAGCTGGTTATCTGCGCTCTGCTGCTGGCTTCCAGAAGGATCACCGAGGCTGCTGCCTGGGCTAACTCCCTGAAGGGCACTGAGGATGCTCCCAAGACTGTTGAAGGCGGCAAGGCTAAGTTTGCAGGTCCCGAGATCTTCGGCAAGACACTGGGCGTTATCGGTCTGGGCGCTATCGGCGGCAAGGTTGCTAACGCTGCTGTTGCACTGGGCATGAAGGTTATCGGCTTCGATCCTTTCCTTTCTGACGCTGCTGCTAAGGCACTGGATCCTTCCGTAAAGGTAGTTGACAGCAAGGACGATATCTACAAGAATGCTGATTACATCACTCTGCACGTTCCTTTCACTCCCGACGCTAAGAACAGCATCGGCAAGGAGCAGATCGCTATGATGAAGGACGGCGTTCGCATCATCAACGCTGCAAGAGGCGAGCTGGTTGATACTGCTGCTGTTGTTGAAGCTATCAAGGCAGGCAAGATCGCTAAGTACGTTACAGACTTCGCTGACGATATCGGTCTGGGCGAGGAGAACGTTATCACTCTGCCTCACCTGGGTGCTTCTACTCCCGAGAGCGAGGACAACTGCGCTATCATGGCAGCTGACGAGCTGATGGACTACATCGAGAGAGGTAAGATCAGAAATTCTGTTACATTCCCGAACCTTGAACTGGCTAAGACAGCTGATCAGCTGGTATGCGTACTGCACAAGGCTGAAGTTACCGAGGATGCTGTAAAGGCTGCTGTAGGTGCTGACGTTGTTGCAAGCGCTTCTGCTACAAAGAAGGCTTGGGGCTACACTCTGCTGGACGTTAAGGGTTCTGCAAATGTTGATGCTGTAAAGTCTGTTGCAGGCGTTGTAGGCGTAAGAGTTATCTGATATCCGTTGAAAGTGTAAGGAGGGTACACCATGAATATATTCGCGCTGATATTGCTTATCGGTATACCGATGGCTGTCATGCAGATATTGTACAGGCTGTACGATCCTGACGGCGAAAAAACGCTGGCACTTGCGGAAAAACTGCCTGTTCTCATGGGCAGGAAATTCCTTATACAGATAATCACTCCGCTGCTGTTCATAGTGGTCTTCGGTCTGATCTCGGTGCTGCTGCATATACCGATAGCGGTATTCTATGTGGTGTGCGGGTTAGCCATAGGCATAATAAACGGCATGGCGGTAACGCTGATGTATCACGGCGAAAAGAAATAATGTATTTAACAGCGGAAGTCTTTGGGGGCTTCCGCTGTTTTTGTGTGCATTGGGGGAATTTGGGTGTGAAAAAACCGCCTTTGTTGGGCGGCTTATTGCTATTCATTATTCAACAAGTTCACTATCGTCAAAAAACTCGATATCAGGATAATCTGTAATGCTTGTATGGTATTCACCTATTTCACTTGTTGTAGCATTGGGGTTGTCTTGCATGAATTTTATCATTTTTTCAGTAATTTCAATCCCATCATCTTCAAGGAAAGACTTCATACCTAACACAAAGTCAGGATATGAATCTGGAACTTTTTTTAAAAGCTCTTCTAAAACGCTCATTAAATCACTTCCTTATTTTCTTTACCTTAGTGAACTCATAATTACCATAACCATGATTTTAAATTCATACAATCTTGAATATTTTCCAGAATAATAACATATCTTTTTCCCTTCATAACGCTTTGAATGATATGTATTAATTTCGGAAGTTATAAGTTTAGTTTCTTTATAACCCATTTTAGCATAAGCATTTTTCTTTGTCAAGCCTTTTCTTCGTGACTTGCCAGAACTTTTACCTCCGCCGCCAGAAGCAAATCTCACTTTTTCATCTCGAAAAGGGTTATACCGTTCTTTCTCATCACCTACCGCTATACCGCCCTCTCCCACCTTAACAGATGCATTAGTATTAGGCGTGTATATCGTCTTTGTCTTCGGGTCGTAAAGCACGTCGTCCAGTCCGAGCCTTATCCAGTTCAGCCCCAGCGCGGGCATATCCTCTTTGTAGCGCACTTCATCTGCCTGCATGAAGTTGCCCTCGATAGCCAGCTTGTAAGCCTGGAAGCGTTTCAGAATATCGCCGCGCTACTGTGCGCTGAGTGCTGTTTGTTCACAAAAAAAACTTGACTTTTTACGAGATCTGTTATACAATATACGTATATGTATTTTAATGATTAAGGAGAGTCACCATGAAGAATACCGAAAAGACAATGGAAAAGATAGTTGCCCTCTGTAAGGGCAGAGGCTTTGTATACCCCGGCAGTGAGATCTACGGCGGTCTCGCTAATACCTGGGATTACGGTCCCCTCGGCGTTGAGCTGAAGAACAATATCAAGGACGCTTGGAGAAAGAAGTTCGTTCAGGAGAACAAGTACAATGTTGGTCTTGATTCTGCGATACTGATGAATCCCCAGACCTGGGTAGCTTCGGGTCATATCGGCGGCTTCTCCGATCCTCTGATGGACTGCAAGGAGTGTAAGACTCGTCACCGTGCTGATAACCTCATCGAGGATTTCGACGGTACTAACGTTGCAGGCTGGTCCAATGAGCAGATGATGGACTACATCAAGGAAAAAGGCATTCCCTGCCCTAACTGCGGCAAGCACAACTTCACTGATATCCGCCAGTTCAACCTGATGTTCAAGACATTCCAGGGCATCACCGAGGATAGCAAGTCTGAACTTTATCTGCGTCCCGAGACTGCACAGGGTATCTTCGTAAACTTCGCTAATATCCAGAGAACTACCAGAAAGAAAGTTCCTTTCGGTGTTGCTCAGGTTGGTAAGAGCTTCCGTAACGAAATCACTCCCGGTAACTTCATATTCAGAGTAAGAGAGTTCGAGCAGATGGAGCTTGAGTTCTTCTGCAAGCCCGGCACTGACCTTGAATGGTTCGACTACTGGAGAAGCTTCTGCAAGAACTTCCTGCTGAGCCTGAACATCAAGGAAGAGAACCTGAGACTGAGAGATCACTCTGCTGAGGAGCTGTGCTTCTACTCAAAGGCTACTACTGACTTTGAGTACCTCTTCCCCTTCGGCTGGGGCGAGTTGTGGGGCGTTGCTGACAGAACTGACTACGACCTCACACAGCACATCAATACATCGGGCAAGAGCCTTGATTACTTCGACCCCGAGACCAACGAGAGATACATCCCCTATGTTATCGAGCCTTCTCTCGGTGTTGAAAGACTGTTCCTGACAATCGTTACCGAGGCTTATGACGAGGAAGACATCGGTACTCCCGAGAAGCCTGATGTAAGAACAGTTATGCACTTCCACCCTGCACTGGCACCTTACAAGGCTTGCGTACTGCCTCTTTCCAAGAAGCTTGCTGAGCCTGCTACAGAACTGTTTGAGAATCTGTCCAAGTCCTTCAGTGTTGACTATGACGAGACAGGTTCCATCGGTAAGAGATATCGCCGTCAGGACGAGATCGGTACACCTTTCTGCATCACCTATGACTTTGATTCTGTTGAAGACGGCTGTGTAACAGTACGTGACAGAGATTCAATGGAGCAGGAGCGCGTAAAGATCGACGAGCTTGAAGCATATATCTCCAAGAAGATCGCATTCTGATGAAACACTGTTGCTTTTTCAGCTTGCAAAGAAAGTGACAGTGGATAATAAAACCGCCCGGCGCAGTGAACCGAACCACTTTGTGCGTACAGCACAAAAAAGCCCCTATGGATAATTAAATCAAGCAACGAACTGGCTTCGCAATTCAAGCGGAGTCAGTTTTGTTTTGAGTTGAATACGCTGGTGATTGTAAAAGTAGATGTAATCATCAATGAGCTGCCGTGCTTCATCAAATGTCTTTATCTTCGTCCTGTAAATGCATTCGGTTTTGAGTATAGAAAAGAAATTTTCTGCTAAAGCATTGTCATATGGGTTCCCACGTCTTGACATTGACGGCGTAATGTGGTATCTTTTAGTTAGGTTAAAATACGGTTGTGAAGTGTATTGAAACCCTTGGTCACTGTGGAGTTGCAGCTCCGCAG
>NZ_FOKQ01000051.1 GCF_900112155.1 Hominimerdicola alba | reverse complement strand
ACAGCGAACCGAGTGCCATGCGGAGAGGCTTTGCGGGCATACCGGTATGGCTCGGGAACAGCCTGGCATATTCAGCTTCAATTGTTTCCCAAGGGATCATTTCTGCTTTCTTTACCCAGCGGTTATCCGGGTTCATTTGCAAACCAAGCGGTTGATTGAAATCTGTGAATGAAATCTGTTTTTCCTTCTTGAACTTATACATGGCATCCTCCGAAGTGCAAGCTTTTTTCTCGTTTTGATTACTTTTTCTTGCACTTCTATTATACCATATTTTGTTGGATTTGTCGATATTTCGTTGCTTTATTGCTGTGTGAGGAGAGACTATATAGACCGTTATGTCCCAGTGCCAAAAATAGTGCAAACAGCATTTGTATATATACGGGTTTCATTTTATCAAAATAGACGATTCCGGCGATAATAGAGCATACTACAAATATCATTATACTTGCCGCGATAATGATCAGAAAAACAGCGTTTTCAATGTCCATTGTTAATAGTCCTGCACTTCCTCCAAAGCGCTCGTTGTACACAGTTTCCACAACTGTTGTTACAAGACCTGTCACTGCTGCTGACCACCAGAATCTTTTCAAACGTTGATGTTCTTTCTTTTTTGTGTGTTTAAAAACCAAGAATATTAAAGCGCTGCATATTAAAATGTTTATAAAAACAACTAACATTTTTAACTTCCTTTCTAAAATCACAGCTTCTTATTATTTTGAAAGAATATAATAACTCTGCAAATAGTTTGAATGAGATAAACCTTCATTTACGAGATTAATCCAAAATAACATTTTACATTTGTTCGGTGAATGTTTTTCACATTGTAATACAGCCGAGCTATAAAGTCAATACATTCCACCATAATTCACTGTATTATTCATCTGTTGTACACAATTATGCTGATATCATCACTTGAAAAGTGCAGCCGATCGGAAATATACCCATACAGAAGTTTTGCCCCCGAGCGTTGCCTGCTCAGGGGCATTGTATTTATCGGCGTTAATACAGATCAAAATCTGATGAAATACTGACAGATCTGAACTTATCAGATCGCATGGCTTATCCTCCGGGCTGACAGGCATCATATACTTTATATATTATGCCCTCTTCATCATATTCTATGTAATAGTAGTGTTTCAGATGATCCGGCATAATGGGACCGTTGTCTGTATAGATGTAATATGCAGCACGACTGGCCTTCTTATCAGTAACGTCACCAAGGTCAAAGGCTCCGTATTTTTGCCTGACCGTACTGATATTGCTGCCCAGGATCGACCAGTCATTGTATTTGTAGTATGTATGATGCGAAGTACCGAATAAGGTCAGGATCAAAAGAAGAAGACTGTTGGAAACTAGGGAAATAACAGGAAATTTTATGTTTTTCTTCTTATGTCTGCCTTTGATGATCAGAATGACTGATATTATTCCGATCATCAGGAATATCAAAAGAAAAAGCAAATAACAAAATTCTATGTGCCATGGATTCATATCTATTCTCCTATAACTATATAAATTCCGATAGGTCTCAGATAATAATTATAGCACGGAATCCAAGTGCTGTCAACATAAAATGCCGCAGTACTTCTGAACTTATATCAGAAATACTATGAGTGTGCATGCATATTCCTGTGATCTCAGAAAAAATGATCCGCCGATAATAATTCCCAAATAGCGGAATAAGAATATCTCCGCTGTGAAGTATAAGTTTATTGCATAACCTTATGAATGCTTCAAAGAATTTATCTTCAAGTATCATATGTGCCGGACAAAGTTCGGCGCGGTTATTATGTGTGCTGCAAGTCCAATAGTATTTACCTCTTATTAATTTTCGCTTACCGCATCGACTCGACCATGAATAATGATTAGTGGCTCATTATTTTTTTATCAATACTGGCTCACTTTTTTATTAGCGCTGTGGCTCAGTTTTTTATTGACAAAGGCAATTAATGGTTTTGGCAATTATATTATACCACAAAAAGAAGAGCTTGGCACTACCTTGTGATGACTGACAGGGGGGGCTCGTTTTTTTTGCCGGGCAGTCAGCGGCATGGTGTTGCAAATATTCCGTGCAGCTGTGGCAGTCGGAGCGGTATATACACTTGAATATGTTCCGTCTGGAAAACATAACGACCGAATTCGGAAAACAGCTCAGAATGAACCGAAGCATACAGGCTGAAGGCGTATTCGGAGTGTTGAAACAGGATCATGGCTTCAGAAGATTCCTGCGCAGGGGCAAAAACAACATCAGAACTGAGTTCCTTTTGCTGGGACTTGCATACAACATAAAGAAGCTTTTTGCTAAGATCTCAGAAAACCGACTTGGAATTTCTCTTTTTGAACTGAAAACGGCATAAAAACCAGCAGAACAAAACACCCCCGAGTCCTCTTTTTTGAAGAGGGCTTGGGGGTGTGCGCTCTGAAACAGCTTATTTCACCGGTTAATATGTTTTTTTACTCTGATGTTCGGATATGGTTAGAGGGTGCTGCGGTTGCAATAGCCTCTTGTAAGATGACAAGTATTATGATGTAATTCATTTTGTTAAACTATCTTTCCATCGCATATTTCAATAACATTTTCACACTTCTTTGCAACCATTGGATCGTGCGTTACAATTATAACTGTTTTCCCTTGCTTATGTATAGAGGAAAGTATATTCATTATAATATCTCTGTTTGTCGCATCTAAAGAGCCGGTTGGTTCGTCAGCTAAAACTATATCACACTTTTTTAGCATAAGTCGAGCTAAAGCAACTCTCTGCTGTTGACCGCCTGACAAAGTGTATATTTTACTGCCCTTTTTATCTTTCAACTCTACGCGCTCTAAACATTCCTCTAAAGATATGTCATTACGATATTTCTTTTTTACTATATCCAAATTATCATATACAGTCATATTCTCAATCAAAGCAAAATTCTGAAAAAGAAAACCAATCTTATCTCTGAACAATTTCAATTTGTTGAATTTTTTTGAAAGTGGAATGCCATCAATTGATACTTCACCTGAATCAAATGGTTCTATCGCTCCTATAATGTTAAGGAGAGTTGTTTTTCCAGACCCACTTTTACCCATTATCGCTACCATTGAATTGTCGGGTATTTCAAGTGATATTCCCTCAAACAGTGGTTCACCATTGAATGATTTATATAGATCATTTATCTTTATCATTATATGGCACCGCCTTTCAGTATATTACTGATTTTTTCATTTTCAAATTTGATTGATCTGTAAACAATAAATATAGATTCAAATACAAGTAAAACAGAACCAACTAGCACTATATATTTGTAAGACAATTTTTCATTGACAATTTCATATTTGTGCGATAGAAATAGCAGTATGAGTGTTTCTGCTACTATTGTACCAAGTGATATTATCAATTGAATTGAAAAACGTTCAAAAATTGAATATCCGTGTAGTTTGTATACACACAACTCGACTCCATTTATAATAAAGTCATTCTTTATTATGAATATCATTATACTGATCTCAAAGAACAATATCCCGCATGAAAATAATCCAAATAACAATAATTCAGTTTTCGTGTGATGCCAACTGTAATTGAACTGTTCGCTGACACTAGTTACCGTTACACTGTAAAAATCGTAATCACTGACTATAGCTTTAATATCGTTATCAGTGAACTCATACATGACTGTGTTGTAAAGATCGCCTTTATTGACAGAGTAATCACCATTTGAAATCACAGGACATGTGTTATGGATTATCAGCACGGGATTTTTCACTCTTTCAAAATTTGAATCTGTGTTTTTACTTATTCCTACTACGCTGTATTCAAACGGGAGTTCATATCTATCATATGAAAACAAGTCATTTGAAGCGTTATTTTCTTGATTGAAGTCTGTTGAAGCTATAAATTCAAGTGAACTCTCCAAAGGACAGGTACTATTTTGACCGTAAAAAATAGTATAATCACTGTCACAACTGTATCCTTTTAATTCAGGTAGCATCTCGAAAAGCATATTTTTTCCGTTTGAATTGACATAGACGATATCTGATAAAAAGTCACCGTCAATATCAATACATGAGAACATAATCGCCTTATCGTAGTATTTTCTGTATATTTCTTCGTTATATTGCTTGTAATTATTTCTTGCTTCCAGAATGTCATTGCCAAAGAAATCAACATCAAAGTTAGTCAGTACAGCCTTACTATCTGAGTAAATCTTTTCTGATTTGAAAAATGTCATACTTTCGTTCAGCAAATTAAAAAAAGCGGAAATTGAAACAATGCATAAAAAAACAATTGGAATGTTAATTAAATATCCGAACAATAATACTTTTGATTTATGGCTTTTTCCTTTTATTGTAGAATTTATATCCGGACATATAAACATAGAATACGGAATCAAGTCAGCCAATAGCATTGAAATAACAATTAAAATGATTTCTTTGTGACATTCACCGACTGAAGAAACTTTTTTGAGAATAATAAATGCAGTCAAATAGTATGCTGCGATAAGTAGTGCATCTGCAAAAAATTTTTTCAGTATTATTTCAAAAGGTGAGTATCCCATTATTTCCTTTATAACAGCTTGCCTTTTGGTGTTTACTGCTTGAAAAGCTCCAAGTATCAATACTATTATTCCGGAAAAAGCAGCCAAAACTAGGATCCTCTTTTGAAGATAACCGTCATAGTCTGCAGGCATGTGTCCAAAAACATCATATGAATCGCTTATTTCATAGTACGCCTTACAAACTGATGTTTTATCACCAAGAAGAATAAATCCTGTGTTTATATCTATGTATTCTATTTCACGGATATTATTGTACGAAATATTGACGTTCCCGGATATGATGCTTTTTATTCTTTTCGGAGTAACGCCTGTTGTATCGATTAAGAACTGTTTCGAATCGTCATAATAATATACTGAAATATTACATTCTATTAGAGTGGGGTTAGTTTCGTTAGCTATAAAAAGGCTGACATTATTATTTTTACAAATATTATTTATTTCATCGGCAATCTCCATCACAGTGTTTTGATCTGATATCTGCGGCGTATTAATAAAAATAAGATCCCCTTTATGGTATAATCTCTGAGTCTGATCTACTGAATAGATTTCTCCCACTAGCAGCATTACGAAAAATACTAGTATAAATGTAAGAAAATGTTTTATCCTCATGTGAATGCTTACTCCTTCTATAGGAAGTGTAATTAAGATTCGCTTTATGTTGATATGCAATCACCTTAAATTGTAATATCAATCAAAAAAATCTTCACCGAATGAACCTTTAATATATTCATCATAATAGATCTGCATTTTATCTTTACATTCATTGTAGTTTAGATGTGAATCGGAATCGGAATACTCCTCTATAAGATTTAATTGGGTGTCTGTAATTATAACACAGCCTTTGTCACTTAATCTTCCATCATCCTCATATTCCAAGGCTTGCCAGCGTATTGTATTATTGTCAGTAATCTTAGGCCAGTATGACATAGTGAGATCATAGTCTGTATCATCGTATTCATAATCGATGCAAATGTCCTGACAGACAGTAACGTGTCCCGAAAATGACAAAAAGGACGGTACTCTCATACATATAGTTGCCCAATTAATTGGTTCGCTGTCTTTACAACGCAATGTATAATAATTATGGTCGTCTTTATCTTGCTTAAGCTGTGTATTTTCTAAAAGCGGTTTGAACAGTAATGTATATCTGATGTACCATACTAATGATAATACTGCAAAAGCAAAAACAATGATTATAAATACTAGTTTTATTATATTAAGTGTTTTTCTTTTCATACTCTCACCTTGGAAATGCGTAAATTAGTCAGGTTTTATCGCTTGTTAATGACATCGAAATCCGGACGTTCTGATTTCAGAATGTCCGGAAGTCTAATGTCCTGAAAATAGAAGTTTTAGCTAAAAAACATAATGTTAAAACGACTGTTTATTTTAAAGAAGCTGTTTTGAAATATCAGGTCACAACCGTACCGCCATAATAAATGGTGTCGTTTTTACTAGGCTTAACCTTGTCAGTTTTAGCTGTTTTAGTAGGGCCAACATCTGCTGAAGCCGAATTGGTCTTTCCGTTTGCTACTGCAAAATGTGTATATCCATCTGATGTACACTCAGAGTATCCTTTGCTGCCGTTCCAGTACCAGTGTAACTCGCCGATATCACCATTAAGAGTAGTACAAGAAATGGTTTTTGTTCCATCATCTTTACCGGCACTTTTGGCCTTTTTTTAAGTATAGCTTGTTGCATATGACGCGCTTGCACCAATAGAAGCCAAAGATACTGACATTAAAACTGCAGTACAAAATGCTGTGATTCTTTTTCTGAGTTTCATATAAAACCTCCAAAGTGTATTAATTATTTATAGCATACTATTTATAGAAATCGCGCGCTTTCATAAACAGAAACTATCATAAAAAAGTATAAATGTATTACGAGTTTTTTTAAAAAAGCTTTTATTTTATATAGTATATTGCAGCCTAACATTAATCGATAATATTAGTCTTATCCTTAGGTAGTTATTATAGCATAAATAAACTTAATTTACAAGCGCTTTATATGAAGTGTATTTTTTTTACACAAAAAGTGTATGAGTTTATAAAATATCTAATTTACCTTTCTTATTTATTCATTTTTATATGATTATAATATAATTATGTCACATATAGAAACATTGATTCCTAAGTACCAAAGTTTGATGGAACAACCAAACTTCAAAATCTGCTTAATTTCCATTAAAATCATAGAAAAAAAGGGGGCTGTTGCAACCGCAGCACCCTCTAACCATATCCGAACATCAGAGTAAAAAAACATATTAACTGGTGAAATAAGCTGTTTCAGTGCGCACACCCCCAAGCCCTATTCAAAAAAGAGGACTCGGGGGTGTTATGCCGTTTTCAGTTCAAAAAGAGAAATATATTATACCACAAAAAGAAGAATACACGATAGTACAGCGTGGGAGAACGAGCATCCTCCAACGCTTCAATAACAAGCGTGAAGCCGATCTCATCGCCGTCATTAACAATGCTCATCATGTTTTGTGTGTTGTATTTGCCGAGGATAAACGCCTCCGGATTACTTCCCGTTGGAAACGGGAATGTGAACGCTCTGGTGATCTGTGAATAGTTCGCCATGACCGAGGGCGTGGAATACCAATAAATATCCGGGTAGAGAATAGAAATCTGCCCGATTGTCAGCATCTCGAAGTTTTGTACCTCACAACTCTCCATATAACCCTCCGCAAACACATCAATGCCAGCGGTCGCATAGTAAATCTTGATGTAGCGGGAGGACTTCACCACCTTGTAAAGCTGATGCCTGCGGGCTTCCACGCCCACGCCGCGCATCTTAAAGGAAATGATGACATTTCGCTTTTCGATGAAGGCGTTGTTGAGGTAGCTGCCGTCCATACCCGCATAGCTGGAGGAGCTGATCGTGCCGGTGGGAGGAATTAGTCCTTCCACCCGCGATGTCATATACTGATTTTCCGTGGCGGTAATGTCAATCTGATCTCCGGCTTCATTCTCTAAGATAAGGCTAAATAACATTGCATCGTCTCCTTGCTTTTTCTTTTGGTTTGATGTATAATATATGTATGTAGCAATTCTAAGCCATAGAAAGGATGGACAATAAGTACATGGATATCATTAAAGAAATCAATAACATACAAACTCAATTTGTTCAACAACTAGAGACGATTCGTAATGTTTATGCTACCACACTGTATTATAATGAGAGTAATAATCCATCTAGCATTATCTTCGGACGAAGCGAAGACGGTAGTCTATATTCAGAAGTTGATTCATATAAATGCTCTATTCTGAAAGCCTCTGGGGATAAATACTATGGCACAGTTCGTAATCTACTATTAGTTTCATTACTAACAATTTTTGAAACGTTCTGCGACTCTCTCCTTCAAATAGCTAATGACTACAGGACTACTCAAGGCATGGATATAATTAGCGATAAAAAATTAGATAACTATCTAAGGGGAAATTTGAAAATAAGGTGGGAAAATATCTTTAAAGCGTTTGATGTTGATTTTTCAAGTATACCCACTTCACACCAAAATGATCTAAAATTGCTAGATAAATATAGAATTTATCGCAATCAAATAGTACATGAGAACGGAAAAATTACCGAAGAATTCAAAACAAAAGTATTGGCGATTAGCAACCATGCTAAAGAATTGGCGCAATTAGACAACACTGTATCGGATAGTTTTTATATTTCTTCTTACAATTTCAGCGAAGGAATATATTTATTTGAGTTAACCACTAAAAGTATGATTAGAAGCATTCTCGAAAATCTAATTTCATAATTGTCTTTATCTTAATATGTACAGAGGCAGGATTGCTCCCACCCCCATTACACATTCAGCGCATTCCGCGTCTGACGATAGATTTCCACTCGTGACAGTGATTTCGGACTATTATTTGTCTGATTCACTGTGCGGCTGTTGTCATTATTGTAGTTGTTTACAACAGTAGTGCCGCCTGTGCCTGCCATTGCGCCGGTTACACCGGACATATCCACATTGAAGTCGGAATTCATCGCAATGGTCATAGCATCTGTAACCCCAGAAATTGCCTTCTCTACATACTTTTTGCTCTTGTTGATACCGTCTGCCAGTCCCTTCATGAAGTCAGTCCATGACGTGGAAAATGATAATGTGGATTGCTTCAAAAATCGTCTCAAACAGATATCTGAATGCCTCCAGCAGCGGAGAGATAAAGTCTTAAATGGTTTGCCATACAGTTGTGATAACAGACCAGATCGCATTTATGATGGTGCTTACGAAGTTCTTTATACCATTCCAGATGTTGACGAAAAAGTTCTTGATACTCGTCCAGACGCCTACCCAGAATTCTTTTACTTCACCAAGATCGGTGCCAAAATACCGCAGATCATATTCAGCGCATTTTTCAGCGTATCCTTGATGAAATTACATACAGCAGCAAAGATACCTTTGATGCCGTCCCACACTCTGCTCCAGTCGCCGGTAAAGATGCCGACGAAAATATCCAGAATACTCAGGATGATGTCTGTCACGGCTTTAGAGATATTTGCAATCTACTGGGACTGCCCCTTTTTAGTCTTTTTCGAGGTGTTTTCCATACCGGATTATGTCTATACATTTTTCGACTTGTGATAATGATAGAGTATTGCTTTTCACCGTTACCCAGTACAATAATTTCAAAACATAAGCACCTGCACGTTCTCTACCTTAGTTAACCTGAATGCGGAGATCATTGCTCAAACAGCATAATTTTCTGAGTTCAGGCTGTATGGTAGAAACGTAGTCCGCCTGCCTAAAGTGGGCGTGTCCGCTAGGACACTATAGGAAGCACGCGACTTTAGTCGTGTGAGGCTTCACTGACGTTTTCCGTTAATCACTCCCAGGGAGATTCTCGACTCCCAACGCCCGTCTTTTCGTAAATATGTACTTCCCTTGGTCATTTCTTTTTCCTCCAAATTAAACTATTATCAATTTGTGACGTTTTTTTCATGTAATTCTATCATATTCACGAATATATCACTATTTACTTGACATGGAGCATTATTAATGATATAATAATAATCTGTAAAATGTTGTAAAAGCATATGTATCCAATTATACATTAACAAAATAAGCATTCGTGATATTGCTTATTTCGAGAGAAATAACAATCCCTTACGACCCCGGTTATTGAGAAGGTGAGGCTATGATCCTGCATAAACACAACAGTGAAACTTATGCTAACATGGTGAGCCTTTTTCAGACCGAGCAGCGAGTGGCCGCAGTACAGCCGACGGGAACAGGCAAGAGCTATCTTATCATGCAGCTTATCGAGGATAATGCAGATAAGCACTTTGCAGTCTGCTCACCCTCAACCTACATCTTTGAGCAGATGAAATTGCTGGCTGATGAGAATTGTATTTCTTTTGAAAACACAGACTTTCTGACCTATACCAAGCTGGCGCAGACAGATGCGTTCTCCAAGTACAATTATATCGTACTTGACGAGTTTCATCGCTGCGGTGCAGACGAGTGGGGGCAGGGTGTACAGAGATTGCTTGACGGCAATCCAAACGCTAAGGTGTTCGGAACGTCGGCAACCCCGATACGCTACCTTGACAGCGGACGCAACATGGCGGACGAATTGTTTAATGGTGTCTATGCCGTGAACATGAGTCTTGCCGAAGCAATACGCAGGAAAATTCTTCCGCTGCCTGTTTATGTTACTTCCTGGTATTCTTTCAGGGGTGACATTGAACAGCTTGAAATGAAAGCTGAGCAGTCTGGCAATCCGAGGCTAAAAAATGCTTTGCTGGGTAAGATCAGAAAAGCAAAGTCGATGATAGCCGAACTTGATGTCGGCATTGAAAAGATATTCGAGAAGCATATCCGAAACAGGGCAGGGAAGTTCATTGTCTTCTGCCCGAGCGTGGAACAGCTTCAAAGAATGGTCAATGAATGCGACTTGTGGTTTACGAAAGTCAATCACGATATACATAAATATACAGTCTATGCGCAGAACAGCGCATCGGACAAACAATTCGAGGATTTCAGGAACGACAAGAGTGAAAGTGCATTAAAACTGCTATTCTGCATTGATATGCTGAACGAGGGCGTTCACTTCGATGATGTTGACGGAGTTATCATGCTTCGTGCTACGCAGAGCGCAAACGTTTTCTATCAGCAGCTGGGACGGACGCTGGCTTGTTCCGATTCCAAGAAAAAGCCTTTGATCTTCGATATTGTTAACAACTACGAGACAGGCGATACTGCACAGCAGTATGCAGGTTTCATGGAGATCGCTCACGGTGAGGGCGAATATGATGATGAGATCGAATTTGAGTTGTATGACTACGTTCGTGACATCAGAGAAATTCTCAATGAGCTGAATGATACGTTTGCAAATTCGTGGGATTTCAACTTTGAGCTGATTAAAGAGTACGCAGAGAAGTATAACGCTTTTCCAGATGTAAATACCTCTTACGAGGGGGTACTCATCGGAAGATGGGCGACTTATCAGCGAACTCTGAACAATCAGGACAAGCTTTCAAAAGAGCGTGTAAAAAAGCTCAATAGCATAGGGTTTCCATGGGATGTAAATGAAGCCGTTTGGCAGGCATTCTATGAAGAACTGAAGTCTATAATAAGATCACTTGGTCATTTTCCGAAAAAATCAGAATTCGGTGATGACAAGAAGAACTTGTATGGTTGGCTCACAGCGCAAAAATTCAAGCATCGCATAGGCGAGCTTGAAGAAGAAAAAGCCGAAAAGCTGATCGCATTAGGCTGTAAAATGACCAAGGGCAAGAAAGAATCCTGGGACGAAAACTTTGAAAAGCTCAGCGAATTTGTGGAGCAGCACGGACGTTTTCCCGATAATTCGGATGCAAATTCCGATCCCGAAAATAAGGTGATCTACGTCTGGGCAAATTCACAGCGCACCGCAAAGAATCGAGGTCAGCTGTCTGACGAGAGAATTGCAAAACTGGATTCCATAGGTTTCCAGTGGGACAAGCATGAGGCTGAGTGGGCTAACGCTTTTGAAATGCTAAAAAGCTATTTCAGTGAACGAGAAAGTTTACCTGGCAGTAATGAAGTCGTGGATGGATATAAGCTGGGAAAATGGTATCAGAGACAGGTTGATCTGTACTTAGCCGGAAATATGCAGGCGTATCGTGCCGAGCGTTTCCAAGAGGCAGGCATCCCGCTTGAAAATTTACGTCAGCGACGTAAAAACGAAGTTTTCATGAAGTATTACGACAGCTATATGGAGTATCTGCAAAAGTTCGGAAAACATCCGATCAGCAGCGAACGCTACAATGATCTTGATCTTGTCAAGTGGCGCTGTACGCAGATGCAAAAGAAAAAGCAGGGTAAGCTGACGGATGAGTTGGCTGCACTGCTGATGTATATTTGCAAAGATATTTAGGAAAAGCTGAGCTTTAAAAAGAAACGTCAGCTATTCATCAGGGTGTTCAGAAAGCGGCGTATTCAAACGCCATTACAGTACTTTTGGCAAATTATCATGTTTTGCATGAGATTTTTGGCTTATGCAGTCTAACGATTTGTAGCGAAGAGCAGACGTTTTTATAAAAGGTAAGAAATATGATTCAAGGTATTCATCACGTTGCGATAATAGTGAGTTCTGAAGAGACAGTTGAGTTTTACAAGAAACTCGGTTTTCAGGAAACTTTCCGCAAAACGAGGGCTTATGATACGATCGTGCTTATGAGTGGACATGGCTTTGAACTTGAAATGTTCATCGACAGCAATCATCCGAAAAAAGAAAAGCCCGAACCTCTGGGGCTCAGGCATTTGGCTTTAAAGGTAGATAACATAGAAACGACAGCAAAAGAATTAGATATTGTTGCAGGCGAGATAATGCTCGATTGGGTAGGAAAAAGATTCTGCTTTGTATCCGACCCGGACGGAAATTCTGTCGAACTGCATGAGTAATATATTTTTGAAAGAGTGGGAAACATTGATGCTTAACTGGAAGAAAGCAATTGGTTTTTCTATAGCTGTATTGGGTGCGGCTTTTGTTGGAATGAACGTTATCGCAAAAAAGCAGAAGCCTAAGTCGGAATACGCTGACCGTCCCGAAGAACAGAACCCCATGAAGGGAAAGAAGGTCGTATTCGTCGAGGACGAGAACGATCCTATTAATGCAGACGGTAAAAATGGACATCTTGAGGCAGTGGGCGAAAGCTATCATAAGCCTACTTTTTATGAGAAGTATGTTAAGCGCGGACTGGATATGGTGCTTTCGTTCGGCGGTATGGTTGTACTTTCGCCGCTCTATGCAGTCGCAGCAATAGCAATAAAATGCGATGATCCTGGTCCTGCATTGTTCAAACAGAAAAGAGTTGCACAGTCAAAGGGCTATTTCGAACTGATGAAGTTCCGCTCCATGAAGTTGAACACACCGAAGAATGTACCCACACATATGCTGGATAACCCCGAACAGTATCTGCTGAAAAGTGGCAAGCTTTTCAGAAAGCTTTCAATTGATGAGTTGCCTCAGCTTTGGAACATTTTTATCGGCAACATGAGCGTCATCGGACCTCGTCCCGCTCTCTGGAATCAGGATTATCTGACAGCCGAGCGTGACAAGTACGGTGCAAATGACATTAAGCCGGGTCTGACAGGACTTGCTCAGGCACACGGCAGAGATGAATTGGAAATCCCTGACAAGGCAAAGCTGGACGGCGAATATGCAGCTGCACTGAAAAAGTCAAGCTGGTCGGGATTTAAGATGGATGTTAAGGTATTTATTGATTCGTTTAAAGCGGTTCTCAAGAGTGACGGCGTTGTTGAGGGTGGAACCGGAGAGATGCACAAGCAGGAAGAGAATGAAAAGGTGTCGTAAATGAAGAAGATCCTTATAACGGGTGCTAACAGTTACATAGGTACCTCGTTTGAAAAATATATGGCGCAGTTCGGTGATGAATACCAGATTGATACTGTTGATATGATCGGTGATGCTTGGAGAAGTAAGGACTTCTCTGAGTATGATACTGTTTTCCATGTGGCGGGTATCGCGCATTCCGACAACGGCAAGATCAGCAAGGAGAAAGCAAGGCTGTACTATGAGGTCAACACAAAGTTGACCATTAGAACTGCAATGAAAGCAAAGAAAGCCGGTGTGAAGCAGTTCGTCTTCATGTCCTCTGCTATTGTTTATGGCGATAGTGCGCCGATTGGAAAGAAGAGAATAATCACGAAGAACACGCCTGTTAGTCCTGCGAACTGCTATGGTGATAGCAAGGTAAGAGCAGAGAAGGGTTTGCGGAAGCTTGAGAACGAGAACTTCAAGGTAGTCATCTTACGTCCTCCGATGATTTACGGAAAAGGCAGCAAGGGCAATTATCCACTTATGTCTAAGTTTGCTCAAAAGTTGCCAGTGTTCCCGATTGTTGATAACTGCCGTTCTATGCTCTACATCGAGAATCTCACGGAATTCGTAAGACTCATGATTGAGAACGAGGAAAAAGGAACATTCTGGCCGCAGAATGCGGAGTATAGCAACACGAGTGAGCTTGTTAGAATGATTGGTAAGGCTCATGGTAAGAGAATTATTTTGCTGAGAGGATGTACAGCACCTTTAAAGTTATTAGGTTTAGCTACAGGATTAGTTGATAAGGCTTTTGGTAATCTGGCTTATGATCAGAGAATGAGCAAGTATAAGGAAGAGTATAGAAAGTATTCTCTGAAAAATAGTATAGAGGAGACAGAGAAATAAATGGAAAAATACAGTGTTTTAATGTCTGTGTATTACAAAGACTCACCAGAAGAACTTAAGCAAAGCGTTGAAAGTATGCTTAACCAAACTGTACCGTGTGATCAGTTTGTTCTCTTTATGGATGGAGAATTAACTGATGAATTGAAAGAAGTAATCAAGAATTACAAAACTAACAACCCAGATTTGTTTACTATAAAAGGATTCAAAGAGAATAAAGGTCTTGGAAAAGCTCTTGATGCCGGATTAAGGTTTTGCAGGAATGATTTAGTTGCTAGAATGGATGCAGATGATATCTCACTTCCTTTACGTTGCGAAAAATTACTTGAATTGTTTTCTAAGCATCCTAAATTAGGATTGGCCGGAACTAATATTGATGAGTTCTACGATGATCCAACTCACATTGTATCATCACGTGTTGTTCCTAGCGACTATAGAAGTATTTGCAAATTTATGAGAAGAAGAAGTCCTTTTAATCATCCCACAGTAATGTTTAGAAAATCAGAAGTAATCCGTTGTGGTGGATATGGGAAAATGAAACGGAAACAAGACCTTGATTTGTTTGCAAGAATGATAAACATGGGAGTGTATGCATTAAACATTAACGAGTCGCTACTTTTATTTCGATCCAATGAAGGAAACTATAAAAGACGTAAGAGTTGGGAATACTGCAAAAGTTACATAGATGTTGAATATGAAAACTACAAGAGAGGTTATTGCTCGATAGTAGATTTATCTATAGTAACGGCTGGACAAATAGTATTTTATTTAGCACCTATGAGAGTTATGAAACTGTTATCCGATAAGTTGTTAAGAAGCAATATCAAAAACTGATGAAGGAGTATGCCTGTATGTCACTTGAACAAAGTGTTAATCAATATTTGAATAGATACCCCGGAATAAAGAAAGGCATTAAAAGAGTTTATCAAAGAGCTAATTATGTATTGAGTAAAAAAAACAAATTTGAAGGTGACATTGTTTGTATGTCACCTGATGATAATAATGAATATTTTTTTGGCTATTATGATAAAAGCCCTGAAGATGCAACGGGAAGGTATCTTTTGTGCATGAAAACCAAAAATACCTGGAGCGATGTTGCTCCAAATTATCCAGCAAAAATTTTATTAATTGATACATTTAAAAACAAAAAAGATCCTTTGCGAACAAAAGTTATTGCAACTACTCACGCTTGGAATGTACAGCAGGGGTGCATGATGCAGTGGCTTGGACCGAATTGTGATAAAGAAATAATATATAATGACTTTAGAAATGGTAAGTATTGCTCAATTATTTTAAATGTATTTACTGGAGAAGAACGTATTCTTTCAATGCCGGTATATAGTGTTAGTCAAGACGGAACATTTGCATTAACTTTAGATTTTTCCAGATTACATAGACTGCGCCCAGGTTATGGATATTCAAATTTGCCTGATAAAACAGAGAATGAGAAAATACCAGCTTCTACGGCGATTTGGAAAATAGATATTAATACAGACACAATAACACCGCTTCTTGATTATAAGGTCTTTTCTACTTTTGAACCAAAACCGGAAATGAAAAATGCAACGCATAAAGTTAATCATATTATGATTAGTCCTAACGGAAAGCGTTTTATGGTATTACATCGATGGTTTGAAGGTCAAAGAAAATATACAAGATTGCTAACAATAAATATAGATGGTTCTCAGATGTATAATTTATCTGATGATGACATGGTGTCGCACTGTTATTGGAGAGATGATACAACTATTATTGCCTTTGAGAACAAAAATGGACAAGGTGCAGGCTATTACTTAATGAAAGATCAGACGCAAAAGTATAAGCGTTTATGGAAAGATATTACTAACGATGGGCATCCAAGTTATAGCCCAAATCGTAAGCTTGTTCTTATCGATTCATACCCTAACAGGAAAAGAATGGCTGCACTGAAAATATTGAATAATGATTTTAGTATTGTAATAGCTAAAGTATTTGCTCCATTTAAATATGATAATGATACTCGTTGTGATTTACACCCACGGTGGAGTCGAGATGGAAAAAGAGTTTATTTTGATTCGGTATTTGAAGGACATCGTGGATTGTATATGATTGATGTTAGCGACATTAAGTTTGCATATAGTGAAGACACAGGCGTTGCACTGAAGAAAAAAAATACAAAAAATAAAAGAATTAAGATTGTTTATCTTCTTACATCTTGTAAAAAGCTAGGTCCAACACAGCAGACACTGAATATTATAAAAAATCTGAATCAAGATGAGTTTGAGCCAATTCTCATTACATTAAATGATGAGGAAGCGGACAGTCGAATGGAAGATTATTTACCTTATGTTTCTGCACATTATATGGTAAAAACTGGAAAGAAGGATATTATTCTTGGTCAAGATAGCGCCTTAAGAAAGAAGTTAGACGAAATCAAACCTGATATTATACATACTTTAGGTGTATTTCCTGACTATGCGGTTAGCCGAATCGGAAAGTACAAGCAAATTCATACATTGCGAAATTATATATATGATGATTATCCTGCAAAATTTGGTAAAGTTAAAGGTACAATATTGGCTAAATTGCAGTTGGCAGCTATGAAAAAAAGTGATAAAGCCGTTACCTGTTCCAAGAGCTTGAGCAAAATATATAAAGAAAAATTAGGATTGAATTTTTCCTATATTCAAAATGGCGTTGATGTAGATAAATATGTAGTAGCAACTATTGGTCAAAAAAAATCAATTCGTGAAAAATATGGGATTCCGGTTGATGCATTTATATTTATTTATACAGGACAATTTATAGAAAGAAAGAATATTCCATTCCTTTTAGAAAACTATGTCAAGGCTTTTGCTAACAGCAAAAATGTTTATTTCTTATTGTTAGGCGGCGGGCCTGATTTGGAACCACTAAAGAATAAGTATAAGGGCAATTACAATATAGATTTTCGTGGTAATGTAAATAATGTTGATGAATTCTTGAAAGCTTGTGATGTGTATGTATCAACAAGCAAATCTGAAGGCCTTCCGAATGGTGTGTTAGAAGCTATGGCTTCTGGTATCCCTGTCGTTCTTTCTGATATTGAACAGCACATGGAAATCTATGAAATGGATCATCGAATTGGATATTTGTACAAACAAAATCAAGGTGAAGATCTTGTCGAAAAATTACGTTTAATATACGAAGGCAGAGCTGGGATAGCCGGTGAAGTAGCCTATGATGTTGCGCATAAATGTTTTAGCGCCAAAAAAATGAGTGAACAGTATCAAAGGGAATACTTGAATTTAATTAATCAGAAATGATGGGGGAAAGATGGTTGAGTCAAGGATATAAGATTATTAGTTTTGATTTGGATGACACATTATTGATGCCAAATAAAAGAATATCAAAAGAGGCTATCGAATGGATAAAGCAATATCAAAAAAAAGGCGGTATTGTTGTTTTAGCTTCTGGTCGTGATATTTCAACAATCATCCCTTATTTAGATCAACTACAGATGAAAAAAGGACAAAAAGGATATATTATTTCATCAAGTGGAGCTTATCTATGGGATTTGAAAAAAGATACTCTTGATGAATTTGTGAGTTTTAGTGTTGAAGATGCCAAAGCTATAATAGACGGATTGTTGACTCAATCAAATAATTGCAATCCAATGATTGTATGTAAAAATATGAATTATATAGTCAAGTCACAAATTTATTGGAAGGATAAGATAAAATCTTTTTTTATGCGATGCAAAAGACGCCAAATTAGAATTATTCCCACCGCAATGATTGAATCCATAAAAAATCATATAGAGAAAATTAGAGTCAGATTTGATGAAAGCATGGATTATAATCATTGTATTTCTAACGTTGATAAAGCACATTATCGTTTGATAGAGCGAAAGCATATAGACTATTTTCATGATGGTATAGACAAGGCCACCGCTTTAATGAAGGTACTTGAAAAAGAATCAATTTCTCCAGAAGAAGTGCTAGTATTTGGAGATGATGAAAATGATATAACTTGTTTTGAAAACTTCCCTTATACAGTTGCAATGGGAAATGCAGTTTCCGAAATTCAAGGACTTGCTTGGAGAAAAACAAGAAGCAATTCAGAAAATGGTGTGTATGATTTTTTAGTGACTAATGAAGTAAGTGTATGATTTAGGCGATAATATTATTTGCGAAATGGAGATAGGATTAATGAGTAGAAATTTATTTTTTAAGAAGCTTGCCAGATTTGTTAGAAGGTTATCATGTTTATTCCTATCAGATAGAAAATTCTTAGAACGAAAATATAAGAAAAAAAAAGGCGAATTACCGGATTTAGATAATCCGAAGAATTTTAGTGAAAAATTGCTATATCTTATGCTTCATTATAGAAATCCTTTGGAGTCATTGTGCGCAGATAAATTATATGTAAATGAGTATTTAAATGCGCTTGGCTATGGGCATACCATGAAGAAAATATTAGCTGTTTACAACAATGCAGATGAAATTGATTTCGATGCTTTACCTGAAGAGTTTTTCATAAAAGTAAATCATGTTTCTGGTAATAATATGATTGTAAATAAGAAAACAAATCCTGATTATAATAAGATTCGCTCTTTTTTCTCAGAAGTATTGAAAATCAATTATTATTATGTTGATAGAGAACCTCAGTATCGTTCTATTCGTCCTGTTATAATATGTGAAGAATGCTTGAGAGATAAAACCGGGTGTTTACCAACCGATTATAAGTTTTATTGTTTCAACGGAGAACCTTTGTATTACATGGTTTCTTATGGAGAGTTTGAGCATAAAGTTCAAAATCATAAATTTGATATGAGCGGAAAATCAATAGACTTTCATTTTAAGAAAAAAGAAACTATTGATGCAGCATCTGTGATATTACCTAATAATTTCGACGAAATGGTTGAGATGGTAAATAAACTGTGTAAACCATTTCCACATGTAAGAGTAGATTTATATAATATAGATGGTCGAATTATATTTGGAGAACTTACGTTTTATAGTAATGGTGGGATAGTTGATATCTTTGACAAGGATTATGATAAGGAAATTGGATCATGGATTGATCTGAATAAATACAAAAGGGATATGATTTGATTTTATTATATGTGTGCGCTATAGTTTGTCTTTGAGGAGATTAACTATCAATTAAGGTATTGATTAGATTATTTCTTTTTGTATAGGAGCATAGAATAATGAAAGATTTATTTTTTGGAGATACGCCATATCAAATTTTTAATATACTAAATATTTTGATGAGTTCTTCAAGGAACGAGAAACCAGACTTGGTTTTTTCTCATAATTTTAGTGGTTCTCATTCTTTACTTGAAAGGGTAAAAACGACTGGCTTTTTTGAAAGAATATACGAAATTGATAACGATGATAAATTATTTCGGTTTATACCAAAGAAGGTTAATGCATGGCTTCCAATTATTATTTCTAAATTATATCTAAAGAAAGTATTGAATTTTAAGTTCGATAGTTATAATACTTTTTATGCATCAAATTTAGACAATAATGTTGCTTTAGCAATCTATAGTGTAGTAGATTTTAAGTCTTTTATTGTGTATGAAGATGGGTTTGGAAGCTATGTAATAAATATGCTTACTGATCATATGAATAAACGAAGACTACGGGCTTTGAAAATATTTCACTTTAGAAAAAAATATTTTTATGTTGATTCAGTTTTGCTATATAAACCAGATTTATGTATTTCTGAAATAGAATCAGTTAATGGGCTAAATAAGCTTGATGTAATGGATGACACCAAAGTATTATTTGATGTATTTGATTTTAATAAGGAAAGCTGTGCTTACAAGAAAATCTTTATTATTGATACAGTGGATAAGCAGGATGAAAATAGAGATGTTATTGATAATTCTATAAATAGTCTCTCCTCAACAAGCCTCTAAAATCCATGGCATACCGGCTGGCGATATGAGAAGCGAATATTTATCACTATTTTCCAGAAGCGCAAAAGCATCGCCGCCAGGCGGTCGATGTTCATTGCGATAACGCTGAGAACTATCGATGCTCTTGTTGTGTCTTCTCTTTTTGTGAGCAGCAGACCAAGACCGAATTTGCGCTTTGCGAGACTGAACTTACGCTCCACTTCGATCCTGTCGGTATTATCTTTATATGCTGCCTTCTTTTCAGCCTTGCTGTCGGCGTAATTCTTCGGTCTTCCGAGTTTTTTGCCTGAAATACGTATGCCGTGACCGCTGCAAAACGAGATGTTTTCACGG
>NZ_FOKQ01000094.1 GCF_900112155.1 Hominimerdicola alba | reverse complement strand
AGAGTGTGAGAGTCACGTAAGCGAAAAGTCAGAGCAGCGAGCTGTATCCGGAGTACCGCGGGACACGTGAAACCCCGTGGGAAGATGGGGGGACCATCCTCCAAGCCTAAATACTACCTAATGACCGATAGCGAATAGTACTGTGAAGGAACGGTGAAAAGAACCCCGGGAGGGGAGTGAAATAGAACCTGAAACCCTATGCTTACAAGCACCGAGAGCCCGTCAATGGGTGATCGGGTACCTTTTGTAGAATGGTCCGGCGAGTTATTGTATGCGGCAAGGTTAAGTGCTTAAGGCACGGAGCCGAAGCGAGAGCGAGTCTGAATAGGGCGGCTAAGTCGTATGCAATAGACCCGAAACCGAGTGACCTAACCATGTCCAGGCTGAAGTGGAGGTAAAACTCCATGGAGGGCCGAACCCACGTCCGTTGAAAAGGCCGGGGATGAGGTGTGGTTAGCGGTGAAATTCCAATCGAACTCGGATATAGCTGGTTCTCTCCGAAATAGCTTTAGGGCTAGCCTCATGACAGATTACCGGAGGTAAAGCACTGAATGGGCTAGGGGTCGAAAGATTACTGAACCTTATCAAACTAAGAATGCCGGATAATCGATTCATGGGAGTCAGACTGTGTGAGATAAGTCTCACAGTCAAAAGGGAAACAGCCCAGACCCACAGCTAAGGTCCCAAAGTACATTTAAGTGGAAAAGGATGTGGGGTTGCATAAACAACCAGGATGTTGGCTTAGAAGCAGCCACTCATTAAAAGAGTGCGTAATAGCTCACTGGTCGAGTGACCCTGCGCCGAAAATTCAACGGGGCTAAAATGTACACCGAAGCTTGGGATTGTCAGTAATGACAGTGGTAGGAGAGCGTCGAATAAGGGGTGAAGTCAGAGCGGAAGCGCTGGTGGACTTTATTCGAGTGAGAATGCCGGAATGAGTAGCGAGAATTATGTGAGAATCATAATGGCCGAAAATCTAAGGTTTCCTGAGGAAGGTTCGTCCGCTCAGGGTAAGCCGGGGGCTAAGGTCAGGCCGAAAGGCGTAGCCGATGCACATACGGTTGAAATTCCGTAGCCACCGAAAGATTTAAGTATAGGGACGCTTCGAAAGTGATGTTGCCGGGCGATGGTTGACCCGGTCGTAAGGGATCGAAAATAAGTAGAGAAGTCATCATGGACGGAGACAAGAAAAGCTATATGTATATCTAAGGTGCCCGTACCGCAAACCGACACAGGTAGATAGGAAGAAGATTCTAAGGCCAACGGGAGAAGGGTTGTTAAGGAACTCGGCAAGTTGACCCCGTAACTTAGGGATAAGGGGTGCTTGAGTGATCAAGCCGCAGAGAATAGGCCCAGGCGACTGTTTAGCAAAAACACAGGTCTCTGCTAAATCGAAAGATGACGTATAGGGGCTGACACCTGCCCGGTGCCGGAAGGTTAAGAGGAGATGTGAGAGCATTGAATTGAAGCCCCGGTAAACGGCGGCCGTAACTATAACGGTCCTAAGGTAGCGAAATTCCTTGTCAGGTAAGTTCTGACCCGCACGAATGGTGTAACGATCTGGGCACTGTCTCAACAACCCGCCCGGCGAAATTGTAGTACCGGTGAAGATGCCGGTTACCCGCGACTAGACGGAAAGACCCCATGGAGCTTTACTGTAGCCTAATATTGGATTTCGGTATTTCATGTACAGGATAGGTGGGAGACTGGGAAGCATTGGCGTCAGCTGATGTGGAGTCACTGTTGGGATACCACTCTTGAAGTGCTGGAGTTCTAACCTGCGGCTTTGAATCAAGTCGGGGGACATTGTTAGGTGGGCAGTTTGACTGGGGCGGTCGCCTCCTAAAGAGTAACGGAGGCGCTCAAAGGTTCGCTCTGCATGGATGGAAACCATGCGTCAGAGTGTAAACGCAAAAGCGAGCCTAACTGCGAGAATGACGGTTCGAGCAGTAACGAAAGTTGGAGTTAGTGATCCGGCGGTATGTGAATGGAAATGCCGTCGCTCAACGGATAAAAGCTACCCTGGGGATAACAGGCTGATCTCCCCCAAGAGTCCACATCGACGGGGAGGTTTGGCACCTCGATGTCGGCTCATCGCATCCTGGGGCTGAATTCGGTCCCAAGGGTTTGGCTGTTCGCCAATTAAAGCGGTACGCGAGCTGGGTTCAGAACGTCGTGAGACAGTTCGGTCCCTATCTGTCGTGGGCGTAGGATATTTGCAAGGAGCTGTCCCTAGTACGAGAGGACCGGGATGGACGCACCTCTGGTGCACCAGTTGTCACGCCAGTGGCACAGCTGGGCAGCTATGTGCGGAACGGATAAACGCTGAAGGCATCTAAGCGTGAAGCCGCCCTTAAGATAAGATATCCCATCTTTATGAGTAAGACCCCTTGAAGACTACAAGGTTGATAGGCACAAAGTGTAAGTGCAGTGATGCATTAAGCTAGCGTGTACTAATTGGTCGAGGGCTTGTCCTAAATTATGTTAGTCCTTAAATGTTTCATTATTCAATTTTGAGGTTATTGTCCTCAATCTATAGTCGGTGATCATTGAGATGAGGTCACACCTGTTCCCATGCCGAACACAGAAGTTAAGCTCATCTTCGCTGAAAATACTCGGCGGGCGACCGCCCGGGAAAATAAGTTGTCGCCGGCTCTTCCCAAAACACTCTTCGGAGTGTTTTGG
>NZ_FOKQ01000050.1 GCF_900112155.1 Hominimerdicola alba | reverse complement strand
AACCGAAGCATACAGGCTGAAGGCGTATTCGGAGTGCTGAAACAGGATCATGGCTTCAGAAGATTCCTGTGCAGGGGCAAAAACAACATCAGAACTGAGTTCCTTTTGTTGGGACTTGCATACAACATAAAGAAGCTTTTTGCTAAGATCTCAGAAAACCGACTTGGAATTTCTCTTTTTGAACTGAAAACGGCATAAAAACCCAGCAGAACATAACACCCCCGAGTCCTCTTTTTTTGAAGAGGGCTTGGGGGTGTGCGCTCTGAAACAGCTTATTTCACCAGTTAATATGTTTTTTTACTCTGATGTTCGGATATGGTTAGAGGGTGCTGCGGTTGCAACAGCCTCTTGCTGATCCAAGGGTCATGAGAAGTTTCTTTTGCCCTTTACCCTTGCTGCAAGCCTTATTATATCGGTGATATTAACTTTGCCGTCGCGGTTTACATCAGCGACTTTCTGTTCGTAGTCGCTGAGCATCTTTTTGCCCTTTACGAAGGCGGCTGTTCTGGTTATATCGGAGATATTTACAGTCTTATCGCCGTTGGTATCGCCCAGATGGTATAAGTATATATCCAGATCATCGGGGCTGTTTTGGCCTTTAAACTCCATGATCCTTGTTACATATCCTTCAGCTTCCATAACGACGCGGTAGGATGTATTTGGATCATAGTTGAACATTTCACGATCGAGATTTCCTCCCGGAAGCATCATGTCGTCCATCAGCAGCTGACCATCCGAATATACAGATACATGGATCATCATTCTGTCGGTTATGTAAATTAACGCGGAATTGCTGTAGCCTGCCTTATTGCCGGAGTATACAGCGTACCTGATCTTTACGCCATGTAAGCGGCTGTGAAGCAAATCAGAAGCTTTAAGTGGTATCCATTCGCCTGCGTAGTAATTGTAGTACTCCCAGCCTTCGGAGGTCACTTCGCCGTCGAAGGTGTAGGTCGGGGGTGTGAGTTTGCTTACAGGAGAATCTTCCTTAGCCTCGATGATACCCGGGATATTGCTTACTAAAGGCGCATCTTCGGAATAGCTTACGATATTATAGCCTCTGTCGGCAATACTTATGGTATAGTCGGTAAGGTCGGTGACATCGTATTCGATGGTCATACAGCCGTTCTCATCGGGTTCTGCGGGTACTGCGTCAATGAAATTGTAGCCGAGATCATAGGTATTATCCTGCCATATATCAAAGAGGATCTCATTGAGCGTAGCGGAGCTGGTGCTGTTTTTGCTGTAAGAACCTGCGCCTCTTTCCGGATCGGAAACGTAAAGGGCACAGGGTTCAAAGTACTGGAAGACGTTTTTGAAATCATCTGAGGTATAACCTCTTTTATTGGAAGAGCCCTTTACGCATCCCTTGCCTGTTCCGGTGATGTAGAAGCCTTCGAGTTCGGGGTCTTTTGCGGTTACAGTGAGTATCTTTTTGCCATTCTCTTTTTTTATGCTTACATCGCTGAGCTCGGGCGGGTCGTTATCGACAGTTATTTCTATGGACTTTTTCTGCTGTACCTTTTCGCCGCGGCTCTGTAAAAGCTCTGATGTGATATCCAGGGTATATCTTCCGCTTTTCAAAATATCATCCTGGAAGATAAAAAGATCCTTTTCGGAGTCAGCAAAACCCTCTTCATTAATTTCTTCTGTATAAACTACATTGCCATTCTCATCGGTCAGGGTATACCCCTTGATTATGCAGCTGCGTTTGGGAACGATGCCATAACGCATAAGTTCAGGGCTTTCTTCTGTTGATACTGCGCTCTGCGATATTACATATCCGTGTCGGGGCGCGGGGTCAAGATCCGGGCAGTAGTCCTCAGCGGAACGGTTCTTATACAGTGTGAGAGCCTTGGCGATAGATACCGAAGCAGGGATATTTGTGGAGAAGAGGTATTGTTCGAGGACATTCTCAATAAGCCTTGTATTATCGGCGGCATAATCTTCTCCGATGATCGGGGGCGCGTTCCAGTCGCCGTGAAAGCCTGTTATCGGGATAGAAACGTCGCAGCAGTTTTCAGCACCCGAAAGAGTGAGGTAGCCCTCGGTGAACCATCCGTTTTCGAAAATACTGTTGAGAGCGGCTGCGTCATCGGCATCAATGGTAACTGAGACGGTCAGGGTAGCTTCGCCACCTGCGGGAACTGTGACGGTATCGGCTGAGAATGACGCTGCGGCACCAAGTGCTGCCGGTATATCGGATATAGCGTCTCCATTGCACAGATCGCTGGCCTCTGTGGTCTCGTGTGTCATTTCAAGCTCGGCGCTGTTGAAAACAACGTCGGAACTGCCGTAGTTATGCAGGGTGACATCGAAGCTGAATTCATCTCCCACCATATCACCCAAGCAGACCGAGGCTTTGCCGCTGTTTGTCATGGTGACGGTGCAGTTCGCCAGTTCTTCCAGATTTACAAGACCTGCGCCCTGTATCCTGGGAGAATAGGGTACGCCGGATTCACGTATAGGGTCAGCGGTGTTCATCAGCAGATTTTTTACAAGGCGGACTTTTTCGCTGCCGGAAACGTCCCAGCCCTGTTCTTCGATATACTGCTCAGCCAGTGCGGAACAGCCTGCGGCAAAGGGAGTTGCCATAGAGGTGCCGTCCATATACGTATATCCGCTGTATGAAGCGGAGTATATATTATCTCCGGGGGTGCTGATATCTGGTTTGAGTTCAAGTGTTTCAAGACCGCCGTGGGAGGAGAAATATGCCATATCTTTAAGGAAGTAATCCATAAAGGTATTTGTCCTGAAGAACAGGCGGTGATCTTCCTGCGCTTTGATGAGATTTGAACCATCGATATTGACACCTATGGTGAAGAAATCATCGCTTTCATAACAGCCGACATAGTAGAACTCATCATCGGAACAGAACATGAGACCTGCGGCGCCTGCTTTGTCTGCTGCCTCGGCGATGGCAGTGAAATCGTCATCATCGTTAAACTCATCTACGAGGGCGATCTTGCCTTCGACACCTGCTGATTTGAGTTCTTCCTCGCTGCCTGTGCCGCAGTATACGAATTCGTATTCGGTATCTTTATTTACAGGCTTCGGCGCCAATATAGAACAGGGCAGCTTAGTTCCGTCTGCGAGCTTTATGATGTTAAGTTCGGTGGAGATCACGCTTGCTGCTGCGACGGTGAACATATCATCCATTAGACCCGGGGAATCGAGCGTGCTTCTGTCAACATCCCCGGTGGTATGTGAGGGCCAGCCTGAGTTGCCCGCTGCGGCGCATACCACAACGCCTGCATTATCGGCATTTTCGAGTACCGTATTGTAAAGCTCGATCTGTTCGTCGTCAAAGTATGTTCCGCCGAAGCTGAGACTTACCACATCTGCACCGAGCTTTATAGCGTCCTCGATGCCTGCAACTGCAACATTGTCATTGATGGTGGGGCGCTCATCGAGGTACTGTGTGAAGCCTGCCATGAATATCAGCTGTGCATCGGGTGCAACGCCGCTCATATCCCTGTAGTCTTCAAATTGTTCCATATAAGGACTTACCCTGTTGCCTGCCGCGATGCCACATACGTGTGTGCCGTGGTACATACTGTCTTTGTTGCTGTCGACTTTGTAGCAGTTTTTAGTATTTACCAGTGAGATGGCATAGGGTATCTTGCTGCTGACGTATGCGGAATCGGGGTCGATATCGAAATTGAGGTTACGGTTCTTGGCGGCGTCAGCGATATCCGCCTTGGTGAGCTTTACCGATGATATGTCCATAAGAGGGGCGAACATTTCGTGAGTGGTCTTGAGTTCGGTATCGATAACGGCGATGACCTTTCCTTTGCCTGTAAGACCTGTTTTGGAAGAAAAAGAATATGCTCCTGTACAATCGAGGCTCTCATAAAGATCCGGTGCCTGGTTTTTGTGAGAAACCGAGACATTCTTAATTGCGGGAAGGGCTTCAGCTTCATCGAGAAGCTCACTTGGCAGAGTACAGGAAAAGCCGTTGAATACGGCATCGTAGTTGAAATCCAGTTCTGCATCGGGATAAATGGAGAGTATCTCGCTGAAAGCGTTTTTTCTGAGATCCTCCAGCTGATGTGATCTTCTCTGTGCGTCGGTGGTATCGAGATAATCCGAGCCCATATCGCCTGTATCGGCAGCGAGTATAGGGTCGCCGTAGAGTTCGACTATGACGTGTATGATATCGTTATACTCGGTGCCGTTGTCCGCTGTTTCCACCGCCTGGGCTGCGGATGGCAGCACTGACGATGCTGTGATAGCAAGGGCGGATATCAGCCCTGTCATTCTTTTGAACAATTCTTTGTTCATTTTGTCACCTCTCTTAATGATATTATAATCGAATGATTATTCTTTGTACAGCATTTTTCGGGCTATACATACCACTGATAATTATACCTTAACCCTTGCTATTTGTCAATAACCATCTGATTTATTATGAATATTTTAAGAATACACAGGATTGTCATGATAGAGGTAAAGATGCTGATACTGCTTTACTTTTGCGCTGATATGTGCTATAATACCATCGGGAGTGATGATAGTGGACGAAATGTCTTTTTCATATAGAGTAAAATCTGAGATAATCGAGAGGATAAACACCTCACAGAAGGCTGATGCCTGTCTGATGGGGCTGCTTTGCTGCTGTAATGAGCTCAGTGACAGGGAGATACTTTTTCTGACGGAGAATACGTTGGTAAAGGATTTCTTTGTCAGGAACGTTTGCAGGATACTTAAAGACGAGGGTGCTGTGGAAATCAGCGAGGCTGAAAGGCGCAGCGGAGTTACGCTGTACAGTCTTACCATACCCGACAAGGGTCAGAGGATATATCTTCTGGAATATTTCGGCATGGACGAAAGCAGACGGCTGACGGAGGAATATCTGCCAAAGGACAAGTTTTTCCCATTTCTTGCAGCGGGTATATTCCTTGCCTGCGGTTCGGTAAACGACCCCAGCAAAAAGTATCACATGGAGTTCGTTATGCCTACCCTCGACCTTTGCAACGACCTTGGTCTGCTGCTTATCGAACGTCATGAGATAATCCCCAAGCACGTTGAGCGCAAGGACGCTCAGGTGATGTACATAAAGGAATCGGAGAACATAATAGATATGCTGACCCTGATGGGGGCTACCATGTGTTCTATCGAGCTTATGAACGTGAAGATGGAAAAGGACGTCCGCAATAAGATAAACCGTGCCATGAACTGCGATAACGCCAATATCGACAAGACATTGCGTGCAGCGGAACGTCAGGTGGCGGATATCGAGCTTATAGACCAGAAGATCGGGCTTTCAGCTTTGCCTGAGCAGTTAAAGGAAATGGCGGAGCTTCGTCTGGAGAACCCCGATTACAACTTGAAACAGCTTGGGGCGGAGATGGTCCCGCCCATATCACGTTCGGGAGCGAATCACCGTTTGCAGAAACTTTCGGAGATTGCGGAAGAACTCAGAAAAAAGCACGGTATTGATCAGGGTGCTCGGGTTACAGACGAGTGAACGGCTGCCGTTCATGAACATCATTATTCTGATACCGCCGGATATCAAAAAGATTATAAGTTGATTTCCATGAATGTAGGGCTTTTGCACTTGACAAATGCGGGATTTGGGTATATAATATTATCGTTATTTATTTGACAAAGGCAACTTATGTCAACACAATTAATTTCAGCTTAACAAAGTTTATAGATAAGCACGAGATAACTCGGGAGGGCTTAGAAGATGGCTAAAAATGGTAATATATCAACATCGGTGATAAAGCGTCTGCCGAGATATTACAGATTTCTGGGCGAGCTTGAAAAGCAGGGCGTCGAGAGGATCTCTTCGAGGGAGCTTTCGGAGAGGATGAATCTTACGGCTTCGCAGATAAGGCAGGATCTCAACTGTTTCGGCGGATTCGGTCAGCAGGGATACGGCTACCACGTGGCTTCACTCAGGGACGAGATAGGTCATATCCTCGGTGTGGATAAGGAGTTTCCTACCATTCTGATCGGTGCGGGAAATCTGGGCAAGGCCATAGCCATGCACATAAATTTCGGCACTAGAGGATGCAGGCTGGCGGGAATTTTTGACGCTAACCCAAGGCTTACTGGTGAGACTGTGGGCAGTATCGCAATACGTCACACCGATGAGATAGAGGAATTCTGCAAAGAGGAGCACCCTGTTATCGCGGTGCTTTGTATACCAAAGGCAAATACACAGGCGATAGCGGACAAGCTTGTCGAGCTGGGTATAAAGTCATTCTGGAATTTTTCGCATTACGATCTCACCATTGACCACAAGGGTATCGAGGTCGAGAACGTGCATCTGGGAGACAGCCTGCTGACGCTGACTTATCGTACTAATCAGCTGAGTAAGGCGGAAGAGGAATAATTGGTCGCGAAAACTGCCAAATTTCTCTTTTGGCAGTTTTCTTAGGTTTGCGATATACAAAGCCCCGAAGCTTGTTAAATGCTTCGGGGCTGTTTTTACGTTATGTCTTTTATGGGTATCATATAATCCTGCGCATGCATACTATCGGATTGTAGATAGAGAAGCTTGCAAGGTCGGAGAATATAATGCCGTCATTGCTGTTTGCAGCGTGGACTATCCTTCCGTTGCCGTTGTATATAGCTACGTGGTATATACTGCCTATTCCGCCGTAGCCGAAGAAAACAAGGTCGCCTTCCTGAAGCTCGCCGTAGCTGACTGCTGTGCCATAGCCCGCCTGGGATGATGCAAGGTGGGGCAGATTTACGCCTATCTGGGCATAGCTGAGCATTACAAGTCCTGAGCAGTCGTTGGCGCGGAAGCTCGATCCGCCCCATACATAGGCTCCGCCGACGTTGCTGCGTGCGTATTCCATTACGGTGTTTATTTTGCTCTGGCGTGAATCATCTACCGGCTGAGGTTCGGGCTCGGGTTCGGGCTCGGGCTCAGGTTCCGGCTGAGGTTCAGGATCTGGCTCCGGTTCGGGCTGAGGCTCGGTAACGGGATCTGTCTCAGGTTCGGGTTCTTCCTGATTTAACGTTGTGGTCGTTTTCTTCTTGGTTGTCTCGGTGGGTGTATCCTCGGGCTCGTCCTCAGAGGGTGCAGTTGTCTGCTTGGTGGACGAAGCTTCGCTCTTTGAAGTCTCATCGTCCTTATCCTCTGTGGTAGTCTTGGGAGCCGTGGTGGTGGTAGTTGTGGCAGTCTTTCTTGCTTCGGTCAGTTCTGCTGAGCGGAGTTCAAGAGCTGCCTTATCGAGAGCCATGGTATCCAGTTTGCCGTCAGCGCTGTCGATGAGTTTCTTCAGCGACTTTTTCTCGGTTTTGAGCTCTTCCATCATATCGGAATACTCAGCCGTTTGTTTTTTCAGCTTTTCGGAGCTTTCCTCGATCTCAGCCTTAACGGCTTCGATCTCACGTTTTTTCTCCATAAGAGTATCCAGCGCTTCATCATCGTGGGCTGCAACGCGCTTTACAAGTTCAAAGCGCATCAGCACATCAAAGAAATCGGTGGAATTTACCAGTACGTTCTCGTATGAACTTATTCCGCCTGCCACATACATGGACTTCAGTCTTTTCATGAACTCGTCCTTTAGAACTTCGATCTCTTTGTTCTTGTTTTCCAGGTCGTTTCTGGCTTTTCTCAGGCGGGTGTCCAGCTCGACCATAGCGTCCTCGTTCTTTGTGAGCTGCTCCTCAACGTTGTCTATCTTTGCTTTAACTGCGGTATACCTTGCTTTCAGGGCTTCGAGATCGCCCTTCTGCTTTTCAAACTCAGCATCGGCTTCCGCTATCTTCTTGTCAAGAGCTTCCTGTTCGGCTTTCAGCAATTCCAGCTCAGCTTCATACTGATCCTGCTCCTGCTGGGGAGCTGCTGCTGTGCTGATGGCAGTATCCCTTTTGCCTGCTCCGCCGAAAACGCCTGCTGCAATAGTAAGTGCAAGGCAGAAGGCGATTGCTTTCTTGACTGTATATTTGTTGGTGATCATTTTTCGGTCTATCCTTTCAACTGTCGTGAAAATTTGTAACCATAACGTAATCATTAACCATAATTATACTCATTTCCGGCTGTTTTGTCAAGTTAAATATTTCTGAACACACGTAAAATCGGATTTTTACGGGCTTTGAAACATCGGAAAAAGTTACATTTTGCTTACATTGTGAATAGTTGGTGAAACTTTTTCCGTGGTGGTCTATTCATCTTTCAGGGTGCAGTTTTTGAAGTAGTGGGCGAGTATTTCTTCACAGGAACTGCCATTTTCTGCCATCGAATTTGCGCCGTACTGGCTCATGCCCACCATATGTCCGAAGCCTTTTGCGGTGAATACGAAAGTATCTCCGCTTGTTTCATATGTGAAGCATGGTGAGGCTATGCCGAAAGCGCTGACAAATTGCTGAACATTCACCGCTGTGCCCCCGAGAGTAACCGAGGTCACGTAATCGCGCTTGTTTCGCTCGGTGGTCAGCCAGCTTTCGGGAGAGCCTGTTAGTGTGATGCCGAAGCTTTCGTTGGATATATCACACATATCATCAAGGGTCAGGGTCACAGTGCTTTCGATGCCCTTTAATTCGGTATCACTGATGCTATCTGCGGGCTGCAGATAGGGGATATCCTGTCCCCATGCGCATAGGGCGCTCTCAGTCATACCCGATGATGCTGAATGGTAGGCGGGGGTTATGGGCTCGCCTTGATAAGTCAGTATCCAGGGTGCAGCGCGGACGGCTTTCAGCACACGACTGCGGGCTTTTTTGTAGTTTTCACCGTAGAATTTTCTGGCTTCGTCGGGGGTGAAAAAGCTCTGGTAGGTGTGTTCGTCATCGCTGATAAGTGCGCCGTGGAGCGATTTGGTAGGGGAGTCCTCTTCGGTCATACTGCGGCGGTATATGTATGTTCTGGCAAGGACTGCCTGAGCTTTTAACGCTTCTTCACTAAAATCAGCTGGCATCTGGGAGAGGACAGCGCCTACGATGTAGTCTTCAAGGGAGTATTCTTCGACCTTGTCTTCGGCTGTCATGTATACACCTACTGTCATTTCGGCGGTATCTCTACCTTTTACTCCTGTGAAGACCAGACAGGGTATCAGTGCCATGCATATGGTCAGCACGATGGCGCATTGCAGGTCGGATCTCATATTATCTGCCTCCTATCGGGGAATGGTATGCTGTACTATATTATTATATGCTGCGGAGTGAGGATCAAGAACCAATTATTTTAATATGGAATTGTAAAATTTGTTTATTTATACTTTACTTTTGGGATAGATTATGTTATAATATCATAAGTGTTGATTATCTCACGGGGGGTGAGCAGATGGCAGGCAAGAAGGATAAAAGTTTTGTCCGCAACGTTGCTAAAGAACGTACTTACAGAAATCAGAATGAGGAGTATGAAGACGCTTATTTCAAATGGCGTACAGATGAATCAAATCAGTATTCCTTCAACTATGTACATGATTCGCGTGAGCATTCCTATATTGCGGGCAGAGGCTTCATAAAACACGGTGCTGATACTGCTGAGAGCCAGACACTTCATAATTGTCTGAGGCTGCTGGGTGCAGTGATGCTGGTCATGCTGATGTTCGATGTAGTGAATTATCTGCTTGCTGTGTATATGAATGGCGGTCCCTGTGGTGTGGTATATTTTTCAAAAAGATACACCATCGGAAATTCTGAGACATTACCCTGCATACTTTTTACCTGCATCAGCACACTTAAATACGTAACTGCGATAATAATATACCAGATGCGCTCAAAGCTTCCGCGAAAGGTGGCGCTGCCTTCGGGCAAAAAAAATAACACGGCGGAATTCAGGGTAACGGCGATAATGATAATGCTCATGATAATCGTTATGGGCAGACTTGCAAGCACCTTGCTTTCGATGATACTCAGCGTTGTAAATGTGGACAGCGTATACATATATATGTTTGACAGCAGCGAGCCGATTGTACAGATAATATCAGCGGTCTATAACTGCGTAATAATGCCTGTGCTGTGCGAGATGCTTTTCAGGGGGCTCGTTTTGCAGAGCTTCCGCCAGTTCGGAGATTCCTTTGCGGTGGCTGTGGCAAGCATCGCCTGCGGGCTGTGTTTCTACGACCTGAGCTACATGGGATTTTCTATACTCTGCTCCATGGTCATAGGCGTATTCACGGTGCGCTCTGGTTCTATCGTTACGGCGATACTGATGCACTCGGTGACTACTACGGTTAATTATATGGTTGTGTATGTGGGTATGCTCAATCCTTCGCTGGGTCGCATACTTGCCATAGCACTTTGCATACTGATATGCATTGGTGCTCTGGTGGCGTATACAAGGCTCAACTACCGCAATGACTGGACTTTCAATGCGGATACACGTGAATCGGAGCTGACTTTCACAAAGAAGGTAAAGCTCATGCTTTCGTCGAATACAGTTGCTATGTGGTTCGTATGTGCGCTGATACTCACGATAGTGAATATGAGGATAGGTCAGTGACACGGGACGAGATGTATATGCGCAAGGCGCTGGAGCTGGCGGCTCTTGCGGCTGAGGAGGACGAAGTGCCTGTGGGGGCGGTTGTCATCAAAAAGAGCACAGGTGAGATAGTCGGCAGAGGGTTCAACAGGCGGGAATACGGACGTTCACCCCTGACCCATGCGGAGATAGTTGCTATTGAGGAAGCAAGCCGCAAGCTTGGCGGCTGGCGGCTCATCGACTGCGAGCTTTATGTTACGCTTGAGCCCTGTCCCATGTGTGCGGGTGCTGTGATAAACTCCCGTGTGGAGCGGGTGATATTCGGGGCGTATGACAAGAAAGCAGGCTCATGCGGCTCGGTGGTGGATCTGTTTGCACTGCCATACAATCACAAGCCCGAATGTATCGGCGGCGTGATGGAAGAAGAATGTGCCGCGGCACTTACGGAGTTTTTCAGGGGACTGCGGATAAGAAAGGCTAAGAATGATGGATAAGATAGGCATGGTGCTTCTGTGCATCTACGGCGCGGTGAATCTGGCTGTGTTTCTGCTTTACGGCATCGACAAGCTGAAAGCAAAGCATGATAAATGGCGTATCCCCGAAAAGACCCTTATCATCGCCGCGGTATTCGGCATATTGGGCGGTCTGACGGGTATGATGGTATTTCATCACAAGACGAAAAAGCCGAAGTTTTCGGTGGGTCTGCCGATTATACTTTTTGCCGAGGCGGCACTTACGGCGCTTGTTTACTATAAACTTATAAAATGAATCGCACCCTTTGTCGCTGGCGGTATTTCAGCGGCGGAGGGTTTTGTTTTTGTGAGAGAGTTTATCACTTGGCTTTCAGGAAAGAAATACCTTGCTTTCATTGACTTGTGGGGGAATATGTGATATTATTTACAAGACAATAAAAGGCTCAAGGGGGCATCAATATGAAATTTATCAGAAGTCTTTTACTGACTGTGCTTACTTTTCTGAAATCGGTAGTGTTCATTTCAGCTGCTGTATGGTCGATCGGACACATATTTAGGGATAGTGGACTAGACCAACTCGATTATGATTTCTTGGTGAAAGTATTTATCGCGTCATTTGCTTTTATATTTACGATGAGCGGACTTTGGAAGGATAAGGTTGCAGCGGAATACGCAGAAAGCAGAAAGTTCTATAAGATCAATTCGGTGATATATTACGGTCTTGTGCTTGCGGGAACGCTGACGATATTGATAAGTGAATTTGTAGGCGGCTGGGATGGTTTTGGCTTATTTTATTTAGGTTGCCTGATCTATGTATTAGCTGTGATCGAACTGGTGTTGTCGTTTTTCATACACAGCATATTTTACGCTGATGACAGTTCGTCGGATAGCTGTAATACATGAGAGGTCGTTTTGAATTTTATACAATAAAAAAGCATCTTCGCTAAAAAGTGAAGATGCTTTGTGTTTTGTTTTATATCTCGCTGCGGTTTTCGAGAGCTTTAAACAGCGTTATCTCATCTGCATACTCCAGCTGACCGCCTATGGGCAGTCCGAAGGCAAGTCTTGTGACTTTTACCCCGAGGGGTTTCAGCAGTTTTGAGATATAAAAGGCTGTTGCATCGCCCTCAACTGTGGGGTTGGTCGCCATGATGACTTCATCGGCGATGCCTGAATTTATCCTTGCAAGCAACTCCTTTATTTTGAGGTCATCGGGTGATACTCCGTTTATGGGGGATATCAGACCATGCAGCACATGATATACGCCCTTATACTCTCCCGTGCGCTCGATAGCAGTGATATCCTGTGGACTTTCCACCACACATATCACGCCGTGGTCGCGTCTGTCATCGTCGCAGATGGGGCAAAGGTGTCTGTCAGTATAGTTCTGACATTCCTTGCAGAGATGTACATTTTTATGTACATTAAGTACCGCGTTGGCGAAAGCCTCTGCGTCCTTATCGCTCATACGCATAACGTGATAAGCTAATCTCTGGGCGGATTTCATACCTATGCCGGGCAGCTTTGCGAACTGCTCGGTAAGCAGTACGAGAGGCAGTGCGTTTGTTTCAGCCATTTCTTAGAACAGGCCGGGGAAGGATACGCCGCCTGTCAGCTTCTGCATCTCAGCATCGCTGATCTCGTCCAGATTGTCAACAGCAGCATTGAATGCAGCCTTTACCATATCCTGCAGATCCTCGATCTCCTCGGGATTAACTATCTCGGGAGCGATCTTCAGATCGAGTACGTTTCTCTTGCCGTTGATAGTAACTTCAACAACTCCGCCGCCTGCAGTGCCCTTGAATTCTCTCTGTTCAAGGTCTGCCTGAAGAGCAGTGATCTGATCCTGCATCTTCTGTGCCTGCTTTAACATCTGATTCATATTGTTGGAAGGACCTTTGCCCATTCCGTTGGGAACTCTTGCTTTCATTGTCAATAACTCCTTAATTCAATTTGATTTTTTTATATCGACTTCGATATCAAGCTTTTTAGCCTTTTCAAGCAGCCTGTTGATCGGGTTTTCCTTATCTTCGGGCGAAACGTTTTTAGCTGACTTTGCTTTGATATTGAAGGTCTGTCCGAAATTTTCCTTTAGCACTTCCTGTATAAGTGAATGTGCGTTTAGCTTTTTGAACTGCTGGAAGAAAAAGTCATTATCCACGATGATGAACACCGTGCTTCCGCCGAGAAAAGCTTTTGATTTTCTTAAAAATCCGCTTATTGCAGGATTTCTGCGGCTTATCTCATCAACTATGCCATCCCAGTTATTTATGGGCTGTATCTGTGAGGGATCCATCTTTTTGAAATCGGGATCGGGCTCGGGTTTTGGCGGAGCTTCGACTTCCTGTTTCGGGATATCTGCCACAGTACCGCTGCGTACTGCATCTTCGAGCCTTGTAAGGCGCTTTAGCAGTTCACCGTCGGGCATTGCCGACTGAGATACAGCTGCGGGGGCATTTTTGCCGAATCCTGAGGTGCACAGCCTTATAATGCACATCTCCAGTTCTATCCTCTTGGAGGTGCTTTTAGCCAGTTTATCCGAGCTTTCCTGTAAAAGAGAAATGCAGCCCAGTATATCATTAAGGGACATTTTCTTTGCAATATCCTCGATGCGTGTTAGTTCATCGGGTAGACAGGTGATAAGCTCCCTGCCGTTATCTATGGTAGCAGCCAGCATGACGTTCCTCATCTGTTCAAGAAGTTCGCCTGCCAGCACTTTAAGGTCTTTTGACATGGAGTGCAGCTCATTTATCCTTTTGAGCGCCCCTGCCGCGTCTTTGTCGGCAATGCTTTCAAGTATATCGAAAAGGTAATCCCTGCCCGCGATACCTGAAGCACTGGATACTGTATCCAGTGTGATATCATCCGAGAAAGCCACGCACTGGTCGAGAAGCGAAAGCGCGTCTCTCATGCCGCCGTCGGAAAGCCTTGCGATAAGCTCAGCTGCGTCCTCGTGGAGAGTGAAACCCTCCTGAACTGCGATATACGTCAGCCTTGCCACGATATCCTCGGTCTTTATGCGGTTGAAATCAAAGTGCTGACACCTTGAAACGATGGTCGCGGGGACTTTCTGTATCTCGGTGGTCGCCAGTATGAATTTAACATGAGGAGGCGGTTCTTCCATAGTTTTCAGCAGAGCGTTGAACGCGCCCACCGAAAGCATATGCACCTCGTCGATGATATACACTTTATATTTGCACATCTCGGGGGTGAACATAACGCCTTCGCGCAGTTCTCTTATATCGTTGACGCTGGCATTTGATGCTGCATCTATCTCGATGATATCCCCGAGGGAGCCGTTATCTGCGGCTTTGCATATCTCACATTCACAGCAGGGCATACCGTCCTTGCCGTTTTCGCAGTTTACAGCCTTCGCAAATATTCTGGCGCAGGTAGTCTTACCTGTGCCGCGTGAACCTGTGAAAAGGTAAGCATGGGCTGTTTTGCCTGAGATTATCTGGTTTTTGAGTGTGGTTGTGATATGAGGCTGAGATACAACGTCATCAAATGTTCTTGGACGCCATTTTCTGTATAAAGCCTGATACACATTCTCACTCCCTTAATAAAAATCGATCCGACATATAGGCGTGCAGGCGAAACTGTAACACACGAAACAAACCGCTTAATGCTGCTCGGTTCCCCGCCTGACATGGTTCACAGCGTTTCATTGTACAGGACCCGCACACCCATATCTCGGATCGAATCAACGTCCGGATATCTGTTTCCAGTCTTTGCCGCCGATAGAATTATCTTCCTCGTCGGAGTACTTAGATATTATAGCACACTTCTCCAAAAAAAGCAAGTGTTTTCACAAAATTTTCGCAAAAATATTTAAACAGGCTGTATATATAGGTTTATAGGACTTCCGATTTCTGTTTCAGAAGCTTATCGGTGGTGATATGATATACAATTGCATTTTATCGGCGTTTTATTGTTTCCTTCAATAAAGTACGCAGTCTGTCAGACAAAGAAACAGCCGCGCTAAAAGGGGGAGGAAGCACGGCTGCTTATGGTGAAGGTTTTTTAGAAGTTATTTACACATATTTTCAATGAAGAGCTTTTTATCTTACGAATTATCTCATGCCGAAGAACTCAAAGGGATCCATGCCCTCGAACTCGTCGCCGTAGCCATACTGATAGTTGCCGCGGCCCTGGTTGTTCTGCTGCTGTTCCTGCTGCTGTTCCTGATCGTCCGCGGTCTTCTCTTCGGGCTTGGTCTCGTCAACAACTATGCTGAACTCCTTGGTCTCGCCCTGTCTGTAAACTGTAACGGTGATGGTATCGCCCTTTTTGCACTTTCTGATAGCTGCTACCATGTCGTTGGAAGATGTGATCTCCTTGCCGTTGATCTTGGTGACGATATCGTTGACCTCGAGACCTGCTTCCTTTGCGGGGGAGTCATCATTTACCTGTCTTACAACTGCACCCTCGGGGATACCGTAGGACTGCATATCGCTGCTTACAGTTTCAACAGATACACCGATGTAAGGCTTAACAACATAGCCGTTCTCGATGATGCTGGTAACGATATCCTTAACAGTGTTGATGGGTATAGCGAAACCGATATTATCTATGGAAGCCTCGGTGCTGGAATTGCTGGAATACTTAGCGTTTGTAACGCCTATAACTTCGCCGTACATATTGAACAGTGCTCCGCCCGAGTTGCCGGAGTTTATAGCGCAGTCGGTCTGGATGAGGTTCATCATAACAGAATTTGAAGTTGTGATCTGTCTGTCCATAGCGCTTACAACGCCTGATGTCAGGGTGAATGTGAGCTCACCAAGAGGGTTGCCGATAGCTACTACGTTATCGCCTACGCTGAGTGCTTCGGAATCGCCCAGGGTAACTGCTTCAAGACCCTTTGCATCGATCTTCAGAACGGCGATATCGTTGCTCTCGTCGCTGCCGACGATCTCAGCATCGTAGGAAGTATTATCGTAGGTGGTTACCTTTACCTTGTTAGCACCGTCGATTACGTGATAGTTGGTAACTATGTAACCGTCATCGGTGATGATGAAGCCCGAACCGCTAGCAGCTGCTGTGGTGGTATAGCCGAAGTAGTTTGTGCTGCTTATCTCAGTGGTGATACCTACGGTGGAGTTTACATTGTTCTTATAGACCTCGGAAGCGGTCAGCTGAGTGCCGTCGGTCTTTACTGTCTGCATTGCAACTGCCTTTTCACCTGATTCAGCGGTCTTGATGACTGCCTTGCCTGTTTCGGTGTTGCTCTCTGTAGAGGATTCAGCCTTGGTATCTGTTGCGTCTGCCTTTGTCTGAGCAGCAGATGAACCAGCATTGAGATACTTGAGAGCTGCAAAAGTTCCGCCTGTGCCAAGTGCGCCGCCCAGCAGGCTGAAACTTACTGCCAGTGCCGCAATACGAAGCTTGCTGTTCTTAGTGCGGGGAGCCGAAGCAGCGGGTGCTGAATACTCAGCAGGTCTGTAGAGGTTCTCGCTCTGTGCGGGTGTATTATTAATGTTATTGATGTTGTTTTCCATGTTATCCATAAGACATACTCCTTTTTGATTTGATTTATCGTCTGGCGGTCTGTGCCGCTGTTTGTTTTCTATGCTTAAAGTATATTTCCCTAACTTAAAAACTAATTTAAACCGGAATGAAAATAGCTTGAAAGAATATGGAAGTATTTATCACATATCTTTCATTTTAGCACTTAATGTGATGGCTGAGTGAAAAAAGTGTCACCCGATGATGAAAAAAGCATTTTTGAAAGATAATTATGGTCTTAACAGGGTATTTGAGAAGTGATTTTTGAAGTTTTGTTAACATTAAATTACATAATATGGTGAAGCTGTACGCTGGGGTTAAAATCGTTAAAACAGTAAATTATAAAGAATGCGAATATTCTGAAATCGTTTAAGCTAAAATCATTATAGAAAATCAGCGAAATACTGCTCGGTCAAAATTTTCGAATGCTTGATTTACAACGTAAAAACGGCACCCCGCACACTGTTGCGCGGGGTGCCGTTTTTTAAGGAAGTTTAGAAAAAATATATGAAGAAAAAATATGAAGCATTCTCTGTTGATGTTAATATAATAACCTTGTGATGTGAAATCTGTGTGATAGAATGGGGAATAATTTCAAAAAACATGAACTGACATTTTCTGACATCACACGACTTTTACCGTGATATTCACATGGGCTTCTACCGCAGAAAGCAGTTTTTCTGGGGCATCGCGGTATTTCAGCCACAGTTTGGGGAAGTGCTGTTTTATAAGCTGTGATGTGCCGAAGATATCTGCGCCCCTTTGGAACATTTCGGATTGCAGGGCTGTGCAGTCCGACTCGAGTGCAGAAGCGGTAACGTCGCTGAGCTTTTTGCTTTGCTCCGGGTCAAGCTCGTGGTCGGGGCGGGAGGATATGGTGATATTTGTGCGAAGTATCAGCCTTCCGTTTTTGATGGTTATGGTGCGGTGTCGGTGGCAGTTATCAAGCTCTGAGGTCACGCTTTCGCCATCCAGGATAGTTACTATACTTCCTTTGTTCGCTTTGCCTGAAAGAAGTGCCGCTGAGAGGGATGCGTTCTCTGTGAGAAGAATTTTGCCCTCACGCGTGATGACGGCTGTTCCTTCTACCCTTACGCTTTGCGATATAGATGGACTGTCTGCCGAACTGCTGTCTGTGTCGCCCTCGCTTATGACTTCAAGCACAGGCATGGCGGCATTGCCCTCCTCCGAAAGCAGAGATTTCAGGTCACAGCTGAGGGTGCGGGAGTATTCGGCTGAGGTTGTGATAAGGCTCGAAAGTGCTTCAGCCGAAGTTTCGTCCTCGGTGAGTTTAAGCTGCATGAGGTCTTCAGCCTTGCCCTGTGCCATGCAGATATCGGCCGAGGGACTGATGTTTTTACTGCCGAGAGCAAAAGCGAAAAGCTCGGTCGGGTCATCAAGAGGGATATCACTGCCAAGACATATCAGCTGTAAGTGTCCGAAAAACAACTCTTTTCCTGCTGAACTTCCTGCTGCTGAAAGGGCTTCGCTGACGGTCTTGCCTTCGCTGACGGCGACTGCGACATTCGCGCCTGTGACATCTACCGCGGTATCCGAGCCTGAACCTGCGGGCTGGAATATCTGCAAAGATACGCGGTAACCTTTTTCACAGGGATCTATGCCCATGGCGTGGACTATCCCGCGCCTGTCGATGCTGATGCTTCTTCCGCCTGCCGCCAGTATGATACAGCACAGTACGGAGGTAATTAGCAGATAAAATGCGCGGTCGGAGCGAAGTGTTCTATTCATTTCAGACCTCACTTTCCGTGGCTGGTTTTTGATGAACTATCAGAAGAAATGCGGGAATTAACAGCGCCAGAACGATTATCGGGGCGACAGGTCGAGGGGAGTAGATGACTTTTTCCCAGCCGTAGCCGAGAAGCAGGGGAAGTGCGGCGGCAGTGGGGAGAAGTCCTGCGAAAAGTACGCTCCCGATATGGGATGTTGCGGGACGCAGAAGCCGCAGACAGCGAGCAGAACAGTAAAGAAGTGTAGTCAGCTTGACGATACCTGTCATCACCCAGATCAGCAGAAAAACTGCGTCACTGCGCTCGGTTATAAGGTTCTCCGATGCGGCGGCAAGGGTGAACACGGGCAGTTTTTCGGCAAAAGCGAAAGTTCCGAGGACGGATGTCACCATTGCGGCGATTATCGTGATGATAGTGCCTTTTGAGATGAGATAGCGCTTCGCTGTCTTTTCCGGGTCGCCATCGATTTCAGAAGTTAGAAAGCAGAACAGCGCAAGGCATTCACAACGAGAGAATTCGGCGTATGCAGCCTTTGCGATCTCGGCTGGGAGGTTGTTAACTGCGTAATCAAAACGTGTGATCTCCATGTCATCGGCGGCGCCTGCGGCAATTATCGCCAGCATGATGATGACTCCCGCAAAAGTGATGCGGGCAGTTCTGCCGAGGACTGAGATGCTCAGCCGAGCCCCATAAACCGCCGCAAGAACAATGCAAAGTACAGTCATGACCCTTGTCATGTTAACGGCGAAAAAGTAATCGGTGAAATAGGCGAGGTCGCCGATGTCGCGGAAGGCTTCATATATAAAGTATAGCAGGAAAGTAAGTGTCACCGCTTTGCCGAAGTTTTTACTTTGGTTGAAAGTCAGTGTGCAGGGATCTTTTCGGGTTCGGGCGGCAAGCTTTGCGGCGGGTATCAGCAGGAAGGCCTGCAATACCGTGGAGATCAGGGCTCCTGTCATATAGGTTAGCCCGCCTGTTATGCCGACAGGGAAGAGGGTCATGGTTGTGAAGCACCTTGCGCACAGCAGCAGGCATATCAGTGCGGCTGGAGATATCTTTTGTTTAGTCATAAATTGTCCGTTCCATTGTACAGGATTCCGATGAATGATAAGTCCGTATAATTGTACATCAGTTTAATCGTCGGTGACGGTGGTGTGACGTTTTGCCAGCTCACGAAATCCTGCTCGGGAGAAAATATCTTTGAGGCCGTGAGGGCGAAGTGGCAGCAGCGGAGAGGTAAATGCTGTGCCGTACTGATCCACGGCGGCAATGTTGAAAATGAGCAGCGCTGAAGCTACCGCGATACCGTAAAGTCCGCCAAAACCGCCTGCGATAATGAAAATCAGCCGAAGAACCGTTATTGCGGGATACAGTGACGGCAGTACGAAAGATGCGGTGGCGGTCATGCCAACAACTATCAGCAGGGGCTGAGAGACCATGCCGCTTTTTACTGCCGCATCGCCGATTATCAGTCCGCCGACTATGGACACCGCCCCGCCAACTGACCGCGGCAGGCGTACACCTGCCTCGCGCATTATCTCGAAAAGCACCATCAGCAGAAGCATTTCAACAACAGGCGGGTAGGGCGTTGCAACCTCGGCGGCTGCGAGATTCAGCAGTAATTTCAGCGGAAATACCTCGGGGTGGAACATGACCAGCGCCGTGTAAAGACCCGGCAGAAGTACCGCCAGCAGGAACGATGCGTATTTTATCCAGCGCGAAAACGCCGCATAAAACGGCTTTTCGCAGTAATCGTCCATTGTTCGGAAGTTGTCTGCGAAGACGGTGGGCAGTAGTATACAACCCGGGGAGCCGTCAATGATGACCAAAATTTTACCCTCGTTAAGTGCGGCGCAAGCGTTATCCGGGCGCTCGGTTACTGTTAATGCAGAGAAAATCGAACGGTTGTAAGTCTCGTCAAGAAAAGGCATGAGATATCCTGCATTGAGGACAGTGTCCAATTCAATGGACTGCAATTTTTGCATTATCTTATTGATGGTCTCAGTGCTGGCTCTGCCTTCGATATGGGCAATGCAGATATCCGTCACGGAAAGCTTTCCGACTTTGCAAAGCTCAAACTGCAAAGCGGGAGTTTTCAGCCTTCGGCGGACCAGGGACATATTGGTGCGAAGTGTCTCGGTGAAGCTGTCACGTGCTCCGCTGATGGTCTGCTCGGCTTCGGGAATAGACACGGTGCGTTTCTCAAAGCCTTGTATACCAAGACAAATTGCGCGTGGGATACTATCGAGAAGTATAGCGGCAAATCCCGAAAACAGCAGTTCAATTAGTGTGCCGAAATCGGTGACAAGCTGTCTGTCGGTGGACATAAGACTGTGCTTTTCAAGCATTTCAATTATCTGGTTTGCAGTGGGCTCTTTTTCTGCGTAGCTGGTGAGCGGTTCAAAAACAAGTTCCGCCAGAAGCTGTGAAGATGCCATGCCTTCGATGGAGAGTATGGCGCATTCGGTATTACCGATGGTTATGTTAATAATGTTAAGGTCGGCTGTATCGCCCAGGGCTGAACGAGTTATTTTCAGGTTGGTTTTAAGGTCTGCGCGGAGCAGCTCGGTTTTTATATTATTGAAGTACGGTTCGCTCATATTTCGGAACACCTCTCTCATATCAGAAGTATCCCACGATTTTTCTGAATTATTCACAGACACAAAAAAAGAGGACAGCGAACTGTCCTCTGAAATGTACTATTGAATTTTATTCCTCAAACTCACTAACCAGCTGAGCCACAGTATTCTTAGCATCGCCGTAGATCATAACGGTGTTGTCGTTGGTGAACAGGGGGTTCTCAACGCCAGAGAAGCCTGTACCCTTACCACGCTTGAGAACGAAAACAGTTCTTGCCTCGAATGCGTTGATGATGGGCATTCCGTAAAGAGGAGAGCTCTCGTCGTTTATAGCGGAGGGGTTAACAACGTCGTTTGCGCCTATAACGATGGCAACGTCTGTGTTTGACATCTGGGGATTCATCTCGTCAGCAGTCTTCAGCTGCTCGTAAGGTACGTTTGCTTCAGCCAGAAGTACGTTCATGTGACCGGGCATACGTCCTGCAACGGGGTGGATAGCGAAGTTTACTTCTGCGCCGTTAGCTTCAAGCTTGTCGCAAAGTTCCTTAACAGCGTGCTGTGCCTGAGCAACAGCCATACCGTAACCGGGGATGAATACTACGCTGCTTGCTGCTTCGAGGATAAGATATGCATCCTCAACAGACATGGACTTGGGTTCTTTCTGCTCGCCAGCAGCGCCCTTCTTTGTTGCACCGAAGCTGCTGAACAGCAGTGCGTACAGAGTTCTGTTCATAGCCTTGCACATGATGAGTGTCAGGATAAGTCCCGAAGTACCTACCAGACAGCCGGATACTACCAGCACGCTGTTGCTGATTGAAAGACCTGCAAATGCAGCTGCAAGTCCCGAGAAAGCGTTCAGCAGAGAGATGATAACGGGCATATCGCCGCCGCCGATGGCAACTACCATTGTGAAGCCCAGTATCAGGTAAGCAGCTGTTACGATGATGATACCGATGGTACCTACACTTGCATCAACTGCACCTGCGATGCTCAGAGCGTAGATTGCAACGCCTACAAGTCCCACAACAGCCAGAAGACCGTTTATAGCGTTCTTGGCAGGGATAGTCACGTTCTTCTTGAACATCTTGCCGCTCAGCTTGCCCCATGCAACTACCGAGCCTGTGAATGCGATTGCACCGATGGCTACTGTAAGACCAAGTGCGATAGCTGAGAATGTATTGATGTTTTCGTCTGTCATGTACTGTGTCAGTGCCACCAGTAAGCTTGAAAGACCGCCGAAGCCGTTGAACAGAGCAACCAGCTGAGGCATACCTGTCATTTCAACTTTCTTAGCCCAGATAGCACCGATGATGCTTCCGAGAGCTATTGCTGCAACTGCCCATATATAGGCGTTGCTCATGAGTCCGTTTGTTACTGTGTCTGTTACCTGCTTCTCGAAAAGCACGGTTACTACTGCGATGAGCATACCTACGGAAGACATCAGATTACCCTTACGTGCTGTGTCTGCCTTACCCAGAAGCTTGATGCCTCTTATAAACAGTACAGAGGATACCATATAGAGCACTGTCGTGCAGACGGTGCGGACA